>CAZQUE010000009.1:35712-92975 GCA_964596185.1 uncultured bacterium | reverse complement strand
TTGCAAAAGGGTGGAAGCGGGCGGACAATCTATGCCCCCCTGGCTCGACAGGTTGCCAAATTTTCCGGAAGTCGCCTGCCTGGCTAATTTGCCGGGAAATCTGTTCTTTGCTCGAATGAAGTTTGAAGAGATAGAGATTAAGCCATTCAATGAAGGTTTGATCAGGCTTAATCTCGCAGATTTGATCGTTGAGAAGCCAGATCAGCACGAAAATCAGAAGATTTCCTGTCTTGCAAAGGTTTTTTTTAGAGATCGGCGTTTTCTTGAAGGAAACTTTAACGGAACTTTGCAACAGAAAAGCCAGAAGCTCAATGGGCGCATCGAGGCATGCGTCGCCGGAAAAAAATTAATCAGTGAAATTGCCGCGGCCAACAGAAAGGGCGATCTGGAACTCAGTGGACACATCATTCAGGCTGCTCTGGATTTGACCGTGATTTCACGCTGGTTGATATCAATGTGGCAGGACGCTTTTCCATTTGGTTTTGACGGTGAAATCAGTGTCAGCGGATCATGGATTTTCAACCGGAAAACCGGTTTTCTCGGCAATCTTAGCGGTGATTTCAAAAAGCTGCACATGGTCGCCCAGGGTTTATTTTTGACCATTTTTGAATTGAATGGCAATTGGAAACTTTTTGACGGCAATCTTGAGTTCGCCGATGGCGGCAGCTTTTTTGCCGGATTTCCGGCTGTGTTTGATGGTCGAATTGAAAGTGTGTTCAATGCCGATCGGCGTTGGAAACTTAGTTTCAAAGCCGATCATATCGATATGGGGCAATTCTACAGCGACTTGCCCTGGGGAATAAAATACGGCTCCGGGCTGCCGCAGATGACTGGCACTGCCACATTTAACCTGCATATCAGAGGAGCCTATCCCGATGTCGCGGCGGCTATCAAGGCTGACGAGATTGAAATTGTCAATCAGGATGCGCGTCATCGCCTGAACGGGGCCATAAATTTTACCTTTAATGAAAAAGAAAAAATGAAGTGGCAGCTTGATTTGAAAAACTCATTCGTTGCAGGTTTGCCTGCAATGTTTCAGCGTTTTACACCGGCCTCTGCAGGCGCCGGCAGCTTGGAAAAGATCTTCAGCTGGAGCGGCTGTTCCTGGAAAGGCAGCGGCGAAAACCTCGGCAACATGAAGATTCAGGGACAATTGCTGGCTTCAGAACACCAGCCGGTTCAGCTTTCGGGCCAATTCAGTGACAGCAACGGCCGTTTCAGCGCGAGCGTTCCCGAAAAGTCAACTTTCAACAGCACGAAACTAAGCTTTCTCCAGTTTCTTCTCAGTTATTGATATGACTTGAACACTTCTTGAAACTACCTCTCAAGCGTAGTTTAAACGCGACAGGGTGCCTGCCTTTCTTCTACTCCAACGCTACTAAGAACAGGCCGCACGCATGACGATCGCAAAACTTCGGAATTTCTCTTTATGGCTTCGAAGGGTTTTGCAGCGGTTAATGGAAAAGCCATTTCTGTCAGGCAAAAACTGATAATCTCTTATCCGAACCATAAAAGAAAAATCGCCCGGGCTAATCCGGGCGATTCGTTTCAGTTGTTCTTGTCTTGAGTTAGACGGTCAACTCTGACTTAGTTTTCGCACTTTGGCTTCGATCTGTTGCAGATTTACACCCTGTCTGGCGAGAAAGGTTTCGAACCAAGTTGTATTGACAGCGCAGGATTTAAGTTCAGTTCTGAATTCAACGATCAGTTTCTGCAGTTCGACCATGTCAGCGACCTTGAGTTTTGGACGGTTTGACATGTGCTGCATTGTTTTGAGATTGCTTAGTGCAGAATTGATTGCTGTTGCAAATTCATAGCGGGTGACGTTGTCAGTGTAGACAAATGGGAACGAATTGAGAATGCCTTTGTTGGAGATATGTCTTACCGATTTGAACGACCAGTGTTTTGGATCGACAAAATTGAAGGCGGCACCGGTGTTGTTGCTTGTTTTAAGGTTTGCGGCATGGTGGCCGGGTTCCTTTTTCAGTTTGCTGTCGACAAGGGGAATATAGAAGGCGGCATCGGCTTCAGCAGTTTTTCTTGGATTATACTGGTGACGGATGTTTTCTGCGGTTGCAAACTGCCATGAAAACTGAGTTGTCAGAGGTTCACCCATGCGACTTTTGATTTTATCGCTGACGATTACCTTGTATTCGGTGTTGGCATCCAAAGGTGAGCTGGGTTCGAAGATTGCGCGGTTTTTGCGTCGGTCGTAGACAACCTTGCCGTCTACTCGGGTTTGATTGCCGAAAACCGAGATGTTGATATTATCAACGGTTTTTGGATCCGCCGGTTCAGAAAAATGCACGGCAATTTTACTTTTGCGTGAAACATTCTGATTATCTGCTCCGGGATAGATAGCGGTGACTTTGAATGATTTGAGAGCCGCTGGCTTATCCTGAACCATGGTTCTTACGCGTCTATCTGCAGGAGCGGCGCCGGCCATGGTCTGTACCGGGCGTCTGTTAACGAGATTTTCGCGAACTGGTGCCTGGTGCTGTGACTGGGCCACGGGTTGTCTAACTGGTGCATGGTCAAAGTTTTCGATTTCGGCGGTTTCTTCTTCCGGAGCGGGAGCAGGTTGATCGGCAGCCATCATTTCAGGCATGGCAGGCGAAGAAACAGGAGAAGTGGTTGAAAACATTGAATTGATTCCGCTGCGAATGGGGCGACCGGCCAGATCGGTGATTCCCTGGGTTACGACGACACGATAGTTTTTGTTGCCGTCGAGCAGACCGACCGGGGTAAGAGTCGCCTGTTTATGGCCTTTGAAATAATGAATTTTGGCGGGAACCGGGCCGAAATCATCTTCGAGTCTGAAAGTGAATTCATTGAGGGTTTCGGGGCGAATTTCTTCGCTGAAGCCAATGGTTACCGGCTGGGTCAGATTGGTCACTCTGGCACCGTTAACCGGGGCCAATCCAATAAGTTGAACCGGTTCGGCAACTGGTGTGGCCGGAGCTGCGGGTGCCGGGCGGCGCACCTGGGTGGGCTGCTGCACCTGACGGGTCGGAGCCTGACTCTGTTCTGCAAAGGGGTTGGCATAAGCATTGTTCGCAGGTGCCGGTGATTCAGTGATCTCATGAGCGGCAACCATGGGGTGTTCATCGTTAGTTGCGAGTTTGAATGGAATCAGGGTTTTTTTGTGCAATCTTTCGCCGGAAGTTGCGGCCAGACTAAGGTCGACGGCAACCGCATAGGCGGCGTTAGCTTTCAAGCCGTTTCTAGGACTGATGGTAAGAGTCTTGAGGTCGCGTGAAAGTTTATAGTCGATGCCGACTGGCTGATTGTTTTCGAAAAGCTTAACCGGAGCACTTTTAAGCGAGACAATGTCGAGAGGTTCGGTAAAAGTTACTTCAAGAGGAGTTTCGCTGGTGATTTTGCCTGAACCCATGCTGGCATTGGCGATGTTCAGATAGTTGGCAGGATTGGTCGGCTGGGCCGGCTCGACACTGGTCTGCTGCGTAGATGGCATTGGTTGAAACTGATCTGAACCATTGGTCTGAAAGCTCCAGACTTTTTCTGAAGTTCGGCCAAGTCCATCATGATAGCTTAGTTGAGCAGTATAGGTGTGCCCTTCTTTGAGCGGTTGTTTCGATTTGAACATGATCTGGCGTGCCGAGGGGTTGTAAAAAAGCTCGCCGTCAATGGGATCAGTTCCATTGAACAGATTGAGGTTGACCGTCTGATAAAAAGACTGATTAACCGTGCCGGCGAATTCAACCGTCAACGGTGTGTCTGGTGAAACTCCTGCCGCCATATTGGCAGGAAAATGTTTGCTTACTCTGATAGCGGCAGTTTCTGCGGTCACTGTATTGCGATCGAGACCCGAAAAAACCGGGGTGCCCATGGCGGCCAGAATAGCGCATAGTATTGCCGCCCGTTTCCAACGGTTCATAGTTTACCTCCTCAAGCTAATGCTCTTCGGGTAAGTCATCGGCAATAATCAGGCGAACGATTAGCACAAAATTTGCCCGTCGGATGTCGGTACAATTAAAGTTGAAAAATTGCACAGTTAATGATAAAAATTACTGGTTATCGCAAATTGGTCGGAGAACTCTTTTTATTTTTCTCTGATACAACTAAGGAGTCAGTATGGGAACCGATGTTGCAGCTTTTGCAAAACAACTGAAAGAAGACGGAATCGACGCGGCTAAGAAAGAAGCCGAAAATATTCTGGCTGAAGCCAGAAAAGAGGCAAAAAAACTTCTCGACAACGCAAAAAGCGAAATCGAAAAGATGGAAAAGGATGCGGAAAATCGCATTGCCCAAAAACGCGCCAACTCAGAAGCAGAAGTTCAGTTGGCTGCCCGTGACCTGATGAACAGTTTTCGCAAGCGAATCGAAGAAGTCGGAACCGGACTTCTAAAGGGCAAAATTGCTGAAAACCTCAATGACAAAGAAGTTGTCAAAAATGCCATCAGTGAATTGCTTAAAACCCAGAAAAGTGGCCAGGAATGGGAACTGGCAATGGGAGAAAAACTAGGAAAATCACTTGCTGATACGGTCACCGCTCTTTTCAAGGCCGAAGACGCTACGGTGAAACTGACTGAAGAGCTTAAGAAAGCCGGTTTCGAGCTCAAAGCAGCCAAAGGGAATGAAGTTATTGAAGTGACCGAAGATTCAATTTCTGAATCTTTCAAAAAGCTGCTTTCTCCAGAACTTAAAAAGATTCTGGAAGCCTGACGGGCCGGATTTAAGAAGATGGCACAACAATTATTTTACCTGATGACCTATCTGCCGGCTTTGCCCAATCTGGGCGAACCGCTCGCAGAAGAGGATGCTCTGGCGAGAATTAGAGACGAAGCTGACGAAAACTTGCTTTTGCTGGCCGATCTGCTCGATGCCGAAAACCTTATCCAGGAAACGGGCATGCAGTTTTTCGTCTTGCAGAATGCTGATTTTCGCCCTGAATTGTCTGAGCGCCTGCCCGAAAGCTTCGTTGAAACCTTTTTAAGCTTTCGCGAAAGATCTGAGGCAGAATGGTTGACCGATATTTTTGCCGCCTGGTTCGATTTGATGATCGAGCTCAGTGGCCGGGTTGGTTCACCGATGCTTGCGGATTGGGCAAAGTGGGAATACTCGTTAAGAACGGCATTGCGAATCGAGAGGCTGCGTGCTTCCGGTGACCAGGGCCAGGATTTTTCCCGGATCATACCCGAATTCATGAATGATGAAAACTTTATCGTCGATCATAGCGCTTTGATTGAAGCCTGGAAGGCTACTGCCGACCCGATGGCAGCTGAAAAGCTTCTCGATCAGAGTCGTGTCGACTACCTGCGCAGCTTTGCCGGCAATTATACTTTCACTATCGAAGAACTGATTGCCTATATGCTCGAATTGAGAATTCACAACCGATATGCACGTTTGAGCCCTGAACAGGGGCGCAAAATACTCGAGGAGGTTACCGCACTGTGAGCACCACCGGTCGAATCGTTACCGTTTATGGCAACATGGTTACTGCAGAATTTGAAGGCGCAGTACGACAAAATGCGGTTGCCTACTGTCAGCGTTCTGACGGCGTCAGACTGATGTCTGAAATTATCCGCATTCGCGGCAATAGAGCCGACATGCAGGTCTTTGAACTGACCCGCGGCCTGAAAGTAGGAGACCCGGTAGAAATTACCGAAGAATTGCTTTCGCTTGAACTTGGGCCAGGCCTGATCGGCATGGTTTACGACGGATTGCAGAATCCGCTGCCGGAAATGGCCGAAAAAATCGGCAAATTTCTCAAACCCGGCAACTATCTCAAGGCTCTCGATCGTACCCGCAAATGGGAATTCACCCCGCTGGTCGAAGAAGGCGAAACTCTTAGCGCTGCCGAAAATCTCGGCAAAGTAAAAGAAAATATTTTCGATCACTTTATCATGGCACCATTCACCCTCGTCGGAGAATGGAAAATCAAGAAGATTGTCAAGGCTGGTCAATATACCGTTGATGAAGAAATCGCCGTTCTCGAAAAAGACGGTGAAACCGTTTCGGTAAACATGATTCAACGCTGGCCCGTGCGTTTGCCACTGGGAATCTACAAAGAGCGCCTGTTGCCGACTCAGCCGATGGTAACCAAGCAGCGCATTATCGACACATTCTTTCCGGTAATGCTTGGCGGAACCTATTGTATTCCCGGCCCATTCGGTGCAGGTAAGACGGTTTTGCAGCAGATTACCAGCCGTCATGCCGAAATCGACCTGGTTATCGTTGCCGCCTGCGGCGAACGCGCCGGTGAAGTTGTTGAAACTTTGCGCGAATTCCCGCACCTGAAAGATCCACGCACTGGCAAAACCCTGATCGAAAGAACGATCATCATCTGTAATACATCGAGTATGCCGGTTGCGGCCCGTGAATCTTCAGTTTACACAGCCATCACTCTCGGTGAATATTACCGCCAGGTCGGGCTCAACGTTCTCATGCTTGCCGACTCAACTTCGCGTTGGGCTCAGGCACTGCGTGAAATGAGCGGTCGTCTTGAAGAAATTCCCGGTGAAGAAGCTTTTCCAGCCTATCTTGAAAGCTCTATCGCCAGATTTTATGAACGCGGTGGTATCGTCGAACTCAAAGACGGTCGCAAGGCTTCGTTGACTATCGGCGGCACTGTCAGTCCCGCCGGTGGTAACTTTGAAGAACCCGTTACTCAGGGTACTCTCAAAGTTGTCGGCGCCTTTCTCGGCCTTTCTTATGCCCGATCTTACGCCCGTCGCTTCCCGGCCATCGATCCGCTCGAATCCTGGTCGAAATACACCGGCACGATCGAGAGCAAGAAGGTCGCCTGGGCACATAACTTTCTGCGCCGAGGCAAAACCATCTATGAAATGATGCAGGTTGTCGGTGAAGAAGGTACTTCCAACGACGACTTCGTCACCTATCTGAAATCTGAATTCCTTGATAACGTCTACCTGCAGCAGAACTCCTTCGATGAAGTCGATGCTGCCTGTCCGACCGAAAGACAGCAATATCTGTTCGATATGGTCGTCGACGTTCTCAAGCATGAATTTGAATTCAAAGACAAGAATGAAGCCCGCGACATGTTCTTTACGCTTACCGAGCAGTTTCGCGATTGGAACTACTCGCCCTGGCAAAGCGACAAGATGAAAGAGAATGAAAGCAAGCTCAAAGCCACTTTGAAAAGCAAGGAGGCGGCTCATGCGTAAATATTATTCAAAAATTGACAATATCGCCGGTAACGTGGCCACGCTCAAGGCTGAAAATGTCGGTTACGAAGAACTGGCAGTCGTAGAAGGCTCATGGGGAAAATCGCTGGCTCAGGTCATTCGTATTTCCGGTGATGAAGTTGCACTGCAGATTTTTGCCGGTACCCGCGGCGTCTCGACCGGCGACAAGGTTTCCTTCCTCGGTTCATCGATGCGTTTCAGCTTCTCAGAAGATCTCTTCGGCCGAGTTTTTTCCGGCGGCGGCGAGCCCCGCGACGGGCGAACTGAACTTACCGACAATCTCATCGAAGTGGGCGGTCCCTCGGTTAATCCGGCGATCAGACTTATGCCCCACCGCATGATTCCGACCAATATTCCGATGATCGATGTTTTCAACACTCTGGTTGAAGGTCAGAAACTTCCGATTTTTTCGATCCCGGGCGAACCCTATAACGAACTGCTGTCGCGAATTGCACTGCAGGCCGAAGCCGATGTTATCGTTTTCGGTGGCATGGGCCTGAAATACGACGAATACCTGTATTTCCGCCGACAACTGGAAGAAGGCGGCGCAATGTCGCGCACGATCATGTTCATTCATACTGCCGCCGACCCGGTGGTCGAATGTCTGCAGACTCCCGATATCGCTTTAACGGTTGCCGAGCAGTTTGCGGTTCAGGGCAAGCGCGTTCTCGTGCTTCTCACTGACATGACCAACTTTTCCAACGCATTGAAAGAAATTTCGATCACCATGGAACAGATTCCTTCTAACCGCGGTTATCCGGGCGATCTTTATTCTCAGCTCGCTTCACGCTATGAAAAGGCCGTGGTTTTTGAAGAAGGCGGCTCGGTCACTCTGATGGCGGTTACCACCATGCCTGGTGATGACGTTACCCATCCGGTTCCCGATAATACCGGCTATATCACCGAAGGCCAGTTTTATCTCAAAAACGGGGTTATCGATCCGTTCGGCTCTCTTTCACGTTTGAAACAGCAGGTAAATGCTAAAACCCGTGATGACCACCGTGCGATCATGGATGGTTGTATTCAGCTCTATTCAAAATGCCGTGAAACCCGCGAAAAACGCGCCATGGGTTTTGAAATGTCAGACTGGGACAACAAGCTCCTCGCCTATGGCGAAAGCTTCGAGGAAGAAATTATGGATTTCTCGGCAAACGTCAGCCTGTATGACGCCCTTGAAAAATGCTGGGTGATTCTTGCCAAGCATTTTGAGCCGAGAGAAACCGGTATTCGATCAAGCCTGTGTGATCAATTCTGGCCTAAAAAGGATTAACAACTAATTATGGCTGAAAAAATCAAGAAAACCAGACCTGAGCTGTTGCGTCAGCGGCGTCAGCTGTCGATGTTCCAGCGCTTCCTGCCGACTCTGGTCTTGAAGAAACAGCAGATTCAGTCTGAAATCCTCAAGGTCAGGGCGCAGGTTGCCAAGCTCGACCAACAACTGGCCGAGCGTATCAGGCAGATTGACAGCTGGTCGCCTCTGTTCAGCGAATCTTTACCGGGGTCTTTGCCCAGACTGGTTGCGGTAAAAGATATTCAGCGCGGCATCCGAAATGTTGCCGGGATCAAATTGCCGGTCCTGAGCAAGGTCGAATATGAGGTTAAAGAGTTCAGCCGTCTGGCGACTCCGCCCTGGATCGACGCCGGCCTGAAACTGCTGAAAGAACTGATGGAACTGCGTGAAACCGTTAAGGTTCTGCATGAGCAGGAAAGACTGCTGCAGCAGGAACTGCGAAAGGTCACCCAGCGTGTCAACCTGTTTGAAAAAGTTATGATTCCCAGCGCAAAAGAAAACATTCGTCTGATTCGTATTGCGCTTGCAGAAGAGCAGACTGCCGCCGTTGGCCGATCTAAGATCGCCAAAGGCAAGTCCGCTGCGGCATAAGGAGGAAAACCATGATTAGTCCAATGAAAAAGCTCCTGCTCGCCGCCAGGGTTGTCGATCGTGAAAAGGTGCTTGAAGTGCTTAAAGCGGCTGAAGCCGTGCATGTTGAAGCGGTCGATGCGACAACGATAAAATTGCCAGAGGGGCTGTCGGTCGAGATCGATAATTGTACCCGGGTAATATCCTTGCTGGAACAGGTTTCCCCGCCAGAGAACAATAAGCTGGTTCCCCCAGGAACTCCGTCTCGGCTGGTCGAAGAAGTTCTCGGGCATTCCCGTGCAATTCCTCAGCTCAAAGATAAGCTCATTCAGCTGCGCCGGGAAATCGAGGAGCTTACGCCATGGGGCCAGCTCGGTCTCGAAGATATCAAGTGTCTGCTTGAAAATGGCGTTAAGGTCAAGCTTCTAAAAGGGCCGGCCGATGGCATCGATTCTATCAAGGCCGAAGCCAGAAAGCTGATCAACTCCGAAGCGGGTGTCGCATTTGTCATCGCGGCTTCCAGAGATGAGATCAGTTATGATCCGTCTTTTTTCGAGGTTCCTCTGCCCGAACGAGACGTCAACAGCATCGATACCGAAATGGTCAATTATGAGCGGCAGATTGAAGAGCATGAGGAGTCGATTTCCTGCGCCTCGTTGCGGCTCGAAGACCTGCGCAAACATTATATCAAGCTGCTTAACCGCAAGCGCCAGTCTGAGGTAGCGACCGGGGTTTATCAGGAAGAAGTGATTTTCGTGCTGAGCGGCTGGTGTCCGTCTGACCGTGCTGAAGATCTCGGTAAAGCCTTTGAAGAAGAAAATATCAAAGTTGCTTTGCAGTTTTCTGAACCTGAAGGCGAAGAGATTCCGCCGACGATGCTCAAGAATTCGCCATGGGCCCAGAGTATTGCGCCCCTTTATGAATTCATGGGCATGACCCCGAGTTATCATGAAGCTGACATCAGCGGAATGTTCCTGATCATGCTTACCGTGTTCAGTGCCTTCCTGCTTGCCGATGCCGGTTATGGTCTGATCGTCTTTCTCGCGGTTGCAGCAGCTTATATGCCGCTTTTGAAAAAAGGTGTGGACAAAAAAGCGCTCAATCTCGGTCTGTTCCTGTTTGGCGGCGTTTCGATCTATGGTTTGCTTACCAACACCTGGTTCGGTGAAACATATCGACTGGTGAGCAGTTATACTTTCGATCCAAACACCTCTGACGGAACGATCTTTTTGCAGGGAATCTGCTTTTTAATGGGAACGGTGCATCTGAGTGTGGGTCACATTTACAAGGCATTGCGACGTAAGATCGATATCACTCTTCTCTCAGAAATCGGCTGGGTTGCCTTTTTGTGGGCGATGTATGGTGTTATCTGCAGCCTGATTCTCAAACAGGATTTCCTGATGCCTTCAAGCTGGATAATGCCTTTGTTCAAGGTTTCCGGCGTGCTGATTCTCTTGTTCTCAGCCAACGAAGGTGGAATTTTTGCGCGGTTGGGTGCAGGCTTCGGCGCAATTTTGCAGAATGCCTCGGCCTGTTTTTCCGATATCGTCAGTTACATTCGTCTTTGGGCGGTTGGACTGGCCGGCGGCAAGGTGGCGATGGCTTTCAATGCAATCGCGGCCATGGTGCCCTGGTTTGTGGTGAAGGTGCCGATATATGTTTTCGGCCATGGTATCAATATAATTCTGGGTGTTATTGCGGTTCTGGCGCATGGTGTTCGTTTGAATCTTCTTGAATTTTCGAACCATCTTGAGCTGGAATGGGCGGGTCGTAAATACGATCCTTTCAAGGAAATTCGGTAAAATCTTCTAAGGAGCGAAAATATGTTAGCGATTTTGGGAAAACTTTCTCTTGGGCTTATAATGGGCTTTGGTGGTCTGGGCAGCTGTCTTGGCATTCGCGCTGCAGGTATTGCTGCGGCAGCAGGCTGGGCAAAAGAAGGCAAAGAAGGCAAGCCGCTTTCAGGTAAATTCAGTGGTCTCGTCGGTATGCCGGTCAGCCAGACTCTCTACTGCATGATTCTTTACTTTTTGATGAGCCCCTATGCCGGTGTTGAAGCCAACGGTGGCGTTCTTTTCGGCATCGCTGTGGGTGTCGGCCTTTGCGAACTTTTTTCAGCCTATGTTCAGGGCATGATCGGCGGTGCTGGTGTCAGAGCTCTGGTTGACAACGGTGGTAAAGGTTTTGGTAACATCATCGTTGCCATGGGTATTGCCGAATCGGTTGGCCTGTTCGCCATGGTTGTCGGCATTCTCATTCTTAACTCAAACATCATGGTAGCTGCAGCTGAAGTAGCAGCAACCGCTCCCTGATGATTTAAATCAATTTTATTGTAGTGTTCGGCATGGTCAAGCTGGTTAGCCTGACCATGCCGTTTCTTTTTTCAAAGTAATCATTTAATTTTTTTGGGCCGGTAGGATTTGTCGAAAATGGTTGAGAATGATTTGGTTTTTGTTCGCGACTGCGCCATAGCCAAGCTTTTTGGTATGCTGACGGTCACCGTTGGCGTTTTTTTGCTGGTGATTGCCGGACTCGACGCTTCGATTGAAGCTCTGCTTTCTGGCGGCGTGTTGGTGCCGTTCGGCATTGTTTTTGCCTGCCTCGATGAAAAGATGACGATTTCATTTCAGGAGAAAGCGATATTTAAAGAGTTTTATTCCGGCGGCAAGAACCTGGCTTTTTTCAACAAGACCATTCATTTCCATGAAATCAGGCGAGTGAGAGCCTCAGGCTCTTTTTTACATAAAAGCGATCGTTTCTCATGTAGTATCTGGTTCGAGACAAGCAGAGGCAACATTTATTATGATTCTGAAAATGACTCTGAGGCAAGAAGGCTATACGTTGAGCTGCTTAAAAAAAGCGGGTTACCGGCCGGGCCGAACCCATGGAACATCGTAACCGAAGATTCAATGGGTTCTCAACCCTTTGTTGCAGACATTTCGCAGAAGCAGAATGTTAAGCTTCCCCAGCTTTCCAGCAAAAAGCCAGGCCCGGAATCAGAAATGCTGGTGATAACTTCCGAGGATCTTGCTCTTGCTGAAAAAAAACAGGCGAAGACCTTGGTAATTACCTCCAGAGATCTGGCTTTGGCAGAGAAGTCAAAATTGGAAGATTTTGACGTCGACAATTATGGCGGCAATTCTGGCAAAGTTTTGCCGGGCGAACAATCTAAACAGAAACAGCAGTCTGCAGACTTGGCTCCAAAAATAAGCCCGGAGTATCAGGCGCAAAGCACGCAAGAGTATGATGTTGCTGAAGAATGCGAGCTGCAGCCGCTGACGATAAATGCTCAAGATATAAACATTGGTTCAAAAAGATATGCCAGGCATGAAGATGGCACTATTGTTCCGGTGCCGATTTTTTTTGAAAATGGTGTTTTCAAACTATATTTTTCAACGGTTGGTTTCAAACCCTGGGGAAAAAGAAGTTCACCGCTTAATTTGAAACCGGTTTTCAATGTTATTGGCCTGATTCTTGTTGCACTGTTCGCATCAGGAACGGTTAAGGTTGAGGGGGATTTGAATCTGTTCGTCATTTTTGCAATTCTGTTTTGTTTCTCTTTTACCAGTCGGGAATACAACAGCAGCAAATGGATCGACCAGATCGAGATCGAAAAGGGAATCATTCGTTTCAAAACCGGATTGGAACGATCCTGTGAATGGGAAGCTTTTCCAATGGAAACACTTCATTCCGTGCGAGTCGTAAACAAAAAGGCCCAAATCACTATTCAAGACCCTTTACGCTTGTGCCTGGAGTTTAGTTTTGAAAATGCAAATGGCGGCCAGACCTTGGTCCACTCTGGCTGGGGCTGGAGTCCTGAAACTTTGCATGAGTGTGTTTCAATTATTGAAGATATTCAACGCGACCCATACTTTCGTGAAAGCGAAGGTATTCTAAAGCGCCTGGAGATTGGCTGATCTATAGGGTCAGTTTAATTGTGGATCGTTTTCGGTTAATTGACATCGCCATTTTCGAATGATATGGTACCCTGAAAGGCTGTTAAGGTTGCGTGGTTAAAAGCCAGCGGAACGAATCGGCATGAAAAACGAGGATCTTGAACTGATGTCCAAAAACAAAGTTATCGAGCGACTCGAAGGCAAGAACCAGACGGATATTCGAGATTTGCAGCGAACTATCATTGAATTGCGCAACGAGCTCGAAAGGAAGAATATTCTGGCCGAAGACGCAATTGAAGCTGCACACCTCGATAGCAGTCAGGAAATCGCGCAACTGAAAGCGACAATCGTTTCTCTGCGCAATGAACTTGAGTTTGCCAACATCGAGCGTGAAAAACAGGTGCAAAGAGCCATTGCTGCGGGCAAAGACGAAATCAGGCAGCTGCATGATCAGATAGTCGACCTGAGAACTCAGCTGGAGCGGTTGCTGGTCGAAAAAGAGACGGCGGTGCAGGCGACTCATACGGCATATTCCCTGCAGGTTCAGCAATTACAGGGAATGATAGCCAAATTGCGAGAAGAACTAGAAGCCGGTAGAACCCGCACCGAAAACGAGGTGCGTCGTGCCCGCCTGCTTGCTGCCGATGAAGTCGAGCAGTTGCGGCAGACTATCCAGGCGATGCGTTGCGAAATGGAACGGTTAAATTCAAACGATCAAAGGGAATCGAAAAATGGTTAAAAAGAAAAGCAGCCTGGCAAAAGCGTCCGGACAGACTGTTGCCAGGGCCGATACTTCAGCCCTGGTCAGAGCGCAGAGAAAAAGGCTTGCCGAAGCTGAGCTGTTGCTCGATATAGCCCACCGGATTTCAGCGATCGATTCTCTCGATGGCGTTTTGAAGATGCTTATTGAAACCGCGACTTCAAAGCTCAATGCCGAGCGTGGTTCGATTTTTCTCAACGATGCCAATACCAACGAGCTTTATTCGCGCGTGGCAATGGGCAATTTCATGCGTGAGATCCGCATTTTGAACACCACCGGTATTGCCGGCCATGTTTTCAGTACCGGTGAGGGGCTTATCGTGCCTGATGCCTATGCAGATCCGCGCTTTAACCGCAATGTCGATGAGCGCACCGGTTTCGTTACCCGTAATATTCTTTGTGTTCCGGTTAAGACCGCCAAGGGCGAAACTATCGCGGTGGCTCAGATACTTAATCGCCGGAAAGGCCATTTCAATCGCAATGATCTGCGACTGTTTGAGGCAATGATGAGCCAGGGTGCGCTTTCGCTGCAGAGTTTTAAATTTATCGAACAGATGGAAACGCTTCGCCGTCAGGAGCTTGAATTTATCAATGTCGTTTCGGAAATGACCTCAGACATCAAGCTCGGTTCACTGCTGCAGAATGTTATGGCCGAAGCGACGCGCATGTTGAATGCCGAGCGTTCGACTCTCTTTTTGCACGACGATAAGACTGATGAGCTCTGGTCTGAGGTGGGGCAGGGTCTAGAATCGATTCAGATCAGGTTTCCCAGCCATGTTGGTATTGCCGGGGCGGTTTTCAAATCGAGTCGCACCATCAATATTCCCTATGCCTACGCAGATTTGCGCTTCAATCCATCTTTTGACAAGCAGACCGGTTTTTTTACCCGTTCGATTCTTTGTGTGCCGGTGGTAAACAAGAATGGCCGAACGATCGGGGTAACGCAGGTGCTGAACAAACACGGCGGGCCATTCTCTCAAGAGGATGAGGCCAGGCTGCGTGCGTTTACTGCTCAGGTTTCGATAGCTCTGGAAAACGCCAAGCTCTTTGCCGACGTGCAGGCGATGAAGAACTACAACGAAGCGATGCTCGAGTCGATGTCGAATGGACTGATAACTCTCGATGCGGCCGGAAAAATCGTTACCTGCAATGCTGCCTGTTCACGTATCCTGCGCATAAATGCCGATACGATTCTCAATAAAAAGGCCAATGAATTCTTTGTCGACGAAAACGCCTGGGTCATGGAAAAGCTGCGGCTGGTGCAGGAAACCCAGCGCCAGCAGACTTCGGTCGATGCACCGTTGAAGATTGGCGACGAGATATTGTCAGTGAATCTGACAGTGCAGTCGTTGTTGAACATCGATCAGAAGCGTATCGGTTCAATGATTATCATCGAAGATATCAGCAATGAAAAGCGTTTGAAATCAACGATGTCGCGCTATATGGATCCGGGTATCGCGGACCGGTTGCTGGCTTCGGGCACTGAAATTCTCGGCGGCACCAATGTCGAATGTACTGTTCTGTTTTCTGATATTCGTGGCTTCACGCCGCTGACCGAGCAGTTGGGGCCCCAGGGCACCGTAGCTCTGCTCAACGAGTATTTTTCTTTGATGGTCGATTGCATTCAGCAGGAAGAGGGAATGCTTGACAAATTTATCGGTGATGCGATCATGGCTGCTTTCGGCATTCCCGTCGCCCATGATGACGATGCTGACCGTTCGGTGCGTGCGGCGATCGCGATGATGGAAAAGCTGACGTATTGGAATCGCGCCAGAACTGCCGAGGGCAAGTTGCCGGTCAATATTGGCGTCGGATTGAACACTGATCTGGTTGTCTCGGGCAACATTGGTTCAAGCAAACGCATGGATTTCACGATAATCGGCGATGGGGTAAATCTTGCTTCACGACTTGAGTCAGCCTGCAAACAATACGGTGCGCGAATTCTCGTTAGTGAATTCACGATGAAAAAACTGAAAGGCACCTATCGGCAGCGGGAAATCGACAAGGTTGTGGTCAAGGGCAAAACTCAGCCGGTTGGGGTCTATGAGATTCTTTCTTATCACACTCCCGAGAGCTTTCCGGGGCTGGGCGAAGTTTTGGGAATTTTCAAAGACGCTCTTTCTGCCTATCGTGCCCGCAAATGGGACCCGGCCATAAGACTGTTCAGCGAATGTCTGGCCATCAATCCCAACGATAAGCCGAGCAAGCTTTATGTCGAGCGGGCCCGGTTATTGAAAGAAAACCCGCCGCCCGAAGACTGGTCAGGAATCTGGGTAATGGAGACAAAGTAAAATAGTTTTCTGATCGAGATCAGTCTTTAATTGGCAGACTGATCTGGGTCCTGGCTTTTCAGTTTCTGCGCTTTGGCCCGTATCTGAGCTTTGTAAATGTCTTTTTCTTTTGATTTTAACAGGCGTTTTAAATCAAATTTTGAATACCCAAATTGCTGCGCGTAAAATTCGAGTGATTTCTCTTCTTCCGGCGCAAGCACTCCATCGGCGTATGCCATTTCTACTGCACCTTTAAGGATTTCCATTGCCTCAACTCCATTTTGGGGTCGGGGAACAAAGACCGAATTTTCCTTAATCGATTCGATAATTCCATTCAACGTATCGTCAGGCATATGGTATTTTGCAGCCATTTCCCTGATGAACCTCATCTCGGCATCATCGACGACATTGTCAGCCAAAAGAATTTGTACCATGACTGAAATTATATCTCGTCCCGACCTGGTTTCTTCGACAACAACTTTTTCAGCGGTTTTCGCTGCTTCAACCGCCATATTCTGGGCAAACCTTTCTGAGACGATTTTTGCTTTTTGCGAAAGAATTTCCTGATACTCTTTCGATTCTTCCTTAATAATTTTCTGTAATTGCCATTCTCTGCCATCGTTCAATTGTGAACCACAATAGCCGCAATGGGTGGCATAGCTTGATTTAAGGGGCCCGCCACAGTTCTGGCAGTGGGCGCTGCTCAAAGTATTGTTCATGTTTGTTTTCTGACCACTGTCTCGACTGAAAACAAGAACATCGCGAACCGGCTTGTTGTATCTGATTCTTTCAGCAACCCTTCCATCTGCTTCAATATTTACCGGAATTCCGCTCCATACGACGAGAACGTAGATGATGATCGTTTCAGAGGCAATTTCAATGCCTTTCAAGGATACAGATGCCAGGCCGATGTTCTCAAAATATGAAAACTTTTGGTTTTGAATTTCCTTGAACTTTTTTGCCATTGATTCTGCAAAGTCACCTGCCGCAAACCTGAAAATCGGTTCGCTTGATTTGATGCGATCTGACAGGCGCAAATTCCAGAAAATTACTCCGGCAAGGTCTTCAATCTGGTGGATACTGAAATCCGGGTCTGCGGCTTTAAGATTTTTCCAGGCGGGAACAAGGGTTGGGTCAGAGTATGACCATTCACAACCCTGGGTAATTTTGGCCAGAACCCAGTCGTAGAATCCTGAACGGATATATGAATTACAGGATTTGCAGACGGTTGCCTGGCCGATTACAAGAGGAGCACCGCAGTTGGGGCAGCTTTTTTCGATAAGGCCCGGTTTTTGCAGGGTCTTTGCCGAAGGCCTCCTGATAAAAGACCAGTATTCATGGTAATTTCTAACCTGACTGCCACCAATGGGCCTGCCGGTATTTATGTCGGTCGGGGTTTCAACGATTTGCAGCTGAACCAGAACCTGTATTTCGTCAAAACTGTGGTCAGAATAGACGTGGTCTATGGAAAAGCGGGCGCTTTTTCCTTCCTGGTTCTGAAGTTCATAACGATACTTGATGCCGGCTGCTTTCTGCTCAGCGATGTGGGATTGAAACTGTTCGAAAAGGGAGTCGGAAACAAACGCATGAATTTCTTCTACCTTATGGTTGTAGAAGGCTTCCATAACGGTAAAGAATGCGCCTTTAACCCTTTGCAGGAATTGGGTGTCGTTGAAATTGCGATCCCTTTTTTTCAGATTCGCCAGGTTTATGTTTCTGGCATTATCCTGAGCTCTGGTATGAACGTGAGGAGCATTTCTCTGGCCGGTTGTGCTCTTGATATCGCTGAAGTTGTCGAAAAATCGATAAATATTCAAGGCTATCGATTCTACATGGGGTCTGACATATTCCCACCAGTCAGCTGAAAGAGATTTTCGTGCGCTCTGAATTGAACTCAGACCGGTATTAACCTGTGATTCTTCGCCATGAAACCTGCTGCCGGCATCTTCTCCCGGTCGCATAGATAGAATGTGCAGGGCAGGTAAAAGAAGGAACAGGCTTGTTCCCAGATTCATTGAAGAAGTGGCGAGCGCTACCAGTGAAAAGATTGAGAAGGCAATGGATGCTACAAAAACAACCGGCAGAGTAATCTTAACCTCTGGATACTGAATTGCTCCTAACCGGTTCATTAAAGCTGGTATAGAAAGCAACGAAAGGAATATCGCGGCTTCAACAGGGCGTGAAAAAAGGTAGTAAACTGCAAACACTACTGAAGCCCAGTAAACTAAGAAGGCCGAAAACGGCATGAAAAGAATACCCAGGGCAATGACCGCCATGTAGCCGATCAACATGAAGCGCATTATCAAAGGATTAAGAACGGTTTGATAGACAAGGCTGGTCAAGATTGAAACATCAGGAATTTTGAATCTCAAAAACAGAGCACAGGCTAAAACGCTAAAAATAATTATTATGAAAGCTTTTCTCGTGATTCTAAAAGCGTCTTCCATCGCGTTAAACCTCAAAAACTTCAGATTCTCTTTATAAAATTGTAGTGGACTATTGTTGAATAAACAAGTTTCACAACTTTAAAAAACTTGTTACCCTCTCGGCGAATTTTGCGTGTTAGATTTGCAATGATTTTTGAAAGCAGGAGTTATTGATGAAAAACTTTGTGAAAAGAAAATCTCTGGGCTTTTTTATATGGGCAATATTCATCCTTGCCTTATCAATTCTGTTCCCAGGCTGCAATTACTCTATCGTTCAGTCTCCTGCGCCATGGTTTATCGAAGCTTCAGGCAAAGACTCGGAAAAAATCGTTGGTCGGTGGGCCTGTGCAGAGCGAAAGACTGAACTAATAATTGAGCAATCGCAGCAGGATTCTTTGAGGCTGCACTGGTGTGCCAATGGTGAAAAAACCTTGTTTTCAGCCGCACTGTGTCAGGCGGGAAAGGATTTTTTCCTTCAGGTTATGCCTGTAAAAACAGATAAGGAAAAAGGAATTGCAGATCTCGGCTGGCAGCCTTCTTACATGATCTTCAAGGTTGATGGATTCCCGCAAAAATTGAATTTGAAATTTCCTGATACGAAAGTATTCTCAGAAAAATTTGCCGGCTCTTATGTTTCGGGTTGGCCTTTCAGGGTTTACGCTATTTCAGGCAGCTTCGAAAATTCTGCGCGCGAATTTCTCTGTCAGCCTGATTTTTTTCCTGAAAAATCAAAAATGGAATTTGTGAAGAGAGTTGAACCGGGCATTGAGCCAGACTCAGATATTATTCCAGTTCAAGAATCAAAGGATGAAAAAGACAAAGTTGCTGTTGAGGAACCGGATACTCCATCAATAGAGCTTTGTCAGACAGGAAAAGAATACCTGCTCAATATTCTGGAGATTGAAACTGAAAAGCGAATAAGAGACCGGCTTGGCCTGGATCAGAATCTTCTGGATACGCTCAAATTAGCCGAGGGAGAATACAAATCAGGGCAATTGTTGTTGGCGAGAAGATTTGCCATCTATTCGTTTATTTTGAATCAGCTTTCAGAAAATTTTGCCAAACATGCGACTGAAATGCGCCGGGCATCTGCTTATCTTGAAAATAGTTCCGATAATTTCCTATACGATGAATGGCTCAATTTGAAAAATACCCGACAGCAAAAAGTAGAGGAGTTAGCAGATAAAGAGAAACGGCTTGAAGCTTTGTTAAAGAAATACTTAACAACTTCGAAAGAGCTTTCTCCAGAACCTGCTTCGATAAAACTGTATTCTTTCCCTGGAGGAGACCCTGTTGCAATTGAATGGTATGGTGAAAACGGTGGGAAGCTCGCGTGGGCACACCTGAAATTGCATTATCCCGGTATCAGGAAAAGTCTCTGGAAAAACAAAGAAAAAGCCTATACGCTTGAAAATACAATTCCGGACCAGATAATTATTACGGCAGGTAACTTTGACATCGCTCTTTTCATCGAAGCACCCGAATGGCTTGAGAAATACTCCGCAGATGATATTGCAAATCGGCTAATTCGTTTGCAAGCCCTGAGCAAGATTAAATTTCAGTGGCC
Source organism: uncultured bacterium (assembly GCA_964596185.1). GTDB lineage: Bacteria > Muiribacteriota > Ozemobacteria > Ozemobacterales > Ozemobacteraceae > DYKG01. The sequence goes on along the minus strand of CAZQUE010000009.1, from coordinate 73,027 downwards.
AGATAGCGTGGGAAAGAAAGACAACAAAAAATAGGACTTTTTTTAAGCGATCGTTTAAGCCATTGGCCGAACCGATTTTTCCTGTTTAGGAAAATGCTCGCCGAGCTCTTTGAGCCAGACGAGAAAATCTTCTGCCTCTTCGCCGATCAAGCTGGTCAATTCTACTGCATCTTTTCCTTCGAAATATTTGAGAGCATAATCAGCAAGAATATTCAGCATTCCGGCGTTGCTGAAAAGCTCAAGTAATCTTTTGAAATAGTTGCGAAATTTCATGGCGCGGGCTTCGATTTCCTCTGCCGATTCCTTGCGGCGTCGCCAGATTCTTTCACCAATCGAGGGTTTGTTGAGCAGCAGCAGGCGCAGGCAGGTTTTTCCCCGAGGTGCTCGTGACCAGATGTAGAGAACATCGAGCATTGCTGTGATTCGATCTTCGCGATCCTCTGAATGCAGTCGGGGAAGGATTTCTGTGAGATCACGCTTGCGCAGGGTAAAGCGGTTGCTGAACTTGTTACTGCCTTCAATAAAGCCGGCGACCACATCTGACCAGAATTTGGCCTGAACGATGCTGGGAATGCCCATCATGTTCCCGAATGGTGCGAAGATGGTCACTACCGGCCATGAAAGAACCGACCTGAAAAAATTACCGCGAATGACGCTGCGGTCAAAGTTGCGTAGTCGGTTATGTGTCGAGATATAAAGCCCGTTGGCCAGACAGATGAAGAAGAATTTGCTGCCCTCAAAAACGACTCCACTCTGAACTCCAGGCCAGAGAAGGTCGAAATTGTTTTTTACTATGCCCAGAACCGGCACGCTGAAGCCCGTCCAGAAAACCGATTGATAAGCATTGTCGAAGTTGACGTTTTTCAAACTGTAATTCTTGAAGTCGGTGCCTGATGAGGCAACCAGATCGACGAGAACGTTTCTGAAAAAGGTGATGAAAAACCAGATCGAGGCAAAGATCGTGCCGAAAAGCAGATCTCCTTCGAACTGGAAAATATACATCCAGTACATCGCGACGACAAAACCGAACGAAAGTCTGAAGAAATTCTTGATCTCCGGGTTAAGGTAACGCCAGAAACGGGCGAAACCGATGAACTCGATGTCTTCTTCATCACCGACCTTGTAACCCTGAATGGGAATTTGTTTGCCCATACAGACTATCGTGTCGCATTCGCCATTGTTATCATTTTGCAGTTCTCGCGTCCAGCGGCCCTGATTGAGATACAGTGTCGAGATTGGCTGGGGCAAAACCACGTGCTTTTCAAGAAAATCTTTCTTGATTTTGGGGCAAAGCTGCGAGGTTCTAATAAAGCCCATACCGGGTATGAGTTTGTTACGACCGGTCGAATCACTGCCACAGTTTGGCACGACTCCGCGCTGGCTGGCAGCAGCTTTGGCTTTTTCGAGCTTATCAGGACTGACACCGGCAATATCGTTCTGTTCGAGGAACGAGGAAATTTCTTCGATCGGCCGGTTGTTCAGGTAAAACAGGAACTTGTTAAAGATGATGATGTCAGAAGGGTTTCTCGAAGCACTGTCGCGCAGGTTCATCGTTTCGACGTTGGTCAGGTGCCCGGCATACTCGATGATGTGTTTTATCGCTTTTTTCAGGCCAAGCTCAAGGGGGTGAATCATCACGACTTTTCCTGGCAGGCGGGCGATTTTGTCGAGTAGGGGCAGCTCATCTTCAAATACGCTGTCGTAATCGACCGAACTGCGGGTTGCCAGATACTTGTTGGCGAGTTCTGAACGAGAGATGGTCTCGAAAAAATGGCGGTTAGCCTCGTAGCGGCTGGTTATTGCATCCATTTCCCATTGGCTGAATATGCCCCTTTTAAAGCGATTCTTGGCGGCCGAAACCATGGTTTTATAAAGCAGCACCCGTTTGTGGAAGATTTTGACGAAACGCTCCTTGAGCAGTTCACTTAAGTGCTCACGCGAGGCCTGGCCGCAGGCGACAACCTTTTTGAATTCTTCTTCGCAGATTGCTGGAAAATAGCAGGGGCTTTCGGCTGAAAAGTCTTCATTCAATTTGGGCAGATGAATTTCATTGAATTGTTTGATTACTGAAATCAGGCTCTTGTAGCGACTTTCCTGATTGCGCTTCAGGCCTTCTCTGAATTCTTCAAGCTCTTTTCGGTATTTATCGAGGAAATTGAAGAAATCGCGGCTGCGTTCAACCAATGGTGGTATGAACATGTAATGGCGACGGTTGCCGCCTTTGCCAACGCTGAATTCAATGCCGATTTCGACATTAATCCCGAGAATTTCTCCGGCCGTTATCGCTTCATGAATCATGCGCTCTTCTTCGATGTTGTTATACACGAGGGTAATGCGCGACATGCCCTTGATGAAGGCATCGAGAAGCACCTGGGTCGGGGTTTTGCGGCCTTCGGAAAGAGAATCGTGGACATGGTCGTCCCAGCCGAGGTCGAGTTTTCTCAGTGGTTTGCCCAATTCGGGAACCTCGATCAGGGCCAGATCTTTAAGATATGATCTGATGACCGCTTCATGGCCGAATGATGCCAGGCCGAAGTCGGCAATGTGCTCCATCTGCAGGCGGCGGTTGCCGTGAGCTTTTACTGCGTCTTTCATCAGCTGAATCTGCACTCTGGCCGTGTTGATCGGCATGGTAATCGTTTTGGCATGCAGAGACTGCTCCATCATGATGCGCAGTGCCTGTAGACGGTTTTCTGCGTGTTCAGGGCTCTGGTGTCGGGCAATGATCAGGTAGGCTTCGGCAATGCTCAGACGTCGGCGGCCAAATTCCCGGCCAAACCCGCCCGGATGGGAGATGTGTCTTTTGCCGAGCTTGATTGGCGGCTCTTCAAGCTTTTGGTTCAAACGATCGACAATCGCGAAGATTTCGTCGTTAAAACTCAGCCAGTGGATGATGCTGTTGAGAAAATCTTTGACCGAAGCGCCGGTATTGGGGTTGACTGACATTCCTGATTCCTGCAATAACTTTCTGATAAACGAAAACAGGGCTGTCTTAAAGTCATGGGACAGCCCCATTTTTTAGTTGATTGAGATTATTATACTATTATCCGCGCCCTTCAACAACAAATATTTGTTGCCCGGCAAATCTCAGGCGATGCAAATTTTGAAAATGTGCTATACTCAATCAGAACCAAAAAACTCAGGAGTATTTTTTGTATGGGCAGATTATTTGGAACTGATGGTGTACGTGGCCTGGCCAATCGCTTTCCTCTCGATGCGAGCACGGCATTCAGAATCGCGCAATCCGCCACCAGACAGCTTTTGTTGAATCATAAAAAGCAGGGGCGACCCTTTTTTATCGGAAAAGACACCAGACGTTCCGGAGACATGCTTGAACACGCGGTTGCAGCCGGCATAGCCTCAGTTGGAGCTGAAGCCAGACTGCTAGGAGTGGTGCCCACACCTGCAGTTGCCTACATCACCAGAGAACTTCAGGGTATGGGCGGTGTAATGATCAGCGCTTCTCATAACCCCTTTCAGGATAACGGCATCAAGATTTTTGGCGCCGATGGTTATAAAATCAGCGATGCAATCGAAGAAGCCATCGAACAGGATCTGCTTTCCAAGGAAAAAATCGAATTGCCGACCGGTGAAGATGTCGGGCGTATTACCACCGATGATTCTTCAACTTCTTTCTGGCTGACCAACCTTGCCAAAATTGCCGGGGAAAATGTCGGCGCACGACGCTTAAAAATTGCCCTCGACTGCGCCAACGGCTCTGCTGCGCGCTGGGCTCCGAAATTTTTTGCTGACCTTGGCTACAGTGTCGATGCCATTGGGGTTAACCCTGATGGGATAAACATCAACAAAGGTGTTGGTTCAACCTGTATTTCTGCGATTTTGTCGGTTATGAAAAAAGAGCATTTCGACGTTGGCTTTTCTTTCGACGGCGATGCAGACAGGGTTATTGCCGTTTCCAGCGACGGTGATGTTATCGACGGCGATTTCATTCTGGCGATAACCGCCAAATTTCTCAAAGATCGCGAAAAATTGCCGGGGAACTCTCTGGTGACCACGGTCATGGCCAATCTGGGCCTGGATCTGGCGATGAAGAACCTCGATATCAAGGTTTTCAAAACCAGAGTCGGCGACCGTTACGTGCTCGAAGAAATGCATAAAACGCAAACCATCGTCGGCGGCGAGCAATCCGGTCATATAATCCTCTCTGACCATGCGACCACCGGTGACGGATTGCTTACTGCCTGCTATCTGCTCAAAATCATGCGTGAAACAGGCGCATCACTCAAAGAACTCAGCGGTGTAATGAGTAAGCTGCCGCAGGTTCTCGTCAACATTCGCGTAAAAAACAAAAATTTCGATTCGGTACCCGAAATAATCGATGTGATCAGAAACACTGAGAAACAGCTTTCCGGTCGTGGTAGAGTGCTGGTGCGCCCCTCGGGAACAGAAGATTTGGTGCGGGTTATGGCTGAAGGACCAGACGAAGTTGAAATAAAAGGTCTGGTTGAAAGTATCGCCAAAACCATTTCGACTCATCTTTGCTGAGAACTTAAATCGATGCCATGAGAAAAAGTCTTGTTTACATTCTGATTATTTGCCTTGCTGCTTTTGCGAGCGGATGTTGCCGCAAAAACAAGGTTTCTGATGCTGAAAATGGCCGTTCCAATAATGCCAATCGTCCAGCTCAGGGTAATCAGCCCCAGAAGAATGATGATCTGGTCAATCGCCCTCTCGATATTCTGCAGCAGACTGGCTTGAATTATTCCCTCGACAGCCGCGGGCAAAAAGCCGGGGCAATCAAGCCTGGCGCCAATGCCTTTTTTGAAACCCAGTATCTAGAGGGTATTACCATGATGGAAAAAGGCGAATACTCAAAGGCAGTCAGCCTTTTCGAGGCTATCGTGCAGCGCTATCCCAATTCTGAAGAAGCCAGCGTCGCCGAATTATGCATTGCTGAACTTTATTTTCGCAATAAGGCCAACGATAAGGCCCTCGAAACCTATCAGGAGATCGTTGAAAAATACCCGAATTCTCATGCGGCAGAAAATGCCAGGGCAGGGATCAAATATCTGCAGGATTTTGAAAAATACGAACAGGAATACATTCCCGCAGATGTCGAAGATCGTAAAAGGCGGGGGTATTGATGCTTAAACTCCAAAAAATTAGAAACGCCGGCTTTTCACTGATCGAAGTGCTGCTCGCGGTTTTCATCATCGGAGTCGGGGTCGTTCCGGTAATTTCATTGTTTCTGAGTGGCACCAAGACTGTCGAGAAAGGCAGCGTAATTCTTGAGGCTTCGATCATTTCGCAAAATATCCTCGATCGTGCCCGCAGCGATGATTTTATCTGGAACCGTGATCAACAAACGATAACCATTCCCGATTCCAAATATCCGGAGTTTCGCATTCCCGAATTCTTCAAGAAAAAATACCAGGCTTCGGCCACTCTGACCATAGAAGAAGCGCCCGATCATACGGTTCTGGGCACCGGTGCCAAAGAAACGAATCTTTTGCAGCTGACGGTAATTCTTGCCTGGCTTGAAAGTGGCATTCGCAAAGAATACCGCATGTTGACCTACCGGGCTAACACCAACTCATTGAATCTCAAAACTTCGGCTAAATTCTGATGAAAAAATATTTGCACAAAAAAGGCTTCACTCTGATTGAGCTTAGCATTTCGGCTTTGATCATCGCTTTGATCTCTCTGGTTTTGATCATGGTTTTTCGCAGCAACCTCAACACCTGGAAATGGGGTCAGAAGCACATGGAATTCAATCAGCAGGTGCAGCTCGTCATGAAGCAGATTTTTACCGATCTGAAGCTGGTAAATCCTGTGGTTAAGCTCGATGCTGACGGACACCTGATGTTTCAGGGCGAAAAAATCAACGATTTGTTTCCAAATCTGGTGACCATTTACGATAAAGACAAAAATCCCGCCAATGGCGGTGAAGAGATTGTTTTCTTTCAGACTTCATTTTCTGATCTCGAACGCAAAGACCGGATTCGCTATTACCTCGAAAAGGGCGAGCTGATGCGAGAGATTCAGGACTACGACGGAAATCCCAAGAAAAAAGTCGTTGCCGAAAAGGCTAAAGATCTATCTTTTAAAGCTGATCCCGGCGATATCAGGCAGGTTCTGATCAAGGTCACCCTCATCGATCCAAAAAATGAAAAAATGCAGGAAACTCTCGATTTTGCCGTTCGCCTTGAAACCGACCTGGTTTGCGTTAAGGTGGTGAAAGAATATGATTAGCCCAAGTCATCGCCGTCGCGGCTTCATTGCCATTGTTGCCCTGATTTTGCTGATTATTTTCGGCATTCTCGGCATCTTTTACTGGCTTTCTTCACGCCTGAGCACCGATATGATTCTTACCGAGGCCCACCGCATCAAAGCGCGAAGTTTTGCTCAGGCTGCCGTTGAAAAGGTTAAGATTAACATCTGTAATCAGTATAATATGAATAACCATGATTTAAATTATCCATCGAAGTACACCAAGGGTGCGATCGATAAAGAGTATCATAAAACCTTTGCTGACGGTGAATACCGGGTGATCAGCGTTAAGCCTTATGAAAACGAGAACATGAGTTACTACAATGTTCCCCACTTTCAGAAAGGCGTTATGATCGGACATTACGACATCTGGGAAGTAAAGGCTGCCGGAAAGGTCTTTCTAACAGGTGTCGAGGCCGAGATGACCTCGCTGATAAAGATTTATCGGGATTTTGTCACTTATTGACGGCCTGACCTCAAAAGGAGGGGACTCATGAAAAGCAGATCTTTCTTTGGCCTGATACTGAATCTGGCCTTGATGCTCAGTCTTTCTTCGGCTTTGCCGGCCGTCGAGTTTCAGGCGCAGGTTCACGGCGATATCTACGGCCAGCCGAAAGTTATCGATGATTTTGACGGCGACGGCAACAAAGATATTATTTTTGGCGCAACCGACGGGAAAGTGCATATCTTTTCGTCGACCGGCCGCGAGATTTTCAGGCCACCATACTGGCCCAAGCAGACCGGCGGCCCGATTTTGTCGGATGTTCAACTTGCCGACCTCGATGGCGACGCTCGAACGGAAGTAATCGTTGCCTCACAGGACGGCAAAGTCTATTGCCTCAACAATCTTGGTCGCGAAAAATGGATCCTTGATACCCGCGGCAAAATTCTCGTTTCAGCCCCTGAAATAGCCGATGTTGATGGCTCCGGCCAGCAAAATGTCTTTGTCGGTTCGAAATCTGGCATGGTCAGCCGCATTGGTCCAGACGGTCACCTGGTCTGGGAAGTAAAAATGGACAAGTCGGTTTCGGCAGCTATTGTTGCTTCAGACCTCAATGGCGACGGGGTTAAAGAAGTTGTCTGTAAAGATGACGGTGGGCGGGTTTTTCTGTTGAGTTCCGGCGGTGCGAAAATGCGCGGCTGGCCTCAGGATACCGCTGAAAACCTGACCTGGCCCTTCAATGTCGACGCCAACGACATCGATGGCGACGGGGTCAAAGAGATTTTTACCACCACTCCCGATAAAAAGTTCGTCATGTGGGATATGCTTGGCGAAAAGATTTCAGAATTTTCGCTTACCGATGGCGCCCATACAGCGCCGCGTCTAGCTGATCTGAACGGTGATGGCAAAGACGAATTCATCATCGGCCAGGCCGATGGAACTGTCACCGTCTGCGACAAGAGGGGTAACCCCTTGCCGGGTTGGCCTTTCGTTACCGGTCACGCCATCTATCATGCGCCGCGAATCATCGATATCGACGGTAATGGCACCCTGGATCTGGTTTTCACCGCCTGGGACCCAAAAGGTATCGGTGAACGGGCCGGCTATATTATGGCCTTGTCTCGCAATGGCGGCAAGCTCGACGGTTACCCGAAGTATATTGGTAAGACAGTTGCACCGCTGACTTTCGCTGATCTCGACAATGACGGTTTTCTTGAAATGATTGCTGCGGGCGGCATCAATTATACCGGTAAGCAGTTACACGTTTTTAAAACCCGTGCCCGAAACAAAATCAAAATTGCCGTTCTTGGTCAGCAGGTGGATTTCAACTGATGTCACGGCGAACTTTCAGTCTTTTGCTGTTATTGCTTTTGGCGATCGGCAATTTTTCAATTTTCGCGCAGACCGACGAAGACATCGAGGGTTTCATTGCTGCAGGTCAGCAGAGCTACAATAAAGGCGACCTGATGGGCGCTGCGCTTGAATTCGAAAACGTGCTGATGATCGATTCCCACAATTTTTCTGCGCGAACCTGGCTGGCTCAGGTTTATGCCGATCTGAAAGACCTGGAAAAGGCCCGCAAATTTTTGCGTGAAGCGGCAGCGCAGGCCCCCGACCATCCCCGAGTCGTTCAGTTGCAGAAACTGCTGGGTGAGATCGAAAAACCGGTTAAGATTGAAACCAATGATCCGGTCGTGCATGAAACGATTACGCTTCTCGGCAAAGATACGCGACTACGCAAATACGGGCTGGTCATTCCCGAAGAAAAAGTGGTCGGTGACGATGACGAAAAGAAACTGCTGGTTTTCGATGATCTGGTCGTCAAAGAAGAAAAGCCAGTCGAAAAAGAACTTGATTTGAGCATTTTTGCCGATGAAGAAAGCCCGATCAACCCGGCACTCAAAGCCTGGGAAAGCGAAGGTCTCGCCGCCGGTCTCGACAAATACTTCGAACTTATTCTCGAAAATCCGAATCTCGCGTCGAAAAGCGACAAAGGCCTGGTTGCCAAGGGCCGTGAAGTTTATGTTGCCCGGTTGCGTGTCGATGCCAAGGATATTGAAGCTCGCTATTACAGCGGTATGATCAGCTTCATCAACGGTATGTATGAAGATGCTGATCTTTTGCTGGCCGAAGTAAAAAAGAATCCGGGAAAATATGCCCCAACCCTCAATCGGGCGGTTGCCATCATCGATAATTGGAAGAAAGCCGAAGCTGAGCGAATTGCTGCGCTCAAACGGGCTGAAGAAGAGCGCATCGCCGCAGAACTCGCCGAAAAAGAACGACTCGAAAAAGAAAAACAGCGCAAAGACGTCTGGGCTTCACTAAAGGCGAATAAAGAAAAAGACGAAAGCTCGACCGGTGGTTCAGGTAATGCCGAAGGTGTTCAACTGCACGAAGAAGGATACGATCTCTATAAAAAGGGCAAGCTCGATGAAGCCATTGAAAAGTTTGAAGCCGCAATTGCCAAAGACGCTAATAACGGCAAATATCATTATCATCTTGGCCTCGCCTGGACGGACAAAGGGCTGGCCGGCGACAATGCCGCTTTCGACCGCGCTACCGACGCATTTCAAAAAGTTATCAGCCTGATTCCTGACGACAAACTAGCCAAAGATGCCCAGTCGATGATTCGTGACATCGATGCTGCTAAAAAATCTCTCGGCGATTGATCTTCTCGAAAATTCAGGCTTATGTTATAATTTAAGTGTTTCAGAATAGAGAAAGAACAGACAAGATGACCACAGATACCGGGTCCGCCGCACAACGAAAGACAGAAGAGTTGAACCAGGCCGATGCAAAGGGCGCTGCCCTCGATGCTCCATTCACCCGCCCATTTGAGGGCTTTTCATACCTCAAAAAAGAATGGGTTGACCACGAAGACGGCATAGAATCGGTAGTCTTGCACATGACCCTCGGCCAGATAAATCTTCCCGCCAACTGGAACCACGTTGAAAGTTTCACGATGATGCCTGAATGGGGTACGGTTCCGTTGCGACGCTCCTGGGTCGTGCGCTTGCCGACACATCTGAATAACGACGAGCGCTATCTGTTTCATTATTATTTTCAGGCCCGTTATGAAGACGGTTCGGAAAAAGTCAGCGATACTTTCACCCAGCTGATTATCCCGAAAACCGTCGAATACATCGACCATTCCGGCACCTGTTCTCACATTGTGCTGCATTGGAGTATCGATGGCTGGACTTATCCGCAGAATACCGAGCTTGAAGTCGAAGGCATCGAATGGGGTGATGAATTTTCAGTCAGCCAGGCGCCATATCGCGCCGGTGACCGGCTTTATGAGCGTGGTCGCTTTTTTTCCATGCAGCGTTTGCCGGCTCCGCGCCGATTTTATGCGACGATCTGGGCACCGCGCGGTTCGACGCTCAATTACTGTTTCGTGCTGGTCAACACCGATGCTGACGGAAATCTTTACAATCGCTGGGATAACAATTGCGGTAACAACTTCAAAATGTCCATCTAACAGGAGAAAGTCAGACAAATGAGACATCCCGACATCCTTAGCCGTGAAGGCAGTGTTCTGCTTATTGCCGATGTTCAGAAAAAGTGCATTAAACCCATCTATAAAAAAGAGGCGATGATCAACAACATCAAGACTCTGGTCTCTTTCGCTGGAATGATCGGCCTTCCCGTCGTTCTCACCGAACTGGCGCCGGCAAAATTCGGCGGCACCATCGAAGAAATCCGCAAGCTTGTTCCCCGGCTCGAACCGATTAAAAGAAGCCGCTACAGTGCTTTCGGCAATGAAGACCTGACCCTGCGCTTCGAAGCGATGAACACAACGACTCTGATCGTTGCCGGCATGGAAGCACATATTTCGATCTGCCAGACGGTGCTCGACGCCATTACCCGTGGTTTCAGGGTTCATGTGGTGCTCAACGCCACCAGTGCCCGCAAAAAGGTCAACTGGAAGGCGGCGATTGAAAAAATGCGTGCGGCCGGCGCGGTGATCACCACCATGGAAATGCTCATGCACGAGATTCTTGGCCGCGTCGATGACCCGCAATACGACAAAATCGTCGACCTGTCACGCCGGGAATACGATCTGTGATGATACCCGAATTTTTCTCTGGTCCTGCTCCGGTAACTTTTCTGATCGGCGGCACTGGTGCCGGTAAAACTGAACTGGCTCTCAATCTTTCGGCCTGGAAGGCCAGGCGTTTTGCCCATGTAAGTCTGGTAGATCTCGATATCGTCAATCCCTTTTTCCGGGTCAGAAAGCTCAAAGAGCAGATCGAGATGCAGGGGGTTAACATTCTGTTTCCCGATGTCAGGGTCGCCAGCGGTGACATTCCCGGGCTGCCTGCATCGGCCTGGGGTGCCGTTGAAAACACTGAAATGGCTGTGGTTTGCGATATCGGTGGCGGTGAACCGGGCTTGCGCCCGCTTGGACGCATGAAAGAGCCGGCTCAGGCCAGAAATGCCAATGTCTTTTTTGTTATCAATCCCTATCGTCCGGATTTCGCAACTCTCGAAGAGATCGAAAAAAGCTTTCATCACATGAGCAATCTTAGCGCCATGCAGGTCACCTATCTGGTTGCGAACCCCAACATCTCGGGCGAGACCTCGAAAGAACTTTTTTGCGAGGGGCTTGAGCTGGTGCGCCGCTTTTCAGAAAAATCCGGGGTCAAAATCGCTTTTGCCGTCGCTGAATCATCGTTGGCGGCTGAATTGAAAGGCGAACAAGTCACGGCTCCAGAAATTTTTAACTGCTCAGAAGGCCTGATAATGGCAATAAGACGCTACTGGGATATCCCCTGGCAGTTTGGTGATGTTGCAAATTATTGAAATTTTCCGGTCAGGGTAGTATTAATTGATAAGATCAAGGCTTTTGCCGGCTTTTTTGCCAATTACAGGTAAAAGCCGTGAATAAGGAGATAAGTTAATGGGAAAGGAAACCGAAGAAATCATTATGGCAGGCTTCGGCGGCCAGGGGATACTTTTCCTCGGAAAAGTTCTGGCTGAAGTCGGGCTGGCAAGTGGCAGCAAGGTTTCATGGATTCCATCATACGGCCCTGAGATGCGCGGTGGTACCGCCAACTGCTCAGTAGTAATTTCACAGCAGGAAATTGCCTCGCCGATCGTGATCGAACCCGATACTTTGATTGCCATGAACCTTCCCTCGGTGACAAAATTTGAACCGAAGGTAAAAGCAGGTGGAATGATGATCTACAATTCTTCTTTGATCAACACCACTGAATTTCGCAAGGATATCAAAGCCTATGCGGTTCCGGCCAGTGAAATGGCCATCGAAATGGGTAACGACAAAGTGGCGAATGTCATTATGGCAGGAGCTTACGCTAAACTGAGCGGCATGTTCGATTATGATGAAGTGATTAATGCTTTTCCCAGATTCATGCCGGCCTCAAAGAAAGAGTTGCTTGAAATAAATATCAACGCTTTCAAAAAAGGCTACGAATACGCTGAAAAGTTGAATTAATCTGCTGTTTTCGGTTACAATACCGAAAGTAACACTGGAGGAAAAAGCTGATGTCCAAATGGGTAATTAATGAAAATCTCTGTAAGGGCTGCGGAATTTGCATTGCCCGTTGTCCCCTGAAGATCCTGGGTTTTGCCGATCACCTGACCGCTAAGGGCGTGCATCCGGCAACTATTTTGGATGAAGAAAAATGTACCAGTTGCGCAATCTGCGCTAGAAGCTGCCCAGACGTCGCGATTGAAATCTTCAAGGAAGAAAAGTAAGGAGATACAAATGGCAAAGGTACTGATGAAAGGAAACGAAGCAATCGGCGAAGCCGCGGTTTTGGCCGGTTGTCGTTATTATTTTGGTTATCCGATCACTCCGCAGTCAGAACTGCCGGCTTATCTGTCCAAACGCCTGCCTCAGGTTGATGGCGTTTTTGTTCAGGCCGAAAGTGAAGTTGCGGCAATCAATATGGTTTATGGTTCAGGTAGTGCTGGTGCCAGGGTTATGACCTCGAGCTCCAGCCCTGGAATCAGCCTCAAGCAGGAAGGCATCTCTTATATCGCCGGTGCTGAAATTCCCTGTCTGATCGTTAACGTTGTGCGTGGCGGCCCGGGCCTTGGCAATATCGCTCCGGCTCAGTCCGATTACTGGCAGGCTACCCGTGGTGGTGGCCATGGCGATTATCGCACCATCGTTCTCGCCCCCAACTCGGTTCAGGAAATGGCCGACATGACCATCGAAGGCTTCGAACTCGCCGACAGATTCAGAAATCCTGTGCTGCTTCTCAGCGACGGCGTTCTCGGTCAAATGATGGAACCGGTCAACCTGCCCGAACCCAAAGACTACGACGTCGACTGCAAGAAATGGGCACTCGGCTATCGCGGCAAAGACAAGACCGAACGCAATCTGTGCACTTCGATTTTCCTTGATGTCGAAGAACTCGAAGAACATAACTGGCATCTGTATCAGAAATATCAGGTCATTTCTGACCTGTTCAGCAAAGGCGATTACAAAGATTTCGCCGTTGAAGAACATCTCTGTGATGATGCTGAAATCATTCTCGTCGGCTACGGTATCATCTCAAGAATTCTTAAAACCGTTGTGGAAAAATGCCGCAAACGTGGCATCAAAGCCGGCTTGCTGCGCCCCAAAGTCCTGTGGCCGTTCCCGACCGCCGTTATTCAGCGTCTGGCTGAAAAAACTGCGAATTTCCTCTGCGTTGAAATGTCATGCGGACAGATGGTTGAAGATGTCAAGCTTGCAGTAAACGGCAAGAAACCTGTATATTTCTTCGGCCGCACCGGCGGAACCATTCCTTCCGACTTTGAAATTCTCAACGAAGTTGATAAAATAGTAAGACCCGACTGAAAGGAGCCTGGCAACAAATGAAACAGGTTTTTAAAAGACCCGAAAGCTTGAGTAAAACTCCGTTCCACTATTGCCCCGGCTGCGATCACGGGACAATTCACCGACTCGTCGCTGAAGCGATCGACGAACTCGAATTGAAAGACCGCACCATCGGCGTTGCGCCGGTCGGCTGTTCGGTTTTTGCTTATGATTATTTCGATCTCGATTTCAATCAGGCGCCACACGGCCGCGCTCCGGCTGTCGCTACCGGCATTAAAAGAACCCGCCCCGACAGCATCGTTTTCACCTATCAGGGTGACGGCGATCTCGCCGCTATCGGTACTGCTGAAATCATTCATGCCGCCAATCGCGGTGAAAACATGACCGTAATTTTCGTCAACAACGCAATTTACGGTATGACCGGCGGCCAGATGGCGCCGACCACACTGATCGGCATGAAAACCCAGACCTCGCCCTATGGCCGCGATGCTGCTACTGCCGGCTATCCGATCAAAATGTGCGAAATGATCGCCACCCTCGAAAGCCCGGCATACGTAACCCGCGTTTCCATCAACAACACCGCCAATTTGATGAAGGCCAAGAAAGCGATCTACAACGCTTTCAAACTCCAGAAAGAAGGCAAAGGCTTCACTTTCGTCGAAGTCGTCGCAATCTGTCCGACCAACTGGGGCAAAAAGCCGGCCGATTCTCACAAATGGCTGACTGAAAACATGCTGCCGGTTTTCCCCCTTGGCACTTACAAAGATGTGCATGGGGTAGAGAAGGCTTGAAAAATTCTGCGTGGCCCCCAGACGGGGGCTACGCCTATGTAATAAATTCCGAGGAGGCATTTTATGTCGTCAAAAGTTGAAAGAATTATTCTCGCAGGTTTCGGTGGTCAGGGCATTCTTTTCCTGGGAAAAGTACTGGCTGAAACAGGCATGCGGGCTGGAAAAAACGTATCCTGGATACCGTCCTACGGCCCGGAAATGCGCGGCGGAACCGCTAACTGCACGGTAATTCTTTCCGAAAATGAAATAGCATCACCGATGGTTACAGTGCCTGACTCTGTCATTGCCATGAATCGCCCCTCGGTTGCCAAATTCAACGTTCGTATCAAGGCCGGTGGCATGTTGATGTACAACTCATCGCTGATCGAGCGCCAGGAATTTCGCGACGATATTCGTCTGGTCGAAATTCCCGCCAGTGAAATTGCTGAAGAAATTGGGAACCCGCGTGTGGCCAATCTGGTCATGGCCGGTGCCTATGCCAAGTTCAGCAAGCTTTTCACCTATGAAGATCTCGTCGCCGCCATGCCTTCATTGATGCCCGGCAGCAAGAAGGAAATGCTCGAAGTCAATCTTCAGGCAATTGAAAAGGGATTTAATTACGTAGAAGAAAAGAAATACATGTTCGGTCGTTACGTGTATTCCGTTTTCAAAGGTATTTAATTATTTGTTTTAATTAAATTTCGATAAACTGGGGGCGCTGTTTGCGCTCCCGCTTTTTTAAGGTTCGGAGGTCGCAATTGGCAGCAAAGAAAAATGTTCCCGAATTGATGAAAATCATCGTTGATTCGCTTCGGGAAAAAAAAGTTGAAAATCTCAAAGTTCTCGATGTTACCAAACTGGTAAGTTACACCGATTATCTCGTTATCGGTACCGGTAACAACAGCCCGCACGTTCAGGCGCTTGCCGATGCCGCGGCACGACTGATCAAAGTCCCACACGTCGGTGGCGTGCGCATGGAAAAAGATGCGGTTTCGAACTGGGTTTTGATCGATGCCGACGAATTCATCATTCATCTTTTTCAGCCGGAAGCACGCAAATTCTATCGCCTCGAGCAACTCTGGGAAGACGCTGCTGAAATCGAGGTCTGATTTTGGCTTTCAAGGTCAGGGTTCTTGCAACTGAGCTCAACGGCAATCTCGACAAAGAAAATCGCCATCGCCTCGAACGGGTTATGCGCCTGCGTCCTGGCGATGTTTTCGTCATTACCGACGGCCGCGGCCACGAGGCAGAGGCCATACTTGGCCCTCAGGGCAGTTATGCTGCTGAAAAATGGTCGGCCCCCGAGCGCGAAGCAGCAATAGAGCTACATCTTTTCGCAGCCATGACCAAGGGCGAAAAATTTGACTGGCTTGTTGAAAAAGCGGTCGAACTAGGGGTGAGGCGCATCATCCCGGTAATGAGCCGGCATTGTGTCGTCAAAAAAGCCTCTGAAAGCAAGCTCGATCGCTGGCAAAAGATTGCCTTGAGCGCGATGCTCCAGTGTGGCGGCTGCATCTTGCCGGAAATCGCCGCCCCGACCAAGCTTGATGACATACCCGCGCCACAGAATGTTTGTGCTACGGTTCTTTATGAATACGATGCTGAAAGCAAAGTTCATGATCTTGATCAGTGCCGGGAAAACCGCGAATGCTGGCTTCTCACCGGCCCCGAAGGCGGTTTCGCGCCTGAAGAAATCAACCTGCTCAAACAACGGGGCTGGCACAGTCTCTGGCTCGGCCCGCGCATCTTTAGAGCTGAAACCGCACCGATAATCGCCGTTTCGACAATACTTGCCGGCAGCTGGGGCAGGGCAGAGACATGAAAAAGTTCAGCTTTCTGATTCGCTCGCTTGGCTGTAAAGTCAGCCAGTATGACGGTGAACGCCTTGGTGAAAAGCTGATAAACCTTGGTCTGGTTGCCGACGAAAACAATCCTGATATCTTCGTTTTAAATGGATGTTCGGTTACCGGGCGTGCTTCGCAAAAGGTTCGCCAGACTCTGCGGGCGGCCAGAAAACGCTGGCCCACCGCCAGAATTGTCCTGGCTGGCTGCGAGGCAAGGTTGCGTGGGCAACGCCATGAAGACTCACCTGAAGCAGACTTCACCCTTCCTCATTACCATGATTTTGCCACCGTTCTCGCAATGGTCCAGGCGCTTTTGCCGCAGTTCGTTTATGATCCGCACGGTGAAAACGAGCCTGGCTCTTTGACCAACCGCACCCGCGCCTTTTTGAAGGTGCAGGACGGCTGCAACCAGTTTTGTTCCTATTGTATCGTTTCGCATTTGCGTGGTGAAGAATGGTCGCGGCCGATCGACGATGCCGTTGCCGAAGCTGAAAAACTCGTCGCTGAGGGCCATAAGGAAATCGTGCTGACCGGTATTCATCTTGGCCATTTCCGACCATCACTGCTTGAATTGCTGACCCGCCTCGAAAAAATCACCGGTCTGCAGCGACTGCGATTAAGCTCGATCGAGCCAATCGAAGTTGACGACGCCCTGATAGACTGGGTTGCCTCTTCGCCGAAAGCATGCGCCCATTTTCATCTGCCGCTGCAATCAGGCAGTGATGCCATTTTGCAGGCCATGCGCCGCCCTTACGCCACCGCAGATTTTCGGCAGGTAGTCGAAAAAATTCGCGTACGCATGCCACTGGCGGCCATTACCACAGACCTGATCGTTGGCTTCCCGGGCGAAACTGAAGAACTATTCGCGCAGACCATGGCTTTTCTCGAAGAAATGCAGTTTTCGCGTCTGCATATTTTTAAATTTTCACCGCGCGATGGCACTCCCGCGGCAACTATGCCTGATCAGATCAGTAATGCCGACAAATCTCGGCGCTCGAATCAGGTTGAACAGTTGTGGCAGCGTAGTGCCGAGAATTTTCATCGCCGTTTCGTCGGCCGTGAAGTCGAAGTTTTGTGGGAAACCTGCAGTGACGGCTTTTTGCACGGATTTTCCCGCGAATACGTGCCGTGCCGGATGCCAGGCAATAGCTTGAAATGGCTCAATGAGATAACGCCGGTTACAGGCATCGATCTGGCTGATGGCGACCTTGTCGTCGCTGAAGCTTGAGCCTGATTAAATTTTTCACCTGCAAAAAGACCCTTTGCAAATCTTGCCGTTTGTACTAAAATCAGGTTCTGCAACTTTTGAAGGCGGGTGAAGACCTTGAAAAAAGAATTATTGTTATTGCTGTGCGTTTTGCTGGTTTCGCTGCTTGGCTGCGGTATTCCCGGTAGTCCCAATGCCCCGGTCGAGGACGATTCGGTAACTTTGCAGGCGACAGTCAGCGCTCCCCTCGTCGAATCTGAAATGATCAAAGCCTCGGCAAAGTATTCTTCTGCCGAAGTTCTCGCCCAACTTGCCGCAAACGGCAAATGTCTGGTCAATGCGCAGCAGGTACAATTCTCCCTTGATCCTGCCAATGGCCGACTTATTGTCGAGAAGTTACCGCCCGCTGCCGGCTACGAAATCATGCTAAAAGCAGGTGGTCTCGAATTATGCGGCCTGGCTGCCCATACCGGCCGAATAATTGAAGTGCCTGCCGGCATATCGCTGCAGACTACGGCCGAATACCATTTGCGCAAGGCTTACGCTCGCAGCGAAGCTCTGGCGATAAGCTCGTTTGCTGATTATAACCCGAATGCCGGTGTGGTCAGCGCAATGACCGCGGCGATGCAGACCGAGCTGAACAAGGCGACGGCAACGGCAGAATCGCTTGCTGCAGTCGTTTCTGCCCAGGTTAACAGCATCAGTGCCCAAAAATCTTTTGCCGATCTATTCGTTCGCTCCGGCCCGGCCTTTGATTTTTCCGGTAAATGGAAAGGCAGCGTCAGCTATTTTCTTCATAATTCGGCGGGAACTCGGGCGATGATTGTTACTGCCATTGCCGAAGCTGATATCAGCTGCGCGGGCAACTCGGTCAGCGGCTCTTTCAGGCTGGTTCCTTTCGGGGTCGTGCCGTTGCTCAAAGATCTTTCCGGACTGACCGAACCTTCAGAAACCGCGTTTGCTTTTACCGGCAGTTGTGACGGGCGCATGGTTAAATTTACCCGCCGCGGCACTCTCGGGCCGCTGGCCGGTAAAAATATCGACAGCTGGGAGCTTTTTCCGGTCAATAAAGGGCTGGCCTGCCGTTCTCTCAACGTCGAAACCGCTTATAATACAGGTATAAAGGCTGTGCCCGGCGATTTTTTTCTGATCCGTAACGATTGAGCTAAATTCTAAGTAATCTGCCGCAGTTTTCCGATGATTAGAGAGAATACTAAAAATCGGATGTAAAACATCATTAGAAGGCAGACAAAACTCTTTTTGGCTTTGCTGCTGGCGACGCTTGCAGGCGTTGCCGGTGCGGTTTTTGCTTCGGTTCGCCCTGAGGGCAGTCTGATGCCGATGCCGGTTCTCGAGCGCGAAGAGTGCAATACCGACACTCCGTTTGGCCAATATCGTGAGAAATCGTCGCAAAGACTCATTTATACCCGAAAGACCCCGCATCTGGTCACTGAAATCAATTACCGGCACGTTATTTTCAAAGATTTTCTCGGCACCGCGCCCGAAAAAAACTTTCTCTACCAGGCTTCATTCA
The DNA here is from genome assembly GCA_964596185.1 of uncultured bacterium. Lineage (GTDB taxonomy): Bacteria > Muiribacteriota > Ozemobacteria > Ozemobacterales > Ozemobacteraceae > DYKG01. The sequence continues at coordinate 54,206 of CAZQUE010000009.1, read as the reverse complement.
AGGGTTATAATCTTTCCAGCCCGCTGGAATTCAGAGTCGGGCGTATCGGGGCCGGCAACAACAATTTTCAGACCATCGATGGCATTTCCTGGTATTATCCCTGGGGCAACCGCCTTTATACCAGTGTCGATCTCGGCAGAATCGCGCCGATAGATGATACCATCAAAGATAACCCCTCATTCGCCGAGGCTCGACTGCATTACCGCTTCAATGAGCACGCCTTTCTCGCCGTAAAAGGGGTTAACCAGTATGACGACAGTTTCGGTTCGGCTATGCTTGGTTATAATGGCGAAGAACTGCGGTTGACCGGAGAATTTCTTGGTGGCGGCGCAACCGACACTGTGCATCTGGCTATGCAATATCTCAGTCCGCATCGCTTCGACATGACCTCAGATTATTTTTTGCAGCACAATGAAACTTCTGATTCAGGTCTGATGCGCCACTATCTCGGCCTCGAAACCGGGGAAATGTATGTCGAAAGTGGTATTGGCAGCAGGTTCTGGTTCAATGGGCCCGAGACTCCGGAAACCTGGTTTTATGAAGGCAGTCTGACCTGGGGAAACCGTAGCCGCGACAACATCACTGCCGGCTATCTCGTCGAGTCTTCGTCTGCTTCTGCCAGCAGAACCATTTATGCGCGGGCTGAACGGCATGTTTCCAAAAAGACCATTCTTGGCCTGGGGGTCGAAGATACGACCTTCGAAAAAGGCGAGGGCTCTATTCAGAACCTGGAAGGCTCGATTCGGCGCAGGGTTCAATGGGGTCATGTCGAGTTGCGCGGGGCAGTAATCAGCGGCGGCTCCGATTCCGATCTGCAAAAAGACGTGCGTTTGCGCGCGGCCTACGAATTTTAAAAAACAGATTTTCAATTCTCGCTGATATCGGCTATATTGTAGGAGATGAATTTTGCCACCAAGGAGTATGCGATGTTTGTTGATACCCTTAAAGTCTCGCCCAATCAGCAATTTGCCCAAAAAGACGCTATCATCTACGATGATGGTCGCGGCAAAAGTGAAAAAATCACTTATCAGCAATTTTGGGAAAATATCGGGCAGGTTGCCGAAAGCCTTCGTCGAGCCGGGGTTCGAAAAGGTGACAGAGTCATTCTTTTGAGCGAGAACCACCTGCGCTGGCATCCGATTTTTCTGGGAATCGCCGGTATCGGTGCGATTGCCGTTCCTGTCGATGGCAATCTGGCCATTGAAAGATTTCATGCAATCATTGAAGATTGTAAGCCGGTCGCGATTTTTATTTCCCGTAAATTTGAAGCACGGTTTGCTGAGTTTATGCTTGCCGATTGCAAGGTTGCTGCAACTTTGCATTTGAATTTCGATCTGATCATGCTCGAAAAGGTCGAGCCGGCAACGGCCGATGCTGACGAGCCCATCAAGCCGCATGATATTGCGGCGATCATTTATACATCAGGTACCACCGGTAATCCCAAAGGTATCATGCTCAGCCATCGCGCCCTGGTCGAATCAATCAAGCTCGGCGAAGAGATTTCCGGTTATCACAGCGAAGATAGATTGCTGGCCTTGCTGCCATTTACGCATGTGTTCTCCCTTGTCGATTCCGGACTGGTGCAGTTTTATACCCATTCAACTCTGGTGATCTGCAATAGCTTCAATCCTGCCGAAATTATGCAGGTGCTCATGAAACATCGCATAACCTATATGCTCGCTGTGCCACGCCTGGCTGAATTGTTGGCGTTTGGTATGATGCAGGCACCTGAGCTGAAATTGCCAGGACTGACGATGATTATCGGCGGTGCCGCGCCGGCTCCCGCTGTGATGAAGTTGATGATTTCGCGTGGCATGACGGTTTTTCAGGGGTTCGGCATGACCGAAACTTCTGCCGGTGTCCTTATCGGCCGCAATGCACCTTTAGAATCAGTCGGAACCGCAAATGGCAAGGTCGAGGTTAAAATCGACAAGCCGGTCAATGGCGTTGGTGAGCTGCTAATCAAAACGCCGACTATTTTTTCCGGGGTCTATGGTCGCCCGGAACTCGATTCAGAGCTGTTCGACGGCGAGTTTTTCCGCACCGGCGATCTGGCCGAGATCGATGAAAATGGCTTCGTTTACATTCGCGGGCGTGCCAAAGAAGTTATTATTTCTTCTTCAGGTTTGAATGTTTATCCCGATGAGCTCGAACTGCGCCTCGGCAATCTGCCTTATGCCGATGAATTCGTCGTCTTCGGTTATTGTGAGGGTGGCATCGAAATGCCCGCCATCGCTTTGTTGTGTCGCAATGAATATTTCAAGGACAACAATGTCGGCAAGGTTCTCGAATATATTGAAGATGATTTGCGCAAGCGTACCACCAGCTGGCCGGACTCGGAAAAAATCAAAAAAGTATTTATTTCCGAAAAGCCGCTGCCGCGCTCGGCCAGTGCCAAAATCAAGCGATTTGAAGTAGCAGCCATTTTCAATCCTGGTGCCGTCGAAGCCGGGCAAAAGGCCAATAAGCCTCTCGTAGCTGCTGACAATCGTCTGTTTGAGCTGTTTCGCGCTGAAATAGCCGCCTTTTTGAATACAGATCAAAACAAAATTCATCCGCATACCCGGCTCGATTCGTTTATGCAGCTCGACTCGCTTGGGGTTATCGCGCTTTTGATCAATCTTGAAAAGAAGTTTGCGGTTTCCCTGCGTGATCTTATCGGCACAACGATCGAAACCTTCGAAGAACTTTATCAGATTGTTGCCGATATGGCTGACATTGAAAAACTTGCCGGAACTTTTTCGGGCAAAAGCGCCAATGATTTTCTGCCGGCCATGCTCGACCTTTCCGGTGAAGCAATCGAGAAGCGGCAGAATTTTATCAGAAACGAAATTGAAAGTCAGGTCTTTGCCCTGCCGGTTCCAGAAAATCCGCAGGAATACGCCGGCAATATCGAAGGCATGATCGGCATGACCCATTTGCCTACCGGCATTTGCGGACCTCTGAAAATTCTTGGCCGCGAAGCGGTCGGCGAATTTTACGTGCCGCTGGCGACGACAGAAGGGGCACTGGTGGCATCGGTTGCCCGCGGCTGCCAGGTGATTACCATGGCCGGCGGTGCCGAAGTGCGCATCGTCAGTGACAGTATCGTCCGCACCCCGATTTTCGTTTTCAATAATCTTGAAGAGTTGACCCACTTTGCCGCCTGGGTTGAAAATAGCTTCGTCGCAATAAAAGAGGCCGCCGAATCGACGACCGGCCACGGCAAGCTGCTCGAAATCGGACAGTTTCCCATTGGCAGCAAGATGGTTTTGCGTTTCGTTTATTCTACCGGCGATGCTTCCGGTCAGAACATGACGACCATTGCGACCCGCAAAGCCGTCGACCATATTCTTGAAGCCTATGACGGCAATATCGGAGACTGGTTCCTTGAATCGAACCTTTCCGGCGACAAGAAGATCAACGGCATTAACTTTACCAATAACCGTGGTAAGAAGGTCGTTGCCCAGTGCCGCATTCCCGCCGACGTAATTCGCAAAAATCTTCACACTACGCCCGAAAGAATGTACCGCCTCGCCGAACTGTCGATGATCACCTCTCTGCAGGCTCATTCTTTCGGCGTTCAGGCGCATTATGCCAACACTCTTGCGGCTGTTTATATCGCTGCCGGGCAAGACCCCGCCTGTGTTGCCGAATCCGCCGCCGGAATAACCAATCTCGAACTGGTTAACGGCGATTTGCAAATCAGTGTTACGCTGCCGGGACTCATGGTCGGCACCGTCGGTGGTGGCACCCGCTTGAAGACGCAAAACCAGTGTCTGAAGATGATGAAATGTGCCGGGCCGGGCAAGGCACATCGCTTTGCCGAAATTCTCGCCGCTGCGGTTCTCGCCGGTGAAATCTCGATCATTGGAGCCATGGCTGCCGATGAGTTTACCGATGCCCACGCGAAATACGGCCGTTCCGGTGGCATGAAAGCTGAGGGTAAATAGGATGAAACTTGTCTATGTAACCTCTGATGTCACCTATGTTCGCGATAATTATTTCTCATTGTTGGAAAAAGTGACCCAGCCCGACCTGCTGCCCGCCGGCACTGAAATTGGCGCAGTAATTCTGCTCAAGATTCCAAACAAACTTTTACTTAAAAACATCATTGGCTTGCAGCTTCTCGGTGCACCTGACGTCAGTTTTGCCCTGCTGCGCAACATGCTCAAGGCCAGAATCAACGACCCGCGGGTCAAGCTGCTTGAAGAAAGAGGCTTGCGCATTTTTCGTTGTTCCAGTGTTAACAAGCCTGAAGCATTGAGTTTTCTGCAAGGTCTGGAACCTGACCTCATGGTCAATATGCGCACCCGCAACATTTACAAAAAAGCGGTGCTCGATTTGCCGAAAATCGGCTGTATAAACATCCATCACGGTCTGCTGCCGGAAAATCGCGGCACCATGTGCGATCTCTGGGCCTGGATCGAAGGTCGTCCGGTCGGCTTTACCATTCACTGGATGAACGAAAAGATCGACGACGGCGATATCGTCGAGCGCTGCGAGGTAGATACGACCGGATGTCGTTCTTATATCGACATTCCTTATCGTTCGAGTCAGATCGAGGCACAGTGTTTGCTGCGCAACATCGCCAGAATATCACGGGAAGGTCATTTTGTCGGAATTCCAAATCGCACCGACAACATCAATTACACGCGAACACCAGATTCAGCAATGATTCGGCAGGTGCGTCGCAGCGGCAAACGTCTCTAAAATAAAAAATCGGAGAGAGAGGGATTCGAACCCTCGGTGGGCGTAACCCACAACGGTTTTCGAGACCGCCCCGTTCGACCACTCCGGCATCTCTCCAATATAGTCCGTTTTAGCGCAAAATCATTCATTTTGCAAGTATTTGCTATAATTGGACTGAATATTCATCTTTTGCAGTAGAGACTATGGTGCCCGAGCGCCAATCTTTCGCATAATAGTAACAGGAGAAACCCAGTGTTAAATCTGCCATCTGTTAAAGTCTTGCTTACTGGTTTTGCCCCCTTTGCCGGTCATGATTTAAATCCTTCCTGGGAGGCTCTTTCCGCTCTGTCAGGCTCTTTGGGCAACCTCGAGACAAGGACTTTGCTTCTGCCGGTCTCTTTTGCCAATGCTTTTGTTGAACTTGAAAAGGCAATAGAAGAATTTGCTCCAGATCTGGTGATTTGTGTCGGCCTGGCGGAAAAGCGTGATCAAATATCTCTGGAGCGTGTCGCCATCAATCTTGCCGACGCGAGAATTCCAGACAATGACGGCAATCAGCCGGCTGATTTGCCGATCGATTACTCTGCGCCCAATGCCTATTTCTGTAATATGCCCATTAAAAAAATTATACAGTCGCTTGAAATGGCAGCGATTCCGGCCAGGATTTCCGAAACTGCCGGCACTTTTGTCTGCAATCAGGTCATGTTCAAGCTTTTGCATCTGATCGCGGTTAAAAGACCTGCTTTGATGGGTGGGTTCGTTCATGTGCCATGTACACCGCAGATGCTTGATTCATCGAGTGGTTTGTCGGGTCTGCCATTGGAAAAAATCTCTTTGGCCTTGCAGATAATAGTCGAATCATGCGCTGAGCATATTATTACCGGAAAATGGCGTGGCACTCGTCGGAAGATTGTGCCTTACAACCCCTCCTGGCCTGATGAATATGCCCGCATTGAAAGTGTTTTAAAAAATGGTTTGAAAGATCTGGCGCTGCGCATCGATCATATTGGTTCGACGGCGGTTCCGGGTTTGTGTGCCAAGGATGTCATCGATGTGCAGATAACCGTGGCTTCTTTGAGTGAAGAAGTGGCTGCGGCCCTGACCGGACTGGGTTATTTCCGCGTTGGGCATATTGCCGGCGATCATGCACCGCCGGGCACAGATCTCGCTGCCGAAAACTGGCAGAAGTGGTTTTTCCGTCCTCCAAAGGGCCAGCGTGCCACCAACACCCATGTTCGCGTTGCCGGCCGCGCTAACCAGCGCTATCCCTTATTGTTTCGCGATTATCTTCGCGCCCACCCGCAAACCGCTGCCGCCTATGGCCAGCTCAAAATGCGTCTTGCCGACAACCTCGCCAACGCTGCCATGTACCCTGATGTCAAAGATCCAGCCGTTGATCTGATTTATTTCCCGGCGGAAAAATGGGCTGTAGAAACCGGCTGGCAGGGCAACCAGGTTTGAGCTTATACTGACTATTCTGGAGCAAAAATGGAAGAAAACCTGAGACTTTTTCGCCGGCTGCTTTCGCCTTTTGTGCTGGCTTTGGGCATATATATGGCCTGGCTCTATTTCAGTTTCGGTCCTGCTCCGGCTGATCCGCAGGATCAAAAACTTCAGGTCTTGAGTCTGCAAATTAAAAACTGTAATAAAGAATGGTTCGCGGTATCAGACGAGGTTTCCTATTTTTTAAAGCCCTTCCCCAAGGAGATTGAAACCTTTTATTCCGGTGACAAAACCCATGAAACCGGCATTCAGCAAGACATAGAAACCCGTGAGATTGATTCACCTTTGCCGCCGAAGAGAAACAGTTATAATCTTAATCACTATTTTCCGGGCTTCATCGCTTCGTTTCTCGGCATTGTTTTTGTGCTTCTGTTTTTCATTGGTTTTCCGCTGGGCGCCTTATACTGCTTCGTCGAGGCAATTACCTGGGAAACGAAAAAAGGCGTTTTTGAGCTGTTTTTTGCGCTGGGCGGTTTTCTTTTCTGCGTTTTCTTCGTTCTTCATTTCCGTCAGACCCTGGATTACGGTGCAGCCATAACTATCGACAATCCCGGTGAGCGCGGCGTCGAAATTACCTGCGAAGGTGGAAAGCACTCATTTTTTCTCCCGGCCAAATCAAGAGTCCGTTTAGGCCTCGAGCCTGGTCCTCAGCAGTTTACCGTAAAAAATCCCGCCGCTAACAGCAGCAAAACCCACCGAATCTACATTTCTCCAACTTTGGCTCACCCGGCAAACCGCCAGATCATCTTCAACATCGACGAGAAAAACACCTACCGCTTCATCCGCAAATCCTACCGCCGCCGCTGAATTAGAATGGTTTATCGCTCTCTTCAAGCAAGCGTGTGAAGCCCTTGAAGCAGTGAAAAAAATATAGGAATAAATCCTGCAAAATAAATAATTGTTTAAACTATTGGCATGGCCAATATTTTGTGATACTTTTCTTGAAAAGATAAATCGGGGACGTCTTAAATCAGGTTAGTTCTTTTTGATTTTAAGCAAAAAGGCGGATTAGTAGTGAAAAAGAGGGTTCTGGCGAATATTCTTTCTGAAAAGAAGCATCTTAAGGCTATCCTGCAGTCTAAACGAGCAAACATTTATTATCTTGAGTATTGCCGAGTTTTACAGAATGGTGGTCGGGTTGAATATATCACCCAGGAAAAAGATAAGCAGGCTTATTGGAACATTCCTATAGCAAACACAACGGTCATCCTACTTGGAACCGGAACTTCAATAACTCAGGCTGCAGTTCGCCTGCTTGCCTCTGCCGGGGTCATGATTGGTTTCTGTGGCGGCGATGGTACGCCATTATTCGCTGGAAACGAAATTGAGTGGATGTCCCCTCAGAGTGAATATCGGCCGACCGAATACGTGCAGGGCTGGCTTTCATTCTGGTTTAATCAAGAGAAACGTCTGCATGTGGCAAAGGAGCTGCAAAGCCTTCGTTTGAATAACATAAACAGTATATGGAGAAAAGAGGCTCTTTATAAAGAGTTCGGTATATATGCTGATGATCTAGAGTTTGAGTCGATAATGTCAGATATGGCTGCAAATATTGACAATGCAGCTTCAGTTCAGAACCTTCTGGAAATTGAGGGTAGAACCACGAAAAGAATCTATGCCTATATAGTTCGAACAACAGGCTTTGGGTCATTTAAAAGGGATCACGAAGGGACAGATTCTGCCAACATTTTTTTGAACCACGGAAATTATCTTGCTTACGGTCTGGCAGCGACTGCATTATGGACTCTCGGGATTCCCCATTCTTTTGCGGTTATGCATGGAAAAACCAGGCGTGGAGCTCTTGTTTTCGATATTGCCGACCTCATAAAAGATGCAATAGTGCTGCCCACGGCTTTTGTCTGTGCTTTGCGTGGCGATGACGAGAGAAAATTCAGAGAAACTTTGATGAATCTTCTTATTGATAAATATAGTGCTATAGATATCATGATTGAATCAATTAAGCTTGTATGTGCCCAATATTCTGAGCCAGTAAAATGATTGTTATATTTGTTTCCGAGTGCGAGAAAACTGCAACGAAAAGAACGCGTCAAATTCTGGATAGTTTTGCCGAGCGGATAGGCTCTAAAACCTGGAAAACACGAATTACAATGGAAGGCCTAAAGGCGGTTAAGGTTCTTTTGAGCAAATATGCTACCAGACAGACTTCTGTTGCCTGCCACAGAATCGCTGGAAGATACTCTACTGAACTAATGTGGGTAGTAGGAAATAAAGCTAAGTTCAATAGCCGTGGAATTTGTCCCACGAACTATTCTAAAGCTGACCAAATAAACGATTTTGAGAACAGTTGGTTTTTGTTGCCTCATATCAAGACTTTAACCGCTCTAGCTGCATTATTCCATGATTTTGGGAAATCTTCGGAATGCTTTCAAAGTAAATTGAAGGCGAAGACCATTCAGAAAGACCCGCTGAGGCATGAATGGATCTCATGCGTATTGCTGAAGCATTTTATAAAAGATGCCAAAACAGATGAAGAATGGCTACGACGATTTAAAAATGAAGAATTCTGCCTGAAACTTGACAATGAAAGTCTCGTTGAAGCGATTGAAAGGCCCCTGCATGATTTGCCACCGTTTGCTTCCATGCTTATGTGGCTTATTCTAAGTCACCATCGAATGCCTGTGCTCTATGATGACCGTCTAAAGAGCTTTAGAAAAGAATCGTTGTCTGATTACAAAAAACTTTTCAAACAATTGAATTCTACTTATGGCTACAAAAATGAATCGGAAAAAACAAGAGAGAAATTATGTTTTAAGTTTCCGAAAGGTATTCCCACAAATAGTGACCCCTGGAATAAGCAGTTGAAAAGATGGTCTTCAAAGGCTTTAGAAATAACTGAAGAATTCAAAGAAATTGCCAAAAATGGTTTATACCGGATTGTTTTACATTTTTCTAGACTTTGTCTAATGCTTGGTGATCATTATTATTCGTCAAGAAAAGCAGATAAAAGCTGGAAGTATAAATCAGAACTTTACGCCAATACGGGTTTTGTTGACGGTGAACGGCAATTAAAGCAAATGCTTGACGAGCATCTTGTCGGAGTAATGGAAAATGCCATTAGAATTGCTCATCAGCTTCCGGATTTTGAGACAGAAATGCCTGGCGCTGCCAGTGTCAGACAATTGAGAAAAAGAAGTCCGCAAGAGTTTGCATGGCAAAACAAGGCTGTTGAAGAAATTGAAAGCTGGCGAAATTCTGTCAAGGATATCTCAAAAACTGGTTTTTTTGCTCTAAATATGGCTAGTACAGGCTGCGGTAAAACAATTGCGAACGCAAAAATAATGCGGGCAATATCTATTGATAAGTCGTCCTTGCGTTATATCAATGCTCTCGGTTTAAGAACTTTAACCCTTCAAACAGGTGAGGTTTATCGTGGCGAAATAGGTCTGGATAATTCTGAATTGGCTGTATTGATCGGAAGTAAAGCAATAAAAGATTTGTTTGAGAAAGATCAAAGCATTAGTAATAATGTTTTTTTAAATAAGGATAATTCATCAGAGTCCACTGAAGATATCCTCAGTGAATTTTTAGATTTTGAATGCGGTGTTTCTGATGAAAAGCTGGTAACCGTATTACAGAATGAAAAACATAGACAGCTTTTATATGCACCGCTTCTGGTATGTACAATAGACCACCTTATGTCTGCCACTGAATCGATCAGAGGCGGGCATCATATTTTGCCTTGTCTCAGAATTATGTCATCAGATCTGGTAATTGACGAAATTGACGATTTTACCGGTAACGACTTAATTGCTATTAGTCGGTTGATTCATCTTGCCGGAATGCTTGGGCGCAAAGTCATGCTTTCGTCAGCAACTATGCCACCAGATTTGACACTTGGCTTCTTTAATGCTTATCAGAACGGTTATAAACTCTATGCCGCATCAAGGAATTTTTCTCCTGATGTGGGCTGTGCCTGGATAGACGAGTTTAAAACGAAGGTTTCTACCTTAACCTTGGCTGATGAAGAGGCAGACAACTCTGCGTATGTTTCCTTGCATGCAAAATTCACTCAAAGCCGTTGCCGAAAGATTCTAGCTTCAGAAGTTCAGCGAAGGGGCTTTATCGCTGAAACAAATTATTCAAATGATTCTGGGTTGAGTGTTGAAGAACAATATTTCGAGGCAGTGAAGAATAATATCTTCAGACTTCATACCGACAACTGCGAAAAAGATAAGAAAACTGGCAGACTGGTTTCTTTCGGAGTTGTTCGCATGGCAAATATCAAGCCGTGCGTGAATCTTGGCAGATACCTTATGAATGCAGACTGGGGTGAAGAAACTGAAGTGAAAATCATGGTCTACCATAGTCAACAGATTATGATTTTGCGCCATGCGCAGGAAAAAGTTCTTGATAAGTTACTGAAACGAAAAAGACCTGAAGAAATTTTTAAAGATCCTTTTATTCGCCGCCATCTTGATAGTAGCAAGAAAGCGAATCTTGTCTACATTGTGGTCGCAACACCTGTTGAAGAGATTGGCCGTGATCACGATTTTAATTGGGCATTAATAGAGCCTTCTTCTTTCAGGTCAGTGATTCAAATGGCCGGTCGTGTGCGCAGGCATCGAAAAAGTGCTTATGAAAACAAAAATATTGCCGTAATGCAGTTCAACTTTAAAGGCTTCAAGAATAAGGTTCTGGGAAAAGATCGTGAAAAAGTATTTTGCCAGCCCGGCTTCGAAGATGAAGCTTTTTTTACTACCCATGATTTAAAAGGCATTCTGGATGAAAAGCTGCTTGAGAACGGAATTAATTCAATTCCGCGAATTATTCGAGCTGATAAACTGAACCCGACAGAATCTTTCGTCGATCTCGAACATCATGTTACAAAGCAGACTTTGGCCGATTTTGACGCCAAAGGGCCGGAAAAACCTATGGGCTGGATATCTCAATGTTGGTGGCTCAGCGGCCTACCGCAAATGTTGACGAAATTCAGAACAGGTATGAAAACCGAAACCCTGTATTTGCTACCTGAAAACAGTGACGATGAAGACACAGACTTTGTTTTTATGCAGAAAGATGACAATGGTGATCTATCTGCTGTAGATAAGCTGTTCAAAATTACCCACTTGTCTGAAGATAATATAGATAAAGACAGGATTTGGCTCGATCGCGACTATTACAAAATACTTGTTGATTATAGCAGTGATGGCTTTGTTGATAACGCTGCCAGAAAATTTGGCAGTATTGAAGTAACGACTTATGATGATTTCGCAGAATACGAATATTCTTCCGTCTTTGGATTGGTAAGAAAATAAGGGAGGAAAGCATTGTATAGCCCAATTATAGAGTTCTTTGAAGAAAAAAATCTATTTGAAATTTCAGGTCAGAGCAGTGAAAAAGAGAAACTGGACAAAATAGTTAACAACATTGAGCAATGGCTTTTGAAAAGGATTCAGCAGCTCCAAAATGTTGATTTAACTACTCATCCAACAAATTTTACCCACCCCAGTGCAAAAAAAACAGGTGGCATTTATCTAACTTCAGTAATTGCATGTTCCCCTTTCAAGCAAGATGGTTACTTGCGCAGCGGTAATGTTAAAAATATTGAACTTGATATGAGGGTTACTGATGCCAAAGATATACCCTATACACAGCTTTTAAGTTTGCGAATGCAAGACGGCAATACTTTTTTGTGGCATCTAAAAAATAATAGTGATGTGAAAAACCATATATTTTGCAAATGTAGTGATAAAACTTTTGAAAAATTAAAAGACGCTTTGATTGCAGTATGTAAATTTCATGGGAAAAATTGCACTAGTTCAAAGTTAAAGCAGGTTTATTTTCCAGTAGTTGATGAAAATTTTAATTATCATCAACTTACGATTCTGTTTTCCTCATCTCTGATGTTTGAGTTGAAAAAACGAGTTAATTCTGAAGTTATTAGCTATCAGAGAGAAGGAAAAAAAGACTTGAAAACGAATGAATTCCCCTACAAAATTTACCTGAACCTTACCAAGGTCAGCTTTGGTGGGAAGCAGCCTCAAAATATCAGTTACCTAAATAACAAGAAATTACCCGATAAGCATGGGCAAGATAAATTATTTAGAGGGCAATTCTTTTTTTTGCCGAGCCTGCCACCTGTTTTATCTGGCTATAAAGTGAAATTGCCTCGAAAGAATTTTTTTGCAGAAGTCTTGTGGCCGGGTTTTTATAAAGAAGAACTTTCTGCCCTTCATAAGCTTTTTAAGGCCGATATCAATAACCTTAACATTCGTCAGGGTAGAGATAATCGAATATTGGCTATTTTCGATGATATTGTTAGAAAAATCTGGGCAATTCGTTCCTCTGAAATCGGCTGGAGTGCAAAAGAACGCTGCGCAGGCTTGCCCGTTTCCCAAAAGATTGTTCTTGATGATTTTTATAGACCAATTCGAGCAGAGTCTGAGGTAGAAATCAGTGAATTTCTGAACGACATTGCTCGCTGGATTATAAAAGCCTATCAGAAAGTGACTGGCAGCGATGCCATTAAACTTTCTGATGATGAGCTGGTTTATATTAAAAAGCTCATAGAAAGCCAGAGCGAGGTTCTTTTATGAATTCAAACTCTTATATTGTAATACGGGAACTTAAAATTCAGAATGCTAACGCATTGTCGAGTGCTTTCACCATCGGTTTCCCTGCAATGACCGCCTGGCTCGGAGCAATTCATGCCATGCAGCGAAAGCTTAACGAGATTGAAGGTTTCAAACAACTCGAATTCAATCAGGTTGCAGTTGCTTGCCATGATTTCAAACTTCACACCTATAAAGGGCGTGGGGATTATGATTGGTCGATCATTGGAACTGGGAATCCTCTAACAATAAAAGGTGCACGCCCTTCTTTTATTGAGGAGGGCCGTTGTAATCTTTGCGTTTCATTGATTATTGGCTGTAATAATCTTAGCAGATTTGATTTTGATGATTTTGAGGCCAGACTAGAGTCAATACTTCATTCAAAAACCAAAGTGGCTGGAGGAGATATTCTTGACTTTTCAGGTATCGAATACAGAAAACCTGATTCTGATAATGAAAAACAAAAGCTGCTCAATTCATTAATGCCTGGATATGTTTTAATCGAACGCCGTGACCTTGTAAAGGCCTCTATGGAAAACGGGGACGATGCGCTGGATGCAATTTTAGATCATGTTGCCCTTCATAACGTTTGTGAAAAAACTGAATCGGGTGAAGTCTCATGGTCGCTAAAACGTAAAACTTCCGGCTGGGTCATCCCCATTGCTGTTGGTTTTCAAGGAATTTCAGAGTTGACAGACCCTGGCAAAACTTTTAATCAGAGAGATCCGTCAGTGCCTCATCGATTTGCAGAAGCCATAGTTACTTTGGGTGAATTTAAAATGCCCCATCGGCTAAGATTCGATGATGCTTTCTGGCATTATGAATATCGTAAGAACGAAAATCTATATCTTTGTAAGAATTTTGAAGGAGAAAAATAATGACAGCTTCCGTACTTGCTTTTGAGAAAAAACTTGTTCCGTCTGATGGGTTCCTTTACGGCACAAACTGGGAAAATCGCCATGAAAATGACAAATGCCTGCCACTAAATCTTAAAGAAAAGTCCGTTAGAGGAACTATTTCTAACAGGTTGAAGAAAAAAGACCTGAAAGATCCGGCTAAACTTGATGCAAATGTAGAAAATGCAAACCTGCAAACAGTCGACAGTTGTGGTCTAGACCTCAACCAGGATACACTAAAACTTTCATTTACTTTAAAGGTCTTAAGCGGCATTGAAAAACCTTCAGCGTGCAATGACAGAAACTTCTTGCAGAATTATACCGATGTAGTTCAGGGTTACATTGAAAAATACGGTTTTAAAGAATTGGCTAAGCGCTATGCATTGAACATTGCAAATGGCCGTGCTTTGTGGCGAAATCGTGTGGGTGCCGAAAATATTGAAGTTTGTGTCGAAGCCATGAATAAAGACCTTCAAGGTAGAAAATGGACTTTCAACGCTCATGCTTATTCTTTGCGTGATTTTTCAAAAAGCGACGCGAAAATTGAAGAATTGGCCAGTTTGATTGCAGATTCTCTATCAGGAAAAAGAGATTATCTTATGCTCGAAATCGATGTTTATGCCCAGGTGGGATCTGCCCAGGATGTATATCCCAGCGAGGAGCTTGTAATGGATAAAGAAAAGGGAAACAAAAAGGGCAAGAAAAGTAAAATCCTTTACAGCATCAATGAAATTGCCGCTATGCATTCACAAAAAATAGGCAATGCCCTAAGAACTATTGATACATGGTATCCCGAATTTGGTGAAGTTAAAACCGGGCCAATTGCTGCCGAGCCCTATGGTGCAGTGACAAATCTTGGGGTTGCATATCGAAAACCAACTGAGAAAGTAGACTTTTTTACTCTATTTGACACATATACCGCAAAAAACAAGCTCGAAAAAGAAGATCATGAACATTACGTTATGTCTGTGTTGGTTCGCGGAGGCGTGTTTGGCGAAAGCGACAAGGAGTAGGAAATGAAATTCTTTCAAGAGATCGCATTGCTTCCAGATGTTGAGGTCGGGCTTTATTTTCTTTGGAAAAAAGTGTATCAGCAACTTCATCTGGCGCTTGTAGAAATAAAAGACGATGAAAATCATGTGCCAGTGGGCATATCGTTGCCTGATTATAGCGCTGAAAAAAACGGTTTAGGTAATCATATTCGGGTTTTTTCAGTTAAAGATAATGATTTGCAGCAATTGAACCTCGAAAAATGGTTCTCGTCTTTTTCTGACTATGTTTCAATTAGTCCTGTTCGGTCGGTTCCAAATTCAATAATCAAGGGGTATGCGGTTTTTAAAAGATGGCAGGGCAAAACCAGTATTGAACGTCTAGCTCGCCGTCGCGCCATGCGAAAAAATGAATCTCTTGAACAGGCAATGGCCTATTATTCGGAATATGAAGAAAAACGAGTGAACTTCCCTTACGTGCAGGCCAAAAGCTTATCTGGAAAAAGGGAATTCAGGCTGATAATTAAGCGAGAGCTGAAATTTGAGCATTCTGAAGGGGTTTTTAACTGCTATGGCTTAAGTTTGGGTGAGGCAACCGTACCAATCTGGTAATTCATTAAACCGACAATAGGTAGACAAAGTCTTTTTGGTCTTATGTTACAGGAATAAGGTAAAAAAAGCTTAAATGCTGAGTTAATTGACATTGATGCGCATTATGCGTATCTTTAAGGGTGAGGGCATGAAATTTAAAGAAGTTGAGAAGCTTTTGTTGAATGATGGCTGGTTCTTTAAGGCTGCAAAAGGTTCCCACTATCAATATATTCATCCTTCAAAAACTGGGAAAGTAACTGTTCCATATCACAAGGGCGATCTTGACCCCAGAACGGTCAAGTCGATTCTGAAACAGGCGGGCTTGCAATAATGGAGGTTTTATGAAGTTAACCTATCCTGCCATTTTTTACCCGTTTGAAGCTGGGGAAGGCTTCGTTGTTGAAGTTCCGGATTTGCCAGGTTGTGTTAGCGAAGGTGCAACTTTTGCAGAAGCACAGGAAATGGGAGTGGATGCTGCCTCTGGTTGGGTTTTAACGGATTTGGAAGACGGCAAACCTGTTCCAAAAGCAAGCAATATTAAGGATATCAAACCTGATAATGGCGGTTTTGTAAGCATGTTGGTACTTGATATGGATTCATATATGGAAAAGTTTGGCAACAAAGCTGTCAGGAAAAATTTAACTATACCTGCCTGGTTAAATACTTTTGCCATGGCAAATCACATTAATTTTTCAAAGGTTTTGCAAGATGCCTTGATCGGCATTTACAAAAAGAGAACTCAGGACTAGTCTTGATATTTTTTTACCATCTTTTTGGGGCGATTTCCAAGATCGGCTTATAATGATGGCTTTGGCATCTATCCATAATTTGATGTTTTTTTCTTAAGAAATAGCTTTAAGCACGTTTTGTTCTCGCCTTTGAAGGAAATGAGTTCCGGTAAACTGCCGCACAGGCAGCTTAGAAAATCCACTGCAGGCCAGAGGTCTGCTGATAGAAGTAAACTGCCGCACAGGCAGCTTAGAAAACGCCAGCCTCGCAGCCCTGTCACGCTCTAAGGTAAACTGCCGCACAGGCAGCTTAGAAATGATCGGCAAGAACCTGCTGACGAACTCCTTCGTAAACTGCCGCACAGGCAGCTTAGAAAAGAATGCGTCGCCGCCGATTACGGCCCGCAGCGTAAACTGCCGCACAGGCAGCTTAGAAAACAAAAATCATCCAAGGAAACTTCTGGGTACCGTAAACTGCCGCACAGGCAGCTTAGAAATGGGATCTTGAATGCACTGGGGCTGACATTTTGTAAACTGCCGCACAGGCAGCTTAGAAATCTTGTCCCGAAAAAGATACGCTTTTGGAGGTGTAAACTGCCGCACAGGCAGCTTAGAAATTCATTTTCCCGGCAGCTCTAACACTGCCTGCGTAAACTGCCGCACAGGCAGCTTAGAAAACAGCCAGCCGCCGAAGATGTATTTACTGCCAGTAAACTGCCGCACAGGCAGCTTAGAAAGCATTAGAGAACGCGCCGAAACTTATGCTGATGTAAACTGCCGCACAGGCAGCTTAGAAACCACGGCTTGACCGTGTTTTGTTGTGGCAATCGTAAACTGCCGCACAGGCAGCTTAGAAAGGTATCAGTTCGGGCGCTTTTGCAATTTCTGCGTAAACTGCCGCACAGGCAGCTTAGAAATTCGTATCTTGTGCCCATATAGTCAAGCGATTGTAAACTGCCGCACAGGCAGCTTAGAAATGACCAAAGGCGCATGAACAAACAAAAAGTAAGTAAACTGCCGCACAGGCAGCTTAGAAATGAATTGTAAACAGTCATTTGCGTCGCGCTATGTAAACTGCCGCACAGGCAGCTTAGAAAAAAGAGAAAGGCAAGCACTACTCGGAAATTATCGTAAACTGCCGCACAGGCAGCTTAGAAAAGCCCGAAGGTGTTCCAGGTTCGAGTCCTGGTGTAAACTGCCGCACAGGCAGCTTAGAAAGTGAAAGCTGAACAGGCCAGAGCTGCAAAGATGTAAACTGCCGCACAGGCAGCTTAGAAATTTTTTTGGCATTGTCCAAAATCCTTTCTAATGTAAACTGCCGCACAGGCAGCTTAGAAAAATTGAAAAAACGCCAAGCGGGAAACCGATACGTAAACTGCCGCACAGGCAGCTTAGAAAAGCGATTATTTCGGTCGCTCATGTGCATTGAGGTAAACTGCCGCACAGGCAGCTTAGAAATATTTATCGGCGGCGAAACCGAGAAAGAATATGTAAACTGCCGCACAGGCAGCTTAGAAAGTTTTCACCGAAGTGCTGTGTAATGGCGCGGCGTAAACTGCCGCACAGGCAGCTTAGAAAATCGGTCAATCATTATTTCGAGTCTGCCGCCAGTAAACTGCCGCACAGGCAGCTTAGAAATGAATTTTACGCTTGCTACCTGATTAACTCTGGTAAACTGCCGCACAGGCAGCTTAGAAATATGAGTTTCTTTTATCTCTTCGACGACGGCTGTAAACTGCCGCACAGGCAGCTTAGAAATCTGGATTTACGCCGCAAGAAATAAGCCTGACGTAAACTGCCGCACAGGCAGCTTAGAAAATTTGCAGAAAATAGGCGAGAATTGCCTATACGTAAACTGCCGCACAGGCAGCTTAGAAAAAAAACGTCTCGAAGCTACTCGGGGCAGGTTGGTAAACTGCCGCACAGGCAGCTTAGAAACCGAGGAACCTTGTGTGATTCTCACACTGTGGGTAAACTGCCGCACAGGCAGCTTAGAAATCCATTTTTATTTTCAAGTCCCGTCTCTATTAGTAAACTGCCGCACAGGCAGCTTAGAAAGAGACGAAGCAACCGGCGTCGAAGTCGATATCGTAAACTGCCGCACAGGCAGCTTAGAAAAAGAACTGCAGGAAAAACTTGAAGAGTTAGAAGTAAACTGCCGCACAGGCAGCTTAGAAATACTTGTCACGACCAGGATAATACACGACATTGTAAACTGCCGCACAGGCAGCTTAGAAAGATTTACAAGCAAAGCCGACCGCGATAACTTTGTAAACTGCCGCACAGGCAGCTTAGAAACTCAAAAGTGTCGTATTCTGCTCTAAAGCTCCGTAAACTGCCGCACAGGCAGCTTAGAAACTGAATCACGTCGAAGCAGGCAAAAAGCTGCAGTAAACTGCCGCACAGGCAGCTTAGAAAAGATTCAAGCCATTAAGCGCAATAGAAGACACGTAAACTGCCGCACAGGCAGCTTAGAAATTCATTATGTCGAAAAGTTGAAATGGTATTAGGTAAACTGCCGCACAGGCAGCTTAGAAATCCAAA
>CAZQUE010000009.1:0-35612 GCA_964596185.1 uncultured bacterium | reverse complement strand
GTTTTAATTCAAGCTAAAAACAAAAAGTAAACTGCCGCACAGGCAGCTTAGAAAATGTAATCAATGCGGCCAGGTAACTAGGGAAAGTAAACTGCCGCACAGGCAGCTTAGAAACTTCTCATCAACCTCGAACTCAACCCACTCGCCGTAAACTGCCGCACAGGCAGCTTAGAAACAAATCCTCAAGCTGCGTGGTGCTTTTATTCGGTAAACTGCCGCACAGGCAGCTTAGAAATCCAAAGTTTTAATTCAAGCTAAAAACAAAAAGTAAACTGCCGCACAGGCAGCTTAGAAAAGCCAACGGAGTCATACGACAAGTTAACACCAGTAAACTGCCGCACAGGCAGCTTAGAAAAGTTGCAAAAAACGTCTGGGCAGTCACTCCGAGTAAACTGCCGCACAGGCAGCTTAGAAATATCAATCATGTTTAACTCATGGATTCTCATTGTAAACTGCCGCACAGGCAGCTTAGAAAAACAAGGGTGGGGCGTTGCTCTTGCAGAAGGTGTAAACTGCCGCACAGGCAGCTTAGAAAGGTTGCTTCGTCTCGGAAAAAGTCTACAACCGGTAAACTGCCGCACAGGCAGCTTAGAAATTGATGGGAGCCTCACGAGTGCCCCAATAAAGGTAAACTGCCGCACAGGCAGCTTAGAAAACGTCTTCTTCTGCTGCCAGGACAAATCTCGGGTAAACTGCCGCACAGGCAGCTTAGAAAATGATGAAGGTGTGGCCGCGAGGATTATCGCGGTAAACTGCCGCACAGGCAGCTTAGAAATATTCTCCCGCTTTGCGCTGTGTATTAGTTTTGTAAACTGCCGCACAGGCAGCTTAGAAAACAGTTTTGAAAGTTGGGTGTTAGAATCCTGAGTAAACTGCCGCACAGGCAGCTTAGAAATATTCTACTGTTCCCTTGTGACCCGCACCAGGGTAAACTGCCGCACAGGCAGCTTAGAAACACGCCTGCTAGTATCAACCCCGGATTGTTTAGTAAACTGCCGCACAGGCAGCTTAGAAAGCTTCATTGTAACCTGCACCAGGACTGTATTTTGTAAACTGCCGCACAGGCAGCTTAGAAACGTAAAGAGTTTCGAAAAGAAAAAAGCAGACTGTAAACTGCCGCACAGGCAGCTTAGAAAAAAATTAATTTATAATCCGAGCCAGGTTAAAAGTAAACTGCCGCACAGGCAGCTTAGAAAAGCAAAGAAAGTCGAGAGCGCCGAATGAACAAGTAAACTGCCGCACAGGCAGCTTAGAAAAATGTTGTTTTCCCCTCCGGTATGCAAGATTTGTAAACTGCCGCACAGGCAGCTTAGAAACGTGTTTTCCACCACAACGTCACGTTCATTGAGTAAACTGCCGCACAGGCAGCTTAGAAAAACTGCTTAAAAAAGAGTATGGCGTGTTAATTGTAAACTGCCGCACAGGCAGCTTAGAAATTGTTTTTCGGTTGCTCAAGACCCCATTCCTTGTAAACTGCCGCACAGGCAGCTTAGAAATGACCATACAAAATAATACCAGGTCTATGTAAGTAAACTGCCGCACAGGCAGCTTAGAAAACCACAATACGAACGCCGATTATGGATGAGTAGTAAACTGCCGCACAGGCAGCTTAGAAAGATAACTTTAACAGGTTAACGGCCTTTTTCTTGTAAACTGCCGCACAGGCAGCTTAGAAAAGAACCACCTGAACCGCCGGTAAACGGGTGTGGTAAACTGCCGCACAGGCAGCTTAGAAATTTACGACGAAGTCGAAGACAGCTATAACACAGTAAACTGCCGCACAGGCAGCTTAGAAAACCCTGTCCTGCGATTGCAGGCTCGACCTTTTGTAAACTGCCGCACAGGCAGCTTAGAAATAACGGTTTGTTAGGTTAAGGCTGGATTAGAGGTAAACTGCCGCACAGGCAGCTTAGAAAAGCCCGGTCAGATGTTTTTCAAGTGCTGCGATGTAAACTGCCGCACAGGCAGCTTAGAAAGCCATAACAGGGGCGTTGATTCCTGCACTGAAGTAAACTGCCGCACAGGCAGCTTAGAAACCGGTAAACCCAACAAGTTTACCGTCTTGATAAGTAAACTGCCGCACAGGCAGCTTAGAAAAAACCAATGGTCGTAAAATACCTGATGTCATCGTAAACTGCCGCACAGGCAGCTTAGAAATTGTCGATCCGCGCGATCCTGCGAATGTAACTGTAAACTGCCGCACAGGCAGCTTAGAAATCTGGGTAAATTTCATTATGATCAAAAATTGCGTAAACTGCCGCACAGGCAGCTTAGAAAAGTCCAAAGCTGAATACCTGTGGAACAAAGAGGTAAACTGCCGCACAGGCAGCTTAGAAATGCCAGTAATTCAAAGAAGCTTGATCAGTAGAGTAAACTGCCGCACAGGCAGCTTAGAAATTTTACAAAGGCGTTCGACCAGCGATCAACGAGTAAACTGCCGCACAGGCAGCTTAGAAACGAGGCAAAGTGGGTTGAGTTTTTGAAACTTTTGTAAACTGCCGCACAGGCAGCTTAGAAAACGAAATTCTGAGAACTCGTGATCTTTGCTTTGTAAACTGCCGCACAGGCAGCTTAGAAATGCAGTGGATGGGCGATGATGGCTCCATTCTGGTAAACTGCCGCACAGGCAGCTTAGAAAGGCCAAATAAAAAAACGAGGAGAACACGATGCGTAAACTGCCGCACAGGCAGCTTAGAAATCAAAGGCTCTGGCGACGCCGATACGGCTCCAGTAAACTGCCGCACAGGCAGCTTAGAAATTTGGTCGTTACAATTGCTGCAATAGTGCGCTGTAAACTGCCGCACAGGCAGCTTAGAAAATGCAGACAGCGCAGAGTCAGCCTGCAGCGCAGTAAACTGCCGCACAGGCAGCTTAGAAACTGGGAAAAATCTTCTTTTTCTGGATCTGGATTGTAAACTGCCGCACAGGCAGCTTAGAAAAGAAGATTTAATCATTTTAAAACCCCATTCTAGTAAACTGCCGCACAGGCAGCTTAGAAATTTAGGAAACCTTGGAGAAGGCAGGTGATAAAGTAAACTGCCGCACAGGCAGCTTAGAAATTGAACAAATTCTGGAAAAGAACACGGATGATGTAAACTGCCGCACAGGCAGCTTAGAAAACCTGGCGCACATGAAGGTTCACTTGCGCACAGTAAACTGCCGCACAGGCAGCTTAGAAATTTTATATTGAACGTGCCAACAGTTTTTGCTTGTAAACTGCCGCACAGGCAGCTTAGAAAATGGGAAGAGTGGCAGTTGCGTGACAAGATCAGTAAACTGCCGCACAGGCAGCTTAGAAATTTGCGAATGTAGCCAGCCCCCCCGACCAGTCGTAAACTGCCGCACAGGCAGCTTAGAAATGTCGAGCGCAAGAAACAATACTTCCAGCTCAGTAAACTGCCGCACAGGCAGCTTAGAAAAAAAACAAAAGCTTTTTTCAAAAAGACCAGAAGTAAACTGCCGCACAGGCAGCTTAGAAAGTAGCACTTATAAACAAGTATCTTTTCGCGTGGTAAACTGCCGCACAGGCAGCTTAGAAAATGAGGTCGGGATTAACCGGGTTGATGCTAATGTAAACTGCCGCACAGGCAGCTTAGAAATGCACCGGCACCAGTAGAAAGGAACAAGCCGAGTAAACTGCCGCACAGGCAGCTTAGAAATGAAAAGCACGCCCCCGCAATCAGGGCAAATCGTAAACTGCCGCACAGGCAGCTTAGAAACGATAATGAGCTTTACTGGGACGCTTGGGATTGTAAACTGCCGCACAGGCAGCTTAGAAAAATATCATTTAACAGTCGCCTGGACGACCAACGTAAACTGCCGCACAGGCAGCTTAGAAAATCAGCCCGAATCGGCTGCTGCTGCGATTAACGTAAACTGCCGCACAGGCAGCTTAGAAAATCAGCCCGAATCGGCTGCTGCTGCGATTAACGTAAACTGCCGCACAGGCAGCTTAGAAACACTTTGCCTCGGGCTTGATCTTGCCCTTTTTGTAAACTGCCGCACAGGCAGCTTAGAAAAGAAGCATCGAGAATTTTAAACGGTGGCCCATGTAAACTGCCGCACAGGCAGCTTAGAAAAATGTAAGTATTAATTTCTTCAATGGTAGCACGTAAACTGCCGCACAGGCAGCTTAGAAAACTCTCGGTACCAAAAAAAGTTAATTGTTCATGTAAACTGCCGCACAGGCAGCTTAGAAATGTGGAATAAAGAACCTACCGGTCTTGTATCCGTAAACTGCCGCACAGGCAGCTTAGAAAGTTCATCATTTTGCTGAAAGCGGGAGCTTCAAGTAAACTGCCGCACAGGCAGCTTAGAAAAGATCTCCCAGGAACAAAAAAGCCCGACAAAAGTAAACTGCCGCACAGGCAGCTTAGAAAAGGCGGCAAACTCACGAATAGCACCAAGTTTAGTAAACTGCCGCACAGGCAGCTTAGAAATTTAAATTCGCCGCCCATCGATTCGCATTCGTGTAAACTGCCGCACAGGCAGCTTAGAAAAATTATGACGGCTGACAACCCCGAAGGGGTTAGTAAACTGCCGCACAGGCAGCTTAGAAATTGCAATTACAGCACAGCACCGGGCAATCTATGTAAACTGCCGCACAGGCAGCTTAGAAATTATGCCTGGAGATCTGGCCGCGCGGTTAAATGTAAACTGCCGCACAGGCAGCTTAGAAACAAAGGCCACGGGAAAAGAGGCCCGGCAACACGTAAACTGCCGCACAGGCAGCTTAGAAAGTAGCCGGAATCTGGCGGGGTAAAGGTGTATGGTAAACTGCCGCACAGGCAGCTTGTGCAGGCGCGCAGGTCGCGCCCCGCGCGGGCGCGTGGATTGAAATTGTCTGCAATTTATAATTGCCTAATTCTGTGGTTGTCGCCCCGACTGGAAGCAGGTAATACCCTATAAACTCCTCAGGAGAGCTTCAAATGATTCTGCTGGCGTCTGGCCGGCGGTGTCAATTTTTAAAACCTTTCCATGCCATTGTTCATAATGACGGTTTTCAACTTTCTCCCAAGTTGGCAGCTTCAGGTTCTCAATGTTATTTGCGCGACCTTCAACTCTGGCCCGATGTTCATGTTTATCTGAACAGGAGATTTCAATGTTTACAAACCTGGCATTGGCTGTCAGGGCTGTTTCCTCCCACTCTTTTCGGGTAAGAGAAATGGTATTGCATGAATCAGCTACGACACTGGTTCCAAGCTCAAGATTGTCTTTGGCAATACGATAACTCAACCGGTAACCCTCACCTTCTACCTTGAAGTTACAAAGGTCGCGCAGGCCCTGTTCAACCGTATCAATGCGCAGGTAGGCTGCGTTTAAATGACCTGCAAGCATTTTCCCAAGTGTAGTTTTACCCGAAGCCGGCAAGCCTGAAAAAATATAAAGCACAGGAGACAATTCCGCTTTCATATATTCTCCAAATGTATTTTTGAGATTGTACTGCATAACAATCTAATTTTACGATTTAGGTTTTGAAAAAGTATAAAACAAAAACGAAATCTAACAAACTTGCTAATACTGAGTTGATTTTGCCTTGGCGTTTAATATAAGTTGGTTATTAAATGAGGCTTGAAGTTATGGTGAGGAAAAAATTTTGAATCAGAAAAAGTATGAACCTCAAGACGCCCAAAAAAAGCAGGATATTGATAGCCTTGGTTCCAGTGTTGTTGAGTCGCATTTGACTCGGGCGTTCGACGAAGTGAAAGGTCAGCTGGAATCCCTGGGATTCCAAATGTTTACGCCATCTGTCGGAAGGGAAATGTCAGGATTCCCCGTGCCGGAAGAATGGGTGCGCAATATCTTCAAAGGAAATTCCGGCCTTGCCTTTCGCCTCAACCTTGGTTTGCCTTCCTCAGGCTGGGGAAATCTTCCGCCCGGCTCCAATGGGAAATGGCGCATGGAAATTTCAAGAATAAAGAAGGTTCCAGCTAAAACGCTTCTCTCACCGATTTTTTCTCTGGGAAGCGGGAATACCCTGATCACTGTTAATGACGGTGAATCATGGGAAATCTCGCCGCAGACACTGCTGAATACAGGAATCATCGCCTACGTTCATCGATTTCTTGAATGAATGAACTGAATCAGGGGCGACGTCGAGCCTTGTTGCAAGACTTTACCTGATGCGACCCTTGCCACCACAAGTCTGACAGCGGCCGGTGCCTCGACATTGCCGGCATTTGACTCTCTTCATGGTGGCAAAATCGGTAACTTCTCCGCCACCATAACAACTCTGACAGTTGCCGCTCCCACCGCAGGTCGGACACAATTTTTCCCGCTCAGACGAAGATTCGCCCCCTGAACCATACACAGAAGCACCTGACCCGGAAGTCCCACCTGCCAATGCCGGTAACGTTGCATCGCAGGGCAGCTCCACTTCGGCAACCTGGCTCATTTTTTCCAGACGAAGGATAAGCTTTTCCCAGGGACGGCAAGCTTCCATCTCTTCTCGCAAACCATTTAACGATAGGTTTCTCGGCATTCTCTTAACGGCCTGCAGAGCCTGGTTTGCCAGAGAAAGCGGTGTCTGTCGATTTGCATTCAACACGCGGGCATTTGCGCCCAGATCCAGGAGAATCTCGGCGGCACTGGCATTTCGATGCTCGATAGCCTGATGCAGCGGAGTATTCTGTTTCAGGTCGAGCGCTTGGATGTCGGCACCAGCACTGGCCAAAACCTGAATCAGGCACGGCGCTTTCCGGAACTGTAAAATTTCATGTATGGGAAGGTTGCCGTTTTTGAG
Organism: uncultured bacterium; assembly: GCA_964596185.1. Classification (GTDB taxonomy): domain Bacteria; phylum Muiribacteriota; class Ozemobacteria; order Ozemobacterales; family Ozemobacteraceae; genus DYKG01. The sequence continues at coordinate 28,870 of CAZQUE010000009.1, read as the reverse complement.
CCGCGCTTGCAGATCGACACCTTCGGCGATGATTGCGAGAATGAAATCTTCTGAACCGCTCTGCAAGGCATTGAGCCATAAACGCTGCCGGCATTGGGCTGGCAACGGGTTAGCTGAAGGCGTTAATCCCTTCAATCTCGAAAAAGTCGCAAAATCTGCTGCGTAAGCCAGGGGCAGACAGCCGCTGGCATCAGGTGTCTCAGGCGTGAAGCCCATTTCCAGCAGACGATCGAATACCTTGGGCTTGCGTGCCTGAATGGAATAATGCAAAAGATTCGCCCCGGTTCGCGAAGGCCGAGCAAGAATTTCAGTCGCCGAGGCAAACAACTCCAACTGCTCTGGAGTGCTGATGTAATGAATCGGGACGCGACCAGATCGATCGGCGATAGTCCAGGCAGATGGCCCGATAGCAGTTGCCAATCCGTTGAGAACTTCCGCTTCTGCTCCGCCAAAAGCTGCAAGATGAAGAACGCTTCGCCCCGAATCATCAGCCCATGAACGAATCGTTGCCCCAGATTTCAACAGAATCTTTGCGAGATCAAACTTTTTCTTGATCACCGCATGCTCTAGCGGCCTGTTTCCTGAGATGAGCACATCCGGCTTGGCGCCTGCCGCCAATAACATTTGCAGCACCATGTTCTCATCTTCACGACTCTGAAATGAATCACTAATTTCAAAGAAAAACCGGTAAAGCCCTTCATCTGGCGAAGCGCCATGTTTCAGGAAAAATACCACTAATTCTTTGCGTGAATAGCTCTGGCGCTCCATGACATGGCGCCATAATTCGTCGCGCCTGAACCACCACGAGCCAGGCGAGGAATAGCGATAAAATTTGAGATGATCGATGTTTCCTTTCCATATCCACCAGCTGAGCTCATTTTCCATGTAACCCTGGAAAAAAACGAAGCAGGCAAGTGCCAAAAGCGGCACCCAGCGCATAATGCGACGATTGTGGCAAACTCTGGCGAGCAAAAAGGCCGGTAGCGCCAGCAGAAAGCCTGCCGCCGCGGCAATTCCAGCCAACCACATGACAATTTTATCCAGGAATTTCATTCTCTTGCCGTTCCTGACGGTTTCTGTCTTTATCGAATCAGAAGGTTCTGTCGCATATTGCGTCGTTTTAAAAGAAAGGCAATTTTACTTTAAATCGTCTTTACAGGCCTTGACCGCTTCTTCTTCCGAATCGTAAATCTCAAAAACTCTACTAAGACCGGTTACCTCAAGAATCTTGAGGTTTTGCTGATTCGGGCTGCAAAGAACCATCCTGCATTCATGTCTGTTCGATAGCTGGGTGTAAGCACTTACTATCTCACCTAAGCCTGAGGAATCAAAGGTGACTTCGTTAAGGTTCAGAATCAATCGTTTAGGCGGATTATTCCCATAACTGTCAATATCACTGTCAATTTTATGCCTGAAGGTTATTGCCCCCTCGCCGATATTCATTCTGCCTTTCAGGCGCAATATCTGAATGCTGGCAATTCGGTTTTCTTCAAACGTCAGGCGGTTAGATGCTCTTAAAGCGACAGAGTTTGTTATTTTAAATTTGCCCTTTTCCTTTTGCCCCGATTCGGTCTGTTTTTTTACCAGCTCTTCGTATCTGCCAACTTCGCTTTTCTGGTCTTGCCAATTCTTTGGCAAAGCTACTTTCACCGGCCAAATGACTCGGTCGCCCTTTGCGGTAGTGACAAATCTGAATAACGGACTTTGTCCTTCAGATCGGTCTGTTTCCTGTTTTATCGGACTGCTTTGAAGTGATTGACAATTGGTCATGCCTATGGCTAAGCCGAGCAAGGCTGCGGTTAAGGGTTTTTTCATCGAATAGCTTCCTCTGCTGTGGATATTCTTTGATTTTCTTTCTTTCGCAGATGATTGTCCACAGATTTTTTCCTGGCAGCGGGATTCGAGAATTTTTAATGCAGAAGCTTAATGGGCAGTTGCTTTTAGCTGCGCCAGCAGTCTGCTTCGCAAATCACCGGTTAGTCTTTCGATTTTTTTCTTGTGCCAGGGTTCAGCCGCAAGAATGAAATCGAGCTCACGTGATGTTTCACCAATGATTTTTGCTTCTTCAATACTTGCTGATTCAAGGCTTTTGCCAAGCTTTTCCAGGAAATCGCCGAAATTGATGCTGCTCGCCTGAAACTGGGCAATCGATTCCCATACCATTTCAATGTGTTCAATTTTCATAATCGTTCTCCCTCTTCAAATCCTGGTTTTACAGGTAAAATCAAATTTACACTTTAAATGAAGAATGCAATGCCGTCCGGGCGAAAGTTGCTGATCAACTTTAAAAAAACACCGAAACCCGCAGAGCAAACCGAAGGTTTCGTTGCCGAAAACCTCTGCTCTCGCAGGCATGAATAACTGATGTTGGGTAAAATTCTAAAACTTAAGGCGTAAATGATCTCTCGTTCGGGCAGAAAATTTTATTCTGCATTTTATGTATAGTTGATTTTTAGCAGAAAAAAACGGATGGGTCAATAGTCGATAAAAGCCAAGAATAGAGCGGAAGCAGGGTCGATCGAATTGTACAGGCCACCCGAAATGCGGCCCAAAAAAATGCAAAAATTTTTCCCGGCCTGTACAACCTGCTCTGGTTGTAAAATTATGTTCGAGCCCTTTCTAGAACAGGCGCAGCTCCTTTTAAAACCTGTTGCCCCTGACCTGATATCGTTCGCAATGAGATCGGTCAACAACTGCAAAACCAAATCTCCGGGAAAGAAGATAAAAACCCGAAGAAATCTCGTGCTATAATTGAATCCATACGAGAAACCCCAGGTTTGCAGGCTTAAGCAAAATGAACCATAATGATAAAACTAAGGCAGTGATGAGTGGCGGCTATGGAAGAGCGCAGATCATCGCCCGGGGCATGCGCCCGATTTGGCTTGTTGGGTTGTTCTTTTTTGCCGTAGTTTTTCCATTTCTAGTCGGCAGATTGGTTCTCTCTGAGCTGAAATCAGAATACCTCGAAGCTCGTCGTGCCGACCTGGTCAATCGTCTCGATAATGAACTAAAACTTTTCGCCAATGATATCAAGCTGAAAAACTACCTGGCGGCAAATCTTGAAAAAGCTGAACTGGCTTGCGGTCTTCCCGGTGCCAGCAAGCGAAATTGTTTGATTTCTCAAAACTCTCTCGCCGACGATGTTCATGTACAGATGCTCTCAGCCATAGCCAGTGCCACCGGCGCGCGGCCGATGCTTTTTATCAGCAGCAGGAACAATAGTATCGAAGTTTTTCATAACGAAAAAGAATTCAGCTATTACCCGCGACCTGGCAAAAGGGCTGCCGCGACCCTGATGCAGGAAATGCTCAATCGCGAATGTTTGCAGCGCGAGGATATGGAAGCTTTCAAACCTTTGTCTGCCATGCAGCAACGGCTGTTGCCCAGCTTTGTCGGCGCTGTTTCCGGCAGCTATTTTTCACCTCTCGAACAAAAGGAAACCGTCGAAGAGGGTTTTCTCGACAAAGGACAGGGTGAAAAAATATTCTCGGTAAAACGTTTTTTCTTTTCATTGAACAGGGAACCCGTCTTTTCTTATTTTGCCGTTTTTTCAGAATCTTCAATCCCGGTTTCCCGGGTGCTCGAGCAGGCCCGTGACAACTGCCGGGATCAACAACTGCAACGCAGTTTTACCCTGAAAAAAGTTCGCGCCCTGCCGGCCAATAGAGCTGAATCTCTTGCTGATCTGCAGCTTTTTCGACCTCTGAATTTTGAAATTTTTCGAGCCGGATCGCATCAGAATCGTGAGCTTCTCAGAATCCTCTATAAACGCGGAGAATTGCAAAAAAGTCCTTATCTGCTCGGATTTCTTTCTGCAAGAGTGAAAAGCAATGCCCTTCGGGAGATTGATTTTGTAACCTGGTTTTCACTTTCCGGATTGATAGTGATCTTTTTTAGCATGATTTTCATGCACTCACTTTTACAACAGCAGTTGCCTATTGAAGATATAAGAAAAAAGCTGCTGGCGGCTTTTCTAATTGCGACATTTATCCCGGCGGGGATATTTTTCTATGCCTGGTCAGGTTTTATAGAGCATAAAATCAGTTTTGATAACCGGAAGAACCTCGAAGCTCTTGAAAATCAGCTGAAAATGCTCGAACTTTCTTTCAAGTCTGAAGATGAGTTCCTTCGCAGCGATTTCAATAAAACACTTGAAAGAATTGAAGAGGTTAATCGCGGCAGTAAAGAAGAGCTTGAAAAGCTAATTATCGATGAGATGCTACCGCATCTTTGCTCGATCGTCTTTTTGCGAAATGATGGACTGATGATTGAAAGCTATCAGAAAAAAAAGTCTCTGACCATACTCGATTCATCCAGCGCCAGGCTTTCTCGTGAAATTCTCATCGCTTCAATTTACAATTTTTTCAAGCTTGCCGGGTTTCTCAAGCCGGGCTTTGTCGAGAAGATTTTCAATTCACCTTCGGGCAAAAAGATTCAGGCTATCGGCAGCCTGCTCATGCCGATGGACGCCGAAAATCTCAGTGAGTCAGAGGCAGTGCCCTTTACCATAAGTAAAGACGAAGGAAATTTCAGGTTCATTACCTACAAAATTACCTCAGCGGAAGTGACCGGTATCCCGACCATCAGCTATCTCATCATCATGGAAGACCTGGGAACGCTTATCGGCGAATTGCTGATTCGACTTGCGCAGAGCAATGATCTCTATCATTCGATTTCGGAAATCGGTAGCCGCAATACGGTTTTTATTCAGACCCACGATATTGAAGCGACCCGGCCGGATTTTTCCAGGGTCTGGCCACAAAAAGCAACCCTCGATGAGAATGAAAGGCAGGCAGTTAACGCCATTGCTCAAGGTGAAACGGATTATTCATGTTTCCTTGATGATGTTGCCGGTTTGACCACGCTTACCGTCGCCAGAAGAATTTCCGGATTCCCACTGGTGGCTGTGTCAACCTTGAAAACAGACCGTAGCTTTTCGCTGGTTGCCTTGTATTCTGCTTTGCCGCTTACTATTTATTTTCTGATCATCATTTCTCTTTTTTCAACCATTCTTGCCCGGCTTTTTCTTTCACCTATTGATTCTCTGCTTCAAGCGGTCGAGGGGCTGGAATCAGGTCAGGAAAGATTCATTCAAAACCAGTTCAATAATGAAATTGCCGAGATGACTGATGAATTCAATAATTTGCTCAGAGGAATGCGGGAGCGGCGCACTCTCGGTCGCTTTCTGTCTTCGGAGGCCATCGATACCATCGAGCAGGAAAGCCGGGAATTGGTGACCGTAAAAGGCAAGACTGCCTGGAGATCGGTACTTTTCTGCCACATTAAAGGCTTTAACCGTTTAGTTGAGCGCCTGCCGCCAGAAAAACTGATTGCCTTGTTGAACTGCTTTTTTTCTGAAATGGAAAAGTGCATCGTTGCCTCAGGTGGTCAGATCGACAAATACATCGGGGACGCGATCATGGCGGTTTTTGCACCCGCTGATGTGAATACTTCGGCAGATTTGGCTTGTGGCGCCGCCGGTCGGATGATCTCGAAGCTGCCATCATTGAATGACCGGCTGGCAAAACTAGGCCTGGATGCGGTACAGGTCGGAATCGGAATTTCAACTGGCAATGTCATTACCGGTAGGATTGGAGCAAATGAAAGCAGACAGGATTACACCGTCATTGGCGATAAGGTCAATCTTGCCGCAAGGCTTGAGGGTCTCAGTCAGAGCCTGCCATTAGCCGCCGTTCTCATCGATGAAAATACGAAACAGGGAAGTCAGTTTAAAAGCGACTTTTTCCGGGAAGTAAAGGTTAAAGGCAAGAATGAAGCCGAAAAGGTTTTCATGTTGAGGGAAATATGAGAATTGACGACCAGAGCCCGATTAAAATCGAAATCGGCAGAAGCCTGACTCTGATACTCATGCTTCTGTGGTTGCTGATTTTCTGTGTTCCGTCAGTTTTGGTCAAGCGGGCTTTTGAAATTTCTCAATATCAGTCTTTGCGCCTTGCTCAGCAAAAGGTTCGACAGGATCTAATGAACAAAGCTAAAGAGAGTCAGACGCATTTTAAATCAGAGCTGGTTTTTAACCGACTGTTGATGGCTGAACAGACTGCGGTAGCGGCAAACCAGTATTTTCAACGGGGAAAGCCGCAGATGTATCTTAACAATGCCATGGTTAAAATTCTACCTGCTCCGGAAAGTGATGGAAGCGTCGACTTGAAAGGGTTTGCTGAAAAAGTGACCAAAATTAGCAAAGTTCAGACCTCTTTCGTATTTTATGCGGAAAAGGATCCGGAAAAATGCAGCTTTATCGCTGAAAAAGAACTGTTAAAAAGAGCGTTCGTCAAAAAGGGGCTGCTTGAGGAAATTGCGTTGATGGCCAAAAAGGTCGATCATCGTTTTCTCATGAGAAAGCAGGCGGTTGAGCATAACCTTAGAACTCTTTATCAAAAAGATTTTCCGCAGTTATACCGTCTTCTTGGCTTTATCAACGCTCCTTCTATCGATCTTTACCGAATCAGTGTTAATTATTCGAGTATTCTCGATGATCTCGTATATCTTGTCAGCATTAGATATCCAGGCAAGGAAACCGACGGTCGTCACATTTTCATTGGCTTTCGTCGCTCAGCTTTTCCAACCAGAAGTTTAATCCGGGAATTCCTGAAAGATTTTTCCAATAAGCAGCTGCAGCTTCGTTTCGGTTATAGCCGAAGAGCGAGATTGCCTGATTATTTTAGCGAAAATGGCCGGTTGAGCCTGCTTTTTGAGGTTCCTGCCGAGCTGTTGAAGTTTCAAAAGCTGTCATTGCCGCAGGGGACAAGGCCGGTTTTTGCCCTGGAATACGACATGAAGGCAATTTTTGATCAGAGTGCCCGCGATATGAGATCATTCAATACCCTGTTAAACTTGATTCTAATGTTTACGTTTCTGCTGACCCTTGCTATTGCCTTCGGAAAGGCCAACATTGCCAACAGCATTCGCCTCAGTGTTACGGCGGCGCTTTTCGGCTCGTGCCTTTTGCCGGTCATCGGTCTGGGCTGGCTGTCATTTTCCTATTCTTCAGATTTTTCTGAGCTGCGTGAACGGCGCGTGAACAATGCCTTGAAAAAAAAGATTCGCGAAGTTGACAACAATTTGCGATTGCAGAAATTGAAGTTGCTGGCTTCCATAAAGAGTTTTGGCTATCTGCTTGAAGAGCGGCCAATGGCAGATTGGCCGGCAATAACGCCCAGGCTCGACCCGACTCTGGAAAGTGATAATCTCAGAAGATTTCAATACTATAACTATCTGATAATCGACCGTTGGGCGCGGGAGTTCACAAGAAAAAGATTCAGCCAGTCTCGGGGTGGGGAATTGCGCCCGGTAATGCTTGGCAGTTCATACAAGCTTTTGTATGATTTCGGCGCTTTTGCTGACAAACCCGCAAAAGAACAGAACAGAATCGCACAATTCGCTGATGTTTCGTCGGGACTTACCGAGCAGATTGCCGATCGCACCGCGCAAAACAGAATGTTTGCCAGCGAAGGCGAATTTTTCTCTCTAAGGACACTTCCGCTTGAACAGCTTCTTGGAGCTGTTTTTCTAAGAAAAGACGGCCGCATACTTGGAATTTTCAGTATGCTCAGCAATTCAAGTCTTTATTTTAATTATCTGGCAGAACTTATCAACAACCACATCGTTTCAACTCAAAGTGAAATAGATGGTTTTAAAATTCATGTTCATCTTTTCCGGGTTTCTTCAGCCAATGAAAGGTCTTTGCACCAGCGAATCTTTCATGCTCCGGGTGGAATCGGCTACGAGTCCGACGAGCTTTTTCACAGCGCCAATTCGTTTTACACAAATTCCGATTCAGCTTTTGTAAACAATCTCGGCAATCGTGAAAATAACCTGATTCTTTGTGATGTTATTTTCGATCGCCAGGTTTTTGCAATGGCAATTGCCACTCCGGTCAGAACCGATGAAGTTAATCCCTATCTTAATTTGCTGCTGATTTTACTTGTCAGTTCCGTCAGTAGCCTGTCTCTTTCTTTGGGCATCTCTAATCACCTTTTGCGGCCGATTCCAGCATTCGTTACCGCTATCAGAAAGCTGCAGAAACAGGAATACGATTGGGAGATCAAAAGTCAGACCACTGATCAATTCAGTATTTTAGCCCGAAGTTTCAACCACATGACTATCAAGATGCAGGAAAGAAAAAAAATGCTGAATCTTGTGTCTAGAGTCGCTATAGACGCGGTTGCCGGCGAAAACTTCGGCGAGCAGATGCCGCCGCGCTATTTGCAGGCCACGATTCTTTTTTCCGATATTAGAAGTTTCACTACCATTAGCGAACGTTACCCGGCAGATGAGGTGGTTTCAATGCTCAATGACTACCTGACGGCAATGTGTCGGATTATTGAAAGCAACGGCGGTTTTGTCGACAAAATAATCGGTGATGCCATTCAGGCAGTTTTTGTCGATGCTGAACCGGGTCGGGCAGTCTTGAGTTCTGCCAGGGCAGCTTTGCAGATGCGCCGGGCCTTGAAAGTTTTCAACCAATCAAGAGTTGAAGCCGGTGAGTTCTCTATCGAAAACGGTGTTGGTATTGCCACCGGGCGCATTATTTCAGGTCTGGTCGGCTCTGACCAGGGAAAACTCGATGCGACGGTTTTCGGCATGCCGCTGGTCTGTGCTCAAAATCTTGAAAGCCTGAGCAAGCACGCCATGCGTTCGCATATTCTTGTCGATGAGGCCAGCGCTCATATCCTGGAAAAGCATTCGTCACTGAGCTTTTTTCATAACGATCAAGGGCTGATCTGCCACGAGCTTGTGTCACTAAATGCCGATGGCAATCAATGACGCGCTGAATGTACTGAGTTTCACAAAAAGTTTGTCTGAAAGATGCCTGCATGGTAAGCTTTAGCTGACCCGAACAGAGTGAGAATTTAGACTAATCTTTTCCCCCGGGCCGGCCTGGTCTGGCGGAAACATATAAAAGAGGGAAGATATGGGTTTTCTGAGTAGATGGTGGCTTTTTTTGAAAGAACGCCACGAGCCTTTCGGCATAACCATTATGATTTTTGCTTTTTTCAGCGCAAATGGTCTGATGGCCAATCCCCATGATCCGGTTGCCTGTGCCGGCATTGCCCGCTTATTGCCAGGCTTTTTGCTGGTCTGGCTGGTTTTTCTGCACATGCGGCTTTTTGACGAAGTCAAAGACTACGATTTTGATCGTGAACACAATCCCGAGCGGCCTTTGGCCCGCGGTTTGATTTCTCTTAGCGAATTCACGACGATGACGCTGGTGTGTATTCTGGTCGAGGCTTCACTGGCCGCTTATCTGGGTTGGGCGACTTTTGTCACCTACGTGATGGTGCTTTGTTTCACTCTGATGATGCGCATGGAATTCTTCATCGGCGACTGGATGCGCCCGAAACTCGAGCTTTATGCGATTACCCACACATTCAGCGCAAGTATGATCGGTTTGCTGATTCATGCAGTTTTTCGTGCCGCCGATCCTTCTGCGGCTGCGATGCCTTTTCTTCTTTTTGCTCTCGGCAACTGGTTTGTTTTCAATGTCTTTGAATTCGGCCGCAAAACTTTCGGCAAAGAAGAAGAACGCGATGGTGTCGATTCTTATTCGGCACGGCTTAATCCCTGGGGCGCGGTGGTTCTTTTGCTCGTGAACGTTATTGCCGCCTGGGTCTGCTTTTACTATGCCGCCACGTTGAAATTCGCAGCTGCTGCGACCTGGGCGATGCTTGCGCCGCCGTTGGCGATTTCCCTGTTCGTGGCCGTTGCCGGTGCAGTATACGCCACGAAAAACAACGTCGCCGGGGCAAAAATCTACCGCGGCACGGTCACTCTGTATCTGCTGGCTTATCCTGCTTCCATTGCCGCAGCCATTTATCTGTTGATTTACCGTTGATTTACTCGAGGTTTTAAATGAGCACTGAAGCCGAATTAAGCCCTGGAAAAAGAATTGTCGTCGGTATGCAGATGCTGTTCGTCGCTTTCGGGGCACTGGTGCTCGTGCCGCTCCTGACCGGTCTCGACCCTTCTATAGCCCTTTTCACTGCCGGAATCGGCACGCTGATCTTTCATGCCGTGACCCGGGGCAAGGTGCCGGTTTTTCTGGCCAGCAGTTTTGCTTTTATCGCGCCAATTCAGTTCGGCATCAAAGAATTCGGACTGGGCCAGACGCTTGGCGGTCTGGTTGCCGCCGGTATCGTTTATATTCTGCTGTCGCTGCTGGTCAAGTTCAAGGGCGTCGAAATTATCGAAAAGCTTCTGCCGCCAGTGGTAACCGGGCCAGTAATCATGGTTATCGGCCTCAAACTTGCGCCGGTTGCCGTAAATATGGCTCGAAGCTTCGATGGGTCGGGAAATCCAGATTCCATAGCTATTCTTATTGCGATGATCAGTCTGGTGACCGTAGTGACCGTCGTTTTGCGTGGTCGTGGCATGGTCGGGCTTATTCCGATTCTTATCGGCATCAGCGTCGGTTATGCCGTCAGTATTGCCCTGGGAAAGGTTGATTTCGCTCTGGTGCAGAATAGCCTCTGGTTTGCCGTGCCCTGGACAGCGGCCATGGAATGCGGGCGTTATTGCCTGCCGAGCTTTGACTGGAAGGCGATCGCATATATTTTGCCGGTCGCTATCGCGCCGGCGATCGAGCATGTCGGCGATGTCGTCGCGGTTTCATCGGTAGCGAAAAAGGACTTTCTGCGCGAGCCGGGTCTGCACCGCACTTTGCTCGGAGATGGCATTGCCACTTCGGTAGCCGCTTTTCTTGGCGGCCCGCCCAACACAACCTATTCTGAAGTTACCGGGGCCGTGGCTTTGCTCAAGCGGCCTGACCCGGTATTGTTGCGAATTGCCGCCGTATTTGCCATCTGTCTGGCTTTTCTCGGCAAGGTTGGCGCAATCTTGCGAACGATTCCCGTGCCGGTAATGGGCGGCATCATGGTGCTTTTGTTTGGAATGATCGCTTCTATCGGGGCTCAGACACTGGTGCGCAACCGTGTCGGTTTTGGCGATTCACGCAATCTCGTGATTGTGTCCATAATTCTCGTTTTCGGAATCGGTGATATGTCTTTCGATGTCGGTCAGCTGAAACTGGCCGGAATTGGTCTTGCCGGTCTGGTCGGCGTGATTCTCAATCTGGTTCTTTTCTATAAAAGCCCGGCAGCAGGCCTGGCTGAGTGCGTTGGCGACAACGCCGGACAAATTAAATAACGAGTGAGGAAAACAGCATGTATATAGTTTCCTGCCAGAACAGAAATTTTGATGAAACTCTACCCCTCGTCGGCGGCAAGGGCGGCAACCTTTTGCGGCTTATGGAAGCCGGAGCTGAAGTACCGGCCTTCGTGGTTCTGACCAGAAACTGTTTTGATGAATTCATAAAGTCATTTGAAAAAGAATTCAAAAAACATCTCGAAGCTATCGATTGTTCAACCCCCGAAAGAATTGCAGCAACCGCCGGCGCATTGCGCCGATGCATCTGCAGCCATGCCATTCCTGAAAAAATAAGAAAAGAACTCTTCTTGCAGATGAAATTGTTCATTCCGTTCGGCAGCTTCGTTGCTGTGCGCTCATCTGCTCTGGGTGAAGATTCAAAAGAATTTTCCTATGCCGGCATGCTCGATACCTGCCTGTTCCGCCGCAGTGAAGATGAAATCTGCGAAGCGGTCGTAACCTGCTGGTCATCAATTTTTTCTGACAGGGCCGTCGCTTATCGTAATATGCGGGGCATCGCCCAGGACGACGTATCGATGGCGGTCGTGGTGCAGGAAATGATCGACGGCCAGGCTTCGGGTGTAACTTTTACTGTTAATCCCGGTACGCGCTATGAAGATGAAATTCTCATCACTTCAGTTTTCGGACTCGGCGAAGGTCTGGTTTCAGGAACCCTTGACTCGGACCAGTTCATAGCCCTCAAAAAGCCAGGCTATCCTATTCATGAGCGGCAACTGGCCGACAAGGTCGAAAAGCTGGTTTTCGATACCGAAAAGAATTTTGGCACGGTCACTGTCGCAGTAGACGCTGAAGAGGCGAAAAAATCAAGCCTGAGCGATAACCAGATTCAGGCCGTTGCCGCCGTTTGCCATAAAATTGAATGCGCCTACAAGGGCGTTCCCCAGGACATCGAATGGACGATCGACAAAGAAGGCACGATCAGAATTCTGCAGGCTCGGCCGATTACCACCATCGATGCGCCAATTCCGGCAGAAAGAGGTTATAGCACCATCTGGGATAACTCAAACATTGTTGAAAGCTATTCCGGAGTCACCACGCCATTGACTTTCTCTTTTGCGATCTATGCCTATCATCGCGTATATGTCCAGTTTTGTGAAGTGCTCATGGTGCCGGAAGAGGATATCAAGGCGAATAATTTTGCTTTTGCCAACATGCTCGGCTTTCTCAATGGCCGAATTTATTATAATCTTAAAAACTGGTATAAACTGATTTCAGTTCTGCCCGGATACAGCTATAACAGCCGCTTCATGGAAGGCATGATGGGCGTTAAGGTCAGTTACAGCGAAAATAAAAATGACAAGCCGATGGGCTTTTTTCAGAAGTATTTTTACGAACTGCCGCGCATTGGCCTGGTCGGACTGAACCTTGCCTATAGATTCTGGCGCACCGATACCGAAGTTAAGCGCTTCATGGATGTCTACCAGTCGCAATACAACAAATACAAGGATTTCGATTTCAATTCAGCGCCTGCTCACCGTCTCGTTGAGATTTTCAACGAACTCGACAATACCGTGCTCGCCAACTGGAAAGCCCCGATCATTAACGATTTCATGGCGATGATTTTCTACGGCGTGCTCGACATGCTGATGAAAAAATGGAACCTCAACGAAGATCCGGCATTGAAAAACGATCTGCTTGCCGGTCAGGGCAATGTCGAAAGCACTCTGCCGCTGCGCAATATCCAGAAAATGGCAAGATTCATTGCTGCTGATGCCGAGTTGAAAGAACTTTTTACCAAACATTCGGCAGTTGAACTCAAGCAGATGTTCATTCCGGTTCCTGAAAGCAGCAAGCCGGCAAGCTGGGTCGATCTGGGCCGACAGATTGCCGATTACCTCGAAAAATTCGGCTATCGTGCAATGTGCGAGCTCAAACTCGAAGAACCTTCAATGAACGAGCGCCCCGAATTTTTGTTCGATATGCTCAAGAATTATGCTTCGGCTCCACTGCCTGCCGAGGATAATGTTGGTGATAAAGAACGCCTGGTGCGCGAAGAGGCTGAACGCAAGGTTCGCGCCATGCTGGGCGAAGATTGTATTCTCTGGAAACTGAAAAAGATCGACATCCTGATGTTCGTGGCCAACTGGGCCAAGAAAGCCATGGCAGTGCGCGAATACCAGCGCTTTGCCCGCACCAAAATGTACGGTCTGATGAGTCGCCTCTATAAGGGATTTGGCCGCCGCTTCGTCGAACGTGGTCTGCTCGACAGGGTCGATGATATATTCTATCTGACCATGCAGGAAACCCTTGAATACGTGGTCGGCACCGCTCGAAGTCAGAAATTGCGCGAACTGGCTGCCCTGCGTCGGGCCGAGTTCGACGAATACCGCAAAATGGACGAACTGCCCGATCGTATCGAGACTACCGGCATAACCTACTGTAACGATTTAACCCGGGGCATGCTTGCCGCCGCCGAAGATGACGATCCTGATACCATCAGGGGCATCGGCGGTTGCTCAGGTAAGGTTACCGGCAAAGTAAAAGTTATTCTCGATCCGAGTGACGACATGTCGCTCAACGGTGAAATTCTCGTGGCCGCCCGCACCGACCCGGGCTGGGTGCCTTTGTTTGCAACCGCTTCGGCGCTGCTGATCGAGCGCGGCAGTATGCTTTCCCATTCGGTCATCGTTGCCCGAGAACTTGGTTTGCCGGCAGTAGTTGGCGCAACCGGAGTCACTAAAAAGGTCAAAACCGGCGACGTCGTCGAGCTCGATGGCACTACCGGCATCGTCAAAATTATTTCCCGAGCTGAAGATAACCAGAAATGAGCAATACCAGATTCGCTGACGCCTGGTTCAGGGCAGGGGCAACCCTGCTGGTGAAAAGAAGAAAGCTTTTATTCGCGCTGATGACGATTCTTGTTGTCGGCGGCCTGTATTTCGCCCAGAGCATCAGAATCGACAACAGTCTCGAACTCTGGTTTCTCGATGGTGACCCGGCACTGACCGCTTACCGTGAGTTCAAGGCGAAATATGGCAACGATGAAATCATCCTGGCAATGATCGACTGCCGTCGTGACGGCATGTTTTCGCCGGCGATGCTTTCAGCTGTTTATCAGGCTTCGAAGGCTATCGAAGACGACAGTTACAATTTCAAGCGGGTCGTCAGCGTCGGACTTGCACCATACATTGGCCTGGAAGCCGATGGCGAAACCCTGCTCATCGAAGATCTCATGCAGGGGCCGGTTGCCAATGCCAGCGAAGCTGAAGTAATTCGTCAGCGCTTCATGGATGATCCGTTCAAGCGTCGTCTTTTGCAGAATGCCAGTTCGACCTGGGCGATCATCATTGCTGAACCTGTTACTTCACCAGACATGGATGTGCGTCGACCACAGATCATCGAGGCGATGAAAAGCAAGCTTGCCGGCTTCGAGTACCGCCTTGCCGGTATGGGGGTAATGTATGACGAGCTAAATCAGCTGAGCATGCGCGATGGAGCAATTTTTAACGCGGTTGCCTACGCAGTGATCACGATTCTGGTTTTCGTTCTTTATCGCTCATGGACCTTTTTGCTGATGGTCATCGGCGCAATGTTTTTCAGCGGTATGGCCTTTTTGGGTGCCTATGGTCTGGCCGGCCAGAACTTCAACATGGTTACCGTTGTTCTGCCCACGTTGATGATGATTTTGTCGGTTTCAGATGTGGCTTATGTTTACAATAACTTCTGTTTCAACTCGGCGCGGGTGCGCGAAGACCATGAAAAAGGTCTGATCTACGTTTTCAATGAGGTTCTTTCGCCCTGCCTTTTCACTTCTTTGACCAATACATGTGGTTTCTTTGCGCTTACCGCCAGTTCGCTGGCCGTTCTCCGGGTTTTTGGCGTCTTTGCCGGCTTTGCCTGTATGGCCGAATATGTGCTGTCGATGATCGTTGCCGTATTCGTGCTCGGTTATGTCAAGCCCGCTGAGGGCCTAGTCATTCGTCGCCCGATGGAAGGTGCAGTAACCTGGTGGATGCAGCGCATGCCACAATACTATCGCCAGATCATCGTCGTTTTCGTGCTTCTGATCGCCCTCTCTGTATATGGAATCAGCCAGTTGCATGTAGACACTTATTCAATGGGCTTTCTGCATGAAAACAATCATGTTCGAGTCGATAGCGACAAGGTTGAAGAGGTTTATGGTAATTATCTGCCTCTTGAAATAAGGCTTTTAACCGGTAACGAAAATGGGGTCAAAAGCGTTGACTTTCTGCAGCGGCTCGACAAGACCCATCGTGACCTCGAAGCTATTCCCGGTGTCGAAAAGGCCGCCTCGATCCTGGATGTGCTCAAAAAGCTCAATCAGGTCTGGAGCGATGGCACCGAAGCAACCTACGTCGTGCCCGCCTCAGATTTCGCGGTCAGCCAGTTGCTGATGCAGTATGATTCAGACCCGGACGGCGATATAGAAACGATGACCGATTTTCCAACCTATTCGGAAGCCCGCCTGACGGTGCGGGTGCCGATGGTCAGTGCTGCCAACCTGCGTGAATATGAGCGTAAAACCAAAGAAGTAATCGAAGCCAATTTCGCCGGCACCGGCGTAACTTATCGCTTTGGCGGCTACGTGCCGCTTTACTCAAGAATTATCAGTTATGTCACCTGGAGCCAGATTTCCAGCTTTGCGCTTGCATTTTTGTTCGTGTTCGGCGCGATAACCATTCTGTTTCGCCGGCTAAAAGCTTTGATACTGGTAATTCTACCGAATATTTTTCCGGTTATGTTCACTATGGGAATAATGGGCCTTACCGGCGTTCGTCTCGATATCGCGACGGTCACCATTGCAGCGATTGCTCTGGGTATCGTAGTCGACGACACTATTCACGAGCTGTTTCTTTTTTATGAACCTTCGAGGTCGAAGCTGACGCCCGTCGAGGCTATCGTCGATGCTTTGAAAGAATCGGGGCCCGCCGTGTTCTCGACTTCGATGATTTATTCTCTCGGTTTTCTGTTCATGGTTTTTGCCAGCATCAAATCCGTCGTCTACTTCGGAGTGCTGCTTTCTTTGACCATTATTACCGCTCTGCTGTGTGAGCTTACCATTTTGCCGGCACAGATCTGTCTCTTACGCCGGTTTCTTGGCACTGATTTCGCCAAAGGCGCTGAAGATGCCGGGCAGCTTGCTGATAATGAACAGGAAACTAAAACTGAAACTGAAACCGAAAATGAAAATTCCAGCCAGGATTGATTATCAAGGAGGTTGTTTATGAGTAAACCCGCTGTCGTATACAGCAATGTCTGGGAAGACCCCGAACTTAACCGTTTGTCACTACAGGTTAAGCCTGGGCAAAATGTGTTGTCGATTACATCCGGGGGCTGCAACTCTCTCTGTCTATTGCTTGAAGAACCTGAAAAACTGATTTCGATAGATTTGAACCCGGCTCAGTTGTCGATGCTCGAACTGAAGCGCGCGGCAATCATCGAGCTTGAATACGATGACTTTATTGAAGTTCTTGGAACCCCGTTTTTCCGCAAACCTTCCAGCAAACCCGCTCAGCATCGAATTGATCTGTACAATCGAATTAAGCAGCACATGCCTGGCTATGCCGTTGATTTCTGGGATGATAATCAGCAGATAATCAGAGATGGTGTGATGATGTGCGGCAAAGTAGAAAAATTCTTCGCATTTTATCGCACTATCCTTAAATGGCTTTATGGCGAAAAAGAGCTGCTCAAACTTTTTGAGGCCCGCGATCTGGCCGAACAGCAGGAAGTTTACCGCAATTTCCGCAAGAAAAAATGGAATGCCCTGCATCGCATCCTGTTGAATAAGACTGTCTTGAGCCTGGTAAAAGGTGCTCATTCTTTCGCTCAGGTCGATTTTGATGATTTCGCCGCCAATCTCAATCAAAAGCGAACTCTTGGCATGACCAGGTTTTTCAATCCTGACAACTATTTTATGTCTTTGTTGATGCTCGGTGCCCATTACCATGAAAAAGGCATGTCGCCATATCTGCTGCGCGAAAACTTCCCGAAATTGAAAAAGAATATCGGCGCCCTTGAAATTTATAAAGGCACAATCGGCGATGTCCTTAAAAAAGAAGGCCCGGCAAGCTATGATCGCCTGAATCTTTCGAATATCTTCGAGTGGATGACCAATGAAGTGTTCAATTCGATTATTCGAGAATGTATTGAATTATCGCGGCCCGGTGCCCGAATGGCCTGGCGCTATACTCTGGCTCGGCCCCGTGAACTCGATGCAGAAAATCTCAGCCGGCTCGAATACGAACCTGAACTTTCAGATAAACTGTTCAAGCAAGACCGGGCTTTCATTTATGAAAGCTTTCACGTCTACCATTTGAAATAATTATTTAATGCGATAATGTCCGGTTAGTTCGAACTCGGACAAAACATCTTCTTCCTGAGCCCCCGCGCCGATATTATGAATGACATAAGGTCGGCCTTCGGGGCTCAGCTTGTTACTGATAATCATGATGTGCGGCAGGTGCGGCGGCACGATGCAGGTGACCAGATCGCCGGGTTGAAAATTGCTGAAGTCGCTTTTGAGCTTCAATTTCCAGCCACGTCGACTGAAAAAGGTTTGCAGATTAGGTACCCGGCGATGGTCAATGTTGCGATCAGGCCTGGTTAGTCCCCATTTTTTCGGGTAAACACTGAAATTTTTGCGCATATCTTCATGGACAAGCTTTTGCAGATCCATATTGCATGCCTGCCTGAGGGCGCGAATGATTACATCGGTGCAGACTCCGGTTTCAATTGGGATATCACCGTTGGGATAATCCAGTTTCTGGTAAGAACCGTCGTAGCGTAGGGTCTTGCCGATCTGACTGCGGGCCGCTGCAACTATCGGCACAGACTTTTGCGAAGAAATGACAGTCGGCTGATTGTCTGCAATTTTGTCGGCAGGAACAAAATTCGGAATGAGAACTATGCCGGCTGCAACGGCAACGATACTGATTATTATTAAGAGGGATTTAAGCAAAAGTTTGAATCCATTCGTTGTCCGACACTTTTATTCGGCGGGTTGCAATTTGAAAATCTGCCACACTTCGGGCATCTGTCCGTTGCGATCGGCAATTCCTGCACCAATGGCAATTATCTTGCCGGCTACAGGCTTGGCGAAATTACTTTCTTCGTGGTTTTCCATGAAATTTTGCAGTTTTTCAATTTCGGCGCGGGCGAGAAAGGTCAGATGCGGGTTGAATTCTTCATAAACATTGGGACTGCCGAACTTTTTGATGTAGTCGACCTTGTTGGGAAATGCCTTTGCCCATTCTGGAACGAAGTCAGATTGGGCACGCATCGGTGATAAGCCAGCGACAACTGTGTCTGAAAGTGTCTGCAGATTTCTATTTCTTTCGAGATTCATGAAGAACCAGTTCCCGGAGGTTATTTCCAGGCCGGTGGTGGTAATATCGAATTGCCTGGTAGTGCCGGCAATTTCTTCGATTTTGGCCAGCACTTTTTCTTTCATCCCCGCCGGATACTGGGTCATATACAGGGTGCAATGAACCTGAAAGCCCTGCTGTGGGAAAGAGTCGATATTCTGCTCGGTTTTAAGGGCATTGGCAGCGACCTTAAAGGCATTTTCGATGTTCTCGGAAACGACGGCAAAAACATTGATCTTTTCGATCGGCGGTTTGTTTTCGGTCTGGGCCCCGAGGGTGAGGGTAACTGTCAGCAGAAGGCTTAACAGAAAACAATTGAAAAATCTTCGGTTTTTAACAGTCATCTTCTTTCTCCTTAATCGTTTTATCAATCTAAATTACCACAAGCTGGGAGAAAATTTCCCCTATCTTTTTACTGGGGTGTCCCAGGGTTGAAGTTGCGTTCGGAACCGGTTAAAATATAATTATATGCAATTTATGGAGGCAATATGAAATACAGATACCTCGTCGCTTTTTTATTTGTCGTATTTTGTTTTTGTGCCACTGATGCCATGGCTCTGACTGCCCAGGAAGTCCTGCAGCAGGTTGAAGACCGTTATGTCGGCAAGACTTCGAAGGCAAACGTGATAATGAAACTCATCGACAAGTCAGGAGCCGCCCGCGAACGCAAAATGACCATTTCCCGCCGCAAAAAAGACAATGTTAACAAAGATAACTTCATTCACTTTGCTGCGCCTCCTGATATTCGTAATACCAGCTATCTCGTCAACGAAGTTAATCAGCAGAAGCAGAAATGGATCTACCTTTCAGCATTCAAGAAAATCCGGAAAATTGTCGCCGAAGATTACGGTATGGCCTTTGTTTCAAGCGACTTTACCTATGAAGACATGGAAGACATTCATGCCGATGATTATGTAGCCACCGATCTCAAAGAAGAAAAGTTCGATGGCCAGGACGTTTATTCGATTTCTGTCACCAAGAAAGACAGCAATACCAGCTATGCCAAAGTGATCATGAAAGTTTCCAAAGAAAAAATGATCGTGCTTAAATCAGATATGTATGACAAAAAGGATTCGGCTAAACTGATCAAGGAAATGACTGCCGGCAGTATTGAAAAGATTCAGGATATCTGGACCCCGAAAACAGTGACGATGAAAGATCTGGTCAAGGGTACCAGCACCATTCTTGAAACGGTCAAAATTAAATATGACCTTGATCTTCCCGAGGACGAATTTAGCAAAAGAAATATGGAAAAATAGGGCCTGACCAGGTCTGAGACCAGTTTTTTGCAGCCCCGCCGTGCTGTTTTTGCGGCGGGGTTTTTCATGGGCGAAAAAAAATGCATTTGGTCTTTTACCCACCCGCCTTTTCTGCCGATAATCTAGGTAGATATACAGGAGGCACGCAGATTAAAACACTGCAATACTCAGCTTTTTTGCCGCGGCCTGGCCGCATTGGCAGAGCTTTGGTCGCTCTGCTGCTGGTGCTTTTTCTGCAATTTTCGACTCTTTTTGCCGACGAATGGGATGACTGGGGCGATTCAGATTCTTCGACGCCGACGATCAGACGGCCATACGTAACCGGTTGGTGGAACTGGCAGTATAACCAGTTTTCATCTTTCGATCAGGGCCGAATCAACTTTGAACGTGATTTCAACGGTGGCCAGAAACTGGTAGCCGGAGCTAATTTCAACTATTACACCGAAGACAACAACAAAAAGTGGACCGTTTTTCCCGGAGAAAACTATTATAGCTTCAAAGGTGGCGATTTCAATTTCAAAGCCGGCACCATGCTCGAAAATATCGGTAGTGGGGACAAGTTTTCTTTTGTTGATAAACTCAACTCGCGAAGATTCCATAATGGCCTTGCCAACGATTACAATCGTGACAAAAAAGAAATTCCCGCACTAAAGGCAAGCTGGTTCATCAACCGCCATTTCTCTCTTTCAGGTCATTACATGCCATATTTCGATGCCAGTGAGTTTCCATCGATCTTCAGCCGCTGGGCCTATGCCATTCATAAATCGCTGGCTAATGAAATTTTGTTTAATGGCGTGACCTACAAATCTTCTGAAAGCACAAGTTTCGATCCGCAATTTCACGTCGAGTTCAGTTCAACCTTCAGAAAATTTGAGCTGCGGCTGCACTATCTGCGCCTGAAAGAACGACTGCCGGTGATAAGTCTTGAAAAGCCCGGCCTGATTACCGGCACTTATCCGATCGATGAAACCATTGCCGTTAACGGCAACGTACAATTTTCCGATGAATTGCTGATTCGCTATGAATTTGCCTTCAGCCGTGACAAGAGCTGGTCTTCTTTTTCCGATGGCCGTATCGGCAAGATGTTCGTCAGCGACCAATACGCCTTTCTGCTTGGCACAGACAAAAATTTGCCGCGTAATTTTTATGTAAACCTGCAGACAATGATGTCCTATGTTCCCGATCTGAAGACACAAACCCCATATCAACTGGGGAAAACCGAATATCTGGGTTCACTACAGTTGCGCCAAACCTTTCGCAAAGAGCGCTTGCGCATCGAATTCAACGGTTTGACCAATTTTACCACCGGCGAATATGTACTGACTCCGAAAATCTTTATACAGAAGTCTGATTATTTGACCTTCGTGTTGGGATTTCAAGCCAATGGCGAAGGGGCAGAATCGCTTGGTCCGGTAGCCCAGTTCAGCGAAAACAACACCGCCTTTTTTGAAACTCAGGTGAATTTCTAACCTTTCGATTTAAGCTTTTGGCGGGCCAAATTTGCTTTGGTCGCGGCCATGGGCAACACCTAACGCTTCTTTGGCATCTTTTGCAATGCGGCTTTAAGGCGGAATCAAAAATCTTTTTCAGGTTTTTTGAAAATAAATGGAATAAAATGGCTTTTGCGGGATTAGTATTTTTGCAATGGAAAAAACAACCAGACAACTTAATCATGAATTCGCGACAGTTCTCGATAAATACCAGGGTCTGGTCTATTCGATAATCTATGCCGTCTGTGCTGATGCCGGCGATGCCTGGGATCTGACGCAGGAAGTGTTTGTAAAGGCCTGGCAATGTGCGGAATTCTTCAATGAAGATTTCAAGCGCCGCGCCTGGTTGTGTAAGGTTGCCCGCAATGAAGCTCTCAAACGTCGTAGGAGTCTGCTCGGTCGCTGCAGATACCTGCTGCGTTATTGTGGCTTCGAAGAGGCTACCGCCGCTTCTGAGCTTGAAGAAAGATTGCTGCATGATGAGCGGGTAAGCCGCCTCAGATCTTTGCTGGCAAATCTCGATGAAGACGAGAGGCAGATCATTGCTTTAAGATTCTCAGCGGATTTGAGTTACAAGGAAATCGCTGAAACCATGGAAATTAAAATAGGCACGGTAATGTCCAGGCTTGCCCGGATAAAAGAAAAACTGGGCGCCGGATTTGAAGAGGAAGGCATATGAATAAAGAGCAACTCAGCAGTGCATTTAAGAAAATCAACGCTATGGCAGCTGAAGATCAAAAGCTGCGCGAGGCCATTCTGGGCCGGGTCGGGCAGTCGGCCATCGGAGCTATTCCAGTGCAGGGTTTGAAAAGGCTTTGCCTTTATTTCGTTGGCTACCTACTGGTTGCATGGTTTCTGTATCTGGTCTTCGGTTTTCTTCTGCCAGCACCCACGCCCGCCGAAATGCTTTCGCTTGAAACTGTCGATCAGTATGAGCAGATCGCTGCCGGGCTGGAATCGCTAAATGAAAGTGCAAGATTGATCAATCTTCTTTTTGAAGGATGTTTTAAATTGTTTTTTAAAATTTCGGTTATGGCATTCATTTTTGCTGCAGCACTGATGAAGGCCGACGACAACAATGCTATTGGCAAAGGAGACATATCATGCGCAGACTGATCGAGCGTTTCTATAAATTGAGTCCAGTAAAAAGAGCCATTGTGGTTATGTTGGGGCTTTTCATCTTTTCATTGGCAGTTACGGTCTATAGTTTCTACAATATGGCCAACGCGGTGCGAATGTTGATGAATAATAATGACCAACCAATGGTTTACATGAAAACCGGGCAGCTCAAAGAGCGGGTTAAAGGGCCTTTTGTTCCTGAAAGGGTTCTGCAGGCAATAGATGCGCTGGATTATCTGCAAAACCAGGGTGAAAAGCTGCAGGCCAAATCAAAAAATTCCACCGATCCTTATGTTGACTTTTCCAAGGTCGAGCAGGCCACAATCAATGAAATAAACCAGAAAATCTTGGAATTTGATGCCCTGAAATGGGAGGAGCTGAATCTTTTCTCCACTCACCAGATAGACCCTTTCACCCAGTCACCTGAATTGATCAACTTGCGCAAGGTTCGAAATGCAGCCAGATTGATGAGTTCATATATGGAATTTTTCAAGAAGCAGAATCCGCAAAAAAGCTCCGGGTTCATTCTTTCGGCGAACCTTAAACTTGCATCTTTTACCGAAATTACCAATCCTTATCTGATCGGAAAGATGGTGGCGATTGCCGTTGCCAATGTGGCTGTTGAACCGTTTGCACGCTGTGTCAAGGGAGCAGGTGATCTGAACCTGCCAAAAGAAAGCATTCTTGATTTAAACCTCATTTCTGCTGTGGAAGCTGCTGAACTGCATGAAATAATAATGACTTCGCTCAAACTCGAGATCCCTTTCAGGCATTTTCTTGAAAGCGAATATGTATTCTTCAAGCATTTTTCAGCAAAAATCTACGAGAAGGCGCCTTTGGCAGCTTACTTACTCACTTTGATTTTCGGTAACCCTGACGGTGAATACCGTAAAGTCATCAATCATCCCAACGATAAAGAGCTGCTGATGAAAACTCTTCATGGTTGGAAACATCCTGTCTTGCTTATAGCTGTGCCTAACTTTACCAGAGCCTATGAAGTTTTCAGCGAACGCCAGGCAAAACGGGCGGTGTTGGCGGCAGAGCTGGCAGATATCGCCGGAATTTCCGAAAAAGTTTCTGACCCTTTAGCCCCTGAAGCGGCAAACTCGATTTTGTCTCTAGAAGAAGATGGTAAAATCAGGTTTTATTCGGTAGGCAAGAATGGTATCGATGATAAAATGAGCAACGATGACATCAGCCTTTATCCCGATAAAACTGAAGGTGGCGCTTCTCTTACCGGCAATGTTTCCGGTAACTGAAGAGGCTGGGTTGCGTTTAAAAAAATCTGAAAGAATCAAAAATGCCTGAATTGCCTGAAGTAAATACGATTGCAGTTGCCCTGAATCATCATCTGCATGGAGACAAAATTCTTGATTGGCAGCGGCTGTCGCCAAAATTGCGGCGGCCGCTGCCCGCAAACTCTGAAGTGAAAAGACTGCTTCAAGCACCGATCGTAAAGGTCTTTCGCCAGGCCAAGTCGATTTTCTTCGACTTTGGCGCAAACGAATATCTGCATTTTCATCTGGGTATGACCGGATTTTTCAAATTGATGCTCAGGCCTGACCGAATTGATAAGCACGAACATTTGCGAATAATGTTGGCCTCGGGCCGTGTTCTTGCTTTTATCGATTCACGCCGCTTCGGCGTTGTCGAAGTGGTTCGGGCCTTGCCAGAGAGAGTGCCTGAACCTTTCAAAAATGATCTCACTCCGGATTATCTTCGAAAAATCTGTCAGAGCAGCAATCGGCAAATCAAAGTGTTGATCATGGATCAGGCAATGATAGCCGGAGTCGGCAATATTTACGCCAGTGAATCACTTTTTAAGGCCGGAATCATGCCCGACCGAACGGCCTCATCACTCAAGCCGGCCGAAGTGAAAAAACTTTATCATGCCATGCTTCAGGTAATCGCAAAATCGGTTGACGCAGGTTTGAAAAGTCTGCTGCCGAAATTTAACCTTGACCGTGAAACCGGTCATTTTGATATCGAGACGCTGGTTTACGCTCAGGCCGGCAGCCTCTGCCATCAATGTGGCAAAGCCCGGATTGAAAACCGGCAGATCGGTGGCCGCAGCTCTTTCTTTTGCCCCATTTGCCAGACTTAAAGACAAAGAAAATGCGATTTTCCAACAAAAAATGTGGGCGGATTTTCATTCAAAACTTATCGAATTGTCGGCCCAATAAAAATCGTTGGTATGGCCCTCTCAAACCGCCGCAAACAAGGGCAAAAATCAGTCTTGTACAAAATCGCAGTTCGCGGTAGAATGCCGATTGAAACTGGCGAGGTTTTAAATTTGCAGAGAATAGCTTTCATTCTGATTTTGCTTCTGGCTTTGTCGATGGGCTCAGTTTTCAGCCGCGACAGGCTGGTTTCCCATGCCAATTTAAGATTTTCCCACAAAACCCATGAATTGAACTCGGTCAGCTGTGCCCGTTGTCATATTAACTCAGAAGAAACGGGCAAAAAAGATGCTGCAATGCTGCCGCCTGGCTGGCAACCTTTGCGCCGCTCTGATATCGTTGCAACCGGAGTAAACCTGCTATTTAGCCAGAACAATGATATTCAGGATACATTCGGTCGGCCAGGCGAAAAACGCTGCCTGCAATGCCACTTCAAAACCCGCGAAAAAGCTGACTGCGCTCTTTGTCATCTTGAAACCCCCGGCGAAACCATGAGAGAAAGAAAGCGACTGAAAAAAGGTTTTGTTTTTTCACATCAGAAACACGAAAAATTTGAATGTTCAAGATGCCATCCCGGAGTGACCGACTGGGAAAACCTCGACGGTCACAAAATTAATTCATACATGGAAGACTGTCTGGTCTGTCATACCGGTAATGAAATCCCAAAAAACTGCGTGATGTGTCACAATCCAACACCCAGGCCGGCTGATCATACCCGCAATTATGAAAAGAAACACGGCATTGCTTACCGAACCGATCCACAGCATTGCCGCATGTGTCATGAGGAATCATCATGCATTGACTGTCATTCACGAAAGCCCCGAAATCATACTCTGGCATGGGTAAAACACCGACACGGGCTTGCCGCAAAGACCAACCCGCAAAAGTGCCAGGCATGCCATTCAGATCCCTGGGTTTGCGCTCGATGCCATAACGATGGGCGTTCTCCCTGGTAGACAGTTTTGTTTCCCGTGAAACGGAAGTTAAAAATGAACCAATCCCTTGATAGAATAATTGAAAAAACAACAATTGAATATGAAGCATGTGTCAAACTCCTGGCTGATCTGATTGCCTGCCGCTCCTACAGTGGCCATGAAAAAGAATGCGCCGATTCTTTGTTGAATTGGTGTGATCGCCAAAAAATACCAGCCTGCCGGGATGAACGCGGCTCGGTAATCTCTGCGGTCGTGCCCGGCTCACTGACGATGCCTTGTTTTAAAGAAGCTGCGTCGGATCGAAAAAAATGGTTTCATGAGCTATTCGAGAAAGCGCAATCCAAAAAATTGCCAATTCTTGCCTATAATGCGCATATGGACGTGGTTGAAGCAGAAGACGCCGAGAACTGGCATACGCCTCCTTTTACGGCTGATCGCCGCGATGGCAGAATATACGGCCGGGGTACCTGCGATATGAAGGGAGCTCTGGCGGCCATGGCCGTTTCTTTGAAAATCGCCAGACTTTTTGAAAATGATTTGCCCCAGAAATGTCTGCTGGTGGGCTGCTTCGTCACGGAAGAAGAAGCCGGCGAAGGATTGGCTTTTAAAGAACTTTGTGAGGAATTCAACTTTCGGCCAAATCTTGTTCTGCTGGGCGAACCTTCGCAGATGCAAATTGCCCGGGGACAACGCGGTAAACTTGAGTTTTACGTCGAAACCCGCGGTCGAAACGCACATACATCAGTTCCTGAAGTCGGTGACAATGCAGCATACAAAATGGCAAAAGTGCTGCTGACAATCGAGGCGCTCGATGCCGCTGAGCGGCAACGTCACGGCCTGGCTCCAGAGCAGATGCTGAAGCGCAATACTCTGGTTGCAACCAGTATTCAGAGCTGGCCGGCCAGTCGCAGTTTCGTTCCTGACCGTGCGCAAACTCATGTTACTGCCAGGACCGCACTTGATTGCGATCTGCAAAACCTTCGCACCAGGCTGGAGAGTTCTGAAAACTGGCCTGAAGCTGAAATTTTTCCGATTATTTACCGGGGGGAATCCTATACCGGCAGGAAAAGCAATTGGCCCTCAGATCATCCGGCCTGGGAAACTCCGGTTGACAGCGATTTTTTTCAAACCTTGCAGAATCTTTATCTGCAGGTGTTGAAACGAGAAGCTCAGCACAAGATCTGGCCCTTTTCAACCGATGGGGTGTACTCGGCGGGCATGGAAAAGATTCCGACACTAGGGCTAGGCCCGGGTCTGGAAAGCTGTGCGCACATTGTGGATGAATGGGTTTCCGAAGAGCAGTTGCTGGAGGCTTTGCAGATTTATTCCTGCCTGCCGTTTGCCCTCTGAATCAGTCGCCGATTTCGGTAAGAAATTTTTTGTATTCTTCCCGGGATGAGTCCTGGGCTGCGATGCGAACCTGATTGACGGCAGACAAATCTTCTTTGAGAAGTTCGACGATATCATGGTCCAATTTACCGTTCTGGCCCATTTTGTCGAGAATCAGCATGGTTTGTTCGTTTGACATGCCTTTGCGGTAAGGTCTGTCTTCGGTCAGCGCGGTAAAAACATCGGCTACAGCCAGAAGTCTTGAACCCATCGGCAGGTCGCGGCGGCTCAATCTGAATGGATACCCGGTGCCATCGAGTCTTTCGTGGTGATAAGAGCCATACATGTTTATCTGGGCGAGATCTTCGATTGGTTGCAGTACCCTGAAGGTATAGAAAGTGTGCGCTCGCATCAGATTGAATTCTTCGGTTGTCAGTTTATCAGGTTTTTCAAGAATCTCGGTTGGAATGGCGAGTTTGCCAAGATCGTGCAGATATCCGGCTACTTTTAGTTCGAAGCATTCGCTTTCGTTCAGGCCCGCAAGTTTTCCAAGAAATTCGGCAGTTGCCGAAACGCCGCTGGAATGGGTAGCGGTAAAGGGACTTCTAAAGTCGATCATACGCCTGATCAGGCTTGAGAAAGCAAGCAGGTCGCGGTTGTTGAGAAAAATGGCTTCGAGTTTAACCGATTGTTCAAGCTGTTTGCCGATCAAGGGCGAAACAAGGTCGAGCCAGAAGTATTCTTTGTCGGCAAGGCTAAGAAATATATCCACCAGCGCGGGTTCGAATAAGTTTTCGGTTTCTGCGGTGATTCTTCTTTTGATTTCTTCGATCTGGCCAAGGATTTCCTGGTCTTTTTTTATCAAAAGGGCGATATGGTCGGCCAGAAATAGAATGCGGCTGCCGAGCGGAACCTGCCATCCTTGATAAAATCTGCCTTGTCCGCTTTCCCAGGGGACGTGGTGAAATCTGATCATGTCGGCGGCCTTTTTCATCGGCTCGAAGATGTTGATCAGATAGTAACCGAGTTCGGCATGGGCCTGTCCGGTGGTGTTTTCGAATTTCATGGTTTCCATGCGTTCGGCCAGAGAAATGGCACCGATGTCATGAAGAATGCCGGCACAGACAATCTCGTTCTGTTCGAGCACCGGAAGCTCCATTGCTTCAGCCAGCCGCATCGAGATCAGGGCCACTTGTTTATGATGGTCGTTCAGAACCGGGCTTATCCAGTCAAGGATGTCGGATAAGCAGTTAAGAAAGTCGAAAATGCGTAATTTATACTGTTTTTTCATGTGTTGCCTCGCCGTTCTGACAATATTATAAATGCAAAACGGCGAGACGTGCACAAAAATTCTTATTTTTTATCAGAAAATTGCCGGACCGCTATCAACATCGCCCGCGCCCTGAGGTTTTTCGAGGAAGGTAACCGAGTCGCCGACAATCTGGGTTATGTATTTCTTCTCGCCGGAGTCAGCAGTGAAAGATCTTGTTTCGAGGCGACCTTCAACGAGTACTGGCCGACCTTTTTTGAGATATCGGGCACAGTTGACTGCCACCGAGTTCCAGACGACTATTCGAAAGAATGATGTTTGCTTTTCGGCGTCACCATGAGTGTTTTTCCAGCGTCGCGAGACTGCCACCGGAAAAGTGGTCATGGAATGGCCATTGCTGACTTCTTTCAGTTCGGGGTCACGAGCGAGATTACCGGCCAGGATAACGCGATTCATACTTACCATTTTTTTCCTCCAGATTTTGAGTAAAATTTAAAACCTCACTCTTAAATCAAGGGAAAAACAAAAATGGGAAATCTTTTTTTGCAAAATCTAAATAAAATTTCGCAGCCGGTAATAAACCAGGCCGATCCATTCATGCAAAGTGGCATCGAGGGAACGTAGGTAATGCCCCATCGAGTAGTAAAGCCCTGCGGAGCTGTGGCAAGGTGCCGGAAGAACCTGAATTCCGAGTTTTTCAAAAACCTTTTTGCCGCGAAAAAGATGAGTTCCGCTGGTTACCAGAAGAATTCGCTTGATGCCTAGCTGGCCAA
>CAZQUE010000008.1:0-105258 GCA_964596185.1 uncultured bacterium | reverse complement strand
GTCGGAATTACGGAAAATGTGCTGGCAATGGATTCGAAGTTTGCTCAGGAAGAAGCCTGCAAACTCGAACATGGAATTTCAAAACAAACAGTTGAAAGACTGAAAGAATACCTTGATTTTTTGCGCCAGCCCGGTCAGGTCATTGATTCTGAAAAAATCCCGGTGGCTTTTGCAGCATTTTTAAAAAATAAAACCCGCTAAAAGAAAAAAAATCGGAGAACCCCGATCTTTACAAATTCTATTTTACCTTACTGAGCCTTTTGATAAAGCTTGAAAATTTCAAAAGTAGAAAGCGTTTCAAGCAATTCTTCTTCTTGAACTTCCATCCAGCTTAGAAAGCTGTCGTCCATCATCAGTTCCGTAATTCCGACCATCCCTGGGTGAACCATGTTGTTTTCCTCCGTGTTTGTTTTTACACAAAATCCATCGGCGGAATTAATAGTTTTGTTTACAATTTTTTTTATGTTTTTTTGCATATTTTTTTTAACATTTGTATTTTCTTGTTGGCAAAAAAAATGGCCAACCCAAAAGCAACCCCGGAGAAACTAATGAAAAAGCATTTCTGCAGCTGCACCGACCTAGAATGTCCTTTCAACCCGAATAATCCAGACTGCCAACATGAAAACTGCGATCTCTGCATACAAAAATGCCTTAAGCATAAGGAGATTCCCTCATGCTTTTTCAAAGATATTCACTCTGACACATCTTTGCAGACTGATTATTCGTATCAAGGCTTCTGCGAATACTTATCCCGGCATAAAAAATAATTTTTCAGTTTACTTCATTGCTGCAGCAATAATCTGCTGCAATGAGGTTTTCCCCTGAAGAACTTTGGTTATGCCGTCCATTTTCAGGGTCCACATCCCCTGCTCCATGGCTTTTTGCCTGATTTCCCCAACTCTGGCCTTGCCATGAATCAGTCGCTTCAATTCATCGGTATTGGCCATGTATTCATAGATGGCCAGGCGACCACTGAAACCGGTAAAATTGCATTTCTCACAGCCATTGGCCTTGTTCAGTCGGAAGTGTTTGTCCCAATCGGTCAAAGGCACTCTGATGCGCTCGTTCCATAGCTCTGGTCCGAACTCTTCGACAATTTGCTTCTTTTCTTCAGGAGTCGGGCTGTAAGGGCTCATACATGAAGGACAAAATGTTTTGACCAGCCTTTGCGCCATGATGCCGATCAAAGCTTCGGCGAAATAAATGGGCTCGAGGCCCATATCCAGTAATCGGTTGACTGTTTCCGGCGCACTGTTGGTATGTAGCGTCGACAATACCAAATGCCCGGTTAGAGAAGCTTCGATGGCAATGCTGGCCGTTTCGAAGTCACGCATTTCACCGACCATGATGATATCAGGATTGGCGCGAAGAAAAGAGCGCATTGCAGCAGCAAAGGTTAGGCCCGCCTTGTTGTTGATCTGAACTTGACGCAAGCCATATTGGGTTATTTCCACCGGATCTTCGGCTGTCCAGATTTTTTTCTGCGGATGATTCAGATGCCCCAGACCGGCATGCAGTGTCGTGGTTTTGCCTGAACCAGTTGGCCCAACGACCAGAATCATGCCATAGGGTTTTTCAAGTGCATGTTTGAACGGCTCAAGTGTGTGCTTCAGCATGCTCAGCTTTTCGAGAGGCCATGGCTCGGCGCTTGCCAGAATGCGCAAAACCACGTCTTCCTGGTCGTTAACCGTCGGCATGGTAGCCACGCGCAGCTCAACGATCCGCCCCTGAACATTAGTGCGAATTTTGCCGTCCTGTGGGACTCTTCGCTGCGAAATGTCGATGTTGGCCATAATCTTGAAACGTGAAACCAGTGGTGCACCCTGACTGAATGGCAGGTTTTTTGCCGTATAACAGGAGCCGTCTTTTCGAAATCTGACCAGAGTCTCCTTGTCACGGTAAGGCTCGATGTGAATGTCGGAAACGCCCTGCAAATAAGCCTCTTCAATAATTTGCCTGGCCAGTTTAACTATGATACCGTCGTTTCCGGCCGAGTCTCCCTCGATAAAGGCTTCGGTGCTTTGCTCAACCGGCCTTAGCTGCTCGGGAACAGCTGCACGCTTGTCGCCCCCCCTTCCCATGGCGGCATGCAAAGGGGCAGAAACCGTTGCAGAGGCTGGTTTCTTCATAGTCGGGCCCATTTCCCAGTCATCGATGAAGCGTAAAATATCTTCACGGGAACTCAACAGAACTTCGTAGCGCGCGGAACGCAGCAGATTAGCTACCGAATCCATGCAGTCAATCGCATTGGGATCGGTCACCAGAACAGCGATCTCACCAGCACCCAGCAAAACCGGGACCCAAAGGTTTTTTCGCAAAAACTCCGGTTTAACCTCTGCCAGCAGTTGGCCGGCAACTTTTATCTCAGGCTGGTAGGCAACGAAACGTTTCTTGAAAAAGAAGCTCAAGGCATTATGAATGGAAGTTTTATCAACATTGTAACGTCTGATTAATATGGTTTCTAGAGGCTCACGCGAAATTCTTGCCTGCTGCATCGCCTGAATCAACTCATTTTGCGTGAGATTGTTATTGAGAACGAGAAAGTCATATTTTCCGGCCACATTACGGGACTGCGCAACTCTACCGGCGTTATACATTGCCAGCGCAAGGGTTTTGGCAAATTTCTGTATCGCCGAGCGATCGAATGAAGTGAAAACGTTGCCGTCAAGCTTGTTGATCAGCTCGATCACGCCCAGAAGATTGCCCTTGAAATCCAGTGGGGCGGCCAATACAGAACGAGTATGGAAATTGTTGGCCTGATCCCAGCTTTTGTCAAACTTCAAGCCGACGGCTATAGCCCTAAGCTCGTCATCATCATAAGAGTTGTTAACCTGCACAACTTCGCGGGTGAGAGCAACATAGCCGGCCAGACTCGACTCAGTCACCGGAATGTGAATCTCCTCAACCGCTGAATCAGAACCATATCTGGCCCGAAGTTCCTGGGTTTCCCTGTCGAAAATGAAGATTGAGAAAGCCTGAACATTGAATATGTCGAGCAGCTCTTCGCTTATTCCGAGAAGAAAAGCAGGAATATCCGTACATGACAACAGCTGAAAGGTCAGGTCTCTAAGTTTTTCTTCAAATTTCAGTTTTTTTTCTATTTCACTTGCCATCGATATCTCCAGATTTTTTTTGCGAAAATTAGCCTTTACAGCTGCAGCTCGATTGCAGAATAACCCTGCCGCAAAGGTTTAGTAAAGAGAAAACTGAACTGACTTAAATTAATCATTAGAATTGGAAAAGCCGGGCAACGATTATCCGCTGTCCTCAATCAGTGAATCTTTGGAAAAAATGGTTAACTCAGCCTTCTGACCAGTTGTGGTGGAAAAACTGCCCGCGTGGGCGATCGACCCGTTCGAAAGTATGAGCGCCGAAGTAGTCACGCTGGGCCTGCAGCAGGTTGGCCGGCAGTCTTTCGCAGCGGTAGCCGTCGAAATAGTTGAGTGCCGAGCTCATCGATGGCACCGGAACACCCTTATCTATTGCAAATTTCAGGATCTCGCGCCAGCCTTTCTGTGCTTCGGCATCGACTTTTTCGGCGACAAAATCTGCAAGAAGAAGGTTTTCAAGCTTGTCGTCAGTTTCAAATGCGTTTTTTATACTGGTCAGAAACGCGGCTCTGATAATGCAGCCGGCGCGCCAGACCTGGGCGATATTTGCAAAGTCAAGGTTCCAGGAGAAGCCCTCGGAAGCAGCCCGCAGCAAACTGAAGCCCTGGGCGTAAGAAGAAATCTTGGCGGCATAAACTGCCTTTTCGAGCTGTTTTACCAGGGTTTGCCTGTCATGATCTTTTTCAGGCGCTGGCCAGACAAGTTTTTTCGCGGCATTCTCGCGCTGCGTTTTTATTGCTGAAAGAGATCGGGCAAAAACCGCTTCGGCAATCTGCGGAATCGCAACTCCCATTTCCAGAGCAATCTGGGCGGTCCAGCTACCGGTACCTTTTTGCCCTGCTGCGTCGAGAATAATATCAAGCATGGGCTTTTGCGTTTCCGGATCTATCGCACCAAGAATTTCGGCGGTAATTTCAATCAGATATGAACCTAAATCGCCTCTATTCCAGTCTTCAAAGATTTCTTTCATTTCAGCATGATTCATGGCAAAACCGGCCGACATAAGATGAAACGCCTCACAAATAAGTTGCATGTCACCGTATTCTATGCCGTTGTGAACCATTTTAACAAAATGACCGGCACCGCCCTCGCCCATCCATTCGCAACAGGTGCTGCCGTCGGGCAGTTTTGCGGCAATTGCCTGCAAATATGGCTTTACTAGCGGCCAGGCCAGAGGATTTCCGCCAGGCATCAAGGACGGCCCCTTTAAAGCGCCTTCTTCGCCCCCGGAAACACCCAGGCCGACGAAAAGAATGCCTTTTTCCTGCAAATCTGAATTTCTGCGGTTGCTATCTGCATAATGGGAATTGCCGCCGTCGATGATTACGTCGCCGGGCTCGAGCAAGGGCAACAGAAGATCGATGTTCTGGTCAACCGGCTTGCCGGCTGGTATCATTAAAACTATTTTGCGCGGCCGGCTCAGACTCGCGACAAAATCCGGCAAATCGGCAAACCCGCGAATGCCTTTTCCGGTGGCTCTGGTATTGATAAATTGATCGAGACTCTCTGAGGTGCGATTGTAACAGGAAACCCGAAACCCTTTGTCTTCAAGATTCAGAATCAAGCTCTGTCCCATAACCCCTAGACCGATCAGGCCGATATCATTTTTGCTGCCCATTGAATCCCCTTTGAAAACACACAAAATTCGTTATGCAAACTTTTTTTGAAGTCCGCTGAATAACCATCTTACCCCAAGCCTTGGTTAAATTGAAAAGAAATCCTGAAAAACTTCTTTATTCCATGGAATTTTCGCAACATATTATAAATAGCTTAGTCCAAAATCTAACCCGATTTTTATTCAAGATGCAATTTGAAAAAGCAGGGCAAATTGGCGTAGAATGATATTAGAAATTTGACTGCAGGAGGATATGATATGCCGGTTGTCACCATTTCCCGTGAGTTGGGCTCATCGGGCACCTACATTGCACTCAAGGTTGCAGAGGCCCTCGGCTGCAGTTGTTTTGACCAGCAAGTTATTCATGAAATCGCCCAAAAACTAGGCAAAGATCAGGATCAGCTCGCAGATTTCGATCAGGAAACCTATAACCGTGTCGGCGTTTTTTTTCAGGAAGCCCTCAATAGCATCGCCCAGGGCGGACTGGTATTTCACCCCTTCGGCATCGGCCCCCTCGACTGGGATTCAGCTGAAATGTTCAGCTCATACCCCAGGGATTCTTTTCACGAAAAAGATTACTTTGATGTATTGACACAGGTGATCAAAGAAATTGCCAGCAACGAGAATGCGGTCATCCTCGGACGTGGAGCCTGCCACATCCTGAAAGACTATGAAAACGTCCGACATTATCGCATTGTTGCCAATATGAAAGACCGGATCGAGCGACTTTGCCAGGAACAAAAAATCGAAACCGACAAGGCCCAAAGCCTGATCGAAGCCAAAGACAAAGCTGCATCAAGCTTTGTATATGATTTCTTCGATGCCGACTGGAATGATCCACACCCCTACCACCTTGTGCTCAACTCAAGTTTGAGCGATCCCGACCTTTGTGTAAAAATCATTTTGAATCACCTAAAAAGAGACTGATACAAATGTCAAAAAAATCATTTGGAATTATTCTGGTAATCTGCGGCATTCTGGCATTTCACCTGCTCGGCTCAGAGCCTGAAACACTGGCGCAATGGTCGACACAGATCGACGAAAAAATTTACAGCGACCCGGTCGAACTGGGAAATAGATTCGTTTTTCTCGGCGGCAACAAGGGGCGCCGGGATTATTTTCTTTATGAAATCGATCAAAGCGGAAAGCAGACCGCCAAGTCGGCAAAATTGCCGGTCTTTACCTACCAACCTCTTGCCTGTGGCAATATCGCCGTTATTGCCGATAAAAGCAACATGATTCGCGGGTTCAGGGTTCCTGGGCTGAGCATCGCCTGGGAGGCAGCTCTCGAACACCCGATAATGATCGATCCTGTCAAAATTTCCAATGAAAAGTTTGCCGTTTCTTCAGGCAAAAACGGACTTTACTGCATTGACAGCGAGTCGGGGCAACCCATCTGGGACTACCAGTTTCAAAAGTCTCTGGTAAACTTTGCCGCCGACGAAGTTATCGTCAGTATCTACGGCTATACCGATCTCAAAGAACCGGCATGGGAAATCTCAGGACATGACCTGGAAACCGGAGAAATGCTCTGGACCGCTGCCGACAAAGTTTCCAGCGACAATCCCCTTTTCGTTCAAGGACTGCTGGTAACCACCACTCCAGGCGGGCAATTGATCGTTATTGATCAGAATAATGGTCAGACGCTTTTCAAACATCCCACCACCGGGCTAAAAGCGATCCAGGTCGTCGGCGACCGCGTTATCATGCTTGCTGCCGGCGGATCGCGGATCGTCTGTTTTTCCCTGATGACCGGTGATTCCTGGACAACAACATTGAACTCCGGCTTTACCGGAGCAGCCCGTTTCGGCAACCGCCTGATCTTTGCGACCAAGAAAACCCTGCGCTGCGTCGATGCCGCCAACGGTGGCCTGTTCTGGTCTAGAGAGCTTGGCGATGTCTACAACGCCTTTCCCTTCCGCCAGGGGATTTTCATGACCCACAAAGACTCTTTCTTCGATCGAACCACCTACGGCAGTTATATCAGCACCGCCTCATCGAATTCGGTCTGGACCACCTATGGCCGCAGTATATTCCAGAAACCGATTGTCACTGCCTTTGGCGATCTGGTAATTTCCTACAATGGCTCGGTTAAAATGATGCCGGCACCGGCCACGGAAGCAGCAACCATGCCTGGCATGCCAACCATGCCGGACCCTGAAGCCAAAATTCGTGAAGCGTTCTCTGCCAGTGCCTCTGCAGTTGTTCCCGAACCCAAACCGGCAGTTGTCGAAGAGAAAAAAAATCTTTCACCAGATCTTGAAATCAAAGATAGCGGTTGGACAAACGAAAAACCCTGAATCATCAGGAATCATTACTGACAGCCCTTCAGTTAAGGCTTTAACTGAAGGGCTTTTTATGTTATATTTGTTCACTTTCTTTTCCCGCTGCAGGAGGAACTTCAAATGTCTGAACTCAAACTCAATATCGGCTTTGACATTGGCTCGGTTAGCGTAAATGCCATTATCTGCGATGCCACTGGCGGGCTGATTGAAGAGATGCCATATTATCGCCATTTTGGCCGAACCATTGAGGTTTGCGCCAAAATCCTCGAACAGGTCGAAAAAAAATACGGAATCAACAGAATTGCCAGGGTCGCCTTCACCGGAACACACGGAAAAGCCATTGCCACAGAGCTGGGCACCTATTTTGAAATTGAAACTACAGCCCAGACTCGTGGCCTGTATGCCCTTATGCCAGAAGCTCGCACGGTAATTTCCATCGGTGGCCATGACTCTGCTTTGCTCATTACCACTCCTTCCGAGCATGGCTTCATTCTTGACGATTTCAAACTCAACGAAGCCTGCGCTGCCGGAACTGGCAGCTTCATCGATCAACAGGCCGAGCGCATCTATTCAGACTTTGAAGAATTCAACCAGATTGAAGACCCGCAACGCAGAATGGAAGCCATTCTGGTTAAATTCATGGAAGAAGGGCGCAAATCCGATTCACCGGCCAGCGTCGCCTGCCGCTGCACAGTTTTCACCAAATCCGATATGATTCATCTGCAGAACAAGGGCATCCCGATAAAACATATCATTGCCGGTCTCCATGATGGAGTCGCCAAGAATTTCAAATCGACCCTGATCAACAATCGCGAGCTGCAGGAACCGGTCGCCTTTATCGGTGGCTATGCTTCAAATCAGCTGGCAAGAGCTTCGTTTGAAAAAATCCTCGGCAAAAAAGTCGTTGCGCCGGCACACTACACCAGTGTTGGCGCCCTTGGGACAATCCTCTCGGCCATCAGTCGCAATGAAGGCTGCGCCGTTACCTCTGAGCAGATTCTGAATCTCAAGACCTCCGAAGCCTTTGCCGCAGTCAGAACAGAACCGCTTAAAATTGAAATGCATCCGTTCGCCGAATGCGGCCTCGCCGAAGGCCTGGCCCCGGGCAAAGAAAAGGTCGATGCCTATATGGGTTACGATATCGGTTCGACGACCACAAAACTGGTATTGATCACCCCTGAAGGACGAATTCTCTATAAACGCTATATTGCAACCGAAGGGCAGCCGGTCATCGCCATCAAAAAAGCACTTAAAAATTGTATTGAAACGGTTGACGTCAAACGCATCAACGTTCTCGGCGTCGGCACAACCGGTTCGGGCCGGGAAGTAGCCAATCTTTTCGTCGGTGCCGACGACGTGGTCAACGAAGTTACCGCCCATGCCCGCGGCACCACCTATTTTGAGCCCGAAGTCGACACCATTTTCGAGCTTGGTGGCCAGGATGCCAAATATACCTCACTGGGCAACGGCTACGTCGTCGATTTCCGAATGAACAAGGTTTGCGCCGCCGGAACCGGAAGCTTTCTCGAAGAAACTGCCAATAAGCTTGGCATCAACATCGCCGGCGAATATGAAACTCTGGCAATGGCCGCTAAAGCCCCATATCGTCTGACCGAACGCTGCACCGTCTATATGGAATCGGATCTGATGTCATATCTGCAGATGGGCGGCGCCGTTGAAGATTTGCTGGCCGGACTTTCTCAGGCCGTCGTTCACAATTACCTCAACCGTGTCGTTCAGGATGGCAAAATCGGCAATCGCATCAGCTTTCAGGGCGGACCTTCGCTGAACAAATCGGTTGTCGCTGCTTTTGAAAGAATTGTCGGCAAACCGATCATCACCCTGCCCCACCGTGAAGTAATGGGCGCAGTAGGCGCGGCACTGCACGCCATGGATGAAATCGCCGCGAAGAAAAAAGCCGGCAAGGCCTTTAAAACCAGATTCAGAGGCTGGGATGTCATCGAAAAGCCTTTCCAGCATGAAGAAGAAATCTGTCTGCGCAACCCCAATTGTCACAACCAGTGTAAACTACAGATCTACCGCGTCGGCGAAGATGAAGCAATTTACGGTGGCGACTGTGGCATGTATGAATCACGCCAACAGGCCGAAAAAAGAGCTCCGGATTTCAACCGGGTTCGCCATGAGCTGTTTTTCAGACAAATCAAGGGCATGTATCGGGTTCTTGGTGATTCGGCCGAGCAGAAACCCTCAGGCAAGAAAATACTGGGAATTCCCAGAGCGTTAGGCTTTCATCAGCTTGGAATCTTTTGGATTCACATGCTGACACGCCTGGGCTATGAAATCGTCATCAGCCCGGAAACCAACACAGAAATCGTCGACAAAGGCATTGCCGCCATGACCTGTGAGGCATGTTTCCCGGTCAAGATTTCTCACGGACATACGGCAACGCTCAAAGATCACTGCGACTATCTGTTCATGCCAATGATGATCGAAATGGAATCGCATCAGGGCAACAACGGTTTCTATTGTCCTTACGTCGAAGCGAATACCTATATGCTGATGTCAGCGCTACACCTCAAACCAGAAAAGGTTATCAAGCCTGCAATCGTTTTCAAAAAGGGCCGTGAAGATATGGCACTGCAGTTTGCCGATGAATTCAGGCGTCTGGGTTTGCCATTCAATCAGAGCGAGTTTTGCGCAGCCTATGATGAAGCAGTCGCCGCCTTGAAAAAATTCGATCAGGAAATTAAACGCATCGGCAGCGAGATTCTCAAGAACCTTGGCGACCGCCGGGCAATCATCGTTGTCGGACGCCCTTACAGCGCCTATGATTCCCGCACCAACCTCAATCTTTTTGCAACTTTCAGCCGACTCGGCATTCAGGCAATTCCCCAGGAATTCCTCGATCTTGAAGGCATCGACATCGAATCCGAATATCCCAACATGTATTGGGGTTTTGGAAACAAGATCCTGCAGGCAGCCAAGTATATCAACCGCGACCCAAGATTGTTCGGACTTTATCTGACCAGTTTTTCATGCGGCCCCGACTCTTTCGTTCTGCATTTCTTCAACCACGAAATGAACCGCACCGGACGACCTTATCTTGAACTGGAACTCGACGAGCACTCAGCCGGCGCAGGAGTCGAAACCCGCCTGCTGGCTTTCATCGACGCGATCAAGAATCAAACTCAGGTAACCGTTCTCACTCCCAAAGAAGTGAACTTCATGCCGCGCAAATCGACTGCACCTCTGACCGAGCGCACTCTTTACCTGCCCTATATGGCCGAAGGCGCCCGCTGTCTGGCTGCAGCTTTCAGAGCCGTTGGCTGTCGCGCAGAAGTAATGCCCACTTACAGCAAAGCCGGCCTCGAGTTCGGCAAGAAGCACACTTCCGGCAAAGAATGTTTCCCCTGCATCGTTACCACCGGCGACATGTTCGACGTCATCGATCGGCACCTGGCTGAAGGAGCCAAAGTCAATGATGAACTGGCATTCTTCATGCCGGAAACCGAAGGCCCGTGCCGTTTTGGCCAATATACCCGCCTGCATCGCATACTTCTCGACAAATACAAATATGTCGATGTTCCGATTCTTTCGCCAAGCTCTGAAGACAGCTATCGCTTCAGCGGCTATTTCAGTGACGATCAGGCTCTGCAGTTCCGGCAACTGGCATGGCAGTCAGTGGTTTATTCCGACCTTATCGAGAAAGCCCTCTGGCGCATCAGACCTTATGAAAAAGTCAAAGGCGCGACCGACAAGGTTTTCGAAGAAGCGATGAAACTCGGCATCGATGCCATCGAAGCCGGAGGCGGCCTCAAATTGATCAAAGCCGCCAAGCAGGCTGCCAAAGCATTTAACCGCATTGAACGCATCGATGAAAAAAGGCCATTGATCGGTATCGTCGGCGAAATTTTTGTCAGAACCCATAAAGAAAGCAACCAAATGCTGGTCAAAGCCCTTGAAGAACTTGGCTGCGAAACCTATACCAGCTCGGTAGCCGAATGGATCGAGTACACGACCCACACCGGCATCGAAGATTCGCGCTATGCCCTGCGCAATCGCAAGAATCTCAATAACTACGGCGAACTTGCCAAATTCTGGCTGACTTCCAAATATCAGCGCATGGTCGCCAAATTCATCAGCTATCCATTCAAAGACCTGCTGCATAACCGCTTCGATCATTCAACCGAGCACATCCTCCATGAGGTCGACGGCATTTTCTCGAACCATATCAATGGCGAAGCCATTCTAAGCATCGGCGGCGCAATAGCATTTGCCAAAGAAGGCTACAATGGTGTGGTCAACGCCATGCCGTTCACCTGTATGCCCAGCACCATCGCCAGTTCGATACTCAAGGTGCAGATGCGCAACAAGGCGCCGTACGTCGATATGATCTACGATGGCAGTATCTTGCCTAACCGCGAAACCAATCTCGCCACCTTCGCTTTCCAGGCAAAGCAGAACCTCGAAAAGAATGGCCGCAAAAGCTAAATAATGCTTGCCGGCCTTTGAACCCGGAAGCCCCGGTTGGACGCGCAAAAAGCGCAAATCCCAGCGTGGCTGCAAAGAAAAAATTCTCGTTAACCCGAGGATTTTTTCGTTTTTGCCGGGCAAATATTGATGACATTCCGAATTTTAATCCCGTCGAATTCTACGGGATTAAAAAGCAGCTTGCCTCAAAAGTTTTATTCCAGCCGCACCAGATCATCCTTCCAGCAGATTTCAAAATAAATCTAAATTGCATGGTTGACAAACTCGGCAAAATCGTTTAGTGTATTAGTAGAGTAGCACACTAATTCACAAAAACACTTTTGCGAAGGAGGAAATTATGCAATCTATTATTCTGAAAGACCTTCTGCAGGCGAAGCTGGGCATTCTCTTCGCCGTCGCCGTCGCCCTGGGACTGTTCACTCTGCATGGCGGCGACCATGACCTGATCTTCGGTATCAACTTCGGCGTCATAGCCCCACTATTCATGTGGATAATCTCCTACTACTCAATTACTCAGGAGAAAATTCAGGGGACATACGACTTTCTCATGTCCCTGCCACTGAACCGCAAAAAGATCTGGCTAAGCAAAGCGATTGCCGCCCTTTTGTCAGGCATTACCTGTTATGTCATTCTCTGGTTGGTTTCAATCGCAGCGGGCATGAGCCCGCTACCCGAACCTTATGAAGTGTTTGACATTGAATTCTCGCCATACCACCTGTTTTTTCTTTTACCATTGTTTGCATGGGCAATGGGTATGCTGGGCACAGTATTGCACGAAATCATCTCGGCTGTTTCCACGATTGTCATAGTATTGATAGCAGGCTTTCAAGTTTTCCGTTTTGAGCTGCTTGCAGGATCACATAACGTCGCCCGCACCAACTGGACAGCATATATATCACTTGCAATACTCCTTTTTCTGGTCTCTTCTTTCACGCATTTTTCACGCCAAAGCCAACCAGTTGGGAAAAAACTGGCATGGTACAGTGCTTCGCATCTATTGGGAATCATTTTAATCTTCACCGTCTCTACTTTCTCTCTCAATATCTACAATGAATGGGCAAATCGCAACATCAGGCCCTATTTTTATCTCAGCCTCATGCCTACCAGCCAACAAGGCAGCTATCTTCTTTTTGCCGACGGCAAAACTTCGAATTTCGATCTTATCGATAATAGAGACAGTTTCGATCTGCGTCTGTTCAATTCACAGAAAACCAAAGCAGTTCCAATTGCCAAACGAAATTTTGGGAACTTTGCAATTTCGCCAAGTCTTAACTACGCCCTTTATGACACCTGCCTTGGCATGCTCGCTCCCGGCAAGGCAGAATTGGTTTTACAAAATCTTGTCGATGGCAGTGAAAGAGTAATAGATTCTTATGCTTCTCCCCTTGGATTCACCAGCCAAGACATGCCGGTTTATCACCGAATCGCTTACGCAAATCAACCAGAAAAACAGATTTCACGCAATCTTCTCTTTGAAACCGGACAACCTATGGTTCAGTCTCTTTGGGTCTTCAATAGAGGGAATCACCAGGCAAAGTTGCTGGCGACCTTCACCCCGGACACAGATTTCTTTTCGCACTTTAATGCTTCATACAGCGTGATAATTGCCAAAAACCGCAACAATTTATGGTTCATCGACCCAAATATTCCTGTGGTAAACAAGCTAGATCTTGGCATTGAAAATCTTAGATCCTACTACATAAGCATGGATTATAAAGGACAGGAAAACCTCATTCTCAGGGCCTCAAGACGTGATGATTACGAAAAGAAAACCTATTTTCTCATCAATCCGCAAGGAAAGGTAAAGGACCTGGGCATCACCAATGGCAGACTGATTTGCAGCCAGAGAGACGGCTTGTCGTTATTCTATCGCTCTTACGACAACCTTGGCGAAAATTTTGAAATCTTTCTCAACCACCCGGAAACTGGCGAACAAAGCTGGCGAACCAAGGATATGCACATTTCAAGTGCATGTTTTTCCAGATCAGGCAGATATCTTGCAACTCTAGGATGGATCAAAAACGAAAAACCAACCCAATGGATATTTGAGATCACCGATCTTCACGACATGAACAAAACCTGGAGATTGGACCATATTCCGGTTTCAATTTGGCCATACAATGAAGACTCTTTTGAATTCAGAGCCGGTAATGAGATTTTCCGCTGTGAAAGCCCCGATTTCTCGAAGACGCAGAGAATCTTCAATGTTCAAATGGTTATGGGAAGGGAGGAAACAGATGTTAAGAATTAATGAAAGTTCCCCTATACCTATCTATCTGCAAATCGTTGAGGAAATCAGACTGATGATACTCGGCAAAACCTTTGCGACTGATGATCGACTGCCTTCTATTCGCCAGATTGCTGCGGATCTCAAAGTTAACCCCAACACCGTCGCCAAAGCGTTTCAGGAATTGGAAAACCGTGGCCTGATCTACTTCCGGCGCGGCCAGGGCGCCTTCGTTGCCAAAATCTCCGAGGAGGACCAGAAAATGAGAATTATCGAAGATCTAAACCGCAAATTCGGTCAAGTCATAAAAAGTGCCATGGAAATGGGGCTGGGCCATGACGAAATAAAAAAACTATTCGAAAAAGCGCTTAATTCATGCGAAATCAAGGAGGGCAACTGATCATGCCGGCAATAAAATTCGAAAACATCAAAATGAGCTACGACGACAAACTCGTTCTTGATCAGGTTTCAGCCAACATCGAACAGGGCAATTCAGTGT
Source organism: uncultured bacterium (assembly GCA_964596185.1). Classification (GTDB taxonomy): domain Bacteria; phylum Muiribacteriota; class Ozemobacteria; order Ozemobacterales; family Ozemobacteraceae; genus DYKG01. The sequence goes on along the minus strand of CAZQUE010000008.1, from coordinate 91,070 downwards.
GCCTGCTTGGACTGAACGGGGCCGGCAAGACCACTCTGCTTGAAACGCTCTATGGTCTGCGCCAGCCTGATTCCGGCTCTCTTGAAATTCTCGAGGCTGATCCAAACGCGCAACCGGAACTGGTAAAGCAAAAGGTAGCCTTCGTCAGTGAAACCTGCCACCTGTACCCTCAAATGAATGCAATTCAACTTAGAGACTTCATGAAGCCAATGTATGAAAAGTGGAGCGATGAAGTTTTCAAACAAAAAACAGAACTTTTCAAAATCGACCTGAAAACTAAAGTTAAAGACCTGAGTAAGGGCAGCAAACACAAACTGATGCTGGCTCTGGCGCTGGCAATTCAACCGGAAGTGATGATTCTTGACGAACCCTTGGCCGGTTTCGATCCCGCGGTGCGCGAAGAGGTCGTGCAAACAGTTATTAACAGCATCTGTGACCACAACATGACCATTCTCATTTCGACCCATCTGATCGATGAAGTGGCAAATGTCTGCGACAAGGTACTGATTCTTCATCATCAAAAATTCGTTCTCGATATGCCGACAGAGGAAATCGAAAAAACCTGTCGCCGCATCATCGTCGATCTCGAAGAAGAAATCAGCTTTGCGCCAAAAAGTGAAAGCATTATCGGCTCATCCGTCATCGGCAAAAGACTGGAAATACTTGTTAAGGACTGTGACGACAACAAAACCGAGGAAATTCTCAAAGGTTTAAAGGTAAAAAGTTTCAACACTGAGAAACTTAGCCTCAAAGACCTCTTTCTCGGATTAACCAAAAACTGAATCCGCGGTACAAAGCGCGGCTGCCTTTAAATTAAGGCAGCCGCGTTTTTTAATCACATTTTTTTTCGAGGCAACATTTTTTTCTTAAGTTTTGTTAAGAAAACATCAACTTGTTCCGAAAGGGTTGATGGATTTGTTTGCCTCCTTATTTTTTCAGTCCGGGCTAGTTCCCGGATTTTTTTTTTGCCATTTAATTCAGCGGTTTAACGCTATTGAGAATTTCGTTGAGATCTTTGCGCCAAAAAGCTTCCTGAGTTTTGTTGCCCATATACATGATCATGAGCCATCGGCCAACCGGAGTCAGCACCATGGTCAGGCTGACTGATGTCTGGCCGTTCTGGGCGCTTCCCTTTTGCATGGTGGCCGGCATGCCGTTTACGGTAAACTCGAGAACTTCTCCATTCGGACTCAATGGACCGACGGCATCGACAATCGATGCTTCGGCTTCAGCGAGAGCATCGTTCAACTGCTCATTGCGTAAAAGAGTAAAAACGACGGCAACTCCGCCATCCGGAGATTCGGAACTAATGATGCCTGATTGCATTTCGTTTTTCCAGGTATCGGGAATATAGAATTCAATTTTGCCTTCACCCATGGTCAGGTCGCGCCCGAAAGCCATCGAACCAGAAACAATGATCATCGTTAGCAGCACCAGTGTAAATATACGCCTCATAATGCCTCCTGATTGTCGAAAAGGTCAGAAAATTTCTGCCTGTGCAACGACTGTTATAAAAAAGAGTATAAGTTTGCCCCAAGTATTTAGTCAATCTAGATTGAATTTTAGCTTGACATTGTACCCCCTGATGGTTATTCTCTTGCATTGTCCGAGGGTGCCTGGAAGATAAATATAGATACAGCAGCGGGCACAATAAGAAATATAATATTATAAGGGAATGGAGATTGTATGGGTATTTTCCGCGCGTTTTTCGTTTTGCTCGTTTTTTCCCTCCTTCTCAGTTTCACACCAGCATTCGCCGATGATGAACTGATTATTCACGGCCTTGTCAGTCAGGGCTTTCTCAAATCTTCTGATAACAACTATATGTCATATTCAGAAGATGGCACCAGCGAATTTCATGAAACCATCATCAATTTTCAGAAACAGATGGACGACAAAACACGCCTCGGCGTTCAGTTCATTTCAAGAGACCTGGGCCAGGAAGGCAACCACCAGGTAAAAGTTGACTGGGCTTACGGCGACTACCGCTTCAACGACCGCTGGGGCATTCGACTCGGCCGGGTAAAAGTTCCGTTCGGACTCTACAACAAATATCGAGACATCGATATGCTCAGAACTCCGGTAATGCTGCCGGCTACCGTCTACATGGAAGATTATCGCCAGTATATCACTGCTTTCAACGGCGGTGCGGTTTACGCCAATCTTCCAGCCGGCAAAGGCGATTTTGAACTTGAATTTGCCTACGGCACCTCAGACATGGACCCGGATTCAGGAATTGTAAAAGACATCTTTTTACGCTATAACGCTGCTTACGCTGCCAATATCGACCGTGGCATCATCGGCAAACTCGGCGCTCTCGGTGTTCCCGCGGCAGCAGCAACTGCAGCGGTAACCAAAGCCGGACACTTCGGTGATCCGGAACGCGACGGCAACGGCAAAGCAGGTTATGCTGCCAAGCTTCTCTGGAATACGCCGGTTGAAGGCCTGCGCCTGAGCGGCACCAGAACCTTCGTTAATCTGAACATGGATGAAACCATGATGATTCAACCCATCACTCAGACCGGTCTGCCGGCACCGATTCCGGCGACTCTGCTCAACGCTTATCAGGCTAATGTCGACATTAGATACCGCTTTTGGGTTGATATCGGCTCATTTGAATACAATGTCAACAAATTCACCTTTGCTGGCGAATTCATGGCCGCCCATGGCAAACAGAACATCACTCAGACCAACAACAGCCTCAACACCAACGCTGCTCCCGGGATTCCAAATTCATTCACCAGCGTAGCTCAGACCAGTCAGGGAACCTACCTGCAGGCTGTTTACCGCCACAATTCACGCCATGAGTGGAGCCTTTATCGCGGCGAATTTTTCTTCGACCGCAATAACAAGAACTGGATGACCTGGCAGAAAGACACCTGCGCTTCTTTCAAATACAACATCAATCCAAACTGGAGCGTCAAGCTCGAGCACCACTGGATGGATGGCGTTGCTCTGGTTCAGAAGAATCTCAATCCTAACGGCCTTGATCGCAAGTGGAACCTTATTGCCTTCAAGACTACCTATAATTTCTAAGAGCGGGAGGCAAAAGAATGATTAAGAAGTTGTTTATCGGTTCAGTAGTATTCGTTTCGATTCTTCTCGCTTTGACTTTCGTTTCTGTTGTAAACGCAGACGAAGTTATAGTTATTGCCAATTCCAGTGTTTCTCAGAATGAGATTTCAGCCAAAGACCTCGGCAACATGTTTCTCGGCAAGAAAAAATCATGGGACGGCGGCATGAAAGCGGTTCCTGTAACTCTTGAAAACGGGCCGACCCATGAAAATTTCCTCAAAACCTACGTTAAGAAGAGTGTCTCACAGTTTTCGACTTTCTGGAAACAGGCGATTTTCACCGGCCAGGGCATCCCACCCAAATCGGTTGGGAGTGAAGAAGAAGCAGTGAAATTCGTTAACGAGAACCCCGGCGCCGTCGGCTACATTCTCGCTTCAACTCCCCATGATGGCGTTAAGGTGCTTAGCATAAAGTAACCATCGGCTTCAAGGAAGGTATTTAAAATGAAAAATTCGATCATCGGAAAAATCTGGCTGGGCATTCTTACCATCCTCACCGGCTACATTGTTTCGATGGTCACTTTTCACAACTGCAGTCAAATGATTTTTTCGCACATGAACAAGACTGCAGATGCCAGATTTCCCGCTGCAAAACTGAGTCAGAACATTTTAAACGGTTTCAAAAACCACGTAAAACTGTTCAATGACGCAGTTTTGCTCGGGGACTCAGGCAAAATCGATGAAGCAGTTGAAATGGGCAATCGGTGCCTCGATGACCTGGCTCAGCTTACCGGGCTCATCGAAAAAGATCACGAGCAATATGCAAGTATCAATGCGCTGCCTGAACTTCTCAAAGGTTACGAGCAGGGAGCGGTAAGCACTTACAAAATCATGGCAGAAGGTGAAGCTAACGAGGCATTGTTCAAAAAAGCCGGCGAACTGGCTCAGTTGAAAGATCGCATTCAAACCGAGCTTGAGAACCTCGAAAAAAGCACTTCTGATGATTTGCTCAAACAGTTAAAATCCGTCAGTTCTTACCTCGAGGAAAAATCCAGGCAAAACTGGCTGCTTTTCAGTGTTGTATTCGTTGCTTGTCTGATCATCGTCAGAACCATCATTAACCGCTACATTGTCAAACCGCTCAACGAAATAACCACATCGTCTCAAGAAATGGAAAAAGGCAATTTCGACGTTAAGATTGAATATCAGTCTGGTGACGAAATGGGTCTGCTTGCCGATGCTTTCAGGAACCTTGCCCAGTCCCAGTTTGAAAAGGCACAGTTGGCCGAAAATATAGCTCAGGGTGATCTAAGCTGTGAAATAAAGCTTGCCTCGGACAAAGATAAGCTTGGCAAAGCTCTGAATACAATGGTTGAAAGTTTGAATTCAGTCATGAACCGGATCAACGAAACTTCTTCACAGGTGGTTGTCAAAGCCGATCAAATGTCATCTGCAAGCCAGTCGCTTTCGGAAGGTGCTATTAGAACGGCTTCTTCTCTTGAAGAAATTTCTTCGTCGGTCATGGAAATAGAAAATCAGACCAAAGCCAACGCCGAAAACGCTCTGGCTGCAAACCAGCTGGCCATGAATGCCAGAGAGGCCGCTGAGATAGGCAATCAGCACATGCACGACCTGGTCAACGCAATCTCAGCGATCAGCGAATCGAGCAAACAGATTGGCAAAATCATCAAGGTTATCGATGATATCGCCTTTCAAACCAATCTGCTGGCACTCAACGCCACCGTCGAAGCAGCAAGAGCCGGCCGCCACGGCAAAGGCTTCGCAGTTGTTGCCGACGAAGTTCGCAATCTTGCCGGAAAAAGCGCTAAAGCCGCTAAAGAAACGGCTGAAATGATCAAATCTTCCGGCGATAAGGTCGAAGCTGGCACAACGATCGCCCAGAAAACCGAAACTTCACTTAAGGAAATCGTCGCTTCGGCAGTCAAAATGGCCGACCTGGTCGGCGAAATCAGCGCTTCGTCGAAAGAACAGACCATGTCTATTGCCCAGATTGGCCAGGGACTGGCGCAAATCGATTCGATCACCCAGCAAAACGCCAGCAACGCTGAAGAAACTGCCTCAGCCTCAGAAGAGCTATCGAGCCAGACCTACGACCTGCAGGATCAGCTTGACAGCTTTAAACTCAAGTCCGTTTAAGGCATTTTTGAAAACCCACCCAACTTGCTTTCGTTGGCTTTCGGTCATTTTAAAAAGAGACCTGATCTTTTCTGCTTTTACTGCATTTCGCCCTGCATAAGCTGCCAGATATCGAGCTGTTTCGGCATCGGTTCTTTAAAATCTTCAAGTACCAGATAAGGCCCTTTGCCATCCGAGCGACTCAAATGATAACCGACGACCTGCACACCCTCGACATTGCTTTTATATTCACCCTCAGGCAGGCTTGAACTGAAATTGAATTCTGAGCCGATAATAAAAGACCAGTTGTCAGGCTGCTCTAACGGCACACTGAAATTCGACAGATCGAGCCAGCGCAACTGTTTGCGGTCTAAATGCAGAATTACTTTGATTTCAAACTCTTTGTCAGGCTGCATTTCTGGTAAAACGAACCAGAGTCGGGCGGCACCTTCCATTCCCGGCATCGCATAGGCAAAAACTACATCTTTGGACTGCAACTCAATTTTGCTTAATGCATCGAGATCAAGAGTGACATCCAAAGGAAAAATCTGGTTCTGATTGCGCGTCATGCCGGTCAGACGCAAGTAAACCATGTCTTTTTCCTGATCGTAAACATAGGCCTGACGATAACTGAAGATATCAGCGGGAATGCTCATCGGCTCAATTCCGGGTGAAGTGATGAAAGAAGCGATGATTGTCGAGACATCAGCCTTCAATTCAGGATCTAAAGCCGCCGCATTAATCAAATGCTTCATCGCCAGTCGACGATCGCCCTGAATCATGCCGACCCGACCACCAGTAAGGTATTCACGGGGTTTGGCCTTGCCTGAAGAAATCAATTCCTGAAAATCTTCATGGGCTGTAGCCAGTAACAATTCGTCATCATTGGCCAGCACCTCAGGGTCAAGCTTGACGGCAGTAAAATAGGCTTTTATGGCCTTTTCCTGCTCTTTTCTCGACCAATAACGCATTGCAAGCTCAAAATAATCTGCCGCAGCATTGGTTTTTTCAGCTTTGCCTAACTGCTCTTTGATTTCTTCATCGCTGGCTTTTGCATGGAATTTTCTCACCGGCGGTACATAGGGCTTGGGTTCTGAATATTTCACTTCAAAATGCCCCACAGACGGTCCCCAATGCCAGTTGTAATATGTCATTTCTTTTGGTATCAACTGCCCGTATCTTTTAAAAAGATTCTGCTTTTCAACCTCATTCTGCTCACGCATCAGCCGGGTTTTTGTCTTGGTGATCCAAAGCTTGGCTTTCATATCCGAATCATCGAGGGCAAGAATGTTTTCAAAAACCGTCAGCGCTTCTTCGTATTTTCGGCGCAGAAAAAATTCTTCGCCGGCTTTCTGCATGCGCTCGATACGTCGAGTCATCGGCAGGCGCTTATATTCAGCCAGGTCAGAATAAGGGCGTGGCGAATAGCCCACCAGCGCAAAAAAAGCGCAGAAAATCAACAGAATTGCGAATTTTTTATTCATAAATCTGGCTATCGGCAGCTATGATGTTTTTTTTTACGAAATCAATTGTGGGCAACAATCACCGAAAATTCAGAGCGAATCATTTTATAGTCATTTAGCCTGACAATGGCGATTACCAGGTTCTTCCAGGGCATTTTAACCAGACGCAGCATCATATTGGTGCGCAGTCCATCGGCAGGACGAACTTCAACTCCGGTCAAACTGCGCAACATTTTGAACAGCACACTGATCTCGACGCTATGAAAAATCCCACTGATAGTAATGTCGCCTTTGCCTTTCGGCAACATCATCGCGTCTTCAGGCAGCTTTTCGAGAAAATTCAGCAAAAGCCGCTTGTCGGCGACAAAAATACAATTTTCATAAAAACGGTATGAAAAGTCGCTATCGGCCAGGTAATTATTCAAAGCTTCCCCTACCGTCTTGCCGCGAACCTGTTTCAGATGACTGCGCACATCCTGGGCAATGATCAGCGAACAGTTGTTCCGCTCGGCTATTTTAAACAGATAACTGCTTACATCAAGAAACCTTTCGCCTACCGCCGCGTCCTGTTGAAAGATCGAAGTCTGCGCCATCGCAGCGACCGCGCCCAATCCAAGCATTAGCAGCAGCACAATACCAAGTAATCCTCGTTTAACTCTCATTTTTTTCTCCGTTTTTTATCTTTTTCGACGGACGCAAATATTTATTTTTCAGGGGTCCATTCCCCCGAGAAGATCCTTTATTTCAGAACTTTCCATAAGGTTTTTCATTTTTTCGTTATTCATCAGAAAATCGTAATCGTTGCGACTGATCGCATCCATGACATCCGGGTCGGACATCACATCCATCATGCTGTTGTTTTCACTTAGATCCATGAGTGATTCAAGGAAATCGCCATCGGCAGTCATCGATTTCACCCGCGAGTTAACTTCTTCCTGCTGGCGATTCATATCATTCGAGCCGGAAGGCTGCAGCGATTCTTCATACTTTTGCCGCGCCGGCGAGCTATTCTGCCTTCTAGCGCCATCCTGGATCTGAATATCATGCTGGATCTTGCCGGCAGAGGAAGGCTGATAATCGGTATAGGCATCTTCGTTGGTTCCCAGGGCACGGATTTCAATGATATTGTCCTCCTGGAGCTTCAACGTGCCAAGCGCGTCGGTTTCAACGGTATACTGCCCATCTTTCATTTCGATAACCCGACCGATGATGACAGAAGCATCTTTCAGGGTAATTTTCTTCAGTTTTTCTGCAGCAATAAGAGTGCTGCCTAGTAAAACAGCCATTAAAACCGTCAATATTTTTTTCACAATTTACCCCTCAAATTAAATAAGTGTACCTATTATTTTATCATTTTTTGGCATTTTGTCTAAATTATAAACAATTATTTATCCGATTGACCTCGCCGGCGACTTTCCCTATAATGGCAGGGTGAAAAAAGAATCATAAACGGAGGAAAATCTGATGACCAAATTGCATAATGTTTATAAATGCGAAATTTGCGGAAACATAATTGAAGTAGTTCACCCCGGCGCACCGGCCCTGGTTTGTTGTGGCCAGGAAATGAATCTGATGGAAGAAAAAACCGCCGACTCTGCCGTGGAAAAGCACGTTCCCGTGGTCGAAAAAACCGCTGACGGCATAAAAGTTAAAGTTGGCAGTGTTCCCCACCCCATGGAAGAAAAGCATTTCATCGAATGGATCGAAGTTATCGCCGACGACCGCAAATATGTTAAATTTCTCAAACCCGGCCAGCCGGCTGAAGCTGAATTCTGCGTCAAATCTTCGCCGATTACCGTCAGAGAATATTGTAACGTTCACGGCCTCTGGAAAGCCCAGGCCTGATTAACCCCGCATTAAAGCCCGTCTCTGTGATCCGCTGCCAATAAGAACATAAGGCAAGAAGAGGCCGGCTAATCTAAGGGAGGGGGATTTCACAGATGCGAGATGTGATTTAAGCCGATGTGAAGAGGGCGACTCTGAAAAGAGCCGCCCCCCCGATTTCTCTCTTACCTGAACTTTTTATCTGTTACCAATAGAAACCGGCTGACCTTTGCGATGCCGGATTTCTTTTTTAACGGGTTCGGCGATTCCAAGAATTTTCACCGGGAATTGCAGACCTAGTGCCATGGATTTTCCCGTTGGGTCGGCACCATATATTTTCAATTCTCCGCTATAGGGAAGACCGTTATCGAAACTGAGCAGATTGCTCATTGTTCCTTGCAATTTCCAGTTGCGACCGAACTTATCCCAGCCATAAGCGTAAAAATGCCCGTCAAGGGTGCCGTTGCGAGTAACCTGGGCACGCACATGGGTTCTTCTTTTGCCACGTCCGTCAAAAATGAGATCGATATAAACGGCAGTATCAATTGGCTTGACCCATCCATTGAGGCGTTGGTCAAAATCACCGAAATGGCGGTATTCAACGGCTTCATAAGATCTGTCACGCAAAACTCGATCGGAATGCGAAGGAACGAACCTTGAAGGCACAGGATACCGGTGCAGTTCGAGCAACTCAGAGCAGATGCGTCCGAGATTCTGAATACGGCGCAGATGTTCGCCGCTTTCTGGCTTTTCAACAATTGTTCTGAAAGTATAAATCGAGCGCATCATCTGCTTAACTTTCTCATAAAGTTCGCGCGAAATAGCCTGAACGACTTTAACCTGTGGCTGCGCAACAGCCTGCACTGCAGGTTTTACATCATTTTTCACAACATTTACCGGCGGCAGCATCGGGGGTTCGGGCTGGTTGGCACTGGGAGGCGCGGGCGGCAGCGGCATTCCAAAACCAGGGGGGGGAGGCGGCGGCTCGATCATTCCCTGACTCAGCAGAGGATAATCAGAAGTGTTTTGGGCAAACCCGGCCGGCACAACAAAAGATAGCATAGCAATCAGCAGACAAAATTTCTTCATAAGATTCTCCTGAATTACAGATCAATAAAAGAATACCCCGAGCTTTTCGCGGTTGCAACCAAAATAGATTCTATTGCGCCCCGAATTGATTAGATTAATTCAGATATAAATTATGGCGTGCGAAAATAATCTCTACAATGTCTAAAAACGGCGCGAGTCACCCTAAAACAGCTATTGCCGGAATTGTTGGCAGAACCCGCTGGCGTTAAAATCCGACTTAGCTGAAACATGCTCAGACAGCTTGAAGTAAGCCGACCGTTTCCGTTCTATTTTCAAAAATCAGAGGATTTATATGATCATTCCCTGGACCGAATTGCGCTTCATCAACAATGAAATTGGCTATGGGGTCGTTGCGACCCGCTTGATTCCCAAAGGAACCATCACCTGGGTGTTCGACAAACTCGACCGCGAGTTCAGCCCCCTGCAGGTAGAGGAAATGGACGGAATTTACAAGGAAATTCTCGGCAAATACTGTTTTCGCAACAGTAAGGGGAATCACATCCTTTGCTGGGACAACGGTCGCTACGTGAATCACAGCTTTCACTCAAACTGTCTGACAACTCCATACGATTTTGAAATCGCCATAAGAGACATTCAGCCGGGTGAAGAGCTTACCGATGACTACGGTTATCTCAATATCAGCGAACCATTCCGCGGCATAGATGAAAAATCACGCCGCAAGGTCGTCTACCCTGACGATCTGCTCAAATACCACAAAACCTGGGATAACAAGCTACTCAAGGCGATAAAGTATCTCGGTCGGGTTAATCAGCCCCTTCGCGAACTGCTTTCTGATGAGCTCTGGCAAAAAACTCTGGCAATTGCCGAAGGCAGAGAAAAGATGGATTCGATTCTCAATTGCTATTATCCGGGTGAAAATGGCCATGAAACCTGCCATAATTTTGCCGAGAACCCTCCCGAAGCCAATGCTTCAGGAAACCGCCATTCGCAGCCTTCCCGATAAAAGCAGATTTTGTTGAGCGCCCGTCTGCTCTGCTGACCTGCGCCAATTTTCTTCGAGCTTAAGACTCTTTTGCACCGGCCTGATGAATATCTGACCGGTGCTTTTTTTTGCCGCATCTTTTTGTTGCTTCGCCAGAGGTTGACGGAAAAATGATTGTAGCATAGGCTATCAATAGATAGGTTGTGATCGGATCAGTATCTTTCGATAATCAAGCCAACGGAGAGAAAATATGAAAATAAAACGGCTGATATTTCTGGCGACAATTTTCATTTTTTTCCTTGGCAAGGTTTGCCCGGCAAAACTTGATCTAGACCGCGAGTTCACACAACTGATCAACGAGCAGACGGCTTTTCAACTGCTCGATCACCCCGGCCGTGAACGCCCGATTTTCATCGGTCCGGCCGCCACCGGCAAAGTTAGAGTAATTGCCGGCCTGCGCTATGACAAACAGATTAACAGGTTCATTTTGCGCGGCAACCTGCCTGAAGATCTTGAAGCCAGCCTGAAGCTTGAACAAAGAAATTTAAAAAGCGGGCTATTCTCGCCGGCCAAAAAAAATGGTGAGCCGCTATACCGATATGGCACGACTCTGTCTCCACAATCGGCAGATATGCCCCAACCAGATTTCGCAAAATGGTTTTACGTTCCGCATCATGTCAACGGCGAGCCCAACAAATGCTTTGTCTGCGATCTGGGCTATTTTGAATTTTCTTTTGCCGCAGCCCCGGCGCAAATAGCCTCACGACTCAATTTTTTTATCGCCGAATTCAGCCAAAACCGACTGAAAATCTGTAAAAAAGTTCCATTGAACCGCTATTTTCTGTTCAAAGACAACTTTTGGGGCCCTGTCGATTATTTTGCCGCAGACTCGATTGCCGAGGCAATGGAATTGGCAACAATCAATCCAAGCCACAAACTTACATTAAACAAACATTTAAAGGATTGGCGAAGTAAATCCGCCGAAGATATTCGTCTGGTTTTTGAACTACTTGACCGCGAAGAATATCTGCTCAGCCAGGACTATCGGCTTAAGCTCGGACTGGTGCCGGATTTCGTTCGCATCAATTTTTCCAGAATCGACAATACCGACATCGGCAGTGGCCAGAACCAGATGGTTTTTCTGTCAATCGGGCCGGGAATCAACTATTTCGACGACCCGTGGCAGCAGCCCCGCCGCAATCTGCCCTGTCCGCGAATCATCTTTAACGTTCCGCTGCTGGCACAAATGCAAATTCAACTTTTCCCAACCTACAGTGTTGAACCTAAAGGCAGCGGAGAGTTCCGCCTGCAGGCCATAAATGCTTTTCAAAAACTTTTTCCGCCTTCTATCTCGTCCGGAGATCGTTTGCCGGTCTGGGCCGGCCAGAAAAGCCGAAAAACATCGATCGCCGCCATTGAAAACGCCCTTTGTTCATACGGACTGCTCAACGACTCTGCAGAACTTTCACCCGGCTTTTTCCTGGAAGGGAAAAATTATAACGGCAATATAGTCAACAACGAGGTTAGAATGGCAAACGGCCTGTCGCTGCGCTCTTTTCTTGCAGCCATAATCGTGCCGCCGCAGACCTTGACCGAGTATCAGCATAATTTCATCAGACATTTCTATAATCGAACCCCGCACTGGCAATTTATCGCCGGCACCCATTTCAAAGACCTTTTCATAGCCGCCACGACCGCAGACGATCTGGGCTTTCGGCTGGCCTTTCTTTTTCGGCAGCTCCAATTTTCTCACCCCCTTCTGGCCAGAATTATCAAAAAGTCCAGAGCTGAAAACCGTCCTCAGGCGGAAAAGAAAATTGCCGCAGCCATAGACCGTTTGATTCAGCGTTATCAAACGCAGTTTTTTGCCACACCTATTGCCAGACATCGACGCCGTCTTGAAGCTGAAAAGCTTAATCTCTGGTGTGAATACCTCGAAAGTTTTCGCTTGAATAAAAGCGACACTCACCTCAAACTGCAACGCTTCATCCATTTTCATGATTACTTGAAGGAAATTCTGCAATGAAACAAGCTCAATCTGTCTTTTTTGTTTTTTTCTTTCTGATGGTTTGTGCAGTCTCAGGCTTTTCAGAAGGCGTAATAGGCGAAAACCCCTTCATTCGTGGCGTTTTCAAAATACCTGAGAAGATCGACATCGACACTATTGAATTCTCTTTCGGCATGGATAGAGGCCTGCAGCTAAGACCTGGACAGGCCTTTCTTCTTGAGGTTCCCGAAGAATTCAGACGAAGATATCCTGACTATGCCTATATTGAACATCGCAAGGAACGCTTTTATTTTCAACCGGATCAAGACGGCCTCGACCCGAATGACGCATTGATCAAATGCGACTTTTTCAATCCTTCAACCGGCATCTGGTTAACCTGGTCTGATCAATTTGGCCCGGTAAAGCGATCTGCGGTCCGGCCACCGGAAAAACCGAAAAAGAACACTCTTTACAATCTGCGCGAAAACGTCGGTGATTTTTCACCGACAATGGTTCGGATAATCAATGTCGGTACCGGTTCAGCCGAACTGGCCCGAACCTCGATTCACAAATTCGGACTGGTTTACCGTCACCAGCGCCAGACAGACCCGCAAAAAACCAGAACTTTTGCTGAGTTCCGCAAAATAAATGGGCTTTTGATCAACTATCAGCTCGACAGCGAGAATGGCCTTGAACTTCGACAAAATTACAGCTTTGAATTCATTATTCCCAAAGAATTTCGCCATCGACCGATTTATCACGCCATCCTAAAACATCGCAAAGATCCGATTTTTGCTGCTGATCCGACCAATTTTGATGCCTTTGACCCTGATGCTGCCTACATCCTTTGCGAAGCCCACGACCGAAAAACCGGCTTCTGGCATAAATGGGCCGACCGCAGCAGCCTGAAAAAGTTTTCTGAAGTAAGAACCGCCGACAACCCTGAAAACGAAACCCTGCACAATTGCCTGCGCACCTTTGGGCAAATCGAACCCGACCGTTTTCGATTAACCAATATTGGCAGCGGTAACCCGCAAAAGTGCGTCGCGCACGTTCATGAACTAGAAATTCTCTTTGCCCCTGACCTGCAAGGCTGCACAGTTATCGAAGAGGTCTTCACCCCTGAAACAGAATTCAACCGCCCAGATCAGCAACGCCCCGTTCCGTTGCTCGGCGGCGGCCCCAGACTTGGCGGAAAATTTCCTGGTGCCCTGCTACTAGGCCCAAATTTTCAAATCAGGCGCAATCAGATTTTGAATTTGCCCGAAAAACATCTTTTTGAAACTGCAGCTTCCGGAAAAAATTGCCAGGTTGATGATCAAGGACGGCTTATTATAGACATTCCGGAAAATCTGCATATAGAAGCCCTGGAGATGGCGATAGGTGATCTTGACATTACCAGTCTTGAATACAACAAGGATGGATATTTCGGTCGCTCGGGCAAAGCAGTCTGCGAGGCCTGGATCGAGCGAAACGGCCAAAAACGTTTTCAACTTCTAGAGCAGAACAACCTTGGCATGGCCGGAATGGTGGTCTGCGGCGGCCCTGTCAGCGAGTACCGCAGCCTGCCAGGCGACAAAATCATTGTCGAAGTTGCCAACGACAACGCCTTTCTCATGGGTTACCGGCTGCTGCTACGCCCAGCCTTTTAATTTTAGCGGCCAGTGCGTTTCCCAGCCTGGTTTTTGGCTTTTTTGAGGGCTCCGGCAAAGCCGGCCTCCTGCGCCACCGGCTTTTCAACCTTTTCAGCATCAGGCACACCAACGCTCTGAACCTGATCAAGCCTCGACGAGATTTTTTCTTCGGCTCTTTTTTCTGCTTGCAGCACAGGCTTTCCTGCAAGAGAACGATTCTTTCTTAAGGCCATATTTAAAACAATTGTTAGAATAGCCGTTCGTCTTTCGGCGACCTCGACGATAAAGAGAATCATGGCCAACATTAGTAGAAATTCAGAGATGGACTTATATTGCAAGGTTTCCGGCATGGTCTGCCATGAGCCGGCCAGATCGATTAATTCCCGCCCATTGCTGATCAAGGCTATTTCCTTCAGTTTTTCCGAGCCTTCATTGACATCGAGTGACAGGTATTCCTGAGAATAAGGCAAGCAAACCGGGTAAAGGCGTAACTGCTTGTTTTGTCCGGCATCGATAAGAGCGACCAACGCCTCATTACCAGACAATTGTCTTGAAACCGACAGAGAGTCAGCAGTTTCCCAGTTCATCAACAGAGATATTTTTTCCGGCGCCTGGTTATTTGTCGACCTGATCAATGTTACTCGAGGGTTTTCATTGATAAATTCACGCTCACGTTCCGGGTCGAGATGCAAAGTCGCCATCCAGGAACCACGGACAATTTTTTGTGTAACCGGCATTTGATCAAGATACTGACGCTGATCGACCGCTAACCAGGCACATAAACCAGCAAATAAAGAAGAAGCATCGGCCGTAGCGAGAAAATTACCGGCAAAATCACTGCTGGTTGTGCCGGTATAACAGGCAACCCGGCCAAGACCGCTGTTCCAATTGGCCAGCAATGGCGACATATTCTCGTCGGTAGTTCGCAAAACGACATTGGCTCCCGGGCGAACATAGCAAAGATTGTAACCGCCAACCGAAGACTTTATCTGCAGCTCTTCATCGAGCAAGGCACGGATCAAGTTTGTCGAAACAATCGAGGTTTTTTCATCGATAAAAGTGCTTTGCGCGGCAACAAAGGTATCTTGAGTAAACAAACGCGGCAATTCTTCAGGCTCACGCGTAAAAAAGATTCGCCCCTTGCCAGCGGCAGCGACCTTTTTAAGAATGTTGGCATCTGAATCAGTTTCAGTGCCAAGTCCGATGACGCTGACAGTCATGCCGGCCTTAGTCGCCTTGTCGAGCAACTCCCAATAGGTGCCAGGTTTTTCGGCATCGGCAGCATCAGCAAAAAGAATGATGTGGCGGGTTTTCGCCTTGGCAGAATTAAGCATTTGTGCAGCCTTGCTCAACCCTTCAAAAACATAGATTCCGCCGCCCATAGACTCTACCCGAAGGATTTTGTCCCGCCATTTATCCTTGTTGGTTAACGGTTCAAGGGGCACAACAACATGCGGTTCGGTATCAACAGCCAGCAGGCCGAACTCATCCATCGGTGACAGCAACTCGAGACATCCGGCAGCGGCGATGTTCGCCAGATCCATTTTGGTTCGATCACCGCGCACCGGAGCGGCCATTGAACCCGATCGATCAAGCACAATTACCAACGCCAAAGATAGTTTGCGATGTTCGCTGCGCAGTTCAAGCGAAACAGGCAGAACGGCTTCCAGGGGCGATTGGTAATAACCTCCGGTTCCATAGGCATTCTTGCCGCCGGTCAGCAGCAAACCTCCGCCGAGATGTTCGACCCAGGCTGAAAGAACCCTCATTCCATGTTGAGTTACCTCGTTTGCCGAGACATTATCGATAATAACCGCTGAATAACCGGCCAGAGTTTCGATATTCCACTGCATTTTCCCTGGAATGATCAATTCCGCCTTCTGGCCCGCCAACTGTAAAACCGACATGATAAATCGCGAATCATGATTGGAAATTACCAGAACCGGCTTTTTACCGACAACCTCGGCAAGACTTACTGCGACGTTGTTTTCTGGAACCGGATCGGTTTCATCGCTGCCGATTTCCAACCGATATTTGACGATCGATGAATCGGGGGCGGTATGGCGAAAAACAATGGAATTTGAACCTAATTCAAGCGAACGTTCAAATCTATTGATTGTTTTACCATTACAGCTCAGAACAAAACTCACATTCTGCTGTAATGGCGAAAAGACTTCGGACTTGATTAAAAAAGATTCACCGGGGTTGAGCAGGCCTGGAAGCTCAAACCTGGTAATCGCCAGGTCTTTTACCGCATTGCGACCGATAAACCGGTAATCGATGGGAATACCGCGCCGGGCAGCTTTGAAAGCTATCTGCCGCGGATTTTCGCCGGTCCACTGGCCATCGCTTAAAACAATTATTCGCCCGGAAGATTCGGTTGGAATAAGAGATAGAGCCTTATCGATCCCTTCGGCAAGGTTTGAAGCCTCGGGATCTAAATCGGCAGCAAAACCGGAAAATGAGCTTCGTGCAGGTGACATGTCGACTCTGGCCCGGGTGCCGAAAGAAACCAGGCCAAGGCGGGCGTTGGCCGGCATATCATTCTTTAACATCGACATGGTTTCCTTGATGCGGTCATCGGCATTGGCCGGCATAGAAAGACTTCTATCGGCAACCACCACGATCATGCCGTCGCGGCCGGGTCTTTTAATGCTTGCTCCAGCCAGCGCCATGAATACCAAAGTGATTATCAGCAGACGCAATACCAGGATTTTACGCCCGGGCATTTTCAATCGAAACAACAGCAGCAGAACCGGCAGCAATAGAACCAGCCAATGAGGATCAGTAAACAATATTCTGCCTCCTTCTGCTTACCAGCCATTGGTGTAATAATAGCAGCAGTAGTGCCGGAATAATGAACCACCAGCGCACATCCGAGGAATGCTTGAGCAATTCCTGGTCGGGACCATCATTATCTGGCCTCTGGGTGATTTTATCGGTCAAATCAGATTCTCTGGCTGAGGTAAGATTTACCGCGATCGTCCAGGAAGCAGGACCGGCAGACAATCTATACAAACCGGTTTCATCGACGACGAACCCTGCCTGGCCTTTCCACGTAGCAAGCTTTTGTGATCTTCCCGAAGGGGAAAACAGATTTATCTCATTTTCACTGCCGGCATTGACGGTCACTTCCATGCCGCTGCGAAAATTGAAATCAGTCGGACCAGGCTTTAGACTTTGTCTCCAGTTGAAAACATTCCAGAAAATAACCGGCCAGAAACTTGTGCGCTGAATGGTCGAGTACTCCGGCAGAATATTCAGGCTTAAGCGGTATTGTCCGCCGGCTTCACGGGCAATGGTGAACAGATCGCGATCACCGACAGACAAGAGCGGGTAACCACCCAATTTGGCAGACGTTTCGATCGCCCACATGCCACGCACTTCAGGCAGACCTTCACAAATGAAATGGGTTCGATCGGAAGTCACTGTTCCGCGCACCAGCATTGGATCAGAAGCAACCGGCAAAAATAGGATGCAGGTTTCGTTGCTGCCCGTTGCCAGATTGACGTCACTGGTAATGACCATTTCAGCCTCACCAGAAACAAGTTCGGCATTTTCGGCAGCGTTGAGAGTGTTTTCGAACAAAGGGCGAAGTGATGGTTGTAAACCAGCAACTGCAACTTTCAACGGATCTTTTCGAACCGGCATCAACCATATTTCATTATCATATTCGATACTATCAGAAAGGATTTTTGCATTCACCCGGGCATCGGTATTTTTTAAAGAGAAGCGCAAGCGTCGAATTGAATTGGCAGGCATCTGCCAGTTTATCTGCTCAAGAACCCTGCCCGATGCCTGATCGGTTACTACAGCCTGAAGCTCGCGATTCTCTTCGCTGAGATTTGAAAACTCGATAAAACAACGATCGACATTACCAAGCGGGTAGCGACTCGCAGCAGTTATTGCCAGATTTCCTACCGGCTCGCCGAAGGCATACCAGCCGATATTCTCAGAAAGAGTTGACTGGGGCGCGGAATCAGTCAACACAAGAATTCTGGTGCCGGGATTGAAACTTTCACCGGCAAGTTTTACCGCCTCGTCAAGGTCTGACAATGGTGAGTTACAACGCCAGTTTTCAATAAGCAATGATGCTTCTTTGGGTAACATATCGCGGCGGCCAATAAATTCAGGGCGAGTCCCCGCTCTAATCAGGGAAACACGATAAACCTTTTCGCTGAAGACCGTGCGATCGAGAAAACGAGTCGCCTTGCTTTTTGGGTTACTGTTATCCCCGGCTCTCATTGAGAAAGAATCGTCAAGAATAACAACCAGTGGCATGAACTCCTCACCGATTATGGCTCTCGGGTCAGCCGCGGCAAAAATGACCAGTGTCAGGATCAACAATTCAACCAGCAATATCAGAGGGGTTTGCGGCAAAGTGACCTTTCGCCCGCCCTCTGCCGGAACCTTAACCGCGGCGTAGAACATCAGAGCAGAGACCTTTATATCGCGCGACTGTCGGCGAAATAGATAAACTCCGGCTACTACAAGCAATGCAGCCGTCGCGTAGAATGCCAGCGGATTCATGAAAAAGGGCATGCTCAACTCCTGGCCATCAGTATTTCGCTGCGCAATAATTCTACCGGAACATAATCGGCAACGAAATCTTCTGCGATACAATGATTGAAAACAGATCCGGTCTTAACGCAGCATCTTTTCCAGTATTCCTGATGGCGCAAAAAATTGCGGCGATAAGTTTGATTCAATTCTTCATTGGCCATCAATTCTATGGCGGCATGGCTTTCACTATCGATCAAGCGAACGTTACCGGCATGCTCAGGTTCGACATCGACGCGGGCCAGCACCTGAACGACTGCCAGCAATGCCGCATGATGAGCCAGTTGTTGCAATACCGTCATTGGCTCCTGCTCCCAGAAAAGATCGCTCAGAAAAATACGCACAGCCTGACTACGAAATTTTGGTGGAAAAGAAACCAGAGTCATACCGGTGTTTCCGTTGTAATCAAGCTCAGAGTCAGGCCACTGGGCCAGAGGCAAATGCGCCGGCTCGATACGTCGAGGGCGGTCTTTGATCAGCCAGCAGGCAACCGAATAGCCGGCATTCTGCGCCGAAACTTTCAATAGCGCAGCCAGCCCCCACAAAGCCCTGGGTTTTGCCGGTGAACCAGCTTGCATCGACGACGAAGCATCGATGATCAAATCAAGATGCGGGGTCACTTCTTCGCGAAAGAGCTTAACTGTAACCTTATCTGAACGGGCCAGCGCATTCCAGTCGATATGCCGGATATCGTCGCCGGGCTGATATTCACGATGATCGAGATATTCAAGAGAATTACCGGTGTTTTGCCCAAAGCGGTTACCGCCGCTGCTTCCGGAAAAACGCGACGAAACATTCAAATAAAAGCGCTGCGCAGCAACTTCGGCGTCAGCGATTGCTTTGAGAAGGTCTTTATCCATTGCTCACATTCTTTCGCGCAGCATTGATGGTCCTGGCTTCATGAAATTCCCGGAACTGGCGCCCGAACCATGGCGCATTCAACAAAACTCCGACTACCGTCAGCAAAGTGGCAAAGGCCAGGCCCATGACCTCAGAGCGACTCGAAGCGATGGCAAAGGGATTGCCGATCATCAGCAATTCTGAACGAGCTCCGACAAAAACGCCCAGAAACATTGGAGCGAGGGCGAAAAAGGCAAAAACGACCAGGGCAACACCCCAGGTATTACGCGCCGAAACATAATTGTAAAGAAAAACTCGGCGAATAAATACGGCCACCAGGCTGTATCCAAGCACATAACCGGTAAAACCAAACGAAAATTTGAAAAATCCGGAAAAAACCGTGGATATATGCCCGGCCATGGGAACAAGCATCGAGGCTGCAACGATAACACCAACGGTGGCGAGTATCATTAGAATACACCAGGCAATTCCACCCGCAGCACCACTTGACAGCAGAAAGCCAAGACGACGCCCCAGAGTTCCCTGTGGTAACTCACGGGCGACGCGGCGTGTCAGGTAATCTCGCTCTGAAATAGCTATCAGAAATACTATGTTAATTAAAAAAACCGCGGCAAACCCCCAGCCAAAAATCAGTTCTTTGCCGGAAACACTTGTCCAGTAGATCATTACCGCAAGGGACATCAGCCAGAATTTGCTCAGAAAAGAACGAACCGGCCTCATGATGTTGGTCCCGGCAGGAGAAACCACGGCCGCCGCCGCCAGATAGAAAAAGTAGGCAAAGCAGATAATGAAAAAAGCAATGGTAAAAATAGCCCCATAAAAATTGGTCGTGCCGAAGGTTCTTGATGCACCATAACGCAGGATTTCACTGACCATGCCGGTAAGGCTGAAAAACAGGGAAACCTGGATAAACAGACCCACACCGCGCAAAAGATTGAAGACATTGCCGTCTCTGGCCAGACTGCCGATGGCAATCTGCAGAATGGTTCCACCGGCGCAAACAATCAATCCAAGAAAAAGCACTAGAAACATCATCGGCATATCGACCCCGCTGAGAAAGAAGGTCATAGCCATGAACGGCGCAAATGCGCTGAAAATAAGGAGAATGAAAGCCATACTCGCGGCAAATTTTCCCCAGATGATCGAATGCGGGGTAATAGTGGTAATGAACAACAGCTCTTCAGAATTTTCCTGACGCTCTTTTGCGAATCTGAAACCGGAATGCAGGGGTATCACCGCAAAACACCCCAGAAACAGGATGCCGAAAAGAAAAGTCAGAGTCTCAGCGCCGACGTTGTTGTTTGAGACACTCTGGTCGGCGAGCGAAAGACTCAGGACAGCACATTGAAAGCCAAGAAAGAGCACAAGAACGCCCCAGAAGAATTTCCCCCTGACGACTTGACGCAATTCCTTAACAATAATGGGATTGAGATGATCGTCTATTTTTTCGATTATGCCTGCCCAGGAGCTCATTGTACTTCTCCTTTGGTAATGTTCATGAACACAGTCTCAAGATTCTGCTGTTTGAAGCGGAATTCTATGATCTGATGATTATTGTTAACCAGTTCTTTAAGTAATTCTGTGGCTTCGAGATCATCGCCGGTGAAATCAAATTCGAGGGCTTTCCCGTTCAAAACCGGATTCTCGACCCCTGGATAAAGCACAAGAAACTTGCTCAATTCTTCGATTCCGCTAAGTGGTTTGATAATCAGCCGACGCACACTGGTTTCATGGGCGGTAATGCTCTCTATTGAGCCAAATTTGAGTAAATTGCCTTTCTCGATGATCAATGCAGAAGTACAAATTTCTGAGAGTTCGCTGAGAATATGTGAACTGATTAAAATTCCTTTGCCTTGTTGTGAAAGCAGTTTCAAAAGTTCGCGTAACTCGATACGGGCACGAGGATCCAGACCGGCGGCAGGCTCGTCCATCAGAATGAATCTTGGATCGTGAATTAGAGCCCGAGCGATACTTACCCGTTGTTTCATGCCTTTCGACAAGGCATCGAGCATTTTTTCGCGCTTGTCGAGAAGGTTGGTGAATGTCTCGAGTTCTTCAACCAGTCTGACCCGGCGCCGCGATTCAATTCCATAAGCCCGGGCAAAAAAGTCGAGGTATTCATGAACGTTCATATCATGGTGAACCGGCAGCGAATCAGGCACAAAGCCGACCAGGCCCCTTCCGAATTCTGGATTTTCGATCAACGAACGACCTTCGAGTTCTATGTCGCCACTGGTAGGCTCATCCAAGGTCGCAAGCATGCGCAAGGTCGTGGTTTTTCCCGCGCCGTTCGGCCCAACAAAGCCGATAATATCGCCGGCGGTAATTTCAAACGAAACGTTGTTTACTGCCAGAGTATCGCCAAAATGCTTTCTGAGGTTTTTGACCTGAAGAGTCATGATTCACCCCCCATTATGCCGACCACGACTGAAGTGGCATCGGTATCTCCGTTTTCAAATGATTGTTTTTTGAGAAACGGTGCACCTTCGAGCAAAGCAACATACATTCCCGGCTGTAGATAATTCTGCGGGTTTCTATAGAGTTCATCAAAATGGCTGTGCCATTCCTCACGAAAAACGGTCGAAAGCCCTCGATAACGCCTGCGTGATTTCAAGGCCTGTGCATGATTGAATAATTGAGCTTTTCGGCCGGCTTCAACTCCGTCACATTTATAAATGTTTCCGTCGGGCGTCATGACGAAAGCAATGCGAATTCTGGCACCAAGTCCATTCAGTATTTTCAGGTCTCCGCCGCTGCCTTCCAGACTCAGTCGCTCACGACTCAGATGTACTTTGCGTAGATGGAGATACCGGGGAATCTTTGGCCGAATCCAGCCATCGGCAAGATGCTGGTCTTCATCGAGATAAACGAACTTGCCGCCGTCGGAAGAGCGGTAAGAACGCTGGGCAATGGGAATTACCTCAGTATCATAGCTGAATCTGAAACCTTCTGCACGCGATGAGGAAGAATAGACGGCAAGATTGCCCAGAGTCACGGCATGATTGTTTCTTTCATCGATGAAGGTCAAAGCCTGCTTGCGAACCATCATCGTCGAACTTTCGAAAAGCCAGTAATAAGCGAAAATAAACAGACAGCAAACCGCCGAAGCGACCGGGACAGTCCAGAACACCCAGATTTTTCGACCAAGCTTGTGCAGAACATAAACGTTAACCGGCCCAATAAGAAAAGCGAAGGCATAAATTATTATCATCAACCACTGTGAAGAAACAATATTGACGTCATTGTCGTTATAAGCAATTGGAGAGCGGCCACGCCCGGTTACACTAGAAAACGGATCTGATATGAGATCCGGGAATGGGTTGCCGCTAGAAGTTGCTACCCGGGCGAGAATATCTTCGTCGGCGACGAGCAAACGACCAAAACCGCTTTCGTATCCACGCAGATTCCTTATGCCAGATGGATTTTCGACGTCGAGAGGAGCAAAATCTTCTGGCGGCGTGAATTCACCAAGTACCAGAAGACTTCCACCGGCACGGATATAATCATAGACCGCTGCACGCACCTCGCCATTCATCTGTGCAAGAGATTCAGCGTAGAAAATCATTGAATTGAAACGGGAATAAGCCAGCCAGCGCGTATCTAGCTGCGAGAGGCTGCCTTCGAACATGGTCATTTCAAGGTCATAACTTCCACGCCCACTTCCGAAAACAGCTTCAAACTCGCTTCTTGAAACGCGGTTATCGACCAAAGCCTGCTTTTTCCGGTAGTAATCCCGATAAATGCTGATGTATGGGAAAACCTTTTCGGAAATTTGAACGCCATCAACCTCAACCTTCATGCCGTCTGCCGAGAAATCCATGATCGGAAAAAACAACGATTCAATGCGACTTTCGTTTGCGGCAAGTTTGAAGCTTCTGCTAACCTGTTCAAGTTCACCGCTATAGCTGGTGCGCATTGACAGACGCACGTCCTTTTCGCGAGAACTTCGATTCGTGGCTACCACTGAATAGAAGCAATAGCCGCTAATCGGGCGACTGGAAAAATCCGGAACGGCGGTTATTCTAACTCCCATGGATTCGACAGTGGTGCTTCTTGCGTATACGCTCCCAGTGTAGAAAAGCAGCAAACCAAGCAACAGCCAAGTTATTCTTTTCATTTTTCTATTTCCCTGAGGCCTCAATTTCAATTTCTCCGGCGAATTCGAGCTCGGTCTCGCTGGTATTTTTCAAAACATCATTTAAAACATTGCCAGGCGTAATTCCTTCGAATTTGGCCTTATAATTAAGAAGAATACGGTGGTTCAAGGCCGACAAAGCAACCTCGCGAACATCTTCAAAACCAACGCTGGGTCGTCCGGCAAGAACAGCCACTCCACGCGCAGCTTCGGCCACTGCAATAGCAGCTCGGGGCGACGCCCCATACTGTACGAATTGCCGAACCATATCGGTTGCCCCTTCTGAAGAAGGATCGGAAGCATTAACCAGTCTGGCAATGTATTCCGCAACCGGCCCAGGCAGATAAACCCGGTTCATTACCGCAAACAAAGCCTCCAGTTCAGACTTCTCGACGCAGAATTTTGGTTCCGGCGGCTGACCGTGGCGCCTGGTAAAAATTATTTCCTTGAGAGTTGCCACATCGGCGTTCTTTACTTCCAGCTTGAATAGAAAACGGTCTAATTGCGCTTCAGGAAGAGGGTAAGTTCCTTCTAACTCGATAGGGTTTTGCGAGGCAAGTACAAAAAATGGATCAGGCAACATTCTGGTTTTGCCCATTAAGGTCACCGAACGCTCCTGCATCGCTTCAAGAAGAGCAGACTGGGTCTTTGGCGATGCACGGTTTATTTCGTCGGCCAGAAGAATGTTTGTAAAAACCGGCCCGGGTTGAAAGGTCATTTCTCTCCTGCCCGACTCATCCTGCTGCAGAATATGCGCACCAAGAATATCTCCCGGCATGAGATCAGGGGTAAACTGAACTCGACTGAACTCAAGATTAAGGAGCTGACCAAGGGTTTTGATCAAGGCAGTTTTACCGACGCCAGGTAACCCTTCGAGCAAAATGTGGCCACGGCTGAGAATGCCGATCAGCACCATGCGGTGCAGCTGAGGGCGACCAACCAGTATTTTATCGAGCTCGGCCAGAATCTTGCGGCATTTTTCCGATGCCTGTTCCAATTCTGCAACCGGAATAAGCTGAGTTTTACTTGTCATTGGCATTCTCCTGAATTAACTAATTCTGTCGTTCAAAAAATTTTTTAACTGCATTTCGATGTCTGGGCAAAATTATCTCGTTTTTGCCGGAACTGCGCCCAGGAAGAGCTGCGGCCGAATCTGACTGCAGATTTTGTGAAGCCTGACCTGCTTCAACCGTTGGCGCTGAAATACCCATACCGATCGAGACGGAATCTTCGAGACTGACCGCCGCCGGATCAGGTAATTTTTCATCCTTAAAGGAAGTATTGTGTTCAGAGCTTTTTCGATTGAAATTAAGCGGTGCAGAACCTCCGCCACGGCTTATTCCGCCATTACCGGTCATAAATCCACCCTGGCCTGATTTGCCACCCTGGCCTGATTCACCGCCCTGGCCTGATTCACCGCCCTGGCCCGATTCACCACCCTGGCCTGATTCACCGCCCTGGCCCGATTCACCACCCTGGCCTGATTCACCGCCCTGGCCAGACTCACCACCTTGGCCTGACTCACCACCCTGGCCTGACTCACCACCCTGGCCTGACTGCTTTTCAGATTCATCCTTTACAATATAAACCTGATCGGAAAATTTAAGATCCTCCATGCTGCCGGCCGGCTTCACTTTTCCTTCTTTCATCATTTTTTCAAATGTTTTTCGATCGATGATCATGGCATTTCGCAACTTTTCAGCCAGTTTGCGCTTTTCCTGGATTTTTTGGTCTATATAATTCTGCAAATCCTGAGCTGCCTTTTTCATTTCACCCGCAGATGGGCTACCATCAGCATTAACCGACTCAAGCCCCTTATCGATCGAATTTTTCAGGCCTGTCGACATTTGTTGCGACGCTTCAGAAGCTGAAAAACTATTTTGCAACTGATTTTGTGCCGACTTCAAGGCATTCTGGTCCGCAGAATCAGTTTTTTGCAGTTGCTGAGCCTGTTCTTTCAGCCGCTCAAGTTCTTCAAGACTTTGAGCAGCCTTCTGTGCAGCAGTTTGCCCTTCTTTCATGATTTTTTCATTGAGCTGATCAAAGGCTTCGAAAGTTTTGGCCGGGTCATTTCGATCTGCAGATTTAACCATTTTTTCGAGGGTCTCTTTGAGTTCGGCAGCTTCGTTAGCATCGATTACCCCAGTCTCTTCAAGAGTTTCAATCTGCACCAGCGCTTTTTCCTGCATTCCTTTGAGATCCATTTTTATGTTTTCGTTTTTGGAAAAATCGTAAAGTGGCACCTTGATCCCGGCGACGATGAAGATCAATGAGACGGCTAAAAATAGCAGGCGTTGC
This sequence comes from uncultured bacterium, assembly GCA_964596185.1. Lineage (GTDB taxonomy): Bacteria > Muiribacteriota > Ozemobacteria > Ozemobacterales > Ozemobacteraceae > DYKG01. Next base: position 65,126 of record CAZQUE010000008.1, on the reverse strand, counting down.
TCGAATCTGGTAGTAAGACGTGGGATTTTTACGGTTACCGGCAAACGTTGGTTCCATGAGTTATCATGGGTTTCTACCGAAGCGATCGCCAGTCCGCCGGCCTGGTTGAAGCTATCAACGATAGCGATGGCCTTTTCGGGCGGTATCTTTCGCCGATTAGCCATGGCAATGCTTAAAAGCAGACATACCGGCAGTCCAGCCAGCGCAAAACCGACATAGTCGAGGCTGAAGAAACGCATCTGTCGCAAAATCAAGAAAGCAAAACCGGCGATAAAATTGTAAATGGTAACCGCCGAAATGAAATACAGCCAGGAAACGCCGACAAGATACTGGCGGGAAAACTCGAGGGCAGCTTCTTTTACAGTATTGCGGCTTTTGTCCTGAATCATCGCTCTCGACTCCGATTATATTTCCAGCTTTTCTATATTTATACCGGATAATTGGCTGACTGTCATCAATATTGAAGCTTTAGCGACATTACTTTTCCCAAAAAAGTTGCCTTCGCATTACTTTGCGCCTTAAAAACCATCAATAAAATTTTTGCAAGTCCAGGCACCGTATAACCGGCACTCAATTTGGCATTTATGAAAATGCATTTTTAAGAAAAGAGTACATTGCGGCCGAGGGAAAATATCTTATAATTAAAAGAAATTGGGTAAGGGTTTTATGAAATTGCTGACGATAAAAAATCGATTTAGAATGCGGGCAATCACGTTTTTAGTGCTTGCCGCCATGCTGCTGCAGGTTTTCCCGCCGATTTTAGCTCAAAGTGCCAAGGGTAAAGAAAGCTACGTAAGCGCTGGAATGCGCGAATTCAAAAACTCATTTTCGGGCGTCGGCACACCTGGGTGGCTTCTCGGTAAATTCGGCGTGGAAATGGGCTACCATCTGGTAGACTGCGCCACCAATGGCGAGAAACCCAGCGTAGTCAAGGTAGTTAAATCTATGGCCACCGCCGACTACCTTGCCAGAACGGCCGGCGGCCTTCTGGGCGGAGCTGCTGGCAGCGTTTTTGTACCATTCCTTTCGGCAGTGCCTGTTTTTGGCGGCTTGCTTGCCAATTTTGTCCCGACATTCACCTATTATCTTGGCGCAGATATGGCTGGCGAGGGCCTTGCCGGCCTTAAAAACGGCAAATTCAGCTTTAAAAACTACTTTAAAACTCTTGACTGGACAGCAATGCTGGCAGGAAGTGCCGGCTGGACGATTGGCTCTATGCTTGGCTCAGCAGTTTTTCCGCCAATCGGCTCTATTGTCGGCGGCATGCTCGGTGATATCGTGGCAACGAAACTGCTCGAAAAATTTCGCAAATGGCGCAGTGGCTCTGACAGTTCACCGCCACTGATGCCTACCGGTACCGGTGGGCCGATCAGAACCATCGTCAATAAAGGTGGTTACGCCCCGACCGCCAGACCAACTCTTGAAGTTCCGGTTAACGGCTCGGCATTCAATGGCTCGAACACCGCCCGGATTATTGAACTTAGCGCTCGCTATGAAAAGCTTTACGAGCTTTACCAGCAGCAATTGTCCGCAAATGATGTAACTGCTCTGCAGAAAACCGGCCAAGAGCTGAACCTGCTGAAATCTCAGCTTGAAAAAGCAAGAAAAGGTCAATAAAAATGCAACTACGCCAGCTTAATATAGAAATCTCTGAAGAATTGCTCGAATCTTTGAAAAAAGCGTCAGAGGATCAGCATATAAGTGAAGAAAAACTTGTCGGAAAAATATTGGCAAAAGCCCTTAACCACGAAGAAGAGCCAAAAAAGCCAACTATGCCTGGTGTTGCTTTGATCAAGAATGATTTCGTTCCTGAGCCTCCCATAGAAAGCCCCTTTCAGAAACAGGATTCCGGACTTAGCATGCCGACGACCAATCTGGCATCTGCAGAAAAGATTAAGCGCAAACAAGAGCTCGAAGCAAGAATGAAAGAGGTCTCGCTGCTGATCGAAACGGCTGAAAACCTCAGCAAAAAAGAAGAATATGTCGAGCTTTATGCACAACTTGCAGCTGAACTGGACGCGCTACTCTGATAAAAAAATCAGTTTTTAACGATACCAGGACCCACCTCTTCGCTGCCTGAAAACGATATTGCGTTCACTGCGTCGACGAAAGATGTTGTCACTGAACAGTGTCGAAGCTTTCTCCCAGTCTTCTTCACGAAGGTCTGGACGCAAACCGGCAGCTTCAATTTTGTGTCGGGCCTCCGGGTCGCCCCAGATATTGTCGCGCAAATCATCGAGAAGACGATATAGTTTTTCCGAGCACCAGTAACAGAGGGTGCCGGTTTGAATGCTGGTTCCGCAGATTCGGCAGGGATAGAAAAATTTCAGACCAAAGCGGCGCAGCAAGCCTTCATGAACCAGAGAAGCTATTTTTTTGGCGGGAATTCCGGTGCCAAGACTGATATTCTTTATTTCGCACCTTGGATTCTGTCTGACAAAATTAACTATGCGGCTAATTAGAAGCTGCTCTTTCTCGCGACATTCGGGACAAATATCGCGGGAAAATTTCATAAACAGTTTGCCGCAGTCACGACAACCGATCATTGGATTAATTGAAGCTGACATAGTTTGTTAGTATCCGCAGTTTTCTTTTGATTATAGCGTCAAACAATGTTTCTGGCAAGATACTCTTCAGCCCCATGGGATTGCTTTCAGAATAAGGGTTTGAAATTGTTTTATGATCAGAAAAGAATTCATTTAAATCAAAATAATCAACGAAAGAAGAAAAGTGTTATACTCATTGCAGAATTCTGGAGGGAATAAAAGCCGATGGGCTGCGTATTTCAATTTTTTCTTATTGTAACCTTCTTTTCGGTTAGCGAAGTGTCTCTGCTTCTTTATGTGGCACAGAACACCGGCATTTTGTTCACCATGGCCTGTTGTGTTTTTACCGGCATTCTCGGCGGCTATTTTGTCAGACAGCAGGGTTTGGCAACTTTTGCCAGATTTAGACAAACTCTTGACCAGGGCGCACTTCCGGCGGATGAAGCAATAGAAGGCTTGCTGCTGTTGATTGTTGGGGTTCTTTTGTGTGTTCCGGGATTTATTACCGACTTCATGGGGTTCTTGATCATTATTCCAGCAATCAGAAAGCTTGTTGCCCGAATTCTGGTAAAACGTTTACAGGCAAATATAAGTGCAGGTACAATCAGATTTGGATCGACATTTTCCGGATCCCAGCAGTATCAGACCTTCTCGCAACCAACCCAGCCATCTGCTGATTCGCCAGAGGACCCGATTGAAAATGCAACGATAGTTGAAGAAATAATTGATGAAAAAAGACAGGAAAGGACTGAAAAATGACGAGAAAAAGCCATTACCGAGAACTTTGCGAGGCCTATGATCGTGGAGTCTCCGAATGCGACAACTACCGCAAGGAATGCCGTGAATTTGTCCAGGAACTGAAAAATGCTCTGATCGATTTCCTTCAGTGCCCTGACACCAAGGTTTATCTTTTTCCACCTTCACGGGGCTTCATTTTTCGCAGTCACATTCTGCAAGGCGATGCACTTGACACTGAATTTGCCGAAAACGGAGTCGCTTTGATCGGTTTCGCCCTCAACGTAAACGACGACAATCTTGAAGACAAATTCTTCACTTTGATCGTCGGTTTTAAAAAGGTTGGCAACGATTTTCGCTTCAGCATTCTCGAAGATGAAAAAGAATTTTCCAGTGCCAATGATGGCATAATAGATTTTTGCGAATATCTATTCAAAATTTCACTTAAAAGCCTGAACGAAAGACTGGCGATATTCCTTGAATCACCGCTGGAAGAGTCTGCTCCGATTGGTTTTAAGGTGCAGCACGAACACCAGAAAAGAAAAAATCAGTAAAAAACTCTGAACGGCTCAGGAAACGAAGGCGGCGGCGGGGTGAGCGAGCGATTGAACACCCTGACCGGTTTGTCGCCGGGCAATGGATTTTGAATCTGACTGCGAACTGGTGCCAAAGGCATTGTGACTGCTTTAATTTTCTTTTTCTTTTTCAAGGCAACTTTTCGGCGGGCCGGGCGAAGTTTTTTTTCAAGTTCAAGAATCTCGGAAAGAGAACGCGAGGGATTGCCCTGGTCAAGCCATGACCAACCGGTTTCAGCGAACCATTCGATCTGGTTCTGACCCGCATAGAATCCCTCTTCCAGGCTATCGCCCCAGTAATAGCCCTTGGCAAGGACCTTTTCGCCAAGAAGTTCATTTATTACTCCAAGACGATAAAAGGCCCAGCAGATTTTTTCCTTATCCTGTTTTTGAGCGGCTTTTTCCTGTTGATAAATTATCGCATAGAGATCCTTTGCCGTCTCAAAATCCTTTTTCCGCAGAGCCTCCTCTGCCCTGGACTTATAGCTGTAATAACGATAAGTGCCGCCGCAGCCGGCCAAAGAAACCAGCATCAACAAAAAAGTCATTAATATAAATGTTCGATTGAACAAAATTTTCACCTTCATTTGATTTTTGCCAATGGCTTCCAGAATTGATCAGGTCCCGCAGGAACAGGCGGAAAAATTCGCGCAGCCCAGACGAAATCCTTGGCTTTTTTTCCAGGATCTTTTAACAGCATTTCAATCTGGAAATAATCGTCAATCTTTTCTACTGAAAAATCGGCAAGAAATTCCGCTGCAAGAAAAGTCCTTTTACCACCGGGTTCAGCACGACAAAAAGCCTTGCCTCCACCACGTTTTTCAATGCTATACCTGATTTTTTCCCCGGCACTGGTTTCGACGACAAATTTTCCGCTCCCAGTCCATTTGCTCCCCATATCGGCCTCGAAGGCTATTTTACCGGTGTGTGACCGGGCAATATCCCGGCGCATCAAACTTACTATCCATGCGGCCTGATTCGATGCCGTTGCATTAAAACTGCCAAGGTGGACATTCGAAGCTCCACGACTCATCGCAATTATAACCCCTCCGGCAATTATGGCAAAAATGCCGATGCTGATCAGCAATTCGCTCAAGGTAAAACCTGAATTTCGTTTAAAGCTCAACATCAGTCACCTGGCAATAAAAGTCGAAATATAGTAGGACTTCACTTCTTTACCCACCCTTTCGCGGGTCTTGTAATCAATTCTAAGTCTGACAATCCTGCCTGAGTTTCCAGCCGGATAAGCTTCCACTTCAATCATTCCCTGTGGTGCCAGGTAGTCCGGATAATCACCGACCTGCACCTCGATTTTCCGGCTGCTGCCAATCGATATCTTGCTGTTTTTGACCAGCGAAAAAGAGATTGTTCCGGGATCGGGAAACCAGCGAAAGTTCTCGATCTGCTCAAGAATTTCATTGGCGAGCTGACTGGCCCGTATTTCATCGGCAGAAACGGTTACCTGCTTGTGGGATGACCCCATCAAACCCCAGAGTGGCACCATCGCCGCGACCATGATTCCGGCGGCAATAAGAATTTCGAGCAGGCTAAGTCCGCGACGCATCAGCTTTCACCTCCGGCCGGGCCGATAACGACACCGAGATAGCGGGAAAAGGAATTCGCCGTCGGATCAAGAGCCTGATTGTAATACAAGCGACCACCGGCTTTTATCTGCTGCGGATCAAGACTGTGGGCAGCAATACCACCGATCAGATTCAAAGGAGAGCTTGGATCTGCGCATTTGATTTCACCGTTGTTTTTATCCAGGGCAATCAGATAAGCCAGAACCGGATGAGAGCCATTGTTTTTAACCGTAATTGCACCTTTCTCGGACATGAATGCCAGAGGCGCGTTTTCCGCAGAAGCAGCCCCGCGGAAAGTGCCGATGGTAAGAGGGCCATCGACCATAATCATTCCCCCGGTTTCAGCGCCAAGATCATCCATCAGCTGCAATCCGGAACTGCCGCCAACGATCCGCAAAACCGCGTTTCCTAGCTGAAAATCACGGTTGTCGGGGTTGCAGAAATTTTTCTTCAAAAGAGAAATTGCCGATTCGCCGGCTTCGATTTCGTAGCAAACACGTTTATCCATGCCAAGAAGCGAATCATTTTCCGGAGCAATTTTCGGAATCTCGAGAGCCGAGGTGTCGACGCCCATCACCGAAAGCTTGAAATCATATTCCTCCACCCCAGGAACGTTGGCCTGGGGCGGAATGTTGATGTTCTGACTGTTTTTTGAATATTGTGCGATCATTTTGTAAGATTCATCATAGCTGCAAAAATCAGCCCGACTCATGATCTTGTCGTAACTTATGCCGCCTCCGACCAGACTATAGGGTAGCGTTTCAAAAAAGTCTTCCATTTCGCGCAGATCATCTACTCCAAGCCTATCGGCAACCGGCACCGGGCAACTAATAATCTGCGTATCAACCCAGGTGTCGGCAGTAATTGAATCAGGAATATCCTGAATTACTTTTTTCAAAGTTTTTTTCTTTTTGCCGGAAATCATATCGAAATTGTTCTTGTTGTGACCGATTACCGCACCGATTGGCGCTTCTCCGTCTGCAGTAGGGATCAGGTAACCGATTTCGATAAAACGATCGTAAACCTTGCCGCTGATCCTGGTAATACTGAGATTTCTTTCGGCAGCAGTTTTTCCAACCTCTCCGAACAAATGTAAACAGGTGCTATGCCACCATTTTTTTTCTTTGTTTGGTGGTCTTTCTTTCATCTGCCAATTAAGAATCTCTTTCCACATACTGGATGATGGACCATTCAAAAGAGAGTTTGAAAACCCCCAACGCGCCATACGAAAACCGAGGTTTTTGCCGCCTACTGAAACAGAAGAGAAATTGGCAAATTGCAATATAAGAGCGATTGGCATATTGGCATCATAGTAAGAATGATAGCGTTGCCCGTAATTGCGATTGCCGGCAGCGCGGTTCAGCAGCAAAGTGCCACCGCCAAGGTGAATCCATCCCCGTTTTTTCCAGATATCTTCTTCACGATTATAATTGGGTCCGACCAGGCCATTATCGATAATCAAAGGCTGATTCGAGCCGGGAGCGACATTGCCGCTCGTCGCCGAATCAATGGTCACGGTATTGAATTTGACCGGGTCGAGATCATCGGTTGCCCGACGCAAATAAAGAGAAAACTTGGTTAGAGGCAGTGGGTAAGGCACTACTACCCTGAAAGGACGTTCTTCACTCCATTCTTCTCGGGTTCTACCGATGTTAACTTCGACGGTAACCTTCATCTTGCCGGCTTTTTCAAAATCGAGAAACAATTCGTTGCCTTTTTTCAGATCTTTAAGAAAAACAAAGTCACTGAAGGTAATTTCAGAAGAAACAGAAACATCGCTCAGTTTAACTGCTGAAGAATCACCCCCACCTTGCGACGCCCTTTTGAAAAGCTTTTGCGTCAACTGGGTAAAATTGATCTTTTCAAGCCAGAGATTGCTGATTTTCTCTGAAAGTTTAACGGGATCATTTTCGACAAATACCGCACTTCTTAAAATATTGCCCGGTGAATCTTTTTCAATCGAACTGACATCTTTCAAATCATTTTTTAATTTTTCAACAATGAACCGCGAAATAGATTGAGCCGCCTTCATGGCGCGAACATGACTGAGAATTTCGCGATTTTCATTGAATTTTCCCTGGACCAGGTGATTGTATGAGAGAATGAGAATCGTCAAGACGAAAATTCCACCAAGAACAACGAAAATTATTACACCACGCCGCTTCATTCTATGGCTCCGTAACGTCCGAGGCAATGGCAACCTCGTGGGCCTCAAACCAGTCTAAAGTGCCCTGATGCAATGGCACACCAATTTCTTCAAGAATTTTTCGCGCCCCGGCAGCGTCGGCAGGCACATCGGCAAAAGCCTGGTGGCGGATTTTCAAAGCCATCGATGAGCGACTCAAGAGGTCGCAGACAAGCTTAATCGTCGCTGAAGATGTTTTCTCGTGAGCAATTAAAACGTTAGGTATACCGAAAGTTCTTATATCAGGCTGCTTTTCACCATAATATCCTGCCGGAATTTTTACCGGCCAGGCAGTGGAAATTTGCTCGAGCAACATCTGCCGCTGCTCGTCTGAAAAATCGACCAATGAGCAATCGTGAAAAATAACCGCATCAGAAACGGTTCGATTTGGAATCCCGGCCTGAATCATCGCAAACTTTATCCGTCCAGATGTAAGGGCAACAAGAACCTGTTCAGGGTTGATCGTTTGCTTTGCCGGGGTCTGGCCTAAGGCAGTGAAAATTTCATTTGAGGTTCTGAAGGTTGATGAGTTCTGCTGACCGTAGAAACCAGGACTCAAATCTTCCAACGGCGATTTTTCAAGCCCCGGAGCCCTGATCAATTGAACGACATCTGGCCAGAGCGGCCAGACCAGTCGCAATCCAGCCTGCGGCTGGGCGGCGAAAAACTCTTTAACAATGCGACTTTCTGCCATTGCCAAAGCAATCTTTTCTTCATGCAATAATCGTACGTTATCAATTGAACCATTGGTTTCAATCGCTCGAAAAACTTCTTCACCTTCGGCAAGATTGCTGTTCAGCCAGTCGGCAAGGATATGTCCGGCGGGGTAATAAGTGCCGAGGCGATTACCAGTCGCCAACAATTGTGAACTCGACGAATAAAGCTGGGGCGGCAGAGGGGTATCGACCTGAACGGGCGGTTGGCCAACGCTAAGCATAAGAATTGCTGCCGCAGCAATAAGAATGAAAAGCGGCCAGGCAAAAGTTGGAACGGCACCGGAATTAGCTTTCATGCCTTCAGTTTAATCCGAAAAACGTCTGAAAGGCAAGCTGCTTATTCGTAGCTATCGCACAATGATCCGGTAATTTTCAGGCATCTTAAATTCATGCTTCTTGATTTCCCGGTTGATGACTTTATCGTGAAGCTTATCCAGATCTTTGGATGAATCAGCTTTTTCTTCTACCGGAGCAGCTTTTTGCGCAGAAACCAGTTTCTTGAACTTAAGTTTAAGCGCATCTGATTCGTCGTCATTTTCATAGGATTTTGTTTCAGCAACAGCTGCGGTCACAGGCGCTACAACTTCGTCTTCGAGTCTGTCTACAGAATCGACAACTGATTCAACTCTTTCTTCATCGGGTTCAACAACCAGATCAGCAGACACTGCCAGATCAGCAGCTCTTTTGTCTACGTCGTTACAAATTTCTGAGGGGTCGCGAGTGGCGCGAATGCGGGCTATTGCGTCTTTCAATTCGACTCCGGCGACATATAATTCAGGGACTTCTTCTTCTTCAACGCTATGCGAAATAATTTCAGCCCGATCTTCAACTGCTTGTGACAGGGCCGGTATTTTTCTTTCGGGGGTTTCACTGCCGTAGACTGCGCGGCGCAACCGCTTCAGAGCATTTCTTAGCTCCATACCAACAACATATTGTTCTGGCTCTGAGGACTTGGGTGAGATTTTTTCAACAATGTCTGCATCAGCGACGGTTTGTGTATTTTGCCCATTAAGATTTCGCCGCAATTGTTCAACCATTTCCAATGCTTCAAGAGAAAGAGCCGCAGAGAGCGAAACGGGCTGTAACAACACTATGGTTAACAACAATAATTGAAAAATTTTATTCACGCTATTTCCTCAATCGATCGTCTATAACAAATATTACTAAATTTTTTCCACTTTTGCAAAGAGGTAAAATAGAATTTTAAAAAATAGGCATTCCACACTTGGTGCAGAATTTTTCCTGCATATCATTTTCCGTGCCGCAGTTCTGGCATTCGATAACCTTGGGTTTGTCATCGATCTTGATATTCTGTTTCATGGCGTTTTCATCCTGGGGTGCGCTTGGGCGAACCGGGGCGACGGCGGAAGCAGACTTCGTTCCTCCAGCAGAACTTCCACCACCTGCCAGATGACCCGAACCATGTTTGAGGAATTCGCTCATATCAGCTTCCGGATTAACTCCCATTACCTCGAAAATTTCGATCGGCATCGATTTGCCCTTGACCATTATTGATTCACGCTGTTCGATCAGGAAAAAATCTTTGACAAGCTCATAGGTGGATCTGGTTATGAAAAGCTGCATGCCCTTGGCAACTGACATTACACGGGCCGCCAGGTTGACATTATCGCCGATTACCGTATAGGAAAGCTGTTTCTCCGAGCCCATGTAGCCCGCAGTAACTTCGCCGGTATTGATGCCGACACCGATCTGAATTACCGGCTTTCCTTCTTTTTTCCACATTTCCTGCAGTTCTCTGAGGGCGTCGAGCATGCGTACACCGCATAAAACCGCGCGAATCGCATCGTCGTCACGGGCAACCGGAGCTCCAAACAAAGCCATAAGCTCGTCTCCGACGTATTTATCAAGGGTTCCGTCCAGTTCCATGAGAATATCGGTCATTCGGGTAAAATAAACGTTTAATTGTTCAACGATATCAGTCGGATCCATGTTCTCGGACATCTTGGTAAAACCACGGATATCGGAAAAGAACATGGTGACGTTGCACTTGCTTCCCCCAAGCTTGAGACCTGATGGATCGGACATAATCATTTCAGCAACGCTCGGCGAAACGATGCGCGACAGGCTGCCCTTGAGTTCTTCATTTTTCTTCAGCTGATCTTCGCTGAGTTTCTGAGCCGAAACCAGGTCATCCATCGTGGCCGAATAAAGTTTGGCGTTCTTCATAACCAGTCCGGCAATATCGGCACAAGTAGCCAGCAGGTTCTGATCATCACGTGTATAATCGGGGTTACGCATGCCTTCAACGTTAATGATCGCGAAGAGCTTTCCTTCTGCGTAGATAGGAGCGCAGATAACCGACTTCAACACACCCTGACCGATTAAACCTTTGGTCTTGGGATCCATTTCGCATTCTTTTATCCCCAGAGCCCCTACCCCACCGGTTACCTCGTTCATCTTCTGGCGCAGGAGAAAGGTAATCATACTGTTTTCTTCGTGATTTATCTCGATATCTTTATATTCTTTGGGTTTCATCCCCGCGGCCTTAACGATGCGGAATTTACCCTCTTTTTCGTCGTTAAGCAAAAGCTGAACTTTGTCGGCATCCATTCCCTTGGAGATAATTTCAACGATATTGGAAAAAATCTGGTCACGGTCGAGACTTTTGGCGAGGTTCTTGATGCGCATCAAAGTTGTGGTTAGGCGCATCGATCTTTTGCTGAATTCCTCGCGAATCTCACGCACTTCGCGTTCCATACGTTCTTCAGCGGTTTCAACCACTTCCGGTTCTTTGTTCTCGGCATCACCGCCGGCCTCTCCCTCAGCGCCCTCTCCGCCATCTGCAGTACCGGAGCCTTCAATTGCGCCTTCTTCTGAAGCGCCGTCACCTTTGAGCGCCGAATCGAGTGCGCCCTCCTTGCCCTTCTGCTTTTTCTTGGCCTCTTCCCGATATTTGGCCGCCAACTTGGGATCAACCCTGGCCTTAAGATTGCCATCCTCGCCGGTTGCGCTTATCCCCTCTGCGTTACCACCGGCAGCCTTGAGTTGTTCAAAACGAAAGAACATATAAAGAAGAAAGCCTGATGAAAATAAAACGACGACGGAATAAATTTCCCACCATTCTTCAAGTGGATATTTGTCAGGTTTAATCTTGAAAGCTATGGTTGCAGCACCCAGAAGAATTGGCAGCACAAAAAGCAATAAGCTGGTAGCAATTTTTTCGCCAAGAATGCCGCAGAGACCTATTGCCGCGACAACGTAAAAATATGAGAAATATGACCAGATGTTTTTGGGTAATTTATTGGAGTAGACCAGAAAAGCAACCAGCAGAACGATAATGCTTCCCATTAGACCGAGAAGGTCGGGAAGCCGTTCTTTCATGGTTTTCTTTTCTTCGACATCTTCTGCCATGCTAATCCCGCTATTGCAAAAACTTCAAATACAGTTTGTCAGAAAAGCCGGCAGATTTCAAGAGCCGGTGACTTCGGTCATAAGTCGGTTGGCATCAACGCTGTCGGGGGTCATTCTCGTAAGCAGTTCTTCAGCCTCACTGTGTTTGCCCGACATGCACAACAGGTGTCCATACCAGGCAAAGGCTCTACCATTCCTGGGAAAAAGCTTACAGGCTTCCTGAGCCAGGCTCAAAGCAGACTCGCTGTCCCCCTGTGCCATTGCCGCAATTGATCGAACGGTCGTTTTAAGGGCCTGCGACTTTTTTCCGCCTTTAAATTCGTCTGCACGCTGAACCCATTTGGCAATGGCATCTTTGGAGCGCATGTTAAAATCAAGCTCTATAAGCTCGACCAGGCTCTCTGCCTTGATTATCGGAAGTCGGGCACAGCTGAATGACTTGTTCAGATCGATGTGTGCCTGAACATTTTCTTTGTAAAATATCCCGCAGCGGCCAAGAATCAAAAGTGACAGAGCATCTTCGTCAGGGGCAAAGGATTTGACCCGATCATCGGGAAAACTTCGAATGATCTTCAATGCACCGGCATAATCACCCCGGCAACACCGCAGATAAGCCTCCAGCAATTGCCCTGACTCTTTTAAGCCAGTGTTAAGCATAACCTCGTTAAACTCGGCAATCGCTTTCTGAGCCTCAATAAAGTCTTCTCTGATAATAAAGGCCAGGATCATCGTTTTCCATAACTGGGGAAAAGTCTTCTTATCATGCGAATTCAAAACCTTTCGCGCTGTCATGATCACTTCATCGAAATCACCTTCAGCCATTAGCTTGCTTACTTTTGCCTCAAGTATCTTGGCATCGGTAAAACTAACTCCCGAGCCAGATTTTAGATCCTTGCGGTCAACTTCTGCAAAACCACTAATACCAAGAATACTGGTAAGTTTATAAAGAATGAAACGTCCCAGGGGCATGAAGAAGCTGGTAATAAAAGCCAGAATAAGCCCGCCGGCCATGAGACCTACGCGCAGGCCAAAACTCTCCATGCGGCTTTGAAAAGCCAATACAAAAATCATGAAAAACCAGCAAAAAAACCAGATGCCGTAATATTCAAAGCGCCGCGGCCGCTGCTCAGGCGGCAAAAAGTGAAATGCCGGAAAAATCAGAAAAAGGCCAAGAGCGACAAAATGCCCTGAAATGGCTAATCTTGGCACAATCCAGACGGAATCGTAGGCTGAAAACTGGTCAAGCATCGCTGCCTGCAACAGACCTTTCAGGCCAAAATTCTGGGTGGCAAGCATCAGTCCTGACCCTAGAAGAACAAAGGCGAGGTCGTGCCAAAAAGCTGTTGCCGGTGATAACCGACTGGCAAGAAACATGAGTGCCGAAAACAATAAAACAAAATATACGGCTGAGAAAAAAACGCCCAAAGCAACCGGCATGATACCGATGAAACATAAGGGTTGAACCTTCCATAGGCCGATCATCGATGGAGCCCGTTCTTCAGGATAATTGGCATCTTTCATGAAGCGCGGCAATTCTCCACAGGTTGAAAAAGCCCGGCCAAGGTTGCCTAGCTGCAAATCAAGCAGAAGAGCCATAACCTGCTCTTTCATCGGTAATTCAGCGAAACTTTCATACTCGTTAAGCAACTCGTCGGCACGACTGGTCATTCCAAGTACCTGATTGACCATAGCCAGACGAATCACCGCCTTGTGAGTGCCTTTAGCAGCTTTAACCGCCCGAGAGAAAGCAGCAGCAGCATCTTCAAGCTTGTTGCTGGCAATGGCTATCCGCCCCTGAAGCAAAAAAACTTCGGCTTTACCCTTGTCTGGTAATTTTTCTATGGGAATCTTGCCGAGCACTTCTTCGGCGCGGCTGTACATGCCAACCCGATAAAGAGCCTTACCCCACAAAAGAATAGGCAAGATATTCTTGGGATAGGCATTATAAGCGTCTTCATAGCAGGAAACCGCTTCTTCGATATCGCCACGCTCTTCGGCCTTCTGCCCTTTTTGCGCAAGAAGTCGCGACTTCTCGAAAAGCAACTTATCGTCCTCAGCCATCAGAGAATCGCTGAAGGTCAATAAAAGCAATAAAACCAACAAAAACAATCCAGGGAAAAAGGATCTTCTCAGCAAAACGCTCTCCTTTTTCAGTCTATTTCATCAATTCCTTCTGCCGCTTGCTGGCTTCTTCATCGATGCTGAACTGAATTTTCACCACGTTACCCACCTCGATCTTTTCGGGCAAGTACTCTTTGTGAATACTTATCAAATCACCGTTTTCAAGTAAGCATCGGAAATAATCACCATTGATTGAATCGATAACTGCCTGCATTTTTTCCTCCAGAAGTTTTTTCTAGAATCCCAGTTGTGCGAGAAAGCTCTGCACGAAACGATGAATTTCATCAATTGCGTCATTGTCGTTTGAAGCTTCCATGAATGCAATCTTGTTGCCGCGCATATCACCCTCACGGGTCTTGTAAACCTCAATCCGGTATACGAGCTCGTGAGAGAAATTCTTGTGCGGGAAAGTCTTTACCAGAAGATGAGTGTTGTCAAGAAGCCTTAATACAAGAGTTTCCTGTAACGGTCCGGCCTGGATGGTTACATCCATACCGACATCGGTATTTTTGCGAAACAGGTAGCGCTGAATGATTCTGAAAATCAGATCACCAACATCCTGCAAGCTAAGAGTTACAGTTTTTTCCATTCCTGTTCCTTAACGAAATCTTCAAGTTTTACCTGATTGAGGTTTTCACCATTGCGCAAACGCACGGTAATCGTCGAGTTTTCACTTTCCTGATCACCGAGAATGATCATGAACGGAACCTTTTCGAGCTGTGCCTGGCGAATTCTGTAGCCGATCTTGTCGCTGCGGTCATCAAGCTCAGAGCGCACGCCGGCAGCACGAAGCTTTTTGTTGATTTCGCGAGCATAGTCGGCCTGCTTGTCGGAAATAGGCATGACTCTCGCCTGAATCGGCGAAAGCCAGACCGGCATTGCGCCGCCATAGTGCTCGACCAGAACGCCGAAAAAGCGCTCGAGCGAACCGAGCAGGGCGCGATGCACCATATAGGGGCGATGGCGATTGCCATCAGAACCGACGTAGGTCATGTCAAATCGCTCAGGAAGGTTGAAGTCGAACTGAATCGTGGTCATTTGCCATTCGCGGCCAATTGCGTCTTTGATTTTAAGGTCGATTTTCGGACCATAGAAAGCGCCGCCACCGTCATCAACTTCGCATTCAAGGCCTTCTGCCTCAACCGCACGATTCAAAGCTTCGATCGCCTGATTCCAGCGACTTTCATCGCCGACGGCCTTGGCAGGTCGTGTGGCAAGATAAGCTTTGATACTAGAGAATCCGAAAGCTTTCCAGAGAGAAAGACTGAAACGCAGAACCTCGCGAATTTCATCTTCAATCTGTTCCGGAGTGCAGATGATATGTGCGTCATCCTGGGTGAAACCGCGCACTCGCAGCAAGCCATGCAGAACTCCGCTTTTTTCATAGCGGTAAACTGTGCCAAGTTCAGCCCAACGCAGTGGCAGATCGCGATAAGAGCGAACCTGTGATTTGTAGATCATAATGTGGAAAGGGCAATTCATCGGTTTGATGAAGTAATCTGCACCATCTATTTCCATTGGGCTGTACATCGAGTCTTTGTAGAAATCAAGATGGCCACTGGTTTCCCAGAGCCAGCTCTGACCGATATGCGGCGTATACATCAGCTCATAGCCGTTGCGATAATGCATTTCTTTCCAGAAAGATTCGATTTCGTGTCTGATTCTCGCACCCTTCGGATGCCAGAACACCAGGCCCGGTCCAACTTCTTCCTGGGTTGAAAAGAGGTCGAGTTCCTTGCCAAGTTTGCGATGATCGCGCTTTTTCGCTTCTTCAAGACGATCGAGATACTCTTTGAGCTCTTCTTTACTACCGAAAGCGGTTCCGTAAATGCGCTGCAGCATCGGGCGCTTTTCATCGCCACGCCAATAGGCGCCGGCAATGCTCAGAAGCTTGAAATTCTTGACTACGCCTGAATCGGGAACATGCGGCCCACGACACAAATCGACAAAACCGCCTTGCGAAAAGACGGTTATCGTCTGATCTTCAAGTTCTTCAATCAGCTCAAGTTTAAATGGCTGATTGAATTCTTTAAACATCTTCAATGCTTCTTCTTTAGTCACTTCTCGTCTTTCAAACGGAGTTTTCGAAGCAATTACGTCTTTCATTTTCTTTTCGACGATTTCAAGATCATCGGCAGTGAGAGCGCGCGGCAAAAGAAAATCATAGTAGAACCCGTTTTCAATTGTCGGGCCAATGCCGAACTGAGCCTCGGGGAACAGCTGAAGAATCGCTTCGGCCATAATGTGGGCCATTGAGTGGCGATAGACTTCCGGGGCTTCAGGGGACTTGCCGGTGACTATTTCCAGGTCTGCCGACTCACGCAAGGGTGCGCGCAGGTCTGTGAGTTTTCCGTCTATTTTTCCGGCCAACGCGGCTTTTGCCAGGCCGGGGCCGATTTTCATGGCTGCATCCTGAACGGTTGCGCCCTGTTCGAGTTCGATAATTTTGCCATCAGGGAGCTTCAATTGAATCATCTGCGACATATTGTCTCCTTATATCCGTTACAACCTGTTATGCGTTTTTTAAAACGACTTTTCGAAAGTCGCGCTTGCCTGCCTGAATTATGAATTCAGAGCCGGGCAGATACAATTTCTGACCATCGGTGACCTTTTGCTGGTCGACCTTAACGCCACCCTGCTGCACTTTGCGTCGGGCGTCACCGCCGCTTTCAGCAAGGTTAACCGTGGTCAGAAGCTTAAGCAGCGAAATACCTTCGGCGGGTATTTCAAGCGTCACTTCTTCTATTTCATCAGGCAAACCGTCGCCGGTTTTGCCAAAAATCTTTTCAAA
This sequence comes from uncultured bacterium, assembly GCA_964596185.1. Lineage (GTDB taxonomy): Bacteria > Muiribacteriota > Ozemobacteria > Ozemobacterales > Ozemobacteraceae > DYKG01. Next base: position 48,502 of record CAZQUE010000008.1, on the reverse strand, counting down.
TTCAGCTTCTGCCGCCTGGCCAGCTTCGGCGCCCCAATACTGTGAGGTAATCTGCCGGGCCAGCATCATTTTTACCTTTTTAGGCTCGCTGACAATCCGCTCTTTAACATTTTTGAGCTCTTCAAGCCCGATGTCGGTTAGCAACTCATAATATTTGAGCATCAATTCATCGGGAATCGACATGAGTTTGCCGTAGATCTGACCCGGTTCTTCATCGATGCCGACATAGTTACCGAGGCTTTTCGACATTTTTTCCTTGCCGTCAAGGCCTTCGAGAATCGGCATGGTCAGAGTAACCTGGGGTTCCTGGCCGTAGGATCTCTGTAGTTCGCGGCCAACAAGAAGGTTGAAGGTCTGGTCGACCCCGCCGATTTCGATGTCGGAACGTAGCGCGACCGAATCATATCCCTGCATCAGCGGATACATGAACTCGACAATGCTGATCGGGACGTGACTTTTGAAGCGTTTTTCAAAATCGTCACGTTCGAGCATGCGCGCCACGGTATATTGCGAACTTAGCTTGAGCACGTCAGCAAAGGTCATTTTTCCCAGCCAGTCTGAATTAAAAACTATTCTGGTCTTTTCAAGATCGAGAATCTTGCCGATCTGCTTTTTGTATGTTTCAGCATTGGCTATGACTTCTTCTTCTGTAAGCGCAGGTCTGGTCTTCTTTTTGCCGGTAGGATCGCCGATTCGCCCGGTGAAATCACCGATAAGAAAGACGACTTCATGACCAAGCGCCTGAAACTGCCGCATTTTCTGCAATACCACGGTATGGCCGAGGTGAATATCTGGCGCGGAAGGATCAGCGCCGAGTTTTACCTGCAAAGGCTTTCCGGTCTGGTAAGACTTTTCGAGTTTTTTGAGCAATTCTTCTCTGGAAACGATATCGGCAGTGCCGGTAGCGATTATTTCAAGCTGTTCTTTAGGTGTTGCACTGAATTTCACGGCTTAAATTTTCCCCAGTTCCATCTGATATTCTTTTAACTTGACGATCTGCGCCTCGTATTCGGCAATGCCATCGCGAATCTTTTCAACAACTTCTGGCGGCGCTTTCTGAACGAAGCTTTGATTTTCAAGTTTTACTGAAATCTTTGCCATCTCTTTTTCGATTTTTGCAAGTTCGTTTTCGACCCTGGCTTTTTCAGCCTCAACGTCGATTACTCCGGCCAGATCGAGGCAAACTTCTGCAGCGCCCATCAACCCAACCAGATGCCCGGACGGCTTGCCGCCGACCAGTTCAAACTTTTCGACGCCGGCAAGATTGCAGATCATTGCCTGATGATTGGAAAAGACCTGCGAAGTTTGCGGGCCTTCGACAACCCGTACTGCCACCTTCTTTGCCGGTGAAATATTTGCAGATGCTCTCAGGTTACGAATGACACGAACCGCTTCCATCAATTCGGCAATTTCCTGTTCCAGAGGAATATTAACCAGCGACTGATTTACGACCGGGAACGAAGCCTGCATGAGAAAGCCCTTGCTGCCAGGCAATTTCTGCCAGATTTCTTCGGTTATGAATGGCATGAACGGATGAAGAATCTTCAGCGCACCGTCAAGGCAGGTTACCAGAACCTGTTGAACGACGGCCTTTGCTTGAGCATCGCCGCCGAAAAGAACCGGCTTGGACATCTCGATATACCAGTCACAGAAATCGTTCCAAATAAATTCATAAACGACCTTGAGAGCGTCGTTGAACTTGAAACTGCCTTCGGCAAGGTTTTCAGCAACCTGATCGACGGCGAAATTCATTCGCGAAATGATCCAGCGATCAGCCGGACTCATTTTCTCCTGAGCGGGTAGATCCGCTTCGATAGAGCAGGTTGCGCCTTCGAGATTCATGAGCACGAATCTTGAAGCATTCCAAAGCTTGTTGGCGAAGTTGCGCCCAATTTCTACCTTGTTTTCGGCGAATTTGATATCCTGACCTACTGGAGCGAGTGAAATGACGGTATAGCGCAAAGCATCTGCGCCGTAAGTCGCGATGATATCGAGCGGATCGGGTGAATTGCCCAGCGATTTACTCATTTTGCGACCTTTCATGTCGCGAACGATGCTGGTGAAGTAAACATCGTGAAACGGGCATTCATCGACGAAATAATAGCCGGCCATAACCATTCTGGCAACCCAGAAGAAAATGATGTCGGGGCCGGTCACCAGAGTATCGGTCGGATAAAATCGGCGCAAAGTTTCGGTATCTTCAGGCCAGCCCATGGTTGAAAAAGGCCACAACCAGGATGAGAACCAGGTATCGAGCACGTCTTCATCCTGTAAAATACCAGTAGTGGCACCACATTTTGGGCACTTTTCAGGCTGTTGAGCAGCAACCATGACTTCCTGGCAACTTTGGCAGGTATAGGCCGGAATACGGTGACCCCACCAGAGCTGTCTGCTGATGCACCAGTCACGGATATTTTCCATCCAGTGCAGGTAGACGCCAATCCAGCGGTTCGGCGTAAATCTCAGCTTGCCGCTTTTAACCGCTTCAATCGCTTTTTCAGCAAGAGGTTTCATTTTTACGAACCACTGGTCTGAAAGATATGGTTCGATGACTGTTTTGCAGCGCTCGCAATGACCGACGGCAAGCTCGTGATCTTCAATTTTTTCTAGCAACCCTTTTTCTTCAAGGGCTTCGACAATCGCTTTTCTTGCCGCAAAACGATCCATGCCGGCAAATTCTCCGGCCAGCTCGTTCATTACCCCACCTTCGTCCATGACGATGATCTGTTCGAGGTTATGGCGGCGCCCCATTTCGAAATCGTTGGGGTCATGAGCCGGAGTAATTTTTACTGCACCGGAACCAAATTCTCTATCGACGTATTCATCGACGATAACCGGGATTTCGCGGTTAACAAAAGGCAGAACAAGGGTTTTACCAACCAGATCGGCATAACGCTCGTCGGCAGGATTAACCGCGACCGCGGTGTCACCAAGCATGGTTTCAGGACGGGTGGTGGCAACGATAACATGGCCTTTACCGTCTTTTCGCGGATATTTTATGTGCCAGAGGTTGCCTTTGGTGTCTTCCGGGATTTTTTCTTCATCAGAAAGGGCGGTGCGACAACGCGGGCACCAGTTGATGATGTATTTTCCCTTGTAAATCATGCCATCATTGTAAAGCTTGATAAAGCATTTCTGAACAGCTTCGCTCAGGCCCTCGTCCATGGTGAAACGCTCACGTTCCCAATCGCAGGAGCAGCCAAGCCTTTTTAACTGGCTAAGAATGATGCCCCCGTATTTTTCCTTCCAGGCCCAGACCTTTTCAAGAAACTTTTCGCGACCGAGGTCGTGACGGGAAATTTTTTCTTTGGCAAGAGCTTTTTCTACGACGTTCTGGGTTGCGATGCCGGCATGATCGGTGCCGGGCAACCAAAGTGTTTCGCGACCAAGCATGCGATGGTATCTGATCAGGATATCCTGAAGAGTATTGTTAAGAACATGCCCCATGGTCAGCATTCCGGTGACGTTTGGCGGCGGGATTACAATACAGTAGGTTTCCTTGTCTTTTTTTTCATCGGCATGAAAGCACTTGTTTTCTTCCCATTTCTGATAGGTTGAAGTTTCAACCTGGCTAGGATCGTAGGCTTTTGGAAGGATATCGGGATTCTGTGACATATAGCGGGTTTCCTGAGATTTATTTTTGGATCAGATTGACAAGCTTGCTGAATTCTTCAGGGTCAAGCTTGAGGCTTTGCGCCTGCTTGAAGATGTTGAGTTTAACCTCGATAGCGCTGATTTTTTCCTGAATCTTGGCATCTTTCTTGAGGTTGTAAGCCTTTTTCAGCAGCTCAAGCGCTTCTTCATAATTTGATTCGGAAGCGAGAATTTCGCCAAGCTTGGTCAACAGAGGCACGAAATTGGCATCGAGGTTGAGGCCGGACTGGAGATACTCTTTTGCCTGCTCGACATTGCCTTTTTCAGCCATTCTTTCAGCAAAACGCTGATAGGTGGCCGGGGTCGGCGAGAATTCCGGCAGGCTGTCAACCGGCAATCCGTTGGGAGCGACCATTTTGGCGCCGCACATGTGGCAAAAGCGGCTGTCAGGATTGCTCTGCATCGTATTGCATTCAAGACAATTGAACAGGTTCTGAACAACCCAAACCTTGGATTTCTTGATAATGTTATCGCCTTTGGCATAGCCCTTTTCAACTTCAAAAACGACACATCTTTCAGGGAATTTGTCAGAACGGAAGTAATCGGTAGCAATATGCTTTTCAGGATCGAATTCTTCGGAAATAACCGGCACATAATTGATCTGATTGGGAATAATCAACCGATCAAGAAGTTTCTGATGCAAGGTTTGCAGTTCAGGCAAAGGATTTCTTGCCAACAAAGAGTCGAGGCCATCGAAAAAATCGATAAAGCTGCTGATTATTTCACTGTCGCCGGTTACCGGGATAATCTGTTGCGGCTCTTCGGTTTGTGACAAGCGCCCCTTGAGCATTTCAATCTCATGGGTCTTGGCATCGATCTGCTCTTTGGCCTTGTTGAGCATACCTTCAAAATTCTGAATTGCCAGCAACTGGTCGGCAACCTGGCGGGTCAACTGCTCGACCTCTTCGCGCAAAGCCGGGTCACTCATGCTGTCGTCGCCTCGCGCTTCAATTGAAACACGCAATTTGGCGATTTCTGCATCTTTGCTTTCAAGCGATTCTTTAAGCTTCGCAACTTCAAGCCTGAGAGCCTGCTCTTCTTCAGTTTCTTCCTGACTCTGCAGCTTTTCAAGCTGATCAGCCATCTGCTCGCGGTCGGACTCGGCAGCAGTCAATTTCATTGCCATCTCGGCCAACTGTTCAGAATCAGCCTGTAATTGAGTCATTTTCTGTTTGATTTCATCGATCTGGGCATTTTCTTCTCGCAGTTTGACCAATTCTTCTTCCACTCCGGGAGGGAGAGCCGGAGCAGCATTCTGCAATTCTGCCAGACGAGATTTGAGCATTTCGATTTCGGCCTGGGCCTCAGCAAGGTTTTGCTGAAGCTGAGGATCAACGGCGGGTTCTGCACCAGAACCGGCGCCCAGAGCCTCGTCTTTTTCAGCCAGAAGGTTTCTGAGTGTTTCCACATCCTGCTCAAGTTCCATGATGCGATTCTGCGCAGAATCGTCGGATTTATTCTCCTGAACCGCGAGCTTAAGCTCTTCGATCAGGGCGTCCTTTTCCTGAATTTGCGCGGAAAACTGTGTCATGGCCACTTCGGCCTGCTGCAATTCTGCCTTGGCCGCCTCGGCCTCGATGCGGAACTGCTGCACCGCTTCAGTTTCGCCACCACTCGGCGCGGACCGGGCCGCCTCCAGTTCCTGTTGCAGCTGCTCTATCAGCAAATCTTTAGCCGCCAGATCTGCGGTCAGATAAGGTGTCGCGTCAGCACTCGCCGCTTTCAGACCTTCAAGTTCAGCGGTCAAAGCTGCGATCTGCGCTTCCAGCTCAGGCACGCGCGGATCTTCAATTGTTTCAATTCCGCCGCCACCCTGCTGCTCTTCGAGCATGCGATTAAGAGCCTGAATCTGCTCTTCTTTTTCTTTACTGAAATTGTCAAACTGAGATCTTTGTTCATTGAGCTCAGCCTGAATTTTTTCAATTTCAAGAGACTTCTCTTCAAGTGCCTTCTTCATTTCAGCCGAATCTTCCGAACCTGCACCACCAGCTTCAATCTGGTTTTTGAGGTTGCGAATCTGAAGCTGAAGCAATTTGATCAGATTATCTTTCTGAACAATCTGCTGGTTCAACTTCTTGAAGAATTCGTTGCTGATCTCCCCATTTCCGTCTGGATTCATACCATCTCCCTACAATTCAAACAGAATGATTTCAATACAATAGCAGAATGATTGACCGCCAGCCTAAGCGCCAATCAGACCTCAGAAAAGGTCTGTGGCAAATTCGAACTGTAATAGAGCCAATCGCCCTAAACCAGAAAAGTCTAGCACAGTGTCAGGGGCATTGCAACTTTTCGACCATGACAATTTAAAAGTCGGGTCTTGAGTTCGATTACAGGCACCTGAACAAAGCGCAGCTTTTTCCGGAAAATTTACCAGTATTTTTCAACGTTCATCATCATCTTTAATTCCGGCTGCATTCTTGAGCGTGCTGACCTGATCTTTCAGACTTCTCTTGCATTCCGGGCATATCATCCCGTCAAGGATGGTTTTCTGACAAATCTGACAAGGATGAGCAACTTTAACCCCAACCCTTTCAAGCCTTCCCGACGTGATGAAATATTTTACATGCTCTTCAGGGCAGTTCATGGCCTGAGCCACTTCCTGAACCGTTGCGCCAGGATTGGCACGCAAAAAGCCTTTAACCTTCTGAAAAAGTTCTTCTTCCTTTTGAAAGCATTTTGAACAGATATCTCGGGCAAGCTTTACCATAATGACGCCACAGACGCGACAGGATATCAACTTTTGCGAAGATTCATCGATCATGTTCTTTACCTCGATAAAATTTGTTGTACAAACGCAGCTTACCGCAAACAAAAAATAAATGAAACTTTTTTGCCTTGTAAAACGTTATTATATTAGTGGGGGGTTGTCCCAGGAAAAGAATATTTGTTCTGTTTGTACCAGAATAAAGTTATAATTATATAGGATCAGGAAGAAAATCAAGGGAGAAAGCCATGAAAAAGTGTTTCATATTCCTTTTAACCGGCCTGTTGTTGCTGGCAAATTTTAGTATTCTGCCGGCGGCCGACCTGGAATTCGACTCCTTCGCAGAAGCTGAAGCCGCTGCCAAAAAGCGTGCAGAAGAATACCAGAAGAAAATGGACGAACACCTCAAAGAGGTCAAAGAAAGCTGGGAAAAACAGCAGAAAGACCTCGGCGAAAGCGGCAATACCCCAGATATAACCGATATTACCTCTTCAAGCGACGGTAACAAGTCTTCAGATTCCGATGCCCAGAAAAATATGGAAGACGCAGTCAATTCGAGTGTCAATAAAATGAAAGACATGATGATTAAATCTGCCACCCCAAACACCACCGGCTTTGCCGGCGGCGGCGCAGGTTACCAATGGAGCGTCAAATTCGTTAATGGCAAATATATTCTCTCCGACTCATACAATGAGGCTGCTTTTGGCACAGGAGACAAGAACGACGATGAACCGGAACCCGAACCCGCAGAACCTGAAAAGATTGCCTCGGGCGAAGATGACGACGAAGACATGGTCGTTGCTGACAAACCTGGTGACGAACCCGATGGCCCTGCTGCAGAACCGACCACTCCTTCTACCCCATCTTCAGGCGATAGCTCAGGTAGCTCCTCATCAACTGGCACCCCTGGTGCTCCGACAACCTCAGGAAAACCAGCCGATGGCACAGCACCCTCTGGCGGCGACCCATCCGCGCCAGCCGCCCCCGGCACTCCAGCCGACAAGCCTCTGCCAGGCGTAGACCCGGCCCCGACCAAACTTCCCGAACCTGATGTCAGAATGGTCATTCAGCACCCCACTGACTTTACCGAAGATTTTTTCAGCACCAACACCGACAACGAAGCTCCGGTGGAATATTCCCTCAACAAATTCAAAATTCCTGAAGACACCCGTGTAAAAATCGCCCTGGAAATCTCTAAAGACGTCGATCCGAGCAAAGTTGCCCTGGTCATTACTGACGAAGAAGGCAAAAATCCTCCTGTAGATTCCAATAAAACCAAAAATTACCGGCACATGTTCAGGGTGCCCTCAGACGACAAGTATTCAGCTGCGGTTATAATAAAAGAAGGTGGCAACACCAAAGAGCTGATGAAAGTTACCATCCCGGTAATTAAAGTAGACTTCGACAGTCGCACCATCGACGATCAGCGACGAAAGCTTGGTTCTGAAGGCTTAACCAATTCCAGCACAACCTCGCATTCAAGCTCAGAAGGAGATTTCAATCACTCTACCTTTGGAAAATCCCAACAGGTCGATCTTTCTGACATGTATTCAGACCCTTCCGCCGATGGCAATAACAGCTCAAACAGCCAGGGGAATTCCTCCGGCAGCCAATCTTCAGGCGACTTTTCTTCAGACGCCTCCAGTGCCTATGACAGTTCCTCTGATGCCAACAACAATTCAGGAAATGACCCTGAAGGCAACTCAAATGCAAATTCGAGCGGCTCTTCTTCCAGCAGCTCTTCAGGCGACGATGCATCAGGCAGCGACTCAAGTGCCTCCAACCAGGGTAACGGAGAAAACGACGGCAATATCAGTGATGACTCATCACAGGAAGACGGATCCTCCAATCAGGGCTCTTCAGCAAGCGCCGCAAATGCGAACGAAGAAAGCAGTGAATACGCCAATGCTGGCGGAACCAACCACGATTATTCCAACTCGGATCAATCCGGAAACAGTGGTTCAGAAGCTCATCTTGGCGGCAACCGACAGGGTGACAGCTCATCTGGCTCATCTTCGGAAGAAGACGAATCTCTCTCTGGCGACCAGCAAGGCGCAAATGAAACTGACGGCTCCAGGGTCCGGGGATCAGCAGACCACAGATCAGGCTCTTCATTTGCCGACAACCCTGACACCTCTGCCGACAAGATACGCGGTGGCATGGCAGGCGCCCAAAACACTGTCAGCGAAGGACAAGAAGACAAAGACCCCTTTGTAATGGCCTTGTCGATGCAGGCAGTGAGCCGGAAAATTTATCAGTCTTTTGATTTCATTGAAGAAAAAAGTCCGGTTTCTGCAGAAATTCCCGCTGGCACCGAAATCACCTTCAGCATGAGCTTCTCCAGCAATGTAGACCCCAATTCGGTACGCATCGAACTCAACGATGGTAACGGCAAGGTAACCGGAGACCTGAAAACCTGGGGCGAAGCATTTGCCTATGTTTTCAGCAAACCGGCAACAGCCTACTTTGTGGTCAGTGGCACCGCTGAAAAAACGCCCTTTACTTACAGATTAAACATTCCGGTTAAATAGAATCTTCTGCGAGACTCAAGGAGGCAGAAACGATTTTCACCTCTTTGCCGTCTCTGAGAATCCTTAAAGAGCCATCTTCGCAAATGCCCATGGGCTTTATCGAAGATGGCTTTTGCTTTTGCCAATCCATATCGGCAGCAGCATGGCAGTAGAATGTTTTCTCCCAGAATTGTCCGGCTGCAGTCGTCCATTTTTCAAGCAATATAGCAGGATCTGAATCCACATGCTCCGAAAAGGAAGCGAGAATTTCCAGCAGCAGCGCTAACCCATCTATACCGTCCCGATCAAGTCCTGCGGCATTGAATTGCTCCGGAGCCTGAAGATTAATCCCGACGCCGACGACAAAAAATTGTCTGTCCCCGAAAACGAGCCTTTCGACAAGAATTCCCCCAAGCTTACCTGAATCGAGAAAAATATCATTTGGCCATTTCAGCCAAAGGGAATTATTGGCAATGTACTTCTTCAGAGCGGAATACACTGCGATGCCAGTCAACAATGACAAAGGAAATTTTTGGACGGGCTCATCACCGGAGAAAGAAAAAAGCAAGGACTTGCCCGGCTTTGACAACCAGACGCGGCCGAATTGTCCTCGACCACGCGTTTGATGATCCGCCATCCTGATATTATAAAAAGACCCCTGTTCGATGAGTTTTTTCAAATCATCGTTGGTCGATCCGGTACATTCGACATGCGAAAACGAATGACCGGAAAAAAAGCCTATTTGCTTTATGCGCTCAGAAATCCTTTGCATCACCAAGGAGCTCGAAAAGACGAAAATCTGTTAAATCGGGTTTAAGCGGCGTAATGGAAACATAACCGGCTTTTACTGCAACAATGTCACATTCAGGGCTTGGGTCGACAATCTCAGGGTTTCCTTTTATCCAATAATAGCTTCGGCCATAGGGATCGACTCGATGGTCATAGTTTTCACGATAGTCAACCAGACCGCTGCGGGTGATTTTAACCCCGTTGATTTGTCGGGGATCAATTCCGGGGATGTTGATGTTATATACCCGACCTGCTTCAATGGGCAGTTCAAGCAAACGGCGAACACAACGCAAGCCCCAATCGGCAGCGGCTTCATAGCAGGCATCGGCACTGAAATTATCAAGAGAAACTGCAAAAGACCTGATGCCTTTAAATGCGCCTTCAAAGGCCGCAGCAACCGTTCCTGAATAAAAAATATCCACACTCAGGTTAGGGCCGCGATTGATCCCGGAAATAACCAGATCCGGGGTCTGCTGCATAAGATTTGCAAGAGCAATCTTGGCACAATCCGCCGGCGTTCCGGAAATGGCCCATGCGGCTTTTACCGGCACCGCCAATTCAACCGGGCGTGCCCTGAGAGGATGTGCCAGGGTCAATGCGTTACTGGCCGCACTTCTTTCAGTATCAGGAGCCGCCACATAGACGTCACCGAGTTCAGTAAGGCGTCGGGCCATGGCAATTAAGCCGGGCGCGCTGATTCCATCGTCATTACACAATAAGATCTGCATGGTACCCCCAATGCTGTAAAAAAGTGCTGTAAACCTGCTTAGAACTAAATACTTGCGGCAGATATTCAATCATGATAAGATGTAGCAACTTTGTTTTCAAGGTTTTTTCATGCTAAAAGGGCTGGCAATTTCACCCGGGTATGCATTGGGTAGAATATATTGTCTCAGGCATATTCAGCTTGAGAATTTTGAAGCCAGTACAGTTGATCCGACAGAAATTGAAAACGAAATTCAGCGCTTTCGTTCGGCTCTTGAAATTTCGCGAACTGAGATTCATCAACTTCTTGAGCTGCCACAGATTAAAAGCAGTCTTGAAATTTCGAACATTTTCCAGGCCCATCTGACTTTGATCGATGATCCCGATCTGCAAAAAGAAGTCAGCAAAAGAATAAAAGATGGTCTACAGGATGTTCAATCAGTTGTAAGTGGCGTGATAAAAGATTATAGCAACTTTTTCCGCAACCTGCCGGATCCCCAATTTCAGGGTAAGGCTATCGACATCATGGACGTCGGCAAAAGAATCCTTAAAAATTGTAGCCAGAGGCAATCACGCCCCAAAGAAATGCAAGATCATAACGAGGGAATAATCGTCTGTGCCGAAGATCTTACTCCCTCTGAAATAGTTTCACTGGACCCGACAAAACTGCTTGGCATAGCTATCGAGCAGGGTACACCTACATCGCATGCGTCTATACTTGCCAGGTCGATGGGTATCCCCACCCTGATTCAGGTTGAAGGCCTGATGCAAAAGGCCCAGGATTGGACATTTGCAGTAATCGACGGCAATAGCGGACAAATCATTATCAACCCAAATGCCGAGATACGCGAAAAGTTTACCAGGGAACTCGAAGGCTATCAGGTTCGGCAGAATAAAATCCGGGAGATTCTTTCTGAGCCTTCTATTACCAAGGATCAGGTTCGGGTTTTATTGAAAGCCAATATCGGTCAGCCCGGCGATGTAGAATCAGTCATAAAAAATTATGCCGATGGCGTCGGCCTTTACCGAACCGAGTTCGCCTATCTTACCCGGCGCACCTTCCCCACTGAAAACGAGCTTACCGATTGTTACAACAGCGTTATCAGCAAACTTGAAAATCGCAGCATTGTAATACGTACTATCGATATCGGCGGCGATAAAATATCGCATCTGATGGGCAATTCTCTCGAACGCAACCCCGAACTGGGTTGGCGAGCTGTCCGCATGGCTCTCGACTGCGAAGAAGTTTTCTGCACGCAATTGCGGGCAATTCTCAAAGCCGCCGGAAAATCGCAGACTGAGCAGGTCAGCATTCTTTTTCCCATGATCTCGAACCTGTCGGAATTACGCAAGGTTAAAGGCCTTTTAACCAGAGAACACGAAAGCTTGATCAGCTCTGGCGTCGCCGTTCCAGAAAGAATCAGACTGGGTATCATGGTTGAGATTCCTTCAGTCGCACTTCTCGCCGAAAAGTTTGCCCGTGAAGTCGATTTCTTTTCTATTGGCAGCAACGACCTGGTTCAATACACTCTAGCGGTGGATAGGACCAATTCAAAAGTTTCGCATCTGTACCAGCCCGCGAATCCAGCGGTGATAAAACTCATCCAGGAAGTAGTCAGGGTTGGTCGTTCTTACAATGTAGATGTCAGTTTATGCGGAGAAATGGCGGGAGACAGCCGTTACACCCTTCTGCTGCTCGGACTCGGCATCAGAGAGCTTTCGATGAATGCTGTTCTGATTCCTTCGATCAAGCACATCATCAGAAACGTTTCGTGCGCCGAAGCCGAAAAACTTATTGAACCGATCATCAATCTCGACACAGCCGAAGAAATTGAGGCTATGCTCGATAAAATAAACATTAAAATTGGGATACAGTGAAAAAAACAGTATTTTTGTTCTATTGTCTGGTGTTGATCAGCATTTGTTGTTCTTCATGTCAGGCGGACGCCAATAGTTCGGCCCCATCGACTTCTGGAATTCATTCTGGAATTCCTCAGCAGTTGGAAAAAGTCGATGCCAGCCTGGCTGGGCATTCTTTGCGGATAATGCTGGCCAGAACCATGGATGAAAAGTCTCAGGGTCTGATGTTTTATGATTCGTTACCCGAAAACGAGGGAATGCTTTTCGTCTACCCTTCGCCAAGACTGATGTCTTTCTGGATGTACAACACCAAAATCGAACTTGACCTGGTTTTCTTGTCTGACCAGTTGACCATTACTGAGTTCGTCAGATCGATGCAGCCGGGTTATGGCTTGCCTGCAACCCAGTTACCAAGATATGTTTCTACTATTCCGGCACAATACGCCCTGGAGCTGAAGGCTGGCCAGATTGACCAGCTTGGCCTCAAAATTGGCGACCAGCTCGACATACCAATAACAATGCTCTATTCCGAATAGTATGTTTCCAGCAGCAATTGCCAGTTTGTTTCGCTTTTCCAGCATTGCCGTCAGCGCAGTGCTTATAATTGCACCCTGGCTAATCAGCACCCAGAGTGAAGACCCCTACCTCTTTCAGAATTGGCTGGTATTTTCGCTGGCTGCCCTGGCCATTTCCGAAATGGCGGTAATTTTTCTTTTCTTCCGACCCCGACGCGGGCACTTCGGTTTTATCAAGCCACTGTTAATGATTTTCATTTTCCTGAGTGCTTCGATGTATTTCTCACCTTTTTCAACCAGCCTCAGGGTTACCTTACTCTGGCTCAGTCTTTTTGTTCTTACGGCATTTTTACGTCTCAGCCGCAAGCAGCAGGATAATGAAAGCATTGCCGGAATGTTTTGTCTTAGCGGCTTTTTCATGGCAATTTACGCACTTTTCCAGCATTTCGGCTATGATTTCTTTCACTGGACCAGCTCGCCACACAAAATCGTCGGAACTTTCAGTAATCCAAATTTTCTCGCTGCCTATTTAATGCTTACCAGTATTTTCACCCTCGGAATTACTTTTGAACTTCCGACTGCGAAAATCAGGGAACGCTTGTCGCTGGTAATCATGTTTCTTGTTCAGGCTGCGGTGATTATCCTTTCCGGGGCAATCAGTGCGACAATTGGGCTGGTTCTCGGCATCATTCTACTTCTTACCAGCTTCTGGGAAGTCAAGCCTGGCCGTATTCTAAGATCATCCCCATTTGTTGCCGGTGCGATAGTCTGTATCGTATTGATACTTTTGCAGGGCCTTGTCTACTATGCAAGTTCAAACTACCCATGGGAAAACCTGGCGAGTTCGCCTTATCGTTATTTTTCAGTAGTTTCCCGACTGGTTGTCTGGCAGATGGGCTTTTCGGTATTCCTCGATCACCCCCTGATCGGTTTGGGACCGGGTGCGATTCGCTTCATGATGCCCCAGCAAAGGCCTCCATTCGGCACATCCCTTGGTCTGAGGCTTTTTAATGACGACCCCCATTCAATTGTCGTCTCATTATTGGCAGAAACAGGACTGGCCGGTCTTTTCGCACTATCGGCTTTTGTTTGTTACCTTTTTGGCATTGCGATCTGGCGCAGATCAAAATGCTTGCCTGAAAACAAAGCAGAAGAAACTGACGAAGTCTCTTTCAGCTGGGCAGTCGCACTGCTCATGCTCGTTATATCTGCTCTGGGCTTTGGCGCAAACTTTATAAGCCTGCAAACGTTCTTTTATTCTATTCCAGCAATCATAATGATTCAGGGCTTATTCAATTCTTTACGGCAAAGGCATTACCTGCGTGAATCGCAGCGCATGGTAAAAACGCCGCTGGTTTGTCTGATCGTTTTTGTTTTTCACTCAACTTTCAATAACAATATCAGTGTTCTACCTTTACTGCTTGCCGCCGTCTCTATCGCCAGTCTGCTTATTTCCAACAGCCTTCGCGATGTCATTTGGCATAAACGCTTTTCTTTCACCACCCTGCCCTATTTATGCGTTCCTGTACTCTATGTTTTTGTGGCATATAACCTTCAAGGAACCTATCAGCAGGAACAGACCATGCTTTTCCATGGTTCACAGGCACTGGGAAAAGGAGAACCGGGCAAAGCACAACTGGCGTTTGAATCAGCAATACGCGCCAACCCTCAGTCGCTCAAAGCTCATTTCGGACTGGCAATGTCCCTTAAACGTCAGAATCTTCTCGATGACGCCAGAAACATTCTTGAAAAGCTTGATCAAATGGTCCCCAATGCCTTTAACACCAATTATGAGCTTGCCCGCCTTCTGTTGGAAAGAAAGCACCTGCTTGAAGCGCATCGTTATGCCCTGAAAAGCCTCGAATGGAATATGACCCCACAAAGCTACGAACTTCTGGGAAAGATACTTCTTCAGGAAGGCAAGTTCGCCGACGCCAAAAAGGTCTTTGAAGAAGCGCTGGTGATCGTTCCGGAACATATTCGTGAAGAACGGCTGGCAGCCGACCGCATTCGCCTGAGTCTCGCAGCACTTGCCGCCAACGAGAGCAACTTCGAAAGATGCGAAAACTACCTTAAAGAAATTCGCAGTTCAGTTTCTGAAAATAGTGATGCACTATATCTGCGCGCGCTGATTCTTTCCAGAAGCGGTAACAATCAGGAAGCACTCGACCTTTTCGAAAAAGCTCTGATACAAAGTCCTGAGAACCCCAAGCTCATGAATGCCGTAGGCTTCATTCTGGTCAAGGAAAATATCGACCTGGATCGCGCCCAGAAACTTCTTGAAGCAGCGCACCAGCTTATCAAATCCAACGAAACCCCCATGCTTTCAGATTTGCTGATGGTGGCACACAGCCTGGGAATTCTTTATTGGAAACAGGGTAAATTGGACCAGGCTGAAAAGCTGCTAGAAATAGCATGGGAACAATGTCCGGATAATTGGGAAGCACAAAAGGCCGCCCGTCTGGAAGACCTGAAAAGATTTTATCGTGAAACAGGAAAAGTTGATGAACTGAATCGTTTCGCTGATGAACAACCGACAAAGACCGGTTCTGATACAGAAAGAATCACCGATGATCAATGAGTCGATTTTTTTGTTGCTGGCATTACTGGGTTTTATTCTGCTTATTTCTGCAATTACAAGGGTTCAGAATCAGGACAAAAGAATAAAAAGTGCCCAGAGAGATTATTTGCGCGATCGCGCCTTTGATTTATTGATGAATTCTGAATTGAGTACCGCCACCGTCAATCTCGACATGCAGGTCATTTTCTGCAACAACCGCTTTGCGTCGATTTTCAACAGTTCACCAGAACAAATGCTCGGTAAAAATATTCTTGAGCATTTTCCGTTTCCCAAAAGCGGCATTTTTTATCAAAGCCTTGAAGAAATTCAACGGCAGAAGAAAGGACCTGAGCGGCCGAAACTGCTTGGACTAAAACTTGAAGATCACCCGGAATCAGAAGGGGAAATTGATTTTTTTGCAATGCTCAGACCATTTTGTGAAGACAACCAAGAATTCATCTTCATTGCCCTGACTTTTCCCGGAAATGCAGAAGTCATTTTTGACGACATGGTTGAATCTCTTAATAAGAGAAACAGTGATTATAAAGAGCTTGAAGAAATTGACCATTTGAAATCTGAATTTCTGGCAACCCTGAGCCATGAACTAAAAACACCACTGGTTTCAATTAAAGGATATATGGACCTAATGGAAAGTGAAAAGTTCGGACCTCTAACTGAAGGGCAAAGAAAGGCGTTACGTGTTTCACTTAAAAACACCAGTCATCTGAATTCCTTAATCTCATCCATTCTCAATTTTGCCAGAATGGAAGCGGGAAAACTACGCTTCGATCTGGCTCCGCAAAGACTTGGGTCACTGATTAACGATACCATAGATTCAATGAAACCCATTTCCGACAAAAACAATATTTCGATCATCTATGAAACCGTCGAAGAACTGCCATGGGTAATGATGGATGCGGAGTTGATCAATAGGGTATTGATCAATCTTCTCGACAACGCCATAAAATTTTCGGAAAAAGACAACAAAGTAATAATCAAAGCCGTGCAAACCACAGAAAAAACTCTCAGGATCTCAATTCAGGATTATGGCTGCGGCATACCCGAAGACAAAATCGACAAAATCAAACGTCCATTTTTTCAGGCAGACAAATCCGACACCCGCCCACGAGGTGGTCTAGGCCTTGGTCTGGCTATCTGTGAAAAGATTCTGGCCGGTCACGGAACGAGTTTGCAGATAAGCTCTTCACCTCAGGGCACGACAATAGGCTTCGATCTGAAAATTACTCAACCCAGATCGGTCTATCAAACGAAAGAAGACTCCTCTAATCCTTGATATCGAGTTCTTTAAGTTTCAGATATAGGTTTTTTCGATGCATTCCGGCGATTCTGGCCGCTTCAGACATGTTTCCAGCCGCCCTTTCCAGCAATCCCTCAAAATATTTTTTTTCAAAAGTTTTGAGCAAAACTTCTTTCGCTTCCTTATAATGCATCGCCAGCAATCCCTCTTCGATAAACTGCTCATTTTCAAGTTTTGAACGCATACTGAAGCGGTTTGAGGAGTTCTGGAACAGGCTTTCATCTTCAAGAATAATAACTCTTTCAATAAGATTCTGAAGCTCTCTGACGTTGCCTGGCCAGCCATACTGCATCAGCCGCCCCATAAAGTCATCGGAAAATTTTGAAAACTTTTTTGAAAATTTTTCACAAAACTTGCGGGCAAAAGCCTCGACCAGCAGTGGAATATCAGAAAGCCGCTCGCGCAAAGGCGGCAAATGAATATTTATAACATTCAAACGATAAAAAAGATCTTCTCTAAATTTGCCCTGCTGCATCTCCTGGCTTAAATCACGATTGGTCGCGGTAATTACCCGGGTATCGACGGAAATGGTATGATTGCCGCCCAACCGCTCGAACTCACGCTCCTGAAGAATTCGAAGGACTTTCGTCTGCGTTGCCGGCGACATTTCTCCAATTTCATCGAGAAAAATCGTTCCCTGATGTGCAACTTCGAATTTACCGAGCTTGCGATTAACGGCTCCGGTAAAAGCGCCGCGCTCATATCCGAATAATTCGCTTTCGATGAGATTTTCCGGCAAAGCAGCGCAATTAACTCTGATGAAAGGGTTGTTCTTGCGCGAACTGAGGCTGTGAATAGCATTGGCCACCAGCTCTTTGCCGGTCCCAGATTCTCCGGTAATTAACACCGTGACGTCGGCCGGACCAACTCTGCCGATAAGGTCATAAACTTCCTGCATCCCCTCTGAAGCGCCGATAATTGAAGCCATTCCGGTTCTTTCCTGCAACCGCTCTTTAAGGTGCAGGTTTTCCTGGCGCAGATAAAGTTTTTCCAGAGCCCGCCGCACGGTAATTTTCAAATCATCGTTTGCAAAGGGCTTTGGCAGATAATCGTAGGCTCCTTTTTTCATGGCATCTACAGCTATTGATTCCGACCCATAGGCGGTAATAAGAATTACCAGAGCATCAGGTTTCAGTTTCAAGACGTTTTCCAGCAAAACAAGCCCGGAATCGCCTGGCATGGTTAAATCGGTAATTACCAGATCGAAGGGACTTTCCTGAAAAAGCTCATAAGCAACTTCTGCACAGGAAGCTTTGGCAATCTGGTAGCCTTCTGGCTTGAGAATCGCCTCAAGAGTGTAAAGAACAGATGCTTCATCATCGACCAACAAAACTGTCGGCACATATTTTCTGGTGGCAACTTTAGCCATAATCAACTCTCCAATGGCAATGCAAAAATAAACTCGGTCGACTCAGGACTGGAAACAATGTCGATGCTGCCGCCGTGCAACTGGGCGATTTTACGGGTTATTGCCAGTCCAAGTCCGGTCCCGGTGCTCTTGGTCGTAAAAAACGGTTCAAAAACTTTTTCAAATAAATCCTGGGGAATCTGCGGGCCATTGTTGCAAAAACGCACTTCAACCATTGATTCTTTTTTGGCCAGAATTATTTCGATTTCTCCACCCTCTCCTACGGCCTGTATACCGTTTAGAATGATATTCAGGAATGCCTGCTTTATTTTTTCCTTATCGAGCAGAATTCGGTATTCTTCATTGGCAATGGATGTATGGATGGTAATATTGTTTCGAGCTGCTTCGTGTTTAACCAGCAACAAAAGTTCGTTAATTACGTCGTTGATCTGGGCATACTCCATTTGCGCAGTTTCAGGCCTGACCAGGCTCAACAGTTCTGCTACCACCCGGTTCAAACGAAAAACTTCACCAAGAATAACGCCAACATGCTCTTTGAGATCCCCGGAAACGTTTTCACCAATGATTTCAACGAGACTTCGAATCGCCACCAATGGATTGCGGATTTCGTGGGCAACAGAAGCCGCAAGGCGGCCGAGAACGGCCCATTTTTCAGATTCAACCATTTGTTGCTCAAATTTTCTCTGCTCAGTGATGTCATCAAAAACAACAACTGCGCCGCGGACCTGCTCAATATCCAGAAGGGGCATAAGGCGAATTTCGAAATCCTTCTGCAAATCAGCATTCTGCCACACCGTTTTATAGCGAATGTTCTGGTGGCGGCACTGGCTTTCCTCCTCCGGCAGCAGAAAGGCTGAAGTAGCAGTAGATAATTGCCCGGCAAAAGATCGGTCGGGCAGATTTCGGCAGAATTCCTGGATAGTTTCAACTTTTTCAGGGCGGGAACCGGCAAAAAAATAGTCGAAAAACTTGTCGTTGAAGGTAATCAGATGTCCTTTGCGGTCAAAAGCTCCCAAACCGGCATTCACGCTGGCCATAATGTTTTTTAGATTATTGTTCCACATTGAAAGTTCTTCATACAGGCGAACGTTTTCAATCATCGAAGCAGCTACCGGAGCTATCGTCTGTAAAAACCGCCTGATTCCTTCCGAATAGTCGGAAGAATCGCGTTTGGCCAGGAATAGAACGCCCTGCACACGCTTTGCAGAAAGTAAGGGCACGAAAATCATTGAATAATCATTTGAAAATTTCTCTTGCAATTGTCCTTCAAGGTAGCACTCATTCAAACAGTTTTCGTAATCTTCACTTTTAACCGCCGGCAAAGCTCTATCGGCAAGAACGGCTTCAAGCTTTCCGCTAAGACGGTTTTGCAGGACAATCTGCGAATGGGAACTGAAAGAAAGAGTTTGCGCCTTTTCGACCAGGCGCTCGAGAATAATCGGCAGGTCAAAACTGAAACTGATATTTCGGGTAATCTCGTATATCTCCCATAATTCCTGAAGTTTTTCGTCCAGCATCCGGTTACGCAGAAGGTTTTCACGGACATTTTCCTGGACCGTGGCCGCCATTCGGTTAAAAGTTTCACAAAGGGTGCGCAGTTCGCCATGTCCCGTGGTTTGAACCCGCAACGCGTAGTTGCCCTCGGCAAAGGCATCTATTCCCTCCATTAAGCCGCTGAGAGGCTGAAGAATCGAGCGTGAAACAATTACGGCTGCAACAACCCCAATGAAAAGGTTGATGATCAGAATTACCAGAAAGTCAAAGAAAGGTGTGGAGGATTCAACCGAAATTACCCCCGGAATACCGATCCCAATTGCGCCGATTATTCGGTTTTCGTCGACAACCGGAAAGAAAATTTCTCTGGCCGCGCCATTGGTGCCGCTTTTAAAATAAATTTTCTCAGGGTCATCGATAACCGGGAAACCCTCGAGCGGAATTCTCGCCTCATCACCAGCCTTGGCCCACCAGTTCGTGTCATAAATGGTAATTTTCAGCTCAGCCAGCAGGGGCGAGCGATTGTCAAAAACATTTTTGAAATCACGATCATTTCCTGAAATTATGCAATCTTTAGCATATCCCTGCATGGAGCGACCGAGAAATTTAGCTGAATCGACCAGGCTCTTATCCAGTTGAATACGTTCTCGGGAAACGGCAACCAAGGCGAAAATACCATTGGTTAACAGTATCAGGGCAAAAAACAGAAAAACGAGTCTGGATTGTAAATTTCCTGTCAGCATGACTATTTCAATGGAACCCAGTAGGAAACGACCGTGCCTGATCCCTGGTCTGAAACTATTTCAAACTCACCCGCCGCCAGTCGAACTCTTTCTTCCATACTTTTCAAACCGAGCTTTTTCAAACTACCGTAGTTTCTGCGAATTTCTTCAAGATCGAAACCACGACCATCATCTTTTACCACTATTGAAAGGCGATTTCTGTGTTCGTCGTATTTTACGAATATGTGCACTGCGGAAGGATCAGCGTGCTTAATGGCATTGTTGCAGGCTTCCTGAATCACCCTGAAAACGGCCAGCTCATTGTCAGGACTCAGGCTGACCCTTTCTCCTTCAACACTTACATAAACCGGAACTCCGGTACGCTTTTTGAAGCCGCTGATAAACTGCTCGAGGGTTGGAACCAGACCGAGGTCATCCAAAGCCATCGGCCGCAGATCGAAGATAAATCTTCTGATATCTTTCAAGCTTCTTACCACCGAATCTTTAAGCTCATTAAGTTCGGCAGCCAGAACCTCATCAACTTCGGGTCGTTCGAGGCAGTAATCTATTTTCATGGTCAGGCTCGCCAGGGTCTGCGCCGGGCCATCGTGAATTTCACGGGAAATTCTTCTGCGCTCTTCTTCCTGAGCGAGAATGATGCCATTGGCAGTATTTTCAGAAGAATTGTAAGCATTCAGGATTGTCTTGACCCTTTTGTTGATCATTTCCGCCTGAGACTGGAGGCGAAGGCAAAGCTGCACCAGCTCGGACTCTTCAAGAGATAAATCAGGCTCGATAGATTTGCGCAAATCTGCAAATGCGACTTTGGCTTTCTCGGCTACGTGTTTCGGCATGGAGGTCGCGGCCGCAATGACAATGTTCTCGAGATCATCGAGTCTGGCGGCAATCTTTTTCTTGCTGTCAGAAGCCTGAGCTGAGGTCTGAAACGTTTCCTTAACCTTGGCTAATGAATTCTGAAAAAGTTCAACTTCATGGGCCAAAGCATCGATCAATGAACCTGGCATGTTTTATTTCAATTCTTTCTAATCTGTTTTATTTCGTTTTCAACTCTGGTCTTAACTGAATAAGAAGAAGAATTATCCTGGGCTATCGATTCAAGCTCAGAAATTGCTGTTTCAGACTGGCCATTCATTGCCAGGCATCTTGCATAGCGAATGCGCAGATCAATCCGATGTGGACTTTTCTGCAAAGCCATTTTAAGGTATTTTTCACCTTCACCATAACGTTGCGTTTCTTCGGCGAGGCGACCCAATCTGATCAAAGTGGGCAATTCCTGCAGCCCCATTTTATAGGCATGTTCACTGGCTTCAAAAGCGTCATTAGCCATATGCAGTTTCTCAAAAATAATACTTACGACATCATAAGCCCGGGGATCTGGCTTTTTCTTGAGATATTCAAGATATAGCGGCAGAGATCTTTCCCAGTTTCCCTTGGAATATTCGCTGAAGGCACTTTTTCTGATTGCTTCAAGAGCCTGATCAGAACCGACGCTTTCGAGAGCAACTGCATTCATCATACTTTCATCGATGCCTTGCTCTTCTTTTTCCTGGAGACCCGCCTCAATAGAAGAGATTCCAGCATTGCGACTTATTTCTATCATCTTCGGAGGTTCAGTCTGCAATTGCACGCTTGCCTTGCCCCCCGCTGCAGAATCTTTTGGATCCAGCACTTTGGCATTCTCTACAATAACTACAGCCTCATTTTTGGTCTGTTTCAATTCAGTTTTGACAGATTGGTTGTCAATCTTATCAGCTCGAGCAACAGCAACTTTTTCAGAAATTTCTGACTCGACCGCTTTACCCTGCTCTTGAGACTGAACAAGCTTTGTGTCTGAAACCTGCTCTTCGACATCAGTCACCGGCTCGGCCTCGAATAAAACCGTGCCATCCGGCTCGCGGACGGAAAAATCATTCTGGCCCGTATCTTCATCCTGATACAAGACTCCAGAAGACTCTGAGCGAGCCATGACTCTGGCCTCTTTTTTTCCCTGGATAATGACAACCTTTTCTTCATCTGGAACACCGGCCAAACTAACCGGTGAATCAGAGTTCAAACCCGCATTAAGTTCTTTTATACCGTTAATGGCTCCACTATGCGCTGGATCAAGGCTCAGAACACGCTGATAGTATTTGGCTGCCTCGGTGAAATTGCCTGCAAAATGCAAACTCTGTGCCAGTTCGAAAACAAACTCCAGATTAAGGGGTTCAAATTCAACCGCCCTTTTCAGATAAACCGAAGCATCATCAAAAAGCTTTAGATCAGTATAAATTGAACCGAGAAGGAAATTTCCACGAACGTTATCGGGTTCGTATTTCAAGCCCTGCACTAGCGCTTGAGCTGCCTGGGCAAATTCCTGACGATCGTAAAGAATTTTACCCAGATTGAACCAGGCAGAAGCATCCTTGGGAAAGTCTTCAAGAAACTTACGCAATTTCAATTCGTAAGCGAGCTTGTTTTCAGCACGATAGAATGCATTGAGAATAATTATCCAGGTGTCTTTATCAGGGCTGGCCTGAAGCAGATCTTTTTCAAATTCAGCGCAGGCTGCAGCATAATCACCACGACTAACCTCTTCCATTCCTTTGAGGAAGAAAGCTTTCGCCACAACTTCGTCAGCCTCTTCTTTCTTTAAGGCCTTTTCTTCTACCATGCTTTCAGAAGCAACAAAAGTAGTTTCAATATTTGCGGCCTGGTTGGCAAGCATGACCACCTCACTGCTTGGCGCAGCCTCTTTAATCTGTTTTACCAACTCTGGATCAGGCATATCGCCGGCCATGGCAAACAGTGTTTCTGGCTCGGGTCCCGGGGTAGTCGCTGAAAGCTCAGGCTCTTTTTGAAACCACAGGCCAACAAGAATGAAAATCAGAGCCAGCCCGATATACAGCTTCCAGGATTGCCCGTCAAATGAGACCGGGTCGACATCTGCATAAAAGACTTCTTTTTCGGCTTCGTCTTTTTCAGTAGCTTCTTTTTCAGCCGAAGTTTCAGACTGGCTGGAATCAGCAACAGACCTGGCCGGTTCAGCAACGGTATGCGCAGCTACCTCGATAAAATCAGCGTCTTCAGCGGTCGATTCCTGTTTTGCCGTTGCCGGAGCAATTGTCGAATGGTTATCGAGCAAATGTTCTTCCTGCGCTGGAGCGGCAAGCAGATTATCGCTCTGAACCTTGAGCATAGGCAGCAGAACCCGTTCAACTTCGAACCAATCGCGAAAGCTGCTGAAAAGTGAGAGATAATAAGCATCCTTGATATTGTAAATCCAGAGAAGAATGTAGCCCACACAGAAAACATAACAGGCAACAACCAAAGCCTGGGTACTCATGACCGGACTGATCGCTTCATACAACAAGCCCCGACTGTAAATGCTCACCGCCGAAAAAATACTCGTCAGATGGATAGCCAATAGCATAATGCCGCGGTCAACATGACCGGCATAAATCTGACCAAGCCCCATTACCAGAAAAGACATCAAAGCGGCGATGCCGGGATTACGGGAAGAGCTTTGCAAACGCTCTTTTCTCAATTCGTCGAGCCAGACCGTACTTTTGTTTTGCAAATCTTTTACTCCAGAATATCGATAAGACAGCCACTCTTGGCTAAACAGAGTTTAACTTTATTCTGCAGACATTTTTCCACCAGATCGGCTTTTTCGCAGTCAGCGATGATCATTCCACGAATATCGGAAGCTTTCAACTGACCGCCGGTAACATCACTGCCAAAATCTTCGATATTGGCACGCAAATGATTGATCAATTCAATCGTTTCTTCAACCTGAGCTTCTTCAGGATTGTAAAGAATCTGCACGACCACCAGCAGACCTTTTTTATCCTGGCACAGCAGGTCTATTCTTCTTTTTCGCCCTTCAGCAAAGGTTACTGAATAGTTTCGATAAATAACCCGCAAACCTTTTTCAAATACATTTACGTGCCCGGCAACCCACTGCTCGAATTCTTTTTTAGAATTGAAAAAACTGTTTGAAGCAAATTGCTCAAACAACGATTCAAGCATGTTAACCTGTTCTTTAAGACAACGATTTTCTTCCTGCAGGTTGCTCAATTTTTCCCAGAGCTTTTTGTTCTCATCGAGCAACAAAATCAACCCTTTGACTTCGCCCTCGTTGAAATCGCCAAGCGGACGCGATAAAAGTCTTGCAACCAAAGAACGCAATGAGGTGGTGCCATCGAGGGGTGGGCGGGAGACCAGCTCTTCTCTTGCAATAACCAAAGTCGGCGGTTCAGTGTTCGAGTTCCAGTGGATCAACAGATCGTCGCCAGGGCTGAAAAAGCGAATCGAATCTCCGACGAATAGTGTTCTTTTCTCAAAATCAGCCGCCCGGCCACGCACTTTTTTTCCGGCAATTTCAATCATGAAATCCTGGGCCGAGGAAAGCAAACGACTGTATAGTTCATCTTCGCGGGCAAACCATTTAAGGTGTCGTCGCGAATGCTCCTGATGCGACAATCGTTTTCGGATGACCATTTTTTCCTGGGGGGTCAGAATGATACAGTTTACTACAGCTGATTTATCTTTAGCCGTCTGTAAAATTATTTCGGCTTCAGGCATCGCAGAGGCAACGGGCTCACCAATGAAAAGTCGACGCTTTTCCCATTCTACGGAAAGATTGGCGTGATCGACACCGTTGTAGTGCAGGTCAAACACCAGTGTTTGCGGGATCACCGTCTGCATTTCCCGGTCCTGTTGTTCGTTCCAGAAAATTGAACCACTCTCAATTTCAGCCAGGCTAAGCTTCTTGCGGAATTCTGCCATAGCCTCAGAAGCCCCAGTCAAGGATAGTCTTTTTCATTTTTTTAGCAGCCTCTTCAATTTTATTTACAAGAAATTTGCCGCACTCTTCAAGTTTCTGGGCAAAGACTACGGTAAATGGTATCAACGTATAGCCCGGCGGCGGGGTATATTCAAAATTCTGAGCAGGAATATCTTCATTGAGATGGTATTTGATCACAGTTAGCCTGCCGCGCTCATCGCCTTTGGGGTCGAATTCGACAACCCTTACCGGCAGGTAGGTTTCATCTGAAAAGATCATCAGATAGTGACCGATACTGAATACCTCTTTAAAAACACTTTTCATTTTGGGAACGAATTTCAGGGTGTAGAAAGTTATTTTTCCCTCCGCATCCTTTTCCTGCTTGATCAAAGTTACATTGAACAAAGAAAAAAGGCTTTTCCGGGTCAGATTGGTGAAAATTTTTGCGGGATTGAAAAGAGGAATATAAGAAAGCAAAGAGCTGTCAGAATCGGCAAAATGGTAAAAAACCTCTTTAATCTCGGCAATTTTAAGCCAGAGCTTTTTCCCGTTAAAAACCGCCTGAATGGAGCTGTCATCGAACTCGATGGCAAACTTATCGGGGTTCATTATCAGAAGACGGCAATTTTTTCGGTGCAGATTATTTTCCAGGAGCACATCCACACGAATAGAATTGATTGCTCCGGTTTTCTTCTCCATCTGGTCAAAAAGAGTGTCGGCAGTGATTGTCGCGACTTGTGCCTTCAAAGACAAACTGGTCAAAAGCAGCAGAAAAATCGTCAGGAATACTCGATATTTCACTTTCTGGCCACCTTTTCACCAGCCACTGTTCCCTGTAAACTGTTTTTAACGTTTCTTAAAGCATCCCGAAAAATGCCGCGCAGCTTCTGGCACTCGGAAAAGGTGCCCCGAGAGCTGTTATAAAGCTGCAAAAGACTGTTGATTCTGGCAAAATCAGACTTTTCACTTTTCTTGCAGATGCGCTCGATTTCGTGGATGAGAAATTCCGCACTGCGATTGTTGCCGTAATCCGGGCCGGGAAAAGCATGAAAAGCCGAATATCGGCTCAACTTTGCATGATCGAGCCAATCGGGCTCGAAACAGACGGTTTCTTTACTCATGCAACGCAGAACTTTTCCAACATCGATGGTCAAAACCGCCGCAGGCTCAGTCAATTTATCATCGAGTAAAGCTGAAAAAACTCTTAACTCACCAGCATCAACCCCGTTGAAAGAGATTTTATAGCAGCAGCTACGGTCAAAAAGCTCACCAGGCTGGTTTGCTATCGCGCTGAAGATGAATCTTTGCTCAGCCGCATCTTGGTACATTGCCTGTAACCAGTCCTTGAAAAAATCGGCAGCCAGATCGAAAAAATCCTGGCGAAAAGGCTTGATGATCCAGATTAGTCCGGGACTGTTCGCCAATGGCATGATATTACAGAAACTTTTTTCGGAAATGGTTTGAAAAACACAAAAAGTGGATGGTTCTTTACCCAGAATGGTCAGCATTACATCAGGATGATGCCAGCCATCGCTAAGCGCAGCCGGAAATTCAGGACATTCCGGAATTCCCTTCCGGGAAAACCATTGCCGTAAGTAGTCTCTGACTGAGTAGATGTTCAAGGAGTCCCCCAACAATTTTACTGTCGATTTTGACAGATTTGTCTGATATTATACAGTAACTTGCTTGCGCATACAAATCTAATAGCTATGAGTTTAACAGGACATGCTTGATATTGAAAACTTTGACCGGGAAATAATTGAAAAAAAGCGGCTCGCGGCCATTTTCTTTACCGCCGAATGGTGTCGCCCTTCGAAGCTGCAGCAGGCAGTTCTGCCAGAATTGCGCCAGGAATTTGCCGATACGGTTTTAATTGAACTGATCGATGTCGACCAGCATGAAAAACTTGCCGATCGTTTTGCAGCAAAAACTTTGCCGACAACCGTTCTTTACGCAGAAGGCGAAATTGTCGAGATTCTGCCTGGTTACCAGACCCTTGATTTTTTGCAATCTTATCTGCGCCATCTTTTAAAGCACATCGAATCGAAAAAGGCCGCAGAAAAAAGCGCATAAGCCATTCATGAACAGCGGCGAAAACGTTCTATTCTTAAAGCCGCTCCTTCCGGGGTCAATTCAATAAAAACGCCTTCGATTTTGGCTTGACCGACAGCACAAAGAAACTTGTCGGAATAGCCGTTGATAAACCTACCGATTATCGTTTCCCGATCGACGCCCAGAATGCCGTCGACGGCACCGGTCATACCAAGATCACTTATTACCGCTGTTTTTTTCGGCAAAATTCGCTCATCTGAAGTTTGCACATGGGTGTGAGTGCCGACAACTGCGCTTACCCTGCCGTCGAGATACCAGAAAAGCGCGAGTTTTTCAGAAGTGGCCTCGGCATGAAAATCAACGATAATCGGAAGTCCCTCTGGAATTCCAGTCAGCAACTTATCGATTGCATGAAATGGACAACGGGCCTTGTCCATGAAAACCCGACCTGCGAGATTAATGACAATAAGTCCCAGACTGCCGTCCGGCTTAGTGTATTTTTTCAGGCCCGAGCCGGGGGCATCGACATCCCCAAGATTGTCAGGGCGAAGCACCCGTTCCTCTTTTTGCAGGAGCTCGGGCCAATCGAGTCTGGCAAAAAGGTGGTTTCCGGTTGTAATAATATCGACGCCATTTTCACGAAGGAACTTGGCGTGGCGCAACGAAAGACCGTTGCCGGCGGTGACGTTTTCGCCGTTGGCGATAACCCAGTCCGGCTGGTATTCATCTCTCAATCCTGGTAGGAATTGCGCAAGTGCCTCCCTGCCAGTCTTTCCGTAG
Source organism: uncultured bacterium (assembly GCA_964596185.1). Lineage (GTDB taxonomy): Bacteria > Muiribacteriota > Ozemobacteria > Ozemobacterales > Ozemobacteraceae > DYKG01. The sequence goes on along the minus strand of CAZQUE010000008.1, from coordinate 20,681 downwards.
ATATCGCCAATAATTAAAATTTTCATTTCAATACCATCAATAAAAAGGCCCGGACCTGCTCTAGATCCCAGAGGGGGAGCAGATCCGGGTTATTTCATTTCATTTCCAGGGTCAGTGAGCGATTTCTACGCTTCTGGTTTCTCGAATCAGGACTACTTTGACCTGGCCAGGATATTCCATATCGCTTTCGATTTTCTTGACGATATCGCGACAGAGCTTTGGCGCCAGAACGTCGTCAACTTCTTCAGGACTTACCATGACTCTTATTTCACGGCCCGCCTGAATAGCATAGGCTGAGGCGACGCCGTTGAAGCCACAGGCGATGTTTTCGAGTTCTTCGAGTCGCTTGATGTAAGCATCGAGCGATTCACTTCTGGCTCCGCGCCTTGAAGCAGAAATGGCATCAGCGGCAGCGATCAGCACGGCTTCTGGGGTTTCAAACGGAACATCTTCATGGTGGGCGGCGATAGCATTGACCACCTTGGGTGACTCCTGATATTTTCTGGCAAAATCCGCGCCAAGCTTGGCATGGTTACCTTCATCACTTTCGATTACCTTACCGATGTCGTGCAACAAACCGGCCCGGCGAGCCAGCTGAATGTCGGCACCTATTTCTGCGGCAAGATTTCCAGCGAGATTGGCAACTTCTATCGAATGCTGCAAAACGTTCTGACCATAAGAGGTGCGATAATTCAAACGACCGACGATTTCTACCAGCTCGTTGTGAATGCTCTGAATGCCAAGCGCCAGCATGGTTTGCTCGCCGGCTTCCTTGACGCGCAAATGCACTTCTTTCTGGGCCTTTTCATACATTTCTTCAATTTTGGCGGGATGAATACGACCGTCGAGAGTCAGAGTTTCAAGTGTCACTCGCGCAACTTCACGCTTGATTGGGTCGAAAGAAGAAAGCACCACTGCTTCAGGTGTGTCATCAATAATGACATCGACACCGGTCAGGTTTTCAAAGGCTCGGATATTTCGGCCTTCTCGACCGATGATACGACCTTTCATCTCTTCACTGGGCAATTCGACTACAGTAACAATCGGATCGGTCGAATGGTCGGTAGAGCACCGCTGAATTGCGTTGGCCAGTATCTCGCGGGCCTTTTTGTCACAGGAACTTTTGACGCGCTGCTCTGATTCGTTTACTTTCAGGGCAATTTCATAATTGAGCTCGTCTTCGAGCTTTTTCATCAATTGTTCTTTGGCCTGCTCAGGAGTCAGGCCGGCAACTCTTTCGAGTTCCTTTTTCTGCTGCTCGAGGACTTCGGCCTCTTTCTGATGCAACTTTTCAATTTCCGCTTCCTTGTCTCTCAAGGCATCAGCTTTTTTTTCAAGGTTATCAGCGCGGGCATCCACTTTTTCGATGCGGCTATTCAGTAAAGCCTCAAGCTTCTCAAGCTCCTGGCGCCTTTTGGCCGCTTCACGTTCGGTCTGTTTGCGCAGGTTCTGTTCCTTGTCCTTGATTTCCTTTGCTCTTTTTCGAGCTTTATCAAGTTCTTTTTGTGCGTTATTTTTGGCATCATCAAGAATTTCGTTCTTTTTCTTCCGGGCTGTGGCTAAAATTCCTTCGCCTTCTTTCCTGGTGAAATAGTTTGAAATGAAATATCCGATGAGGCCGCCAGTTGCCAGAAAAATGGCATAGTAAACTATTTGTGGCATGAAACCTCCAGGGAAATATGGTTTGATAAGGTCTGACAGCCCGTTACAGGCTGTCTCTTTTGGTTTTTTCATTCAGTGTCAGAGCTTGTCCTGATAAATTTTTACGTTGAATTCTTTCTTAACTTCGTCTACCAGAGCCGTAAAAACAGCTTTCTGCTTTTCAGGCAAAAGCCTTGAACGAATCTGGTCTTTAACTTCTTCCAGCTTTTGGGTTCCGGCTGGAGTTCTTTCATTTACACGAACCAGATGATAACCGAACTGGGTTTTTACCGGACCGACAATTTTGCCTATTTCAGCCTCTTTACAGGCTTTATCGAATTCTGGAACCATTTGGCCTTCACCAAAACGTCCAAGGTCGCCGCCTTTCTGACCTGAAGGGCAAGTAGAATTGGCTTTGGCAAGTTCCTCGAACTTGGTTGGCTCTGCCTTGAGTTCTTCAAGAAGCTTGTTGGCCGTAGCTTCTTCTTTAACCAGAATATGATGGGCGCTGATCTGAGCTGGCGCTGAGAATTCAGCGAGATTTTTGTTGTAATAGTCTTCGATTTCTTTTTCATCAACGGTAATTGAACCGATTTTCTGATCAAGAAGTTTGCGGATAGCCACCCGGCGTTTTGAATCTTCAACGACTTCGGGAAATTCTTTTACCAGGGCATCGAAATTCTTTTCAGCATTCTCAGTAGCCAGGAATCTGGAGCTGAAATTGTTGAGGATGTCCTGTAGTCCTTGTCCACCCAGAATTTGCGGTCTGATGAAAGGTGGAATCTGCTGCAATTCTTCGAACAATTGGCCAACTTTGATGTCTTTGCCGGCAAAGCTGAAAAGAACAGTGTCCTTTTCGGCGTCGGTCAAGGTTTCTTTCTTTACCAGTTCCAGGGAATCCTGATTAAGCTTGTAGGAAAGATCTTTTTTGAGCTGGTCGATTTCGCTTTCATAAACCTTGCGCTGCTTTCCCGATTCCAGTTCACGCTGCAGCTGGGCTGAAACCGTTTCATAAGGCTTAACACTACCGTCTTTTTTATCTGTATATTTCACGAGCAGAAAGGTTTCTTCATCGAGCTTGATTGGCGCAGAAACCTGGTCTTTTTTCAACTGACCGATGGTATTGAGGACTGTTGGAGAAATTGCACTCTCAGGCACAAATCCCTGATCGCCACCAGCATCTTTATAATCATCGGTTGATTCTTTTTTGGCTATTTCAAGAAAAGATTTGCCGGCATCGAGCTCTTTCTTGATTTCTGCGGCTTTTTCTGCTGAAGGAAGGGCAATCTGATACAGGTGCCAGGATGCCGGTTCAGTATAATTGCTTTTGTTTTCTTCGTAATGCTTCTTAGCTTCTTCTTCGCTTACAACTACTGCGTCGAGGCTTTTCTGCATTTTTTCCTGGGCCAGACGGGCAACGGCAATCTCATGAAAATCTTTTTCGAAATCTTCACCGGCATTCAGGCCAAGCTTGCCGGCCTTGGCTTCAAGGGCGTAAATTTCACAAATCTGGTTAAGAAACATGCCTTTGCCTTCGGCTGTATTAAAATGTGCTGCAGCCTGGGGATTAGCCGTAGCCAGAAAAGTTGCGAGTTCTTTATCGAAAAGAGCACGGGTAATTTTCTTGTCACCGATTTCGGCCAGAACATCTTCTGGAGAACCATTTGAAGCAGCTTTTTCGGCTGCCACGAGTGCTGTGGAAACAATCATTCCCAGAACAATTGTAATAATAAACAAAGCGCTCAAGCGCTGTTTTTTCAGGTGCATAACGCCTCCGCAATTTTATTTTAATGCGCAAGAATTATAGCACTCTAATAAAGCATTTTCAATTAAGATTCGTGGGTATAAAAAAACAAATTTGAAAAAGAAAAAGGCACCTGCCATATCGCAGATGCCTTCTCAGAACCTTTGTTTACTTACTGAACCCTTACAAACACAAGGCTGTCGAGGAACAGAGTGGCGTTGCCACCTGCGCCTGAATTTATCGCAGTCATAACGATATCTACGCCTTCAACCCCTGAGTTGATCTGAATCTGACCCAGCGCAAGAGTTGTTCTACCCTTGTTAACTGAACTGTAGCCATTCAAATCTTTTTCCAGCAATGTGGTATTGATGATACCGTTTTCGCGAATCGAAACGCGCCAGTTACCACTTGAAGTGTGCGGGAAATAATAGGCATAGACATTGTAGCGATAAGCGCCACTGGTTGGGCTCGGCAGGCGGAAATAGTCGGAAGAGAAAAGATTTCCCGTGCCGTAATTGAAGGTATCACCATTTCCTACTGTTCCAACGGTCGAAGGAACCAGCAAGGCCGAACCGGCACCAGAGAAATAGTCGATATCGGGATAATCTTTTGAGCTGTATACGACATAGAAGTGCGACAAGCCATCATTTGCCTGGTCGTCGAATTCCCAGTTGGGGTTTTCGCCTTCGAGCATGGCAACGAACATGCCACCCGGATAAGCCTTGGCATAGCTGCTCAGTTCGCTTTCTTTTCCCGATGAGCTTACTGCCGAAACCTTGAAGAAGTAAGGCACGCCAAACTCGAGCTTCTGACTTTTCTTTTCAGGCTTCTGATTGAAACTGCTGGGATAAGCATTGATGACGTAAGCAGATGCTTCTGTCCACTGAGGCTGACCGGTCAGCATTTTAGTGTAACCACCATCAGCGACGGTAGAAAAATAAACATTGTAGCTGACCGCGTTCTTGCTGGCTTCCCAGGCAAGTTTGATCCCGGCTTCGGTTGCGCTTGAAGACCAGGCCTTCAATCCCTTGGGTCTCTCGGGAATATCCGCATCGGAAGACTGGGTGGTTATTGAACTCAGGCCACTGATGTTACCGTTTCGATCGATGACTCTAACCGCATAAAGATTGTATGGCGTTCCGTTTACATCTTTGAAAGTCTGGGTCAGATTAGCGGTTCCGTTATCTTCAACAATGCCAATCAGTGAGAACAGTCCATCATTCGAACTGGCACGGAATATTACGTAAGCATCGAGATCGAGGCTTGGATTCTGGCCGTCGAAAATGTTAGACCCATCTTCATTCTTGTTGGGTTTGCGCCAGCTGATGATCGGATCGGTATCGTTACTGATACTCAGATCGTATGGCGGTTGCGGAACTGTGTCATCGCCAGATTTCAGTGTGACCTGAATCGGATCTGAGTTTTCACTTTCGGTATAGTTTTCATTGAAAGAGCGAATAATGTAGGTATACTGCTCTGCAGAAGATTTGGAAATCGAAGTATCAACGAATCCCGGGGTGTTCTGAGGAACGGATGAGATCCACTGAACCCCGCCGGCGCTGGTTGAAAGGCCTCTGTATATATTGTAACCCTTAATGTGGCTGGAAGTTACTTTATCCCAGGCAACGTATACGGCTTCTGTCGAAGCTCTCGCCTTGAGATTGACCACCCTGGGCGGTCTTTCTTCGATCGGCAGTCCGGCTCTGATCTGAACAGCATTGGTTCGCGACAGATCCGATTCTTTGCCCTGAGTATCAAAAGCGCTGACCTTATAGTAATAGTACTGGTCGTTTACCAGACCATTCTGCTGGTCATCATCGAGATACGACGGGGCCGGCTGGGTGCCGATGGTCGCAATAAGGGTGAATGGGCCACCTGAGTTGTTCGAGCGATAAACGCGATAACCAACCAGATCAGCCTCGGTATTCGAGCTCCAATTGATAAGAATTGCACGCTCTTTACCGACACCGGTAATGTTCTGGGGAATGGTGGGCGCTTCATAGTCGGTTAAACCCGGGTCTTTCTGCACCCCTGTAGTACAGCCAAACAGGGTGAACAGCATGAGCAGCAATGCTGCAGCCATGATATTCCGCCCAGTTTTTCTGAGCACAACCTTTTTCCACATAAGGGTTCTCCTTTTATAGGTTGACTTGACAAAGTTTCTCATTAAACATCGTCAAACACTGGCAAAGTCTTTATGATTAATTGCATTTAATTTGCGCCTCTTCTAACCACGAAAGAAAACATACTGCCGTTTCGCCGCTTCTGGCGCCGAAAAGAATAAAATTCATCTTCATGACAGAATGTGCACCTGTTATGAATAGCTATATTTTCTGGTTTTACGCCGGCACTCGTCAGTTGAAAACGATTCAGAGAGACCAGGTCCAGATGCCATTTCTTTTTGCGTTTGAAAAACTGCTGATAGGAAGGGTCGGCCTCGATGAACTGCCAGAAAACCTCTTCGCCCATTTCAAGGCAACACTGGCCGATACATGGTCCAATGGCAACTTTTATCTGTGCGGCCGGCACGGCCATCTTTTCGGAAAAGGCAGCGACAGTGGCAGCACATATATTCTGGCAACTGCCGCGCCAGCCAGCATGAACCGCGGCCACCGCCTGTGAATGCCAAAACAATACCGGCAGGCAGTCTGCACTGAAAACCCCGACCGGAACATCTGGCAAGCTGGTAAATACTGCATCGGCATTACCCGGGCAGAGGCTTTTCGGCAGATGATCAATCACGAGAATCTCTTTTCCGTGCACCTGCCCGGCAAAAACCGGTTTTTCCAAGGCGAATTTTCTGACGATTTCCAGATCCTGCCAAACCTTCAGAGCTGAACCCTCTTCTTGCTGATACAAGGCCAGATCACCGTCGCTTCGATCTGAAAAACAGACCAGAACATTTTCATCTTCTAAGCACAGCATGTTCAGTATCCGCTCGAAAGCTCGGCAATCATTTTATCGGCAAGTTCGTCAACTGCATCGTTGGTGTTGGAAACCTCCCGAACCATCTTCAGTGTTCTGATAGCATCTTCTTTTCTGCCTTTCTTGGCGTAAAGAGAGCCAAGCACCACATAAGCTTCTTTTTTGGTGCGATCGAGGGCGATGGCTCTTTTGCTTGCTTCATAGGCTTCTTTCAAATTGCCCCGGTTGTAGTGCAGCAAAGCCATGTCCTTATAAACTTCCGAATTTTGAGGATCAAGCTCAAGAGCTTTATTGAACTCATTTTGGGCCATTTCATACTGCCCTGATCTGAAAAAATCCTTACCCATATCAATGTGAGTCGCTGCACGGGCGTCAGATTTTTCTTCGAGCATTTTTTTAACTTTCAACAGCAGACTTCGTGCCTGGCGATTAACCGTAGCTCCTTCGGGAGCAGTGCGAATGATCAGATTGAGTTCTTTTTCCGCTTCGCCGATCAGGCCGCGGTCAATGTAAGATTTGCTCAAAGAGTATTTTCTTTCCAGTTCTCTTTCCTGATCGACACTGAGCTGAGTTCTATCATTGTTTACCGGGTAGACAGATGCAGAAGAATAAGAAGATGACCAGGTATCTTCGGCTGCTGCTGTTCTTGCTGACGCCAATGGGGCGCGAACTACCGGAGAATAATCCGGCATCGTTTGATGAGATGGCTGTGGCAATGCTGCATAAGAAGAGTTTGCCGCAGTCAAAGCAACCGGAGATGCACTTACCGGGGTAAAAGAGCCGGTTGACTCCAATGGATTGGCGGTTGGAGCATAGCGGGCAGTCAGGCTGTCACGATTTTTGCGATTCATGAATTCCTGCAGTTTAGAACTGCCCTGCACCTGACCCTGCATTTGCTTAACATTGCTGAAATAGTATTTTTTCGTTTCGGTCGAAAGCGACTTGACTTTCTTTTCAATATGTTTTCTGATTGGTTGAGATTCAGGTGCCAGATTCATCGCCTGACGATAGACATAAAGTGCTTTTGCATCGTCATTTAGCTTTTCGTAGCAGTCGGCAAGAGAAACATAGGCCTTCAGATAGTTTCTCTGCAATCTGATGACGTTCTTGAACATTTCGGCGGCAGACTGAAAATTGTTGCGGGTAAGTTCAACCAGACCGATGTTGAAAAAAGATTTGTAAAAAGATGGGTCGATCTTCAAAGCAGCCTGGAAATGAGCAACCGCCTCGTTACTACGGCCGGCTTTATAAAGAGCCCAGCCAAGTGAGTCGCGAAAACTCGCCGAATCCGGCTGTAACTCAACGGCCCGTTGGCATAGGGAAATGGCTTTATTGGCATCTGTTTCGGTAGTCGCCAGCAAAAAACCGAGGTTATTCAGCGCAGATGGATAATTCGGCTTCAGGATCAAGGCTTTCTCATAAGCCTTGGCTGCTGTTTTCAAATCTCCGGTTCGCTCCAGAGCAAACCCAAGGTTGTGAAAGGCTTCGGCCAGATCCGGCCGCAATCTGACTGCCTGACGCAGATCGTTGATCGCATCGACATAGTTCCTTTCCTGAATTTTCCCGGTTCCTCTGATATACATTTTCATCCCTTCGTCCTGATAGTTGGGCAGGGAATCAAAAGTTAAAGAGTAGGCAGGAAACCCGAGAAAAAGCAGCAGAAAGACTACAGCAACGAGCTTTTTCATAATTTGCCTCCTGAAACAGTTCTGTTTATATATTTTTTCCCTACGTATATCGGCAACCTTTAGAAATTTATGTAGTGCCGGCCAGCTTTTTTTGGTTGCAACCCGTTGCTGCGAAAGGGTATCTTTCAGACAATGAAATAAGTCACGAGGGAGTCTGAAAAATGCAAAAAAGAACAAGAATCGTCGCTACCTTAGGTCCGGCATCCTGCGAACAATCAACGATTGAAGAACTTATCCGCGCCGGCGTAAATGTTTTCAGACTTAATTTTTCCCATGGAACCCACGACAGTCATCGCGACTATATTCAAAGAATCAGGCTTGCCGCCGAGAATACCGGTATCGAAGTGGGCATTCTCGGCGACCTGTGCGGCCCGAAGATCCGCGTTGGCAAATTTCCCGACGGGCCAGTGGAACTAATCAAAGGCGCAACTTTCTTTTTAAGCAACAACCCTGACTGTCCGGGCAGCATTGACGGAGTGGGGACCTCTTACCCCTTTTTAACCAAAGACCTTCATCAAGGTGACCCGGTTCTCCTCGACGATGGCAATATCGTGCTGAGCGTTTCAGAAATCGGCGAAGACAGAATTTTTTGCAAAGTCCTCGATGGCGGCCTTCTCAAAGATAAAAAAGGCATGTCTATGCCGGGAGCCAAGCTTTCAGTCGAAACCATAACGGAAAAAGACAAGGCCGATCTGAAATTTATGCTTGAACAGGAGCTGGATTTCGTTGCTCTGAGTTTTGTCAGAAAGGCACAGGATCTAATTGACCTGAAAAAAATTGCCGGGCGTGAAGACTTGAGAATTATTGCCAAAATAGAAAAACCGGAAGCAGTTAAAGACCTCGATGCGATTCTCGATCATTGTCACGGAATAATGATTGCCCGCGGCGACCTGGGGGTAGAAATGCCGATTCACGAGGTTCCAACCATTCAGAAACACATACTGGAACGCTGCAGCCGACGTGGCAAACCTGTTATTACTGCAACTCAAATGCTTGAATCGATGATCGAAAATCAGCGCCCTACCAGAGCCGAAACTACCGACGTATTCAACGCCATTGTCGAAGGAACCGATGCAGTGATGCTTTCAGGCGAAACGGCCTCTGGCAAGCATCCAATCGAAGCAGTTAACATGATGGGGGCCATCGCCATCGAGGCCGAAAAAATTTCAGCTCGCAATCCGGAGCAGATCAATCGTGTTCTTCCCGAAGTTGAAGTCAGCATTGAAGAAGTTATCGCCCATGCGGCCTGTGAATCAGCCCATGATCTCAAAGCCAGGTGCATTGTGCCTTTTACCTTCAGCGGTTCAACCGCACAGCACATTTCAAAATATCATCCGCCGACACCGATAGTCGCCCTGACGCCCAATCGCAGCACCTGCCGGGCCCTTTCGCTCTGCTGGGGCGTTAAGCCAATTCTGGTCAAAAACATCAGCAACACCGATGAGATGATAAGCTATTCAGAAAATATTCTTAAAGAGAACAAAATGGTTGAAAAAGGCGATGTAATAGTTATAATCGCCGGAGTTCCACTCGGGGTTAAAGGCAGCACCAACCTGATCAAAATGCAAAAGGTGGACTGAGTTTTAAACTGAAACGATAAAAACCAGCTCCAGGTGCTGATTTAATCAGTTTATTTGCTAATGGCTTCGGCTTCGGCTTCGGCGTCTTCTTCGCTGACGAAATAATAGCCGCAGGTAGCCTTTGTGTGCGGAAAAACATCCTGCTCGTTGAACGGGTAAGTTTTGCAGACATCAGGCTTGGTTTCGTGAATCTTGCAAAGTAGTTTGCCATCTTTCTCAAAAAGAAATGGGCAAGGAAAAGATGATTTGCAGCATGCGCCACAACCCAGGCATTCACCGCGGCGACGCTTGAGACCATTCTCGACGACGTCTTTTTTCAATAGCATCAGATAGCGACGCTTGACCTGCATTTTGAATGAGGTGACTACTTTCTTATAAACCTTTTTCATAAAACTCCTGCAAATCAGCCGAATAATTTTTTAATTATACCGGCATTGGTAAAAACGTCAAATTTTTATGCAAAAATGTAAGAACCGGCTTAAATAAAAGTTTTAATCTCAACAAAGCTTGAAAAAATTCTTGATTTTGATCAGAATTGCAGCTTTGGCAGCAGACCCTTCCTGGCCAACCCGCTGATTGGCCTTATGCAAACGTCCGGTCTGCTGTGATTCGATCAGCTCAGCATTTTTGCTCGAACGATTCGCTAAAACCGAACTCAAGGTTTCAGCCACTTTAAGGTTCTCGGTCAGCAAACGGCCCATTGAATCGCGACCAAGCTTGAGCAAACGCGTTTCTGTCTTGGCAACCACTGTGGCCGAACGCTTTTCACCAGTAAGCAGGGACATTTCGCCAAAAAAGTCTCCGGCCTGCAGCTCGGCAACCGGCTTAGGACCAGCCTTAGCCAGTAAAACCCCTACCCGACCACGGTCGATTATATAAAAATCGGTATCGAAAGCACCTTCAACGACAATTTCTTCTCCGGTTTCATACCAGCATTCTTCAAGGCGTTCAGCAATGAACATTCTCTGTTCATTATCGAGACAGGCCAGGAAATCAATTCCAGCAAGAAGGCCGAGTCGGTGCTCGATAACTTTCTGGCGATCATCCTGTTCCTGATGAATATACAGATCCTGAATCGGGAAAGGAATCGAAATTCCCTCACGCTTGAGCCTATACCAGATTCTTGAAGAGAGTTGATTGGCAATTCGATCTGGGTTCACTTCATTGGACATGTAGAATCGCAGCTTGTAGCCAATCGAGTATTCATCGAACTTATCGATGAGTATGACCGGGGCCGGCCGGGTATAGATTTCTTCGACCTGGCGGCAGGCGCCGGCAAGAATTCTTCGAACCCTTTCAGGTGATACGTCATAGGGCAACCCGAAATTGAGCACGAAAAACATCGTTCCCGAGTCATCTGAAAAATTGACTATTTCGTGTCGGGCAATCTGATTGTTCGGCAGAATTACATTAGCGCCATTATACAATTTGAGTGTTGTTGCCCTCCAGTTTGATTCAACGACCTTGCCGTCGAAACCATTTATACGAATCCAGTCGCCAATTCTGAATGGCGGTGAAATATGCACTGAAAGCCCTGAAAACAGGTTGCCCAAGACATCCTGAAGGGCAAGACCCAGAACCATGGTAAAAACCGCAGAAGTTGTCAGCAATGGCGTAATATCGACATTATAAGAGTTTGACAGGAATGAAAGAAAGACGATCAGGTAAACGATCGCTTTTAAAATCTGCCTGAAAATGCTGGGAAACTCTTCACTGGGCTTACTTCTCGAATAGTATCTGAAACCGGCGAAAAACAAAATTTCACCAAAAAGCAGCAACATCGAAGCATTGAGCAGAATGACCGATATGGTGTAAATCTGCCGGTTCGACGCGCTGAAATCAAGATAATGGCAGCAGGCAAAAAAGGTCGCCGAGAAGGCTAGCAGGTAACCGGGCAGAGTGACCACCTTCCAGAAATTGCCGTCTGAATAGGCGCCCCTTCGTTTGACCAGGTTGATGATCGCGCCCCAGAGGGCTGAAATAATTGCAAAAATGACCAGAAACAACAATCCGGTAAATAAATGTCTGATCGTTACGTCGTCGAATATGAATGAGCCCATGGCAGGGGTACCTTTCAAAGATAAACTATTATATTAAATCGGTCTTTACCGAAAAAATGCTGAGTAAAAAACCCAGGTGCCTTATAAAGATGCAATTTTGTATTGACAGGCTTGACTTTTATGGCGAAAATCCATTTAAGATGTAAGAAACCTATCTGTGGAGATGATAATGCGGGAAATTTTCGATCAAATGGAATTCAGGGCTTTTTCTTATGAAGACGATCCTGAAGCGGTTGTCGACATGCACCGATGCGCCGAAACCCTCGAAGGGTCATGGTTCGATGCGTCCAACACCTGCAAGCTTCATTCAAAGCTTGTAACCAAAGTTCCCGGCTCATCCTGGGTCGTAACTTATGGAAGCATCATTTTTGCCCATGCCGATTTGATCAAGACTGCCACCGGAGAAGCTATCATCGTTGCCTGGCGAATTCACACCGATTACCATTTTCCCCAGGTCGTTCGCAAGCTTCTTGAAGGCCTTAAACAGGAAGCGCGTAAACGGGAATGCATCGGTCTGCTGATCTTTGGCGACAACCAGATGGTGGTGTCTGATCTCAACATGGCCGGCTGCCAGCCTGATCGAGAATATGCCTATGTGCGCACCAGCGAATGTGAAAAAGGAGTTATTCTCGAAAATGCGCCAATTGATATTCATCCCGACGATATTTCCCGGCATGGTCTGCAACCGTTTCTCGGCTCACCACTCCCTGCACCTTATTTAAATTATCGTGCCACCATGGCCGCCGAGCAGGGACTGTTTCATTTTCGGCGCCCGGCCCATTATGAGATAAAATACGGACTGCATTCATACATCGCCAGTTTTGACGGCCGGGAATGGCATGTTTTCAAAAAAGGCGATTTCAAGGGTGACAAAGAAGCGGTCGCGTCACTGCTAAAAACAATTGCAACGATAAATCCTGCCCGCATACTGCTTTCGGCTTCGGCGATGGAAGCAGCAGAAATGATACCGGCTTCCGATGGAGTTTTATATGATTTCTTCGTTCAAATCTAGACAGGTTCTGATTTTTGTCGGCATTCTTCTGGCATTTGCCTTTTTAGGAGCTGCCAATGCCCAGATTCAACGCAACATGTGCCGAGAATGTCAGGCAATAACTGAACCCGACGCGACCCATTGCCCGAAATGCCAGGCGCCACTGAATCTCTGCCTGGATTGCGGGACCGCCAACCCGGCCAATGTTGATTTCTGCCAAAAATGCAACGCGCCGCTTGCCGAAATGCGCGTGCTCGGGTCAATAGATCCAGAAACCCGCAAAGAACTAAAACTTGGCCGTTCTGAAAGAGCCGAGCTCGAAAAGGAATTACTCAAACTCAACTATCTGCTCGAAAAGAACCCGGAGAATAAAGAAAAGCTGCTTTTTCGCAAGGGTAAAATTTTGCATCGCATGGAATTCTACTCTCAGGAGGCCATTCTTTGGCGCGAATACCTGCAACTATACCCTGAAACCGCTAAAAAATCCTTCATTCAGATCTATCTTTCCGAGGCTTTGCGAAAATGGGGCTTTCTCTTTTACAACCAGAAAAAGATCGCCAGTGCAACAGAGTTAATCGGCGAAGCCACTGAAGTGAATCCGGCAAACAAGGAAGCCTGGCAATGGCTTGGAAGAATCAACATGGAAAACAACTCACCTGATGAAGCTCGGGCAGCTTACCTTAAGGCCCTAACCCTCGAACCAGGAGACCGAAACATCATTCATTTCCTGCGCAAACTCAAGGCCGACATCCCCGCTGAATTGCTGAAAGGTCATAAATAATCCTGATGAAAGAAACGCTCAAAGAAATCGCCGGTGAATTCCTCTCGCAAATAGCTCCAGACGGGCTCAAGCAAATCGACATGCTTTTTGAACAGCTCAAGTTCGACGCTCCGGCCAAAAGTGAGGTAAATTTCGGTCTGGCCATGCCCCCAGAAATGCGGCGCAAAATTCTTGCAGACATTGGCATTACCCAGGGTGCGGTGCCGGCAGTTTCTGAGCGATATGTGCCTTATCTAATTCTTTTGAACAAGCTTATCGAAAGATATCAGCACGAGCTTCACAATACCAGTCGCGAAGAAATCGCGGGGTTTATCTGGCAGGAAGGCCGGCGCATTCGCCTTTTTGAATATGAAATTCAGCAACTGATCGACACCATCCCAGACTGGCTGCAGAAAGTTTCGCAAAAATGTTTTGTCGAACTCTCTCCGGCAAATATCTGTGAAGTTGAGACTGGTGAATCGCCGTCAAAAACCGGCGATATATCTTTCAACGGCATTATCGGCAAGTCTGAGAAAATGCTGTCGATGTTCAACTGCTTAAGCAAAATCAGCAGCAGCAATCTTTCAATTCTTATCCAGGGTGAAAGCGGAACCGGCAAAGAACTCGTCGCCCATGCCATCCACAACTTGTCAAACTTTGCCAGAAACAATTTCATTCCGGTCAACTGTGGCGCATTGCCCGACAGTATTATTGAAAGCGAGCTTTTCGGCTATGAAAAAGGCGCTTTCACCGGTGCTGATTTTCAGAAAAAAGGCTATTTCGAAATTGCCGACGGCGGCACGATTTTTCTTGACGAAATCACTGAAACATCGCTTAACACCCAGGTTAAGCTACTGCGCGTCTTACAGGAAAAGCAGTTTTACCGGGTCGGCGGGACCACCCCGGTCAAAGTAAATGCCAGAATTATTGCGGCCACCAACCGCGAGATTCTCGATCTGGTTAAAGCGGGCACTTTTCGTCACGATCTTTATTATCGCATAAACGAGATGACCATAAATCTGCCGTCTTTGCGAGAACGCAAGGTCGATCTGCCACTTTTAAGCAAACATTTCATCAACGTTTTTGCCCGGCAGAACAACAAGCCATTACCCCGGCTCAGCCCTGAAGCAGAAAAGCTTCTTAGTAGCTACAACTGGCCCGGCAATATCCGGGAACTCGAAAATGCCTTGAAAAGGGCGGTTGTTCTTGCCGACAATTTAATTGAACCCGAGCATTTTCCGGCAATTATCCGCGATGCCGGGGCGTCTTTGCCCGAAATCGCCCTCAGCGCTCCCCTGTCTTGCAGTGGCTCACTTGAACAGAGGCTGCAGATTGCGGAAAAGCAGATAATCATCGCGGCCTTGCGGGAGCATGGCTTCAATGTTTCCAGAACGGCAGATTCGCTTGAGATATCGCGAAGAACCCTGCAGCGAAAAATAAAGCAATATCAGCTGGAAAAGGCCTAAAATTTGCACTCTGCCAGGGTTGCAGTTCCGTAGACGATATTGGCAATTTCTTTCATGCTTTTGCCGAGAAACTCGAATGTTGTGCCGTCTATTCGCTTCAATCCGGGAATCCATTCGAGTCTGGGGACGATCGACACATCGTGCAGCTTGATGATTAACTGAGTCGGCGGGGCAATTTGCGGTGGTTCGATCGCCTTAAGGTTTCTCAGCGCCCGGCCAGTTTCTTCGCGCAACTGTTCTGAGACTCTATCTGGGTGAATGCACAATGCGCTCTCATTGCCCACCGGGAATTTGGTAATGACCATGTGAGTGGAGGGCAAGTTGGTGCGGGCCTGTTCTATGGCGACGGAATCGCCAGAGATCAGAATTGTCGGCACTTTGTTTTCACCGGCAATCAAAGAAAGAAGATCGAACTCACCTACAGGCTGGCCAAAAATTTCGTAGCTGATTTTAGAAGTATAGGTATGGGGAATGACTCCTCCGACGGTTGCCGAGCGAACGTGGACCCCCAGCAGAATAAGGCCGGCGAAGGTGCTGTCGAGCAGATCGAAACCAGAACAGGGTCTGAAGGTCCCGCGAATAACCATCGCTTCTTTGGGAAGTTTCTCTGGAATGATGTTCAGGCCGTTGTCATGAAAATCATTGACGTAAATTTCTTCAACCCCTTCCTCAAGGGCTGCTTCGCATACAGCTTTTACTTCACGCGTATACTGAAGTCGGGCTGCCTCAAAATAAGATGAGTTGCCGGAAGTCTGTTCGGGCGTCACGACACCGGCGATGCCTTCCATATCTGCAATAATATAAATTTTCATGATGCAAACCATCCAGATGTTTTTATTTTTTCAGATATATATTATACTCGATTTGCAATGAATCAGCAAAAAAACAGCTTCAAACTCAAAAGCCCATTTAATTTAAGAGGCGATCAGCCGCTGGCGGTGAGCAATCTGCACCAATGGATCGAGCAGGGCAATCAGCGCATGACCCTGCTGGGCGTTACCGGCTCGGGTAAAACCTTCACGATGGCCAACGTTATCGAGCGCATCCAGCGACCAGTTCTGGTGATCACCCACAACAAAACTCTTGCCGCACAACTCTACACCGAGTTCAAAGAATTTTTTCCGGAAAATGCCGTCGAATATTTTGTCAGCTATTACGATTACTACCAGCCCGAAGCCTATATACCCTCAACCGACAGCTACATCGAAAAAGATTCTTCAATAAACGAGCAGATCGACCGCTTTCGCCATTCGGCGACGACCTCGCTTTTTACAAGGCGTGATGTGCTGGTGGTAGCCTCGGTCAGCTGCATTTTCGGTCTGGGTTCGCCCGCCGATTATTCAAGCCTGCGAATCTCTCTGGCAGTAGAACAGCAGATTTCACGACAAAAACTCATTCGCGCCCTGATAGAAATCCAGTATTCACGCAATGACATGGACTTTCATCGCTCCAGGTTTCGCGCCCGCGGCGAAACGGTCGACATCTTTCCAGCCGCCAGCGAAGTGGCCATCAGAGTCAAATTTTTCGGAGATGAAATCGAAAAAATCGAAGAATTCGACCCACTCACCGGCGAAGTAAACAAAAAACTTAAAGCAGTCGAAATTTTTCCCGCCCAGCACTTCGTTACGACCCGCGAAAAAATGGAAAAAGCCATGTTGGCGATCGAAGAAGAAATGAAAGACCAGGTCAAATTCTTTGAAAAAGGCAAGAAGCTTATCGAAGCTCAAAGAATTTATGAACGCACCCGCTACGACCTTGAAATGCTGCGCGAAACCGGCTTCTGCAAGGGCATCGAAAACTATTCGCGGCACCTGGCCGGGCGCAGCGAGGGAGAGCCTCCAGACACTCTCGTCGACTACCTGCCGAAAGACTGCCTGATCATACTGGATGAATCGCACATGACGGTTCCGCAGCTCAAAGGGATGTACCGGGGAGACCGCAGCCGCAAACAGACACTTATCGACTTTGGCTTCAGATTACCATCGGCCCTTGACAATCGCTGTCTGACTTTCGAAGAGTTTCTCGGCCGCAAAAGACCATTACTTTTTGTTTCGGCAACTCCCGGCCCATACGAGCTGGAATCTTCACAGAACCTTATTGCGGAACAGCTGATCAGACCAACCGGACTGCTCGACCCTGAAATCAGCGTCGTAAAAAGTGAAGGGCAAATCGACCATCTGATCAACCAGATTGATCAGCGTATTCAGGCAAATGAAAGAGTTCTCGTCACTACCCTGACTAAAAAAATGTCACAGGAGCTTTCTGCCTATCTCACTGAAATGGGCATTCCCACAGGATATCTTCACGATGAAATCGACACCATTGAAAGAGTCGAAATATTGCGCGATCTTCGCATGGGTACGATCAAGGTTCTCGTCGGCATAAACCTTTTGCGCGAAGGACTCGACCTTCCCGAAGTTTCTCTGGTCGCAATTCTCGATGCCGATAAAGAAGGATTCCTTCGCTCATCCTGGGCTCTGATGCAAACCTGTGGCCGTGCAGCCAGAAACGCCAACGGGCAGGTCATTCTTTACGCCGATAAAACAACGGCAGCAATGAAATACTGTATCGATGAAACGGCAAGACGTCGCAAAATTCAGCATGAATACAACCAGAAAAATGGCATCGAGCCCAAAACCATCAGCAAACAGTTGCCGTCTCTTTTCCTGCCAGGAAGTGAAGATAAAATGGCAAAGACTCCGGATATGTCAGCAGACAGACTTATTGAGCTGATCAACTCGCTGAAAAAAGAGATGGAAACTGCCGCAACAAAGATGGAATTTGAAAAAGCAGCGATGATTCGCGATGAAATAATTGCCATTCAGGAAGAAAATCTCGAGCTTGGAGTATTATCGCAGCTTGGTCAGGCGCTGAAGTCGGGCCGGGCAATGGGCGTGGCCAAAAAGAGGGCGATGCGAAATGTTCCCGGAAAAAAGGGCAAACCGTAATAAGCTGAAAATTGTTTTGCCCCGGAACCCTACTTGGCAAAAATGTCGAAGGGCAGATCCTCTTTAAGTTCAACCCGGATAAAATTCATCATATCCATGCACAGGCTGCGCATTTTTTCGCTGTCTGTCCAGAAGAGGTCGAATACGACACGCTGGGCTTCCTTTTTCAAAATGGAGAGATCGCCGGCCTGGTGATTAACCGGTAAATTCTCGATATGGTCAGCGATTTTGAAAAATTCAGCACTGATTTTTTCAGGGCCTTCGGGTGAGTCATTGAAACCGAGCGGAAAGTTGGGATACTGCTCACAAAAAGCAATCTCACGGGCAATGTATCTTATCAGCGCCGGCTTTTCTATCAGCCCTATTTTTACGGCAAGCAGTTGTGCTGCAAGGGTTTTTGCATCGACGTTTTTGTATTTATTGGTCTTTGCCAGTTGCAAAGCTGCCACCAGATCATTTATTCCAAGATATGCGGCATTGATGAGTCCACAGACAAAAAGAGTCTTTTTGAATACCAGATCTTTACTGGGCTTGAGAGGCTCACGGTGTATTTCGGCGAATCTTGGCGTGACCGCGGTTGCCGTCAAACTTACGGCAAGCATCGAGATTACGCACAACGCTTTTAATGATACTTTCATACTCAATATTCCTTAAGGCGCGTACAATATTCTACTATCTTAACCAAAATTTTCAACTTTGCCAACCCTTTGTGCAAAGAATCTTGCACAATAAATAAAGATTTAAATTTTAGCAAAGTTGCTTGCCTAACCCCCCATAATTTGATATCTATTTAATAGAAGCTCTTTGAAAAAGTTTTCCCTGCGTTGTGCGTGATAGTACAGGTTAAATTGAGCCGACACCTGTATCCGAAAGGGAATCTGTCTCTGTTTATCGCCGAGAAACACTTACGAACGGCAATTAGCCGCTACGAAGTCCTTGGTGATTAGGCAGGCGGACAACCGTACTGTTTCAGTCGGGTTCAATTTTTCTCTTACACGGCAACCGCGGGGTCTATAAATTAAAAACAGCTGTCTCAAACTGCGAGGCAGCTGTTTTTCTTTGCAAATTTTGCAGCAATGTTTTTAACTGCAAAGATTTTTGATTGATTTTGCCGGCGGCAAATAATATTATGTTCGAGTCATGACAGATAAAAAGGTCTTAATCATCACAGAATCAGGCAAGTCCGGCTCCCGTTTTTTCGAGCCGCCCTTTGATCTTGCCCCAGACCGGGTTACAGTTACCGGCCCAGAATCCCTGAACTTTCTTGGATTGAAAAGATTTTACGCCATCGTTCTTGACAGCCCCGCTTTGCACAGACACTTAACCAAAATAAGCCTGGGCATTCGCGATGACGCTGAAACAGAAGCTCTCTGGCGCATTTTTTGTGGTGAAAGCGGCGCACAGGTTTACATTCTCGTCGAACATAAAGCCGCCCCGTCACAGACCATGCGCGATCTTGGCATTGCCTACGTTTTGCCGGGTGAAATAGGCGAAATCGTTGCAACCGTCTCTTCTGCCACCGGGGCAGAAAGCGCAGCCAATCCGGCACAAATTCTGACCGCCGATGACGTCCGCGACCTCTACCAAAGCGGACAACGCCGAATTCCTGCCGGCAGCAATCTGACTTCCTGGGCTGCCGAAGTCGCCGAATCACTTGGAATGAGCCAGATCTCAACCGGCTTGAAATACCTTGTAGATTTATCGACTTTTTCTCCGGCCAAACTAAAAAAGATCCAGAGCGACACTGCCGCACTTTCAACGCGAATTCCCACATCTTTGTTCGTTCTCAATCCGCTCACCCTTGGAGTCTTTGCCCAGGTTCACCCATCACTTCGCGAAAGAATGGTCAGTTCAACGATTCACTGGGCTGTGCAGGGTGCATTTACCGGCGAAACCTCAGCAGCCATGCTGGCTGATCTGCGTTGCCATGGTGCGATCATTCCCGCCAGAACCCCATATTGCGATGGCAAAAATCTTCAACTAATAGTTGAACAGGCCAAAAAACACGATCTTGAGCTTTTTTCAACTTTTACACTTGCGTCTGGTACCGGCTGTGATATAATTGCCTCTGATGGTGGCACCTCAAACCAGCTTACTCCGCTGTATGAAGCCCGCCTGTTGCTTGGGCAGACCATTCCAGACACCGGTGCGGTAATTGCCGGACCGGAAGAATACAAGAGTCTGCCTTTCAGGAAAGGATGATATCTAATCATGATGGATGAAAACCAGGTTAAAACAATTGTTGCAGAAGTCCTGAAGCACATTGACATTCGCGGCCGAATCAAATCAGGCATGATTCCCTGTGGTGTTTCCAATCGCCATGCCCATATTTCGCAGGCCGACCTTGAAACCATTTTTGGCAGCGGTTATAAATTGACCCCAATGAAAGATCTTTCACAACCGGCTCAGTTTGCTGCTGAAGAATGTATTATGGTTATCGGTCCCAAGGGCTCACTTGAAAAAGTCCGCATTCTTGGCCCGGTCAGACCCGCAACTCAGGTAGAAGTTTCTACTACTGACTGCTTCAAGCTTGGTATCAAACCGGTTGTCAGAGATTCTGGCGACACTGCCGGCACCCCGGGTTGTGTCATCGTTGGCCCCAAGGGCGCGGTAACCCTTAAAGAAGGCGTTATCGTCGCATCCCGCCATCTTCATATCAGCGACAAAGACGCTGAAAAATTCGGTCTGAAGGATATGGATCGCATTTCGATCAAATCCAATGGCCCAAAATCAGTAATTTTCAACAACGTTCTGGTTCGCGCCAGCAACAAATTTGCTCTTGATTTTCACCTTGATACGGATGAAGCCAACGCCGCCGGCATTAAAAACGGCGACATGGTTGAAATAATTGCTTAAAAAATCTGCTTAAAAATATTTT
>CAZQUE010000007.1:59616-107085 GCA_964596185.1 uncultured bacterium | reverse complement strand
AGATATTCTGATTAAATCTTATGGAGTCGCGACTAATAAGGTGCCCTGTGGCGCCTATAGAGGATTCGGCTCACCCCAGGTCATTTTTGCCGGGGAATCGATAGTTGATGAAATCGCTTATGAACTTGGGCTTGATCCGGTTGAAATAAGACGCCTGAATGGTTATAAAGTTGGGTCGAGCACCGCGACAAGTCAGATTATCGATCAGTCCTGCGGCTTGATGGAGACTATCGAAAGGGCCGCCGATAAAGCAGAATGGAAGAACAAATGGCAGGCTCCCGAGAAGAAGTCCGGCAGCATTCGCACCGGCATTGGCATTTCCACCGTTTATTACGGCGTTGGTCTCGGGGCCGGCGGCAAACATCTCGACCGAGTCGGAACCAGTATGACGATCATGAAAGATGGATCGGTTCACTGTGCTATAGGCAATGTTGAAATGGGGCAGGGAGCTCGTACTGTTCTGGCGCAGATTGCGGCCGATGCACTTGGCGCCCCCTATGAGCTGGTAAATGTCGTTGAAACCGATACAAGTCTTGTGCCAGATTCGGGCCCGACGGTTGCAAGCCGAACCACCTTCATGTCCGGCAATTCACTGATGGTTGCCGCTGCTGAATTGCGGCCACGCCTGTTGCATGTCGCAAAAGACATGCTTGGAGAGGCCCGGGAAGAAGATGTGGAATTAATCGATGGCTGGGCTTTTTCCAAAAAAAATCCGAATGGGCAGAAGATTCACTTCAAAGAACTTTGCGAAAAGCTTTATGCCTATCGCCTTATGCCAAGCGCTTTCGGTTGGTATGTGGCTCCCGATTCCTCTTATGATAAAGACACTGGCCAGGGTAATGCCTACTTTGTCTACAGTTACTGTACCAACATCGCTGAAGTTGAAGTAGACATGGAAACCGGTGAATTTCAGGTGAAGCGCATTACCTGTGCTCACGACATGGGCAAGGCGATCAATCCTCAGCAGGTTGAAGGGCAGATCGAAGGTGGAACTCTTCAGGGCATGGGTTACGCAATTATGGAAGAAATACGGCATGATGCCGACGGCCGCATGATGAATAACGCTTTTGCAACCTACATTTTGCCGACGACTGAAGATACTCCGGTGATAGATCCGATAATCGTCGAACATGCTTATGATCGGGGACCATACGGAGCAAAGGGGTTCGGTGAAGTGCCGCTGATGGGTATTGCACCGGCAATTGCCAATGCCGTTTACAATGCTACCGGAAAAAGAATCCGCGTTTTGCCGATCAAACCTGAGAAGATTCTCGGGCTGGATCAACCCTGATTTTACCTTGTAAGTTCGCGAAGTTTGTATTATTCTAACTTCGAAGATACAACAAAGAAAATCTGGAGAGAGTATGACCGAATCAAGGCAGATTGAATGGAATCGCGTTGCCGCTCTTGTAGCGACAATTGCGGTGCTGTTCTTTTTCACCCGGTCCGCACCGTTTCCGGCCACCACCTACTGGGAACTAATGCTGGCAAGAGATTTCGATTTAAGTATCGGAGCTGTTTTTTTACCTGAAACCATGGCCCTCGATATTGTGAATTCTTCGGCTTCATTGCTGGGACTGAAAGCTGTCTACCATATTGCTTATTTCCTTTTGAGCTGTATTCTATGCGTCTGGGTTTTCAAAAATCGTGAAATATTGCCGGGGCTGGTTGCCCTGGCGATTTTTGCGCTGTCAATGCAGAGCTTTCTCAGTTTACGAATGCTTTTGCAGCTTATTTTTGTCATCGGTTTGCTGACCATTCTCGAAAATGATCGGTTAAAGGGGCATTTTGGTATTGTTTTGATCCCGATTACTGCTGCTGCCAGCGCCTTAACGCTGAATAGCTGGCTGATGCTGGTTTTGATTGCCTGTCATGCCATTTTTAACAAAAATTACAGTTTGAGCCTTATTGTTTGCGGCTTGCTGGGAGTTCTTTTCTTTCCGGAAGGCGCAGCTGAAGCGGTAAATCCGAATTCGGTGCTGGCCTGGCAGTTTTTTCCAGCTTCAGACCTGAAGGTGATGTATTTGCTGGCCGGAATATTTCTGCTGGTGAACCTGATAACACTTGGACGACTGACTTATGAAGATTTTCCAAACCTGGTATTTTATGCCATTGCCGGGTTCATGGCGTTGATGAACCCTGGCAGTATTCCCGTATTTATCATGATCGGAGTGGTCATGATTCTCAAGAGCTTTTCAGATCTGGAACCGATGACTTTGAATATGCATCTGGCGGGAATCGTGGTTTTAACCGCGATCATTCATCTGTTTCTTTTTGTAAATCCCTTTGGAATGAAGCTGAACCCTTCGGTCAGGGGGCAGATCGGCAAGAATCTATCGCAGATTCTTGATGGCTATACCGATGAGCAGGAATTGATGAACCACGAACTCGGCGAAATTGCCTGGAAAGGCATGATAAGACTGCAAGCCGAAGATCTGCAGGCAGTAAATCGGTTTAAAAAATGGCGTTTGATCAGGCTTGGTAACGGTGAGTTCGAGATTCAGCCAAAGCTTGCCCAGTTGCCTGCTGCTGCACCAGAGGTTTCCGCGCCTGACCAGATCTGAAAACTTCTTCTTTTTTAGAATTCACCGCAAAATTCATAACCCTCATGCCTGCGCGGGAACTACAAGAACGCCACTTTTGAGGCAATTCAATGCGTTTAAAAGCACAAGAAAGATACTCGAACATTCTCAAATGAGCTTTTTTTTGTGGGGATAAAAAAAGGAGCCTTCCCCTGATGGGAAAGCCCCTCTATTTTTGTGTCTTGCCTAGATCAACGGGCGCAACCACTGAAGCTTGCGCATAATGTTCATCTTTTTAACCACTTTTTCATTAACATGGTCTTCGGGGCCATAGGCTTTAATGATGCGACCGTCTTTATCGAGTTCTATGCGGTATTCGATAACTTTTTTCATGTCCTGTTCGAGTATTCTTAAGCGGACTCTGGTAGCAAAGCTTTTGTCGAGAACAGCAGCAACGACTTCAGAGTTGATGTCTTCGCTCAATGGGTCCATGTTGTAGGAGCCGATAACCGTAATCAGGCTGTCAAAAACGAAGGTTTTTGAATGCAATCTTTCGTTCTGGCTCGGGGCAACAAGAATTCTTGAACCGGGCATGCTTTTGAGAATTCTTTTCCAGTCATTCATCAGAAAAGCTTGTGGAAAGAGTGAATCGGTCGACTCTGCGCTGTTGGTGTGGAAAATTATTTTCACGCCGCGAGCCGCAGCTCTCTTGAGCGCTGCTTCAGCTTCTTCAGTGATTACGAGATAAGGATTTTGAATGATTATTTCGTTGCGACAGGCATCGATCATTTTGATCAGATTCGGGGTAATCCCGTTTAAAGCACCAATGCGCGAATGTTTGTCGAGAATTTTAGCCGGCAAGGGTCTTTCGCCTCTGAAGAGCTGATAGCCAGAATAAGAAGAAATGTTTTTGTAGCGGCTGATTTCTTCGTTCATTTCTGTCAGTATTTTAGCCAACTTGCCAGACAGTTTGCTTTGATCGGGTTTGTAGAGACCACGGCCCTGCATGTAACGTGACATTACACGATAGGCCAGATCAACACTGGCGAGCTGATCTTTGATATTGATTTTGTCTGCTTTTACCACCGAATTCTTGAGGTGGCTCCATTCATCGTTGAAAGCTTTCTGCAGCTGGGTGGCAACGTGCTTGCCCTGCATGAGAATGTCGGTGTCGCGGTATACTATATCGTTTTCGCCATTCTGGGCAAAATAGTCGGCACCAATATTGCGGCCGCCGATGATCGAGGTGTAGCTGTCGGTGATGATGATTTTGTCGTGATTGGAGGCGGCAACTTTTTTCAAATCACTGAAAATTCCTGAAAGTGATTTGCTGACGGAATTGTACAATTTGATCTGCACGTTGGGAAATGCTGCCAGTTCCTCAATCTTGTCGGGCATTTTGCTCATGTAGGGCATGCGGTAGACACGGCCATCGATCATCAGGCGAATTCTAACCCCGCTTCTGGCTTTTTTGAGCAGCAATCCGATGAAAGCCTGACCAAACATGTCTTTGTCAACGATGTAATAAGTGCAATCAATGGTGTCTTTTGCATCTTCAATCATTTTCCAGCGACAATACCAGGCATCGTCATTGTTGGGAACAAAGCGAACTCTGGTTAAATCGCGGCTGCTGACTTCGATACTGTTGAATATTTCACTCAGACTTCGGTTGTCGGGCACCGGACGGTAAGCGGCCCAGCCAGCGGAAACCAGCATGAGCATGGCAAAAACGAGAGCTATTGATCTATAACAATTTTTCATAGCTTTCTCCAATAAAGTGATTTATTCAATTTTAGGCATTAGAAAAAGATTCGTCAAGGTACATCGGCAGATAAATGAACAAGTAGCCAAGAACAGGAAAATTCGGATTACCTGCGATTTCCTTAAACGATGAACGGTTGCACTAATCGAGCTGTCGGCTTATAATTCATCGAAATTGAAAGGTAAAAGGACTCTGCCGATGTTGAAAAACAGACTGACAGGATTGGTAATTGTTTTTTTGATGATGGTTTCGGCAGGTTGCAAAGCTTTGCATGCCGATAAACTACGCTACGACTTTCCCCATAATCTGCAGATATCTTTTTCAGAAAAAATCATGGAGGATGGCGGCAAATACCGTCTTTCATTCATTGTTACAAGCATGGTCGGCAACCTGAAAAATGTCGAAGTTTATTTTTCAAGTTCTCCTGATCTGAAAATTCTTAGCAATACCAGGTTTTTACCATCGCTCCCGGAAGGTGAAAGCCGCAAAGCCCGAATTCTTGCCGTGAAAACCGGTTTGCCCGCCGATGAAATGGGTTCATGGGTAAAAGTTGGAATCAGGTATCTGCCCGACTTCTCTGAAATCAGAAGAAGGGTTTCCGATGAAAAGGCCTATCCTGATTCAACCCAGCGCCAACGACTGCTTGATATTCTCCAGCGTAATGAGTTGAACAAAGAGCGTTATCATCAGACCGCCCGGCATTTTATCAGGTAATCGAATTCGCCAATAAATCTAAAATTATGGTTTCAAGTCGAACATGAGAATTATTCAGGTCGTAAATGCTCTTACTTTTGGCGGGGCCCAGGTCATCATTCTCGATCTGGTAAAAAAGCTTATCGAAGAGGGGCATGATGTTGAGGTTCTGGCATTTAGAGACGGGCCAATCGGAAAGAAGTTGCGTGATGCCGGTTGCCCGACCCATATTCTCGGCGAAAGCATGCTCGATCTTGTGCCCTTTTGGCGTTTCAATCGGTTCGTGAAAAAATTCAGGCCAGATATAATTCATTCGCATCTTTTTCGCGCAACTTTCTGGGCAAGGATAGTGCGATTGTTCAATCCGAAGGTTTATCTGATTACCTCAGTGCATGGGCGTGAGTCGGATTTCTTTCATGTCTGTGAGAGACTGACCTCAGGAATTTCTGATTATCTGACTTTTCCAAGCGAATATTTGCGCAGTTGGTATCTGGATAATATTCGCAAATTGCCGCAAACTCGTACCGGCGTCATATACCCTGGTGTTGATATCGTTGGTTTTGAGCGAAGCGAAAAGAAGCCGCGGCCGGTAATCGGTACTTTATCGCGACTTCACCCGGTAAAGGGCGTAGATCTGTTGATTCGCGCCGCAGCGGAACTCAAGCAGAGAGAGTTGGATTTTGAATTGCTGATTGGTGGTGATGGTCGTCAGCGAAGTGAATTGGCGCGACTCGCTGAAAGTCTTGGTATTGCGCAATACTGTCGGTTTGTTGGTGAAATTGATGATGTAAAGGGGTTTTTGAGCCAGTTTAGCGTTTTTGTAGCTGCTTCACGGCAGGAAGCTTTCGGCATTCATGTTTGTGAGGCGATGGAAAGGGGAATTCCCGTAGTCGCTGCAAGCATCGATGGCCTGGTCGAGCTTGTCGAAGACGAAGGCACCGGCCTGCTATTCGAGCCCGGCAATGCTGATTCTTTGGCCCAAAAGCTTGAAAGGCTCATCAAAGATGCTGTTTTGCAAAAATCTCTTGCTGAAGCCGCGAGATCCAAGGTTATTGCGGCCTTCAATCGCAGCATTGCCATTGAAAAGCATCTTGAACTATATTCCTGTATCGCCTATCGCCCACGTCACGTTCATTTCATTATTTCTTCGGGTGAGCTTGGCGGCGGCGAGAGACTGGCTCTTAGCCTGCTACGAGCATTGCGGCAACGTGGTTGGCAGGTAAGTGTAACTTGTTGTGGCCGACCTCTTGCGGATGAATTGCGCGATTCAGAAATAGAATTTTCAAGTGTCGGTTTAAAATTGGCGGGTTTTTTCTTTGCCATGCGCTCTTTTTTCGATTTGATCAGGCAAAAGCCAGATATTATCAGTTCTCATCTCAATAAAGCGAGCCTGTTTGCCGGGGTTTTGGGCAGAATTGCCAGAATTCCGGTTGTTTCACACGTTCATGGTTTGAATCGCAAACTTTATTATGCTGGTAGCAGCCATCTTATCGCTGTTTCAGATGCAGTAAGAACACATTTACTTGCTCAAGGCCTGCCTGACGAAAAGATCACGGTTATTAAGAATGCTGTGCCTTTTTTGGCCGCTCATCAGCCCAGAGTCCCCGGCAATCCTCTGAAAATCGCCATAATTGCCAAATTGCATCGCAACAAGGGGCATGAATGGGCAATAAGGACAATTCTGCAAAACTCTGAAGCATTGCCGAAATTTGAGTTGCATCTGTTTGGCGATGGACCTGAACGACGGCGCTTGCAAGGGCTTTGTGCCGAGTTTGATAAAAATCAGCTGGTATTTTTTCATGGTTTCGTTAACGATATTCGACCCCATCTGGAAAAAATGGATCTTGCGCTTTTGCCCTCTCTGGGTGAGGGCATTCCCCTGAGTTTACTCGAGGCAATGAGTCTGGGAATTCCGGTTATTGCCACAAGAGTCGGGGGTATTCCAGAGATCGTCGAAGATGACCTCAATGGCCTTCTGGTTCCTGCCAATGATGCAAAAGCTTTGATTGATGCAATCATCAAAGCGGTGAATCCCAGCGATTTTAGGCGATTGAGCTTTGGCGCTCTCAAAAAGTTCTCTGAGTTGAATGATTACGAAGAAATGGTCGAAGAAACGGCATCTGTTTTTGCTGAATTGTGCATAAAATGAAAGAACAGCAGATTTTTTTTCTGGCGCCGGCCAGCTATGATAGCCTTTTTCAGCGTCATCAGGCATTTGCGAATTTGCTTGCTTCATCCGGCTACCGGGTGATATACGTTAATCCGGTTTCCAGCCCAGGTTTTTCCGTGAAATTTCATTTTGAGTCCACCCGACTTAACCTGTTGGATTTGAAATTGCCTTTCAGAGCAGCAAACTTGCCATGGTTCCAGAGGCTCATCGTGCAAATTTGCCAAAAGATTTTGAAACGGAAATTTAAATTCGATTGTGCGCAGATTCTCTGGATAGCAGACCCTTCAATGGCTTTTCTTGCTGATCATGAATGGAGCAGGATTGTTTACGACCGTTGTGACCGGCACGGTTTTTTTTCTGGGCAAAGAAAGACCGCCTGGCAATTATATGAGCGACTTCTTTTTCAAAAGGCTGATTTATTAATCGCCAGCCACCGTACACTTCTCGAAGATATTCCAGAGGAATGGTCTGCCAAGACGCTGCTTGTCGGCAATGCCTGCAGCGAAAAAATCGGTTGCCGAGATTTTATCGAGAGGTTTCCAAGAAAAGAAAGGCCGGTAAAAGCAGTTTCTGCTGGGGCTCATTTTGAATGGGTCGATTGTCGTTGGTTGAAAATGCTTGCACAAAATGATTTGCTTGAATTGCATATTGCTGGAGTCGGCAGGGGCAAAGAGTTTGAAGATTTGGTCCGAATGCCTTCTGTTCATTTTCATGGACAGTTGGCACAAAAAGAACTTTTTGAACTGTATCATAGGTGTGACGTCGGTTTGATTCCATTTCGGGAGCTCGAGTTGACCAGGGCAGTCGATCCGATAAAGGCTTATGAATATGCGGCGGCCGGCTTGCAGGTCTGGAGTACTCCGGTCGCGGGGATTTCAGAGCATGAACTTGTCGATTTCCGTTTAAGAGTCGCGGCAGATGTTGAGACCGCGGTAAGTTCACTTTCTTTGCCGAGATCGAAACGCCTGGTGCCAAGATGGCCAGAAAGATTGCAGACAGTTCTTGACAGAATGGTGCAATTACCCTCAGATTAAATTATGCAAATTTTACTTACCGGCTTTTTTGGCGAAGCAAATCTGGGCGATGAAACCATTCTCAGAGCTATCAAGGCCAATCTTGATAAAACCCATGGCCTATGGCTGACTTGCGGCCGGCAGCCTTCGCTATCTGGACCGAAAATGCTGGCACGAAGGGGCCTGCTTGCCTGGCCGGATTATCTGCGAGCTCTAAATGAATGTGACCGCGTTGTTTTTTCCGGTGGAATCCTTCAAGACTGGAGCTTTGAAGGAATAACCTTTTTTGCTCTGAGAATATTGGCTGCTTCAATTTTCAAGGTTGAACCTTCGCTCTGGGGAGCGGGACTTGGGCCAATACGGCGTCTGGCGGCGAAGCGTATAACAAAAAAGGCTCTTGGTCGAGTAAAGACGGCCTGGTTAAGAGATCTGCGTTCGTTAGAGCTTTTTGACCAGCTGGCAAACGTTTCTGGTAGCCTTGGCGCTGACTGGAGCTGGTTTTTTCCGGTAAAACCAACTAAGTTGGCTTTTGCCAACGCCCCGATAGGAGTCAACCTTCGTCACTGGGATTTTTCAGAGTGGCGACCGTCGGTAGAAGCTCAGAGTAGGCATATTGATCGCCATGTCATTGGCCTTCCCGCCAGACCTGGCGACAAAAAAGTAATCAAGCAGTTATTTCCGGCGTCTACCATTATTGTTCCTGAAACATTCGAAGCTGCCGGAGAAATATGTCAGAATCTTAGTTTCGGCATTGCCATGCGTTATCATCTGGCCCTGGCGATGCTGCGGGCGTCGTTGCCGGTTAAGCTCGTGGCTTATGACGAAAAGGTGAGAAATCTGGCATGCGAAGCCGGAGTTGCTTTGCAGGAAAAAAGTCCGGTTGCTAACTTCAGGCAAGCTCAGCCAGATTTCTTTTCTAAAAACCACAAGCGCTTTGACGAGATGCTGATTGCTTTCAAAGAGTATTTCAAACTGGTATGAATCTTCTGCTGCGATTTCTTCAACTAATTTATCTGGCAATTACTACCTGTGATCGCCTGTTTTTCAGGATCTTTTCGTTTCTCGTCTACAGGCCTGAGGCCAGGGTTGTTTCGATTGGCAACCTGAGCATGGGCGGCACAGGCAAAACTCCCGTTCTGTTTGAATTGCTGCGCGAAATCAAGCAAAGTGACTCTGCAAAAAGGGTTTGCGTTATCAGTCGCGGCTATCGTAGTCCATGGGAAAACAGTTTTTATTACCTGCATGGGCCCGGGCCGCATCCACCAGAACTGACCGACGAAGCTTTGCTGTTCAATCAGCATTTCGAGCAGGTCCCCCTGCTGCTTGGTAAAAGACGCGACCGTTCCGCTAGGTTTGCTCAGCGCAAACTGTATCCTGACCTGGTGCTTCTCGATGACGGATTTCAATATCGCCGCCTGAAAAAAGACTTTGAGATCCTGCTATGGGATAGCCACATGCAGCCAGCTGAAGCTGAACTGATTCCTTTGGGTAAATTACGGGAGCCGGTTTCTCTACTGACCCAGGCTGATGCCATCCTTTTGACCCGCTGTGAGTCTGCTTCTCCGGCGCAGATAGACTTCTGGAAAAAGTGGCTGAATGAACGTGCGCCCGGGGTTAAGATCGTGCCGATGCAGACTCTGTGCGAAGGTCTTTTTGACGTTTATGGAAAAAGAATCATTGAAATGCCCGGCGAAGTTATCGCCATGTCGGCAATAGGCCGTCCAGCCAGTTTCTATCGGCAGCTTGAGCTTATAGGACTTAAAGTTGTACATCAAGCTGAATTTCGTGATCACCACCGCTTTAATGAAAAAGAGCTCGAAAAGCTCGCGGCTCTGCATCGGCAAAGTGGGTTGCCGGTAGTCTGCACCGAAAAGGATCGGGTAAAGATTTCAACCAAAACCGCGTTGGCACTGGGTCTTTTAACAATGCGAATCCGGGTCATGCCAGAGTCGAATAAATCCCTGCTTGAAGAGCTTGGTTTGAGAATTTCGTGATAAACGGTGCTTTCTGCTGTAACAGAAATTCAAACTAAGTGGCAAGTTTTGCGCAACGTCGGTTTCAAGTGTCTTGTTTCTGGTTATGATGTTTTTCTTCGCTGACTACCGTATAAGGCAGTAAAAATCTCGCTGAAGCGTAGCCGAGGATTGAACCAGCCAGCCAGCCGGCCAAAACATCTAATGGGAAGTGTACCCCGCAATAGACGCGGGAATAGCCAATGAGAAATGCGAGAACGATGAATGGCAACCCCGCTTTCAGGCTGACGAAGAAAACTACCGCTGCTGCAAAAGCGGCAGTGTTGGCTGCGTGATTTGACGGAAAAGATTTGCTCGACTTGGCTGGTAGCAGTAGGCGGCACTTGAAACTCTCTGATTGCTCGATCGAGCATGGTCGCAATCTTCCGACCGATTTTTTGATGATACGCGCGCAGATCAAATCCGAAAGCCCCACTGAAACAAGTAATGCCAGGGCGAGAAAGCGCATTTTTCGGTTTCCGGCAATGATCAGATACAGCCATGAAAGAATAATTATCGGTACCCAGGTTTTGGCGTTGGTGATGAAAGGCATGAACCAATCGAGGAAGTGAAAGGTCCAGGCGCCGTTTAGAAGCATGAACAAATGTTGGTCAAAATTGATTAAGGTGTCGAGCATTGA
The DNA here is from genome assembly GCA_964596185.1 of uncultured bacterium. Classification (GTDB taxonomy): domain Bacteria; phylum Muiribacteriota; class Ozemobacteria; order Ozemobacterales; family Ozemobacteraceae; genus DYKG01. The sequence continues at coordinate 96,273 of CAZQUE010000007.1, read as the reverse complement.
ATATACTGTGTTTTGTCTGTTTTAACAAAAGTAGTTCGATTTACCGAAAAATATGCGTTTACCCGGTTCAATCTTCGTGATAGCGGGTTTCGAGATTGTCAAAGCGTGCAAATTTATCGATAAAGGCCAGTTCGCATGAGCCAACCGGCCCGTTTCTCTGTTTGGCGATGATAACTTCGCCCTTGCCGAGGCTTTCTTCCTTTTTCGTGTAATAATAATCACGGTAAAGAAACATTACCACGTCGGCATCCTGTTCGATCGCTCCTGATTCGCGCAGGTCTGAAAGCATCGGACGCTTGTCGGTTCGGCTCTCAACCGCACGGGAGAGCTGTGAAAGGCAGATTACCGGAATGTTCAGTTCGCGGGCCAGACCTTTAAGGCTACGGGAAATGGCCGAAACTTCCTGCTGGCGGCTTTCTGGCTTATCTGAGCCGGACCAGTTGATCAACTGAAGATAATCGATGATGATCATGCCGATTTTATCCTGGGCGTAGGCTCGTCTGGCTTTTGAACGAATCTCGAGCAAGCTGGCATTGGCGGTGTCGTCGATCAAAATCGGGGTGTCCTGAAGAACACCGGCCGTTAGCGATAGCTTGCCCCAGTCCTCGTCGCCAAGATAGCCACGACGAATTTTCGAGCCGTCTATTCTGGCTTCTGAGCAGAGCAGACGCGAAACCAACTGCATGTGCGACATTTCAAGGCTGAATAGCATGACCGGAACTCGGGCATGGTAGGCGGCATATTGGGCAATGTTCAAACAAAAGGCCGTTTTTCCCATTGATGGGCGTGCGGCAAGAATGATAAGATCTGATTTCTGAAAGCCGGCAGTATATTCGTCGACGGCGGTAAAGCCGCTTGGAACGCCGGTTACGGCCTGCTTGTTGGCATAGAGTTGTTCGAGATAATTGAAGGTCGGCGCGACAAGATCTTTGACCCTCAGATAGGGCTTGGTGACTTTGAATTTACTTAACTGCAGTATTTTTTGTTCTGCAGAATCAATAAGCAGTTCAGCTTGTGATTGGGGATCGTAAGCGCTGGTAGAAAGCTCGCCGGAAAGTGAAATCAGGCGGCGCAGCATCGCTTTTTCCTTGACGATGCGAGCATAATGCTCGGCATTGCGCGAGGTCGGTACAACGTTTAATAGCTGGGAAAGATAGGTAACTCCGCCGACTTCGCTGAGCTTTTCCTTGCTGCGCAACTCTTCCTGGAGGGTGATCAGGTCGCAGGGTTTCTGATTGTTGTAAAGGTCGATCAGGGCCTGAAAAATATGGCGATGCGCTGATTGATAAAAGTCATCAGCTTCAGTTATTTCGAGAGCGACAACCACGGCGTCTTCGCTGAGCATCATCGAGCCAAGCAGGCTCTGTTCTGCTTCAAGACTGTGTGGGGGCACTTTTTGAAAAAATTCTGACACGATTCCTCCAATCCGGGCTTAAACAAAGTGTAGTGAACGGCAATTTACCGTTCACTACACCTGATTTACAAACACACGAAAAAGCTTATTGTTCTACTTCTTCGGGAACGACAACGACTTTGAGCTGGGCTTTCACTTCGCCGGTAAAGCGAATGGTGATTGGATGTTCGCCAACTTCTTTGATGTGGTCGGCAACAACGAGCTTTTTGTCGATATCAAGGCCGGCCTGGCGCTTGATTTCTTCTGAGAGTTCCTGGCTGGTTACTGAACCGAAAAGGCGGCCCTTATCGCCGGCTCTTTTGGTTATTTTGAGCAGCATTCCTTCGAGTTTGCCGGCCATATCTTCGAAAGCTTTTCTTTCGCGCATGGCCTGGTTTTCCCAGGATGTTTTCATCAGGTCGAGGTGTTTTTTGGCGCCTTCAGTGGCAGGTATCGCGAAATTTCTCGGGAAAAGGTAATTGCGGGCATAGCCTTCGGTGACCTTGATGATCTGGCCCTTTCTACCTACCCGGGGAACGTTGTTTATCATGAGAACTTCCATTATCTTCCTCCTGAAATTTTCTCAATGGTCAAAAATCATCGTCGGAATCTTCCGATGATGGGAAAAGCGCTGGTTTGGGAGTGCGAAAATCAGCCCAGACATCGATAATGCCCAGCCAGACAATCGCTTGTGTCAGCATCAGCGCGAGACATGACAGGCTCACTCTTGCAAATGAGCTGATCTGGTATTTGTTGAACATGAAGAATAGCAGCGACATGCCGGCGATAAAATAGACAATTTTGCCTATGGCCAGGCAGTTGGCGCCGATTGCTTTAAAAAGACCCGCTGCCGGGATTCCTTCAACATTGGCGATAACGTGAAACATAAGCCAGCCTGCAATAAACAGCCAGACAAGGTTCCAGTCAAAGCGCCAGGTTGCGAAAGCCGGAAGTGAGGGCAGCTGATAACCGAATTTAGGTGCCAGCTGAATTGCGGCGATATAAATGATGCTCAGTGAAATCAGGTGCCAGACGAATATGAAGGTAACCGGAACCAGCAGCTTGAGAAAAGCAAAGGTCTCTTTAACTGCTTCACGCATGATTTCGATGCTTTCCGGCGTGGCTTCATCGTTCTCCTGTAACTTTTGTAATTGCTGTTCGACCAGGGCAGTCTGTTCGGCGAACTGTTTTTCAACCGGCAACAGTTCATCATGATTGAGACCGGTTGCCAAAGCCCATGCGGCTGAGGAAAACAGAGTCGCGGCCAGCAGGGTCAATCCGACCGCTTTGAGTGGCGAGCAACCGAACTTTACTGCAGCCGAGAGAATGGCGGCCGGTACGAACAGCATTGGAATCAAAAGTGCTGCCAGCGAGACGTCACCTACGAGTCCGGCAATGGCTACGGTTAGTGCCGAATATAGCACAAACCATGTTCCACCCCAGGCCAGCAGAATCAGAAATGCGGGCAGACCTGCGAACGACAACAGAATTGCGCCAAATACCGACATCTGGGTAGAGGCGAGCAACCCGGCGATGGTTAGAAAAACCATTAATGCCAGGGTTAATGTTCTGTTGCCGATACTTTCGATCATTGATTCAAGAGCACTTTCTGCAATTCTTCAAATTGCGATCAGACGTTGGCAAATGGCAACAAAGCCATGTTGCGTGCGCGTTTGATAGCAGTGGTAAGGTGCTTCTGGTGAGCGGTGCAAGTGCCGGTTGATCTGCGGCTGATGATCTTGCCGCGATCGTTGATATATCTTCTCAGGCGGGAGATATCTTTGTAATCAATAAATTCAACTTTATCTTTGCAGAAATGACATACTTTTCTATGTCTCTGTCTTCTAAATTCAGCCATTTTTTTCCTCCAGTTAAAATCAATGGATCAGGTTAGAATGGAACCTGATCGTCGTCGTTGGCATCGGCATAGGATGAGCCGAAATCGCCGGCAAAGGAGTCTGAGTTGTCTTCCTGGGCGCCTGAACGACCACCGAGGAACTGGACATTGTCAGCCACGATTTCAGTGATGGTTCTTTTCTGGCCATCCTGGGTTTCGTAGCTGCGATTCTGCAGTCTGCCTTCTACCAGCACCGGTCTGCCTTTGCTGAGATATTTCTGGCAATTCTCACCGGATTTGCCCCAGACGATGATGTTAAAATAGTTGGTTTCCTTTTTAAAATCGCCGTCGCTGCCTTTAAAGCTGCGATTTACCGCAATGCTGAAATTGGCAACAGAGGTACCCTGGGCGGTGTGCCTCAGTTCTGGGTCACGGGTGAGATTTCCCATGAGAAAAACTTTGTTGAGATTTACAGCCATGGTCGTTACCGGTTACTTGTGACGACTGGTGGTCATGAACCGAAGAATTGTCTGGTTGATCAGATAAGTTCTTTCAAGTTCTTTCAGGGATTCAGGAGTTGCCTGAAAATTAACATGAACGTAGTTGCCTTCGGAGTGCTTTTCTACCGGATAAGCAAGGGTTCTTTTGCCCCATTTGTCGATCTTTTCGATCTGCCCACCATTTTTGGTGATGGCGGTTTCAACTTTGCCGATCAGCGTTCCAAGAGCTTCCTCGTCAATGTTGCCTTCAGTAAAGAACAATGTTTCGTAAGGTTTCACTGTGAAAACCTCCCTTCGGATAAATATTACAGCCCTTATCACTTTTGGATAAGAGCAGGGATGTACCCCGCAGGATAGCACTTATTTAAGGGAAAATCAAGCTTTTATCAAGCAAAATAAGGATTTGCCATCTGGACTGTGAGATGAAAAAAACATCATGCAAAAATCTCTATTTTACTGGTAAAAAGGCGTGCCATTGCTCTGGAAGTTTTATCTCAAGGTAATTTGTGAGCTGAATCGAAACTATTCTGATTAAAAATGTGGCGCTGTGTTTGCCTATAAGCTTGTTGATTCGGGCAACAGTTGTTTTAACAACGGCATCGTCATAGAATTCGCTGTATTTTGATCCCCAGATGAATTCGTATGCGGATTTCAGCAGAACCCTTCGAGAATGGCTTTGCAGCATGAATGACAAAAGCCGGGCCTGCACAGAGTTGCTTTTCAGGCTCACAATGTTTGAAAAAATGTAAATCTTGCCGCCGATTCCATCAAAGAAAAATGGGTGGGCTGCCTTTTCGTTTTCTGCGACCAGATTGTATTCGCGCCGGGTTATAACTTCAATACTGGCTGCCCCAAGACTTATACATTCTTCGTCAGCACCGGCAGGAACTTTTTCAATCAGACCGGTTGCAACGGCAGAGTTTTTAAAAAATTTTCTGGCGAATGATCTGATAAAAGATGATGAGAAAGAATATTGCCAGATGAAATAATCCTGTGCATTTTTCAGCTTTAGGTCTGCAACCTTAGAAAACACCAGGAACCACATCGGGTCGTAGGTTTTGAGCCCATTGAATTCATGAAACAGTTTTTCAAGCTTTGATTTATCCGGGTTTGAAGGTGATTCTAGCAAAAGCGACAGCAACTCGGCATATAAAAATTCTGCAGTTCCCTTTTCAAATACAGAAATTCTGTCGGGGCTGATGATTTCTGCATGATTATTAGAAAGCAGCGCAAGCAAAACGAAAGCACGGCTGACAATTATCGGGTTAACAGTTTTATCACAGTGTTTTCTGGTTTCTTCAAGAAGTTTTATTGCTTCTGGTATTTTGTGTCTGAATAGCAGGCCACGGGCTTTTGCAAGGTTTATCACCACTTCCTCAGAGCTGTTTTTATTATCAAGCTTGCTTATCCAGTAGTCTGAATCTTCAGTTTTTCCCAGATATTGAGCTAAGGATGCCAGCAAAGCCGGGTGCTCTGAGCGCAGAAAAGTGCTTCCTGTTTTTTGCTTGATTCTCCAAGCTTGCTGGGCAATGTGATATGCAGCTACAAACTTGCCGAGATAAAACTCTGTCAGAGCCTGGTAAAACAAGATCATGATATATGCCGTCTGATTGGCGACATTCAGGCTCAGTCTGGCTCCAAGCTCAAGATCAGCCACAGCTTTTGTAAATGCTGCCTGCCTGAACTCGATTATTCCGAGGTTCCCGTGTAAAACTCCGAGAAAATTATCTGAAAGCAGGTTTTCTTCCGTCTGGTCTTTCAGAATTTCAACATATAACTGTTTTGACTTTTCATAATCAGTTTCGCCAAGATATATGATTCCAAGGTATATCCGACTCACTATTGCCATGCGCTGGTTCTTTTCTCTTAGAAAAGCCGCGGCGGCTTTCTTGTAATAGTTCTTTGCCTGCTCTTTTTGCCCCGAACGAAAGGCGGTGGCTGCTTCGGCAAGGCATGTCCAGCCCCACTTTTCCAAGGTTTTCTTATCCGTCAACGACCATAGCTTAAGTGCTTCCGGAATTATTCCACGAACGACAAGTGCAGTTGCCATCAATGCTCTTAACTTATCACCGTAATCGTAGTCGCCGAGCATACGATAAGCCAGCACCAGCAAACCGGATTTACCATGAAAAAACAGAAGCTCACCCCAGTTATATGCAGCAAAATCCACCAACTCTCGATTCTGTGTCGCAAGAGCAACAATCATCGCGCCGCAGCATGTTTCAGCGTCATTTCTAATCTGCTCGGAAAAATCTCTGAAGGCTTCTAAAAGAATTGTTGCTTGCCCTTTTGAGCCAGCAAATGGTTTGAGCCATTTACCAATGTTTTTTATCTCTGTTTCCTGAAAATCTCTGTTGGTTATTTTCAGACCCATGTCTGCAAACCATGCAGAAAAATCTGCATAATGCGAAGGTTTTACGCTTAAAATGAGTTCGCAAAGAGCATTCTCTTCGGGGTTTTCATTAATCAGAATCAGTGATTTCTGTTTTTTAAGGGCAGCGATATAGCCTGGAGAATCCCTGAATATCAGCCACTCTTTATTTCTACCCGCATAATATGCTGGTTTGAGCTCAAGAATTCTCGCCGGAAAAAACACTTTAAGCGGTTTTTCCCATAGTATTTCATCATTAGTTATGCGGTGATCGAGCTTTACCGCTGAATTTGAAAGCTTGTCATGGAAATCTGAGTAATTTTGAAGACGACCGCTCCATGCCAGGTAGAAAGCTGCTCTCTTAAGCACAGAATCAGAAAATAATCCGGCAAGAGTCAGAATTTGTATTGTGGTGCCAGGCAGCGTCTGAACCAGTTCCGCGAGTTTGTCCAATTCAAAGGCATAGTCAAGATCGTTGAGCATATCAAGCCATGCCAGCAAAGGTTTTGCAACTGCAATTCCAGAGAACATCTGGCAAATATGACTTTTTAAATGATTATCAAGATTCTTTCTGTAGATAAAGCGTATTTCAATTCCGTTAATGACCCGGTTCCGATGCCGCTTTTTACTGACAACGTTTATCAATAAGGGGCTTTCGCTGGTAAGCCCATGCAGAAAAACTGCGGCCTTGTGCGAAATGTAATCTCCCGGATGCATATACTCAGCAACCTCTGAAACCAGCTCTCGCCAGAAGAGAATGCTGTTGGACGCAACTTTTCCGCTTTTATTTTTGAGTATGGGCATTGAAATTTTTGCTGCCTGCAAAGCAACCAGAACTGCATGCGCTCATTGTACAGAACAGACAGTTGAATTATACCATACTCATTAGATTGTGCATTTCGAGAGATCTTTCCAATAGAAGGTCTGGTTAAAAAAAAAGACCAGGCGGCGAGCCTGGTCTGGTGTTAACTGTCAGGAGTTTTTTCAGCGCAGAAAATGTCCATCGTTGCCGATTTTTCCGGGGCCGTTAAGAATATAGATACCCGCTGAATGATTTTTTACGTTGAAGGTTATATTTCCGCCACTCACATTAATTTCTCTTCCGGTTACCGCGTCTCGGTAGAGCCCGTTTCTGATGCCCGTCACAGTAATATTCTGGCTGTATCCGGTAGCCAGGCCCACGACAACGTAGCTGCTGCCGTTATCCCAGTCTCTGACAAAGCTCATTCCTGCGCCCCATTCATTCACTTTCTTCATCGCACCCTTCTGCAGAGCAGGAACGGCTCTTCTGATCTGATTCAAGCGCTGAATATGTGTCCAGAGCGGATGGGATTTTGTCTGCGCAATTTTTTCAGACTCGAGATGGGAGCCAAAATATGCTCTTCCAGTTTGGTCAAGCGTGTCATTGTTCCCGGCGATATCCTGCGGGAAACCCTTTTTAAAGGCTATTTCCTCACCGTAATACAGACAGGGAATACCCCTAATTGTCCAGAGCAGATTGTAGGCAATGGCCGCGTTACTGTCTTCGCCACCGTATCTGAATTTAAAATCGTTGTCGGGCCCAACATCATGATTCTGGAAAAAGGTGATCAGAGTGCTGGCATTGCCGTAAATCCAGTCCATGCTTAGAACATAGCCAATGCCGCCGAAATGGCCTCTGCTTAAGTTATCTCTGAAAGTTGAAAAGAGGGAAAAATCAAGCACCGAAAAACCTGAGTCAGAGCCAGAATTAGGATCTCGAGGATCACTACCAAGCCTTGTATACCACCAGGGTCTGATTTGCGAAGGGCCGTTATCTCCGCCCAGATCGCCCCAGCCATGACCCTTGACCAGATTTTCACCAAATACAAACACATCAGGTTTGTGTTCTTTCCAGTTGTTCACATAAGTCAGCAGCTCATCGCGCTCAACATGCTTCACGGTGTCGACTCTTATGGCGTCAACGCCCATGTCGAGATATTTTCGAATGGCATTATTGATATAATCCTTAACATTCTGGTGGTCGGTAGCAAGGTCGATGCAGTCACCAGCCATATGCTTGCGCTGTAGAGGCCATGGATTTTCCCAGTCGCCGCCGGCAATAAAACCGTCGAGATGATACCATTCTGGTGAAAGTGCCATTGCATCAATGCCGAAAAAGCGATTGGGGCTGATATTTGTTGTCGGTACCGTGATGCCGGTCGTGGGGTCAAGAAGCGGCTCGATGCCTTCGGGATCTCTGCTTAATCTTTCCCTGTACCATTTGGGTGCAACGGGATTGTCATCGTCCATTCTGAATTTCCATGCATAGTTGCCAATATTTTCTTTATAAGGCCATTTGGGGGTCATTCCCGGCTCACGAAAATATTTGATCGGCAGGCGATCTATCCAGACTTTGCCGCGAATTCCGTAATTTGAAGAATGATTCACGACAACATCCTGAATGACCTTTAATCCTCGGGCATGACAGGCATCGATCAAGTCCTGGTAAGTTGCGCCCTCAGATTCAAGTCTGGGGTCAATCCTGTTCCAGTCATAGCCGTGGTAACCGTGATAGTCGAGTCCGCTTCTGTTTTCGATGGGTGGGGTTATCCATAATGCGGTAAAGCCCAGCTCTTTGATGTAGTCAAGTTGCTGAATCAGACCTTTAAAATCACCGCGCCAGTGCGGGTCACCCTTTTTAATTCGGTCTCGGTTGTAGAAATTGTTGGCAGAGTCGCCGTCAAAGAACCTTGTGGTAATTAAGAAATAAATGCTCTCTTCTCTGAAATCCACGCCAGACTGGGGCGGGGTTGCGGGGGGCTGCGGTGCCGGAACAGGTTCAGTCTGGTTTTCTGATCTTGCCAGCCAGTATTCTCCGGTTTTGTCGTTAAAAGCAAAAACATAATTGCCGCTGGTTTGAATACTTGCTTTTATATTGCCTTCAGACATTCTTGCATGCGAGTTCTGTGGCAGTTCGGGGTTGTGATTGTCGTCGCCCCAGTTTGTTTCCCATGAATTATTGGCAGCAAACTTGTATTCTATGTTGCCCAGGTGCAAAAAGATTTCAGTCGCCCAGATATCGCCGCTTTTTATCATGGTGCCCGAAGAAGATTTCAGGTCCCAGTTGTTGAAACATCCGGCAAGATTAATGCTCTGATGAGCAGAAGCAAGAACAACAGAGCTTAAAAAAAGAATCAGAACAAACAGTAATTTTATTTTCATATTCCCCTTATTCCTATTGCAGAAGGTTGGTTTTGTCTAAATATCCTTGTCTTATTCAGTGTAAACCCCTGGCATTAAATTTATAAGAAACAGATTTTCGGGCCGAGAGTGCTCAATAAAACATCGCTCAACGAACCTCATGTTGCACAAAAAAAATAAATGCCCCTCATGCTTTATGCTCTTATTTCGACGCAGAAAATATAAACCTGCAAATTTCGCTGATGAGAAAAATCTCTTGTGCTATAATATTGCAAATTAATACCAGGATGAATCTATGAATAACAACATGAACCGAAATCGTGCGATCGGAGTGAGTATGCGCCTGGTTAAGCGCCCTTCGAATGGCTTTTGGGGCATTCTCGAACACCGGCGGGTTGAAAGCACCCATTTTGAAAAATATGCTTCGCCGCCAGACGCGGTAGGTCTGATCCAGGGTCCGGTTGCCGCTATTCTCGCAGCGGCTGATATTGCGGAAAAAGCTGCAGCGGTACAGGTTGCCGAGATCCGCGGCGTTTGCCCGACGCACATGACGGTTATAGCTGTGTACGGTGATACATCTGCGGTCGAGGCCGCCCTGCACTCAGTTTCTGAGGAGCTGTGCAACACCCTTTTTGATGATCATGAATACTGAAATAGACAATTACATCGAATTTAAAGTTATCGGCCGCGTTCATTCCAGGTTCATCGAGCAGAAGGGAACGCCGATTCAAGGCCGTATGGCTCCCGAAGAGACTGCCGAAATCGAGATTTTCAGTGATTACGTCGATGGAATAAAAGACCTGGATGGGTTCAGTCACATCTATGTGTTTTTCAAATTCGATCGAAAACTTGAAAAAAAGCTTCTGGTAAAGCCTTATCTCGATACCAATGAGCGCGGCGTTTTTGCGACCCGCTCACCTCTGCGCCCAAATCCTCTGGGGATGACCATTGTTAAACTTGACCGGATCGAAGGGAATCGATTGTTCATAAGTGGAGTTGATATTCTCAACAACTCCCCGGTGATAGATTTGAAGCCATATATTCCAGATTTTGACTTCTTCCAGCCGGAAAAAATTGGCTGGTATGCCGCCAATAAAGCCAGAGCTGAAAAGGTGCTGGCAGACGATCGTTTCGAAGAAGTGTCGGAGCAGAAAAGACCATGAATTACAGTGAGAAAGTTCTCGATCATTTCAATCATCCGCGAAATGTCGGGTATCTTGAAGATTACCACGGCATTGGCAAAATCGGTGATCCTGGCTGCGGCGATTTTGTCGAGGTAACCATCCAGATTTCCGACGACAATCAGATTGTTGAAAAGGTTCGCTACCGTATCAAGGGTTGCCCTGCGGCTATTGCTACGAGTAGTGTCACTTCAGAACTTGCCGAGGGGATGACGGTGGAACTGGCTCTTAAGCTGACTGACAATGATATTGTCGAAGCTCTCGATGGCTTGCCGGAAAGCAAAGTTCATTGTTCTCTGCTGGCTGTGCGTGGTTTGCAGCTTGCTATTCAGGATGCAATTCTCAAGCGCCTGTTTCGTAAAGCCGGGATCGTAAAATCGGACAAAGAGTTTGAACAGCTCAAGGCCGAAGGTAAGCTGAATCAGTATTTAGGCGGCTGCGACGAAGATATTAATCACGAATGTGATGGCAGTTGTGAGGCAACCCGAAATTGACCTCTCCGAACAAAAGCCTCTGGTCTGCTGAAGAGGCTTATTCATGGTTGTTGGTGACTTTCGGTACCTTGCTTTCTGCCTTTGGTTATGCCATTTTTATTCTGCCCCTGCATCTTTTTGAAGGCGGAGTAACCGGCCTGGGAATAATTATTGCCAAGGTTCTCGGTAATGCTTTCTTTGCCGGAAAAATGCCGCCAATTGTCGGACTTGTTTCGTGGGGCCTGACCATAATTCTTTTCGCGATTGCCGTTAGAATACTTGGTCGCTCTTTTGGAGCAAAGTCGGTTTACTCAACGACCCTGCTTTATTTTTCAATGGATATTATCCTGTGGTTACTGCAAAAATCCGGTTATGCAGAAAGAATCAGGGAAGTGCTCGGGCACGAACTACTCGTTGCCGCAATATATGGAGCGATGATGATTGGGGCAGGCATGGCAATTGTTTTCAACCAGGGTGCAGCAACCGGCGGGGCCGATGCTTTAGCACAGATGGTGCGTAAGCTTCGACAAATACCTGTCGGCAAAACTATTCTGGCCATGGATGTCGTTGTGCTGTCGCTTGGCTTTTTCACCTTCGCCGATGCCATGACCGGTTTTAAAACGATGATGTACTCTTTTATTTTCGTTTTTATACAGGCAAAAACACTTGATGCCGTTCTTAACGGCTTTAGTGCCAATAATCTGGTTACAATCATTACCGAAAAGCCAGAAGAGATCAAGCAGGCGGTTTTTGCTGAAATTCCGCGGGGCATGACGGTTTATCAAGGGCAAGGTGGCTATACCGGGGTCAGCAAGACGACCATTTCCACGGTTGTTTCTAAAAAGCAGATGCCGGTGTTGCGAAAACTCGTTGCCGAAACCGACCCCGATTCGTTCGTGATCGTACAGGAAACTGAACAGGTCTACGGCAATGGTTTCGAGCGGTTGCCCAATTAGCGCTGATACTTTTTTTGACAATTTCAATCGACCTTGCGGCGCAAAAATTTGGCAATTTCAACCGCGGGAATGACACTGAATGAAATACCGACACAGAAAAGCAGCTGCTGCGCATTTAGAGCCGATACGCCAAAGAGGTTCTGCATGAATGGAATGTAGATCGCCGCCATCTGCAGTGCCAACGCAAGAAATACCGCCCCGACCAGAGACGGATTAGCAAAAATGCCGACACTTAACAGCGATTTTTCATAACTGCGACAGTTGAAAATGTTGAATAATTGAAAAAATACTACGGTACAAAACGCCATGCTGTTGCCGAGCGTTTCTCCACCCATCTGGTTGCCGATTTTGTGTGCGTAAAGGGTGCCGATACACATCAGCAATGATACGACAGCAACCTGAGTCAGCATTGGCTTTGACAATAACGCTTCATCCGGTTTTCGCGGAGGTCTTTCCATTTCGTCGCCTTCAGCTGGGTCAACACCAAGTGCAATTGAGGTTGTTCCATCGGTCACCAGGTTGACCCAGAGAATTTGCACTGCTCTAAGAGGTGCAGCCAGACCAAACAGCGAGGCCACCAGAAAAATCAAAACTTCTCCGACATTGGTTGAAACCAGAAAGCCAATGGCCTTGCGAAGATTGTTGAAGATAATGCGACCTTCTTCAACCGCGGCAACAATCGAAGCAAAATTGTCATTTACCAGAACCATTCCGGCTGCTTCACGGGCAACGTCGGTGCCGGTGCGCCCCATTGCCACGCCGATGTCCGCACGGGTTAAGGCCGGAGCATCGTTTACGCCGTCTCCTGTCATACTCACGATGTGTCCGTGTGATTGCAGCGCCTGAATTATCCGCATCTTGTCTTCAGGTGAAGTTCTCGCATAGACGGCAATTTTCAATGACTTTTCCTTGAGCTCTTCTTCGGAAAGCCTGGCCAGGCCGGCTCCAGTAATTGACTCCATACCTTCTTCATAAAGCCCGACCTGTTTGCCGACGGCCAGGGCAGTAGTTTCATGATCGCCGGTGATCATGACCACTCTGATGCCTGCTTTACGGCATTTTTTTACTGCATCTACGGCTTCTGGTCGAGGCAAATCAATCATGCCGACAATCCCAAGAAATGTATAGCCTTTTTGTTCATTGCTGACAAAGGCTTCGGGATCGGTTTGGCCATCGAGACTACACTCGGCGAAAGCAATGACTCTTAAAGCCGAAGACGCATATTCATGATTCTTCTCGCTAAATCGTTTTTTGTCCTTTTCAGTGAGTTCGCGAACACTTTGGCCGTCGAGAATATGGGTGCAACGGCCCAGAACTGCCTCAAATGAACCTTTTAAGTGCGCTTTTAAGCCATTTTCATGCTCATGTATCGTAGTCATGAATTTGATTTTGCTGTCAAAGGGCAATTCAGCTTTTCTTGGTGTTTTTTCGCGCAGGTCGAGCAGTTCAGGTCGCAATTTTCCAGCGAGAGTCATCATCGCGCCCTCAGTGGCGTCGCCAATCATTTTCCAGCTGCCATCTTCTTTTTTTATGGTCGCGTTGTTGCATAAAACCGCAGTGCTAACCAGGCTTTCGAGTGCGAGCTCGTCAGTTTTGCCATCTTCGTCAGCCGTTATGTTTCCTTCTGGATTGTAGCCTTCACCGGTCACCTGAAAGGTTTGCCGAAATGTACAGATTTTGGTAATTACCATTTCGTTTCTGGTCAGGGTCCCGGTTTTGTCGGTGCAGACAACCGTTGCTGAACCAAGAGTTTCGACGGTTGGAAGTTTGCGGATAAGGGCCTGATGCTTGGCCATTCTTCTTACGCCAACCGCGAGAACAAGAGTGATAATGACCGGCAGGCCTTCGGGAATTGCCGAAACGGCTATGGCTATTGCGTTAAGCAGCACCTCTTCGAATTCCTGCTTCCAGACAAGGTGACTTGAAACAAAAATGATTGCACAGATTGCCAGAATAGCTTTTATTACCTGATGACTGAAGGTTTCAATCTTTTTCTGCAACGGTGTTAAAATCTCATCGGCTGATTGAACCAGTTCGGCGATTTTGCCGAGCTCTGTTCGCATGCCGGTACTGGTAACGATTATCTCAGCTCTTCCGGCAGTTACATGGGTGCCCATGAAGACCATGTTGTTTTTGTCGGCGATACCGGTCGGCTGATCGAGCGCTTCAGGACTTTTTGCGGCTGCGACCGTTTCTCCGGTAAAAATCGATTCTTCAACCTGGAGTCTCACTGCCGAAAGAACTCTGGCGTCGGCAGGAACGCGATCTCCTTCTTCAAGAACGATTATATCGCCGGGAACGAGATTTTTTGCCTCTGTTTCACCGATCTTGCCGTCGCGGCGAACGCGACTGGTTGGTGCGCTCATGCCTTTGATATTGTTTATGGCGCGTTCTGCTTTTCTTTCCTGGTGGTAACCAATGACGGAGTTAACGATCAAAACGGCCATGATGATAAAAACGTCGTTAAAATGACCCATATATCCGGTAATTATCGCTGCCAGAAGAAGAATGTAAATCAGTGGACTGGCAAATTGCCTTCCGAGAAGAATGTACCAGGGGGTTGGCTTACCGCGGGCTATTTCATTGATGCCGAATTCAGTCAATCTTTGCTGGTGTTGATCACTGGTAAGACCATTTTCAGTTACCGCAAAACCTGCAAGGGTTTGCTCGCAGGTTCTCGTTGACCAGTCCTGTTCAACCGCTTCGATAATGTCTTTCATATTATGTCTCCGCGCCGTTTTTTTTGTTTTGTAATTTTATAGTATTTCAAACTGATTCATACTCGAAAAAACTACAGTATCCAGTTTCTAAGCTTTGTAAAAGGATCGGCATTTCTCGAGTTGCGCTTAAAATCTTCAGGTAACTCTGCACTTGTGCATCCTGGGCGTTGGATCATGTTCGATGGCCGATCTGCGCTGCGCATAACTATGCAAAAGCTCATTCAAAACTAACAAACTGTGAAAAATTCAATGATCTTCTGTACATATAAAAAAAGTCTTTTCGCCTTTGTGAGCGATTTATTTGACAGCTTAGACGGTTGCCTGTTGGTTGTCAAACCTAGAATTGAAGATCGAGGCCTGCGGAAATAAAACGCGGATCCTGTGGCGCCTGACTCAAGCCGCCGCCGCCCTCTGCGAATCCCGGATGATAATACTTATGATCAAAAAGGTTGCGAATATTGATGAAAAAAGAATGGGATTTGCCAGAAGCCTGGTTAAGCCGATACCTGATAAAAAGGTTAGCGATAACGAAAGGTGAGGTCGAAAGCTGCATGCCTGTTGCGTCTTTATATTGCAGATAGCTTTTGCCCTGATAAATGAATCTGGGTGATACCGTCAGGCGGTCGCGACTGAAAATCAGTCCGGCACGTGCCGAGGTGCGCGCTGAGTATGGCAGAGGCTCTCCCGCGACATCGCCATTTGAAAATGCCAATGCCGCAAAGTATTTCAACTTGAACTTCTGATGAATACTCAGTCCGTCAAAGCGAATAGAACCACCGTAGGCCGTAGCTTCGCCGCGGTTGGTCCAATGCGCCAGCGTATCGACCGGCTTGCCTTTAAAAGTGCCGGATCCCAAGCTGGCCATCTGATGCAGATTGCTTATATCAGAGCGATAGGCATTCAGGGTAAAACGTCTTTTTTCGTCAATTTTGAAACTGACTTCTGCCTGTGTCGATCGGACTTTTTCTGGCTTGAGTTGAGGATTTGGAACATGCAGATAATAGCTTTTCACGTCGCCTGGATTATTGGGATCAGGAGCAAATGAGCCGTAGTGGGCATAGGTTTTGTCGGGAGGCGGAGCGAGAAAAGCTGTGCCATAAAGCAATTTGACGTTAATTTTTTCATCCGGCTTCAGAACAATTCCGAGTCTTGGATTGAAAGACGTGCCATAATGGCTGTTTTTATCGTATCTTGCACCGAAAATGAACTGGCATTTTCGGTTGTAATTCGTTTGCAACTGTGCGTATCCGCCAATGTTTTCATATTTGGTTTTATAGGTTTCCAATGGAATGCCCTGGGGAATGAGGGCACCCAGATTCGATCCTGGATAAATGTAGCCCTGCGATTCTATTGCCAAGTCGCGATTGTAAGGGCTGGAAAGATCGGCTGTTCTGGGTAATGAATCGTGTTGTTGGTAGGTTAAGCCAAGGGTGAGAGTTTTATTACGGCTTGTTTTTAATGTCAGGCGTTCTTCAATTGAAGTGCTTCGGTCTCGGGCGTATTTGTAGCCTGGTTGGTATCCGGAAAAGTTGTTGACCAGGTTGGTTGCCGGATCGACTTCATAAAAATGATGCGAAATCTGGCTTCGCAGATTCCAGCGCTCAGAATGGTCTGAAAGATTGTGAATGCCGTAAATAGTGTTCAAATGTGTCTCAAATTTGGCTGCCCGATCATAAATGGTAAATTCAGGGAGTACCCCGGTCGATGAAGAATGGCTTTCGGTTATTCTAATGAGCCCGAGTTCAAACCTTTTGTGATTGATTCTGGCTTGAATGAAGCCTGATCCTTCTTTGAGGCTGAAGGGGCGGAAAAAAGTTAAGCTTTCGGCATTACTCCCCGGAAAGTTCAACATTCGGCCAGATTGGAACTGATTATTGTACCATGAAAATTCTTTGGGGAAATACTTGGGTAGCATTGGGCCATCTGAAGAAAAATCATGCATAGTCAATGAAAACCCAGGGTTTTGGTGCGGTTTATCTTTTAAAAGACCTTTAACTTCTGTGTTGACGACAACAGACAGATTATTGGTGTCGAATGATCCTTTTTCAAGATGAATCTTGCTGATATTTGAGGTGTGACCATTATGAGTAACAATATTGATCAGGCCGCTGAAAACATCGGCGCCATATATTGAAGACATTGGGCCAAAAATAATTTCAACGCGTTGGGCATTTTGAAGTGAAAACTGTCGACCCAGAGAGTAAAGATTGCCGGTTATCGGTGTGACGCGGATTCCATCAATCATTATCTGCATCCGCTCGACACCGCTTATACCCATGACGGTAAGATAGTTGTTGTGTCCGGTATCGACTCGTCGATTTATTTCGATTTGCGGAATATCCTCAAGCAAATCGAGAAGGTTTGAATAGCCTCTTTCTCTGATGGTTTCTTCAGAAATGACGATGGCTGAAGCTGGTGTGTCAGAAGGCTTTTCGCTAACGGTACTTGCTGCCACAATCGGTATTTCAAGCAGTTCTTCGAGACTCATTTCGAAAACGTCCTGCTTAGTCTCCGCGCGAACCTGAGCTAATGAAAGGTTAAAAAAGATTGCAATCAGTAAAAGTTTTTTTATCAGCTCTAAAATTCTTCGTCTGTCGAAACACACCTCGACGGAAACCGCCAAAGCAGCTATTATATTTGCCATTTTTTCTCTCTCTGTTTTTTGCTTCAAGTATCTCGTAGTAATTTTCTTACATTGTACCGGTTTTTGTCAACAAACCTTTAGATAAGTTCAGGGCAAACGAACTAAAAGACTTTTGATTTGCAATTGGAATAGATTCCTGCCTGCGCGGGAATTACGTCATTCCTGAATTTAACGACTTTGCCCTGTGAAGTGGTTCTTTTTGAGTTGCTGACAAAATGCTTTGACGCTTACGCAAATTTTTCTTAGAATGAGCGAAGTAAGTAAAATATGGGGGTATATATGCGAAATTTTAAGCTTTTGCTGATCGTGATTTTGCTGGTTGGCCTGGTTTCTGCGGCTCAGGCAGCCACTTATGGCTATCTTGTGGTTCGTGGTAAAAATCTTGATCAGATCAATCGTGAAATCGATACTATCGAAAGATTGATCAAGACATGGAATAACGGAGAATTGCTGTACAAACACACCGTTGTTTCAGGCGGTGCTTTTTTCTTCAAAAAAGTTACATCTACTCTCTTCTTTGCCGGCAGCCAGAAGGAAATTTCAACCTTTTTGACTTCAGGCCCCTATGAGGGCGATTATCTGCGAGATGTCGTGGTAAAATTCGATTATCGCAGCATGGTTTCCAATAGTGCTTTTGACGGCGATATCAGCACGAGCTTTACCAGAAAGTTCAGCAATATCCGCAATGCTTTGGTAACCATTCAGGAAAAAAACTCCGATGTTCTTTGGTCTGACCTGCCCAAAACCAAACTTAAAAAGCACCTGGTCAACGGTTCCTTGATCGACCCGGTGGTCAGCATAAGTTTTTACAGTGTTCAGGTTCTTGAAGAAAATCGCCTGTTTGGCATTTCTTTTACACCTTCAGGAGCAGTTCCGGAAAAATAAGCCAGATTAAGAAAGAGGCTGCCGATTTTTTCGGCAGCCTTTTTTTTATTTTTGTTTTTTCAACCAATAGCAGCTTCCGTCGGTTTTTCGATCGATAAAGCCGTATTCGATCAGGTAGCGGCGAAGCATAACGTAGTCGTCGTAAACTTCTTTCAGTATCTGGTTCACCTCTTTTTCATCATACAGTCGGTCTATTTCAAAGCGATTAGAAATGTGCCGGAGTACCGCAAGCTTGCTTTTCTGTTTGACGGCAAATGTTTTCAGTTTTCCATCTAGACCGTCGGGAAAAAGCTTTTTAAGTATCTTTTCGTTTTCTTCCGAAGTGATTTTGTAGCGATCATCGATCATTGTCGCAGTCTCATGGGGTTTGATAAATCTGGGTGGTTCATTCTCGCGCTTTCGTAGTAACTGCATTATGGCCAGGAATAATTTTGCCTGCTTTTCCTTTTCTTTAAGAGAGAAGCGGTGGTTTCTGACCGTTGAAATACTGCCGATTTTAAGCTTTTGCTGAATCTGCTGATCGTTCAAGCCCTGGTAAAACAGATTCAATAACTGAGCCTGATGCTCGGAAAGACCGTTTTCTTTTTTATCGAGACCGACAAGCCAGGCGAATGTTGAATTGTGCGCCTTCTCGATATGCAGTCTGACAAAACGTTGAGCGTCGTAGAGTTGATCGTCTTCTCTGAAGATAAGACCTTTCTCGAATGTTCGATTGCAAACCAGGCATTGGTAAGATTCTTCGTTTTCACAAAAGCCATTTTTCAGCTCTTCAAGCTCGAGATTGGAGATGTTGTAATTTTTCATAGATTTTACCTCGATAAATTTATTTATAAATAGATTATATTTGTAAAAATCTATTTTGTAAAGAGTTTTTATTTGAGCCTTTTTTCTGAAGCAATTTTCTTTTGGTTGTAAAAATGTAGAACCGCCCTGTAAAAAAATTTTTCTCGCAAAACTATTTTATGCTACTCAGTGATATCTATCGATAATGCCTGTTTTGCTTAAATAGTAGTTTTTAGCTGCCTTGAAGATAAAAATGGAATTTTCGGCACATAAATTGCTCAACTACTCAGGAGAATTGTACCGGGAGGAATTAGATGTCCAATTTAAAGAAATTATTCGTTTTTTATTTAATTTTTTTCTCGAGCGTTTCTTTGCTTGCTGTTCAGCCTGAA
Source organism: uncultured bacterium (assembly GCA_964596185.1). Lineage (GTDB taxonomy): Bacteria > Muiribacteriota > Ozemobacteria > Ozemobacterales > Ozemobacteraceae > DYKG01. The sequence continues at coordinate 76,976 of CAZQUE010000007.1, read as the reverse complement.
AATAGCTCTAAGCTAGCAGTTGTCGATTCGGGCCGTCTTCTGACGATGCTTGGACAGAAATACAAGATTGCCGCACTGGTGATGGATGATTATCGCCTGGCGATCAAAAAAATACCCATTGTCAAAGGCCAGGAAAAGGCTACAGAAGCCAAAATAAACCAGACTCTCGAAGAAATTCTCGCTTTCTATTCAACACAGCTGATTCGTCCACTGATGATTGAGATCAATCGACTTGTCGCGGAAAAAAAGTTTCTGGCGATAGTTAACAAAGCTTCTTTCAAGCTTGAAGAAGTGCTTCTTCAGGGAACTGAATCAAGGACTGGTGCCGCTGTTTCAAGAAGAAATCCGGCCCTCGAACAGCTCGAAAAACCTTTTGGTAACGGCGTTTACTTTTCTGAATATCAGTCGGTTGAAGTTACCGACGCCCTTTTTCCTCTAATTGAAAAACATCTGCAGGCAGCTCCCCTGGTTCGATTTTCAGTTCAGGGCGCGGCAAAGGAGAAGAAGGAATGAAAGGAAACAAATTCTTAAGGCTTCAATGGCTCTCTTCGTTGCTGGTTGTCGTTGCCATTTTGTTGACCGCAAATGCCCTTCAGGCTTTCGACAATACCTTTGAAAGAATAATCAATGTCATACCTGATACCGGAAACATGAACGAACCGGTTGCGGCAAATCGAAAATTCTCGGCGCAATTCACCGTCGAGTTGGCTACTTCGACCGTCGAGGTATACAAATCTCCACAAAATGCTTCAGGAACCCCACAGACCATATACGTTAAAGCCTTTGTTTCCTGGCGAAATGACAGTAATTTTGTTCAAGCATTTACTGGGTCATTCACTCCGGTTAATAACGATGTTCTTACTCCTTCCAAAACTTTCAGCTTTTCGATTCAAAATCCAAACACCTGGGGAAATCCAGCACGTCTTGTCGTTCTGGCAAGATATCAAAGCAATCCTCCCGGGGCTCCCTTTGCTTTCAATGACCGTGGCGATGTCTGGAATAACACGATAAGCATGCCTCCGCCGGCAGCTGACGTCAGTCTGGGTGGTGGGAGTACATATTATGAATCACTCGATTCTTTTACCGGTTCAATCGGCGAAGCTTTGCCGAATGGAACGGTTAGAATCAATTTCAATATTGGTGTAAAGATTTTTATCAACCCGCTTGGCGGTGCTTACGACCCGACGAAAGAGGGTGTAAGAGTTTGGGTCGACACGACTGGCGGTACCAACCCCACGACCAAAATTTATGAAGAGGCAAAGCTCGCAGGTGCCTGGTGGGCATCTCAGGGTTACCCTTCATTGCCTTTTGTCTTGCCTTTCAACGGCTCGTATGTCTTTCCGAACAATACTCCCGGAGTCATCGTCGGCGGTGTCGGTTTGAGTTGGCCGCCATATCCGAGTCTTGGTGCAAACACGACCTGGGGACAACAGAACACCTACACCTGGCGTTTGCCACCGCGTGGTGTAAATATTTCTGTTCCTACAATCGTTTTTGAATCCGTAAGCAATAATTATACGGCAAGCGCTCTATTGAGAAGTTTGCAGGTCAATTCCCGAATTTCCGGTTACAAATGGGTCTGGGGCGATGGGACTAATAGCGGAATAATCGATTCCGGACAGTCGAATTCCTCTATCAACAAGGTTTACAACACACCCGGCGTATACAATGCCAAATGTGTCATTCATTACCAAAACTCCGATTCTTACGCGACCACTCTTGAAGTGCCATTCACTGTAGAAGTTAAGCCTTTGCCAAGAATTTTTCCGCCCAATCAGATCGTGATTAGAGAACCGGTCAATGGCAATGTCGTCCTGTTCCCAGGGGAAGACGTAAACTGCAATTATCAGGCAGAAGGACAAACTCAGCTTGTTTGCCAGCAAAACAAAGAAAATGACTATTTTCTTTATTACCGATTCTTTGAAAATCCTTCGGTAAATACTTTTGTGCAATCATCTTTTCTGCCAAAAGCTCAGGAGGCTCAGGCCGTGCCTCATAAATTTACCTCCCTTGGCGAAAAGAAGGTTGAACTGTGGGTTCGCTATCGTAAAGCCGAAATTCAGGCTGGCAATCTGGCTAATGTCGCTGCCAATAATGCTGACGGCTACTTTCATCATCGCTTAAGAAGCAGAACGGTTACGGTTGAATCGCAGACGGTTCTTGAGGGAGATGCGCAACAGCGGGTTACTTTCTCGGTTTCGAAAACCTGGTTGCCTTCTGAAACCGATTTTATCGCGCAAAAGAGTCTAACAGTAAGCGCTCAAAGCGCTACAATCGATTTTACCGGTTCAGCTGAAATATTTTATGCCCGCCGCGACGAGAACTCAAATGCAGCCCTGGATCAGAAGTCTGGTGTGCGCCCTGGTTCGGTTCAATATCGCTGGAAAATCCTTACTCCTGATAATCAGGATGCCTGTGTTGCCGGCATGGCCACGGTTAACCAGCCATACTTGCTGAACTGGCAGAATCTGGCAGGAACTTCCAACACTATCGCTCCAATCTCGGTTACATTCAGGGTGCCATTTGGAACGACGGTAAATCCAGATCGCTATTATCGCGTCATTCTTGAAGGAAAATACAAGGAGCTTGCCTGGAAACCGGTATATTCTTCCAGCGACCCAACTAAAATCGTCAATTGGGAAGACAGTCTGGTTTATGAAAACAACAATCTGGTGCGCGAGATCGTTTTCGATTCGGTCGACAGCTGTTCTTCACCAAATGATTTTCGCGATTGTTCTGCCGGAAATTCTACGCCGCCATTGAACAAAGAAGGCACTGATCTTCTCTTCGATGGTTCGATGATGGTTCGGGTCAAGATTCTTGATCTGATTCCGGCAAAATTCAGTCTGATTTCCGTTCCTCAGAATCCTGCTACGGGCGACCCTCTCGCCGACCCGGAAATAAGAGTTCAGGTTACCGACAATAACCCTGATGCGTTGCTCAACCTGCTTGAAATCAAATATAGGCGTTTCGATCAGCAGAGTTACGGAATGTCTTCGGAATTAACGGCGGAGTTGCCGGCCGGGGGAGCTGCGGCGACAGTACAGAGGCAGCAGACAGCAAGTTTGACCTATTCCACTGTTGCTTCTGCCGATTTTTCCAGAACCTTTGCGATTGGAACTCTTGACCAGGCTAATGCTGATACGAGCGTGGTTGCCTTTTACAACAATTCTACCGCCTGGCTGCCAGAAGCTTATGCGGTGACCATGGCTCAGCCCTTTAACGGCAGACTTCCCTATACTGCCGTAGCACACATCGATGATGGCATGAACTACTATATCGAATCAGATCCTCTGGAATTAGCGGTTGTCGACAACGATGCCCCTGAGCTGACCATAACTTTCATCAACAGTCGTGACAATACCACCAGGACCTTTTCAGTTGCGGGTGGTTACAATGATTTGCCTGCCGACCCGGCCAAGGTAAATTTGACCTCGCGATTCAACGACACCCAGACATATACTGAAGATGTCGACGACATTTTGCCGGCCAATGCCGGACAACGGTTTGAATTTGCCGACGACCAGATTTTCACAGGCATTGCACATCAGCGCTTCTTGTGTAATATTGATATTGTTGACAATGTAAAACCTTCTGCGTCGATAGAGCTGAACATGAATCTTGAGGAATCAAATCAGAACCGACAGGTTACCGTTTCCTTGAATGAACAGACAGCTGGAAAATTCAAGGGTAGTCGTCCTGAATACCTTTTCTACATGAGCCCGACCGATCTGCGTCGCCTAACGATAGACGTCATTGATGGTGCCGGTAACCAGCATGGAATTGATTTGCCGATCAAGATTCTGCCTCCAGGCCAGACTGAAATAAGGGTTTTGCAGCAGAATAACAAAAACTGATCTGGTGGTGTTAATGAAAAAGGGCTATTCGCTGATCGAGATAATGATCGCAACGCTAATTCTGGCGGCTGCGATCATTCCTATCAGCGCTTTGATTACCCAGGATACCGGCAATTCAATGGTTCTTGCCAATTCTATCTTTGCTCAGCAGAAGGCACGTTTGATTCTCGATACCCTTCTTGATCAGGTTGATTATGACGAGCTGCAACCCGGATTGCCGGCTTCTTTGGTCGGTGATGCCGCGACCAGGTTCGGTCAGCAGCTTTTCCCCGGCAATGCCGGAAACAGCTCCCAGCAATTTTGTGAGGGTGTTTTTGAAAACAAGGGCTGGAGATTTCAGGTTACGCTTCAGGTCAAAGAGATTCCCGATGCTCAGATTGGTTTTTCTGCTTATCGCAACCCGGATGTTTTTGCCACCTGGAGTGACCCGGCCAGTCAGCCGCAGAGCCTGGTGCAAAAGGCTGCTCTCGAAGAGAGCGGAGGCAGTCCTTCATATATGCAGGTACATACACCGATTTATCAGCATGGTGAATGGGCTTTGAATACAGATGCCTATACCGCGGCCGATTTCAATCAGGCAGCCGCTTCGCCCAGTCTTATGAAATCTCTGACTCTACGGATTCGCTGGAGCAACTCAATTAAGGCAGACCCTCTAAGCGAAGAGAAAGCATCGGTGTTGTGGGTTGTTACCCATAAAGCCAGATTGAAATCAGGTTAGGCTATGAATAAAAAATACATGCAGAGGCGTTCTGGTTCCGCAGTTGTCGTGGCTTTGGCAATTGCCACGGTTCTTTTGTTGGCGGAAGGCTTTTTGATGACCCAGACTCAACAGCAGATCAAAATGACTGAGCAGCAACAAATTCGCCTGCAGGCCTGGTTCGCAGCCAGGGGAGTAATGCAACATGCAATGCTGAAGTGTCAGCTCATGCCGACCCAGCTTTATGACGCGGCGGCCTTTTCTGTAGGCAAAAATCCGCTTTTTGATTTTACTGAGTATGACTCGCCCCTGCCGACGATGTTTCCAACCATTCAGGTGAATTCTAAATACTTGAAGCTGGCTTCCAATCTGAATCCAGGCCCGAGATTTCTTACATCTTTTTCAGGGACTTACCCGTCAACGGAGTATGAAAAATGGACGAAAATTTCCCAGTTTCATACAAATGACCTGACACAGACGAGCAATGTCTCGCCATGGCCAAAAGACAAGCATGGCAATGACGTTGCCAATCCTTCCCTTTATTTGCACAAGTTTTACAACGATATCAAGTTCTCTGTTGCCGCAGACAGTGCTATGGCAGCGAATCAGTTCGATTTTCCCGATGGTTATCCTTATGATTTTGATTATTCGGTAGACAATCTTGAAGTTGTTGCCGTTCAGGATCAGCGCAAATACAATGATGAGGCCGTGCGGCTCACGGTAAAGGGAAAGTGTAAATACCGTAATCTGGAGTTTGAGCAGACCCTTTCAAATATTATCAGAATCAAGAGAAACTGATGGGGATGGATATGGCAGAAAAAAGAAAAGGCTATACTCTGGTCGAAGTTCTTATCGCCAGCGGAGTTTTTACACTCTTTCTCGGAGCAGCTCTGGGTCTGTTTTTCTATAGTCAGAAGTCAATTAACAAGGCAAGCTGGATAAACAATGCCACGAGAGATGAAAGTCTTGCCTTGCGCCGCGTTTCTGAATTGGCCAAGACTAGCTCTTATCCATCGACTACCCTGGAAAATGTTCTGAAAATTGCCGATGCTGACAATACCTATAAGGCTAAGTTGCCGGCGGGTGTCGGAGAATTGAGCGTTGCTGCGGGTAACAGTGCCGACATTCTTGCTTTTCCGGTTTGCACCGAGCAGACATCGGCAGTTGCTGGCTCGGTTCGCTGGGCCAGTTTGTGGTTGGAACCCTCTGTGTATTCGGGTTACTTTGACCTTTATCTGCGGGTTTCTCCTCCGGTTACTTATTCTCCATCGGCTCCGAATTACGTTGAAGGAATGAGCACCGGAGCCTATAGCGATTCGCTTGCAGCAAAAGAAAAATACTCGCTGCTGAAAAATGTTGAAAAAACTGTAGTAAACAGGGTTGATAATTCAAGTGACTCCGTAGATCTGATTTTTACCCTGTCTTTTCCGGACAATAAAAACTTCAAAAAAGAAGTGAAGCTGTCGCCGACTCTGAACGTATTGTTTGAGTAGTTTTGTTTCTGGAAAAATTTTGAAGGAATCCTCATCTTCTTGAATTGCCTTTTTAAAATGATTTGGTCTGTTTTCGTTCTTAACCAATTTGGTTGTTTAAAGAAGTTATTTGTGCTAACGGGTCGTTGCGGAGAGGCATCTCAACGCTTCTTGCCTTCTTCGGAGGGTACGGTTAGAATTAAATAATATTGTTGTTCTTTTGAGGAGAGCAAATGAAAAGATTTCTTACAATTCAGGTGCGCCTTGGAAGAAAAATAGATCTGGTTTGCCTCGATGATAGCTGTGAATGTTCCATTGAAAAGTTCTTTGAATATTCTGGAGTTGTCGATTTCTGGGTTGGTTCGGCAGGTTTTTTGCCGAGCGACAATTGGCCTTATGACAAGTTTTTGCGGCCCCTCAAAACTAATCCGCAAGTCGAAACCCAGGAACTTGCAAGGCATGCTGTCGATGCATTCAAGGAACATTACACGCCTTACTGCCAATTGCCCTACGGCTTTGGAGCGACTCTGACCGCTTTTAACCTCGGGCATGCCGGTGAATTGATGGATTGTCTGAAGCAGCTTTCTGCCGATCTTTATCAGTTGGCAAAAAATCGGGAAAATTGCATCAAGATTCTTAATTTAAAAGAAAAGGTTCTGCATTATCTTAGCAGCAATGAAATAGTTTTTCAAGTATTTGATTTGTCGGCGGTCACAGGCGAGAATAATTGTTTGAATGCGATCGGAGAATTCCTTGGCAGAAAGTTTCCCGGCTTGTAAATGCTGCACCAGAGCAACCAAGGTGTCGTTGCCGGGCCGGCAATTCATATATGTGCGTTCCTCGTTGATGAGATAGGCTTTTAAAACAAGTTCTTGCCAAAGTTCGCGGTGATTGTTTCTGAAAAAGGCCAGTATTTGGCAGTAGTTTTCGATAAAACTTCGGGCCTTGCTTTCAAGATTTTGCAGCTGTTCCTCAGAAGTTACGACATAATTCTTTCGCAATATTTTTTCAATGCTTTCGGTCATGCCGGCCACTTTTGATTCGACGAACTTTTTTGAATAATTGCGCAGTAAACTCAAAGCTGTTTCAACTTTGCCAAAATTGCATTCGAAACAAATCGGAAAAAAGCGCAGCAATCTGGAAAAATCAAAAACGGCTAGCGTCTGGTTTTCTTCGTCCCATGGGGCGGTAGCTTTGAGATTTGCGAAGATTTTCGTTGCCAGGTCATTAAAATCAGTTACCATTTTTTCATATTCGGCTTGGGTTAAAGGTAGATCCGAAAGTGTCTGCTGCGACCTCAGGCCAATCAAGTCGAGAAAGCGTATTTGCAGATGCTGCTGTCTTGACTGGTCAAAAATCCGATAAACCTCCTGACAGCGGATTTTTTCGGTATTGAATGGATGATTGATCATCGCCTTCAACAACTTTTTCTGCCCGCTGCCTTCGAGACCGAAAAAATTGCTGAGCCAGTTCGGGCGATAAGACCATTGTGGAGCGCGGCTGCGAAGTGCAAAAACAGTGTCATAGTCGATCATGTGCCCATGAATGGAGATGTTTCCGGCTGACCAGCAGCCATGGAGGATCTGTTCGATGAATTTTTCCGCATCCTGTTTTCCCAGATTTCGGGCGAATTCTCTGAAGAATTCGGCTGAAACTGGTTGGTTGCAAAAGAAAAGATGAGTGGGTCGGTCAAATTCTCCGTTTTGATCAAGTCGGACAATGAAGCCGCCGGGATATTTCCCCTCGCGCCATGGAACTTCGATGTTTTGCATGGTATCTATTACCGCGAGAACGGGAGCACTTCCGGTTTTGAGGTTGGTGCTGATGACGTTGGCGCAGATTGCTTCCCATAAGGCGCTGACGAGGTCGAGATGGCCATTTGAATGATTTTTATCGCTGGAGGTCGCCAGAATTGTTTTGCCGATTCCTTTCAGGTTGAAATGTTTGCCGAAGTAAACGGCTCTGCCGGAACCTGTATTGCCATTGAGTGACATTTGCATCAGATCAGCCTGGCAATCGACATAAACTTTTTGAAAATGATCCTCATTTTGATTGTTTTGGTAATTTAGCTTTAAAAGAAGAAAATTTTTGACGAATTCTCTTGTTTCATCAGCCGACATTGGTTTCCCTTCAGCATTTTTCAACAGGCCTGGCCTGACGAAGACAATTCTTGCCTGATTTGCTTCCAGTTTGCTTGCATGCATTTCGACAAAGCAATTCATGCCCAGCCTCGATAAGGCACCGGGAAGTCGTTCGATCAAGGGATGTTAGGCCAACTTTTAGGCCTGAAAATAAGGAGAAGAAAAGATGAAACATTTTTGGGGATTGTGTCTTTCTGTGGTTCTTCTGATGATGCTTGCCAGTTCGGTTGCCTTTGCTGCTGAAGCTAACCCGGCTGGTCAAGAAGATGCTGTTTTTACAGCGTGTAAACTTGAATGGAAAGTTGGCAAAGCTGACCTGGACTGGAATCAGTCCCAGGAATGGATTAAAAGCCTCGGTGATGGCTGGCGTGCTCCGACCAAGGTTGATTTGATCGCTCTTTTTGCTGAAATGGGCCAAAAAAGTCCCATCGGCCAGGATTTCGTTTGGGCTGAAGCCAGAGACGCGCATTCTGCATGGTATTTCAGCTTCTATTTTCAGGAAATTCGCTGGTCTGGTTTATCGCGAAGGTGGAGAAATAGTTGCCAATACCAGAAGAACAGCTATTGCGGATCTTGATAAGCTGCCGTTTCTTGATTTTTCAGCTGTAGATAACGATTATTATTTTAACTTCCAGTTGAAATCAGGGGTTCCAAAAACTCTTTTTTTGAACAGTTCGCGCGGATGTTCTTTTCGCTGCAGCTATTGCTGCACTCCGGTTCTTTGGCCCGGCCCTGTGCGCCGATATTCGCCAGGTCGGATGGTTGATGAAATAAAGCATCAGTTGAGAATTTTTCCCGGGGTCGAGACCGGCAACTGCGAACGACAGAAAAAGCTTCAAAAAAATCTAAATTTAAATCTTTTGTTTGAAACAATGCGGGAGCTGAGAAAATACGAAGTAAAAACCAAGTGTTTTTTCATGCTGGGTTTTCCCGATGAAACGGTTGACGAAATGGTCGATACAATAAATCTGGCTGTTGAGCTTCGTCGTCTTGGCATGGACTACTTCAGCATTTTTCCAGTCAGTGTTTATCCAGGTACTGAACTTGCGAGGCAGTTTCCTTCAGAGTCTTTCGCATCAGGACTTGACGCACACATGCCGGAAATAATTCGCGATGGCCTGGAAATAGATCTTGATAATCAGGCTTTGCTGAATAAAAGGTTCAATCAATTATTGAATCAACGGCAAATGATCGATGTTATTTCCTTTGCCTGGGAAAAGGTCGACCGGGCCGAAAAAACGTGCATCGAAGAACTTGCGGCACTAATCAGCAGTGCTGCAGATGAGGGTAAGGGCTGAAACAGAGTCACATAAGGAGAAAAACATGGTTTCACCGTCGGTAGTACAAAATATTGTCTTTAACAATGCTGACCCCAATGAGCCGAGAAGCATAAATCTATATTTCGATCATTACAAGGGTGAACCTATTTACCGGGTCGTTGCTTATCTCAATAACTCGGGTTGTGAATGGTCGATCAGAACCGGCGGATGTACCATGTGTGGCACGAAAAATTCCCGTCTTGGTCGAAAAATTACTGATGCCGAATTCTCAAAGCAGTTCGCCCTGGTGAGAAAATATGTCGATCAGTTTAATTCCAATCTTGACGTTCCAATCAAGTCTCTGCACATCTATAACGACGGTTTTTTCTTCAACGACAATGAAATCTCTCCAGAATCGAGAGAGAACATTTTTGCGCTGGCAACTGAACTTAAAATGCAAAAGCTTGTGGTTGAAACCAACGGAATCGATATTGTCAAAGATGATAAAAACAATGACTACCTTGGTAAGGCGGTAAAGCGCCTGGGCGAAACCGAATTCGAGATAACTCTAGGAATCGAGTCGACGAATCCGCTGATCAGGGCTCTTTACAATAAACCCGACAGCTTTGAAGACATGAAAAGCAGTCTTGATATAATTCGCAGCAAAGGTGCTACGCTTAAAGGTTATGTTCTGGTCAAAGGTCCTATGCTGACTGAGGCTGAGGCCTATGCTGATTGTGTCGAAACGATACGAAACCTCAGGCAGTGGAGCGATGGTAAACGTTTTAGAGTTGAATTTCAACCCGTATGTCATTTGCCCAACACATTGCATGAATATCTGATGCAATTGGACCAGGCCGATCCATACTATTGGGAGCCTCCTTTGTTGAGCACGTTGTTTCGCATACTCGCCAATTTTCCAGAAATGGGTGAGGATTTGTATACGGCTTTGTTTGCACGTATAGATCGGGACTCTCCATGGGATTTCTGGGTTAACAGGCCTCATGATGACCCGGAAACGACCTATAAACTCTATTTGAAGCTTGTCGATCATTATCTTTACCGTCGTCATGAATCAATAACTTCTGCTCTGGAAATTGCCCGAGAAGATCTTTGGACAAAGCGCTGCGAACGGAAAATCGAGCAATCGCTTGAAGAGAGGGTTGCCCTGGTCAAAAAACTGTTGGAATTGAGTCGAAAGAGCAAGATGCATTTGAGTGACTATTTAAAAAACAACCTGGCCAATGAAGGCAATTTCTGGGAACGCTGCAACAGGCATCTTGATAGCCTTAAATGATTGTACAGCCCGATATACTGCTGATTGCTTTGCCTCTGCTCTGGGGCGCAGGGAACCTTCCCGATATGAAGCAGCCCCTTAACCTGCTTTATCTTGCGAGTTGGCTGAATAATAAAGGCTTGCGGGCTCAGATTCTCGACGCGGTTTCAGAAAATCTTTCTCTGAAAGAGGTTTTACACCAGATTGAAGAAAGAAAGCCAAGATTCGTAGGGGTGCCATTCTATCAGGCAACTCGCGATACGACTTTGGAACTATGTTGTGAAATTCGCAGAGTTTTTCCGCAAATATGGATCGTTGGCGGGGGACCGCTGGCAACAACATCGGCTGAAAGCCTTCTTGATGATGATTTACTGGACTTAATAGTTGTCGGTGAAGGAGAGCTCAGTCTCGAAGAAATTTTGCGCAGTGATTTGCCGGCTGACAGAAATGCCACGTTTGAGAAATCGCTTTTGCATAAAATTGCTGGAATAGCCTTCTGCGAATCAGGTCGCAAAATTTTTACTGCCGAAACTGAGCCGATTGCCGATCTAGACAGCCTCCCATTTCTTGATTTCGGCCTGATCAATATTCACCGTTATTTCGCTTATCATGCTTCCATAGATATGTCTGACTGGCTTTTCCTGACCACTTCGCGTGGCTGCAATGCACGCTGTGTGTTTTGTGCGACTCCGGTTCTGTGGCCGAAGGGAATGCGCCGACAATCGGTAAAAAGGGTGCTGGATGAAATTGTCTTTCAGCGGCAACGCTACCCGACTTCACAGTTTGGTTTTATGGATGATTCTTTTTTTTCTGACAAAAAATGGCTGCATGATTTCTGTGAAGGCATAAGACCGATGCAGATCAAATACTGTTGTATTGGCCGTGCTGACCATTTAAATGAAAAAGATGTCGCAGCTCTGGCTTCGAGTGGTTGCATATATGTGGCCATGGGTATTGAAACCGGGAGCCAGCTGAGGCAGCATTCATTAAAAAAGAATTTGAACTTGCTGCGGGTCAAAAATTCGGTCGAATTGCTCAAGCGATATGGAATTTTCAGCAAAGGTTTTTTTATGCTGGGATTTCCCGATGAGGACGCTGAAGATATGCTGGCAACGATCAATTTTGCCGTTGAGCTCAAGACTTTGGGAATGGGTGAATTCAGCTTTTTCCCGGTTTCTATTTATCCGGGTACCGAATTGGCCGAAAAGTTTTCGAAAAACTGTTATGTTTCCAGAATTTATCGTCATCATGACGGGCTTGCCGATTATGCTGAAGAAAGAATGCGGCGCTACGCAAATATTCCTGATGCCGACGTAAATTTTGAATTTAACAATGTTCAGATAATTAACATTGTTAGATTTGCTTATCTGCAGGTTGAAGCAGGTAAATTCGCCAAGCTTGAAGACCTTTTGGCAGCAGCAGAAAAAGTAGTTTAGTTTGATTCATCAGCTTCAGATGCTTTTAGAATTTCATTGGTTCTGGCTATGGCGGCGTTGAGATTCGGGTTAACATTTTCTTTGCCAATGCGCTCTACGAATCCGGATTTGGTTAAAACACGCATCGGTTGCGGCTGAACTCCCGATAATACCAGTTTTGGCCCTCCAGAAAGCTGATTGTTGAACAGGCTTTCGAGAACCCGCAGGCCAGTCGCATCAAGTGCGCCAACGTTGCGCATTCGCAAAATCATAACTCTTGGGGCAGTGCTGAAACCTGCCAGCATTGAAGTGAATTTGTGGGCTGCACCAAAGAAGAACGGGCCATTTACTTCGTAAACAAGAACTCCTTCAGGAAGACCCGAAAGGGCTGCGGCATCCGTGGCGCAAATACGGTCGGCGGTTGCTTCGTCAGGGGCGAGCGACTGAACCTCTGCAAGGTCGACCATTCTTTTCATGAACAGCACGGCGGCCAGGACTATTCCTAGCTGTATCGCAACAGTAAGATCGATCAGGACGGTAAATGCAAATGTACAAAGAAGAACACTGGCATCGCTTTTGGTAGTGCCCTGTAAAATCCTTTTGAAAAGATGAATTTCGCTCATATTATAGGAAACGACCAAAAGAATTCCGGCAAGAACAGCCATTGGCACCAGGCTGGCTAGATTGCCGGCTACCAGAAGAATTATCAGCAGAGTGCCAGCGTGAATCAGTCCCGCGAAAGGAGATCTGCCGCCATTTTTTATATTGGTGGCAGTTCTGGCGATTGCGCCTGTGGCTGGGATTCCAAGAAAGAGGGGCGAAATGAGATTGGCAACACCCTGCGCTACCAGCTCTGCATTTGAGCGATGATGGCGACCGGTCATGCCGTCGGCGACTACTGCTGAAAGAAGACTTTCAATGGCGGCCAGCAAAGCAATCGAGATGGCGGGCGAGATCAGGTCGGGCAGAACTTTCCAGTCAATATTGGGCAATTGAGGCATTGGCAATGATCCGGGGATTGAACCAAATCTACTGCCGATAGTTTCAACCGGCAGGGCAAAGGCCTTTACGGCAGCGGTAACAACGACCAGTGCCACGACTGATCCGGGGATTCGCGGGAAAAACCTGGGAACAGTGAGGATGATAAGTATTGTTGCCAGGGTAATGCCCGTGGCCCATGGGTTGAAAGTGCCGATTGTGTCTGCATAGGCAGATATTTTATGAAGAAATTCGGACGGGACGGCACTCATTTGCAGGCCGAGGGCATCGCGAATTTGTCCTGAGGCGATGACGACAGCAATGCCGCTGGTAAAGCCAACCGTAACCGGGTACGGAATGAACTGGATTATCGATCCAAGTCTTGCAAAACCAAGAATTATTAGGATCAGGCCGGCAATCATTGTGGCGACAGCCAGTCCTTCATAGCCAAATTTACTGACGATTTCAAAGACAAGGACGATGAACGCACCGGTGGGGCCACCGATTTGAACTCTGCTCCCACTAAGCAGTGAAATGATAAACCCTGCAATAATTGCGGTATAAAGCCCTTGTTCAGGTTTTACTCCTGAAGCAATGGCAAATGCGATTGCCAAAGGCAAAGCGACTATGCCCACGACAATGCCGGCGAGAAGATCTTTAAAAAACTGGTTGCGATCGTAGCCTTCGCGTAAAACGGTGATTAATTTGGGTTCGAGCGAGTTCATAATTGTTCCTGCAGATGAAAAACTTGAATAATGCGTTTAGCATGGGCTGGGAATTCTATTCCTGTTGTGATTATCTGTCAAAATCAGAGGTTTTTCGATAAAGCCGATATTACAAGAAAATACTGCCGTTAACAGCGCGAATGACCGTTTCTATTAATTACCTGAAAAACCCCTGTGTTTTTGGCGTTTTTCATCAAAATCATCAAAAGAGACTCTTTTCCAGATTGCTCGGCATTTACGAAAGTCGTAGAATGAAAATTATGTTAGCAAAGTCCTCATTTGAAATTCCTGAATTACCAGATCGAGAAGAGCCGGAATTTTTTTTCAGACTCGTTGATTTTGGGCGATTTCTGGAGGAAAAGTGCCGCAATGGGGCGCCTCATGATTTGTCGGTTTGGCCAAACTTTGTCTGGAAGGCAATTGCCGGTAAAATGTTGCAGGGATTAAAAAGTTTTTTAAAGGCCAAGCCCGGTTCTGACCAGATTATTGTGTTGCAGTGGTATAACTCTGGCATTTTTGTAAAAACAGCAGCTCAGGTGATCGGTTTCGATGTAATCGCGCTTCCTCGGTACTATGGTTGGCCTGATGAAATGGGGCTGACCGGTCTTATTGCTGCGGCAATGGATGTGTTGTTCGTTACCCACAATCATGCTGATCACTTTGATATCGATCTGATCAGAGAATGCAGAAGGCTGAACAAGCAAGTTTTTATGCATCCTGGTGCTATTGGCGCGGATCAGAAAGATATTGGCCGGTTGCTTGATCAAGAGGCCATTAAAATAGATGAGACTTTGATAAAAGCTCATCATGGAAATCATGTGTGGCGGAATTCTCCTGAAGAAGTTGCTACAAGTGCTTTTGAAGTAGAATTTTCCAGTGGTTTTCGCTTTGTGTTTTGTGGCGATCTCGATTACACACTGGGTTTAAAAAATGTGGCTGTGGGGCCGGATATTTTATTCATTACCTGGCGAAATCCTGGGCCGAAATTCGAAGATGGTCACCCTGAACAAACAGGAACCACTATTGACGCGGTAAACATTGCTATTGAGCAGATCAGGCCCAAAAGAATTATTCTTGAGCATTATGGCGAACTCGATCATATTTACAAGGGATTTTCTGCCAGCTATGACCTTGCAGTCTATCTAATCAAAAATCTATCGGTGAAAACTGACATTTTCTTTTGGGGCGAGTTTTTTTCACTCAGGTAGCTTTGCCTGGTTTTTTAAGGTCATTTATTAGTTTAAGAACTGCAATTTCTTTGGCTTTTGCTTCAACTTCAATTGTCAGGTTTGAGACTTTGCCAGAATTCAGGAAAGTCTGCTGGGTCGATAAAGTCATGGTGTCGGTGCGGTTTGGGGCCTTGCCAGCCTTCCAAAGGGCTGGAAATATGAAACATCGGTTCTCGGTTCCATGTTGCCAGAGCTTTTTTGGTAGCTTGTTCTTCACTAAGATTGTCTTTTAGACAGCGATGATGATGTACGTCATAAACCAGCGGGATATTGAGCTTTTTGCAAAGTGGCAGCAAATCGGCAGGACTGTAGACTTTATCATCGTTTTCAACGGTCAGTCTTGATTTTGCTCTTGTCGAGAGTTTGTCGAAATTTTCGGCAAATCTTTTCATGGCCGATTTTTTATCGCCATAAGCGCCGCCACCATGAATGTTGATGACATCTGCGCCGGTGAGCTCGGCAATTACGGCCTGATATTCAATTTCGGCGATTGAAGAGCTGACGACATCGGGATTTGGTGAATTCAATACAACGAATTGATCTGGATGCATGGAGGCCCGCAGGCCATTTTTCTGCAGAAATTGGCCACAGGTTTTGAAAGTATCTACAATTTCTTTGCCGTCAGGCAGATCATCAAAATCATAGGCGATTTGTGGATGGGTCTTCAGTGGAAGAATCTGGCTGACAATGCGAAAGCAGCCGATGTCGTTCGCTTTGCAAAATTCAAATGCCTTCAGTAATGAACGGGCGTTGTTGAGACACAGCTCAGAAAGCTTTTCAAGCTGACCATTCCTATCCATGGTCAGCAAAAATCTGGCGGTTGTGGTCGAAAATTTTATCGGTTGATCTTTAAAGATGCAGCAAAGACCGAATCTTATCATTTTTCCGTTTTGCTTTCGCCTTTTACAATAGAATTTACTGCCTGCTTGAAGTTATCATCCATGGTTCTGATGTGAACATCGTTTTGCGGGAAAGGAATTTCAACCTTGTTTTCCCTGAACTTGCGATCGATTTCAAGGTTTATTTCATTGCGGACCTTCAGCATGTTGTCGAGATCAGATACATATACTCGTAGTTCAAAATCGAGCGAGCTGTTGCCGAAATTCATGAAAAGAATTTGTGGTTCAGGGTTTTTCATGACATAAGGGCATGCCTGAGCAATTTCTTTCAGGATTGAAATTACCAGTGGAACATCAGAGCCATAGGCGACTCCCACAGGGAGGATAACTCTTGTTTGCCGATCTGAAAGGGTCCAGTTGGTAACTGTCGATGAAACAAGGTCGCTGTTGGGCACTATCATTTCTGATTTGTCAAAAGCTTGAACCACGGTTGCCCGCAAACCAAGATTTTTGATCGTTCCCCAGGTTCCGTTGATCTGAACGACATCACCGATTTTGATAGATCGTTCGAAAAGAAGTATCAGGCCGCTGGCAAAATTATTAACTATGTTTTGCAAGCCGAAACCGATACCGATACCGAACGCACCCATGAGGACCGCCAGACTTGATAGTCCTATTCCCAGGGTCGAAAGAGCGATCACTGCCCCAATGATGACAAAGGCATAATTGATGAGCCGGTTGATGGAAATACCGACCCCGGCTTCAACATTTTTGCGCGGGTAAACTTCATCGTCCAGAACTCGCTGAATCAGCCAGGAACAAAACATGGCCGCATACCAGAGAAAAACGGCCGTAGCAATAATGCCAAGAGTAATTCGCTCGCCCTGAAGATTTATTCCCAGGTTCAGGACCCCGGCAATTCCGTCCTGGAAAGAATCTTTGATGCCCCACACCGTTTGCAGGCCTGCCAGGCCAAGGAATATCGATAAAATGTCTACGAGCATTTTCAGACGATTGATGATCATTGCAGCATTATTTCTGACAATTTTACTTTGGCAGGAAAAGCGGTTGTCGACAATTGCTTCGGCAAGTCCGCGCAGAATCAGATTCACTATCCAGATGATCAGCAAAAAGAAAACACTTTTGATTGCAACTTCAAGCAGATGGTTCGCCAGACCGGCAAATCCGGCAACTTGGGCCAGAAAAACGATCAGCATGGTCAGGCCGCCAGTTTTTACCGCAAGAATGAACCAGATCGATGAATTCTGCACCTGGTTGATTCTTGCCCGCCAGAAACACAGCAACGCGCCAAGCAAACCCACTGTGGCAACATAAAGTCGAAAAATGGGTGAAGGTAAATTTATAAGGTAGCAGAGCTGAGAAGTTAAAAATAACGCAGCGAGCAGGTATATCAGGCGTCGTCGCCAGGTGGTTTCAATGACCCCGGCCACCAGACGTGCGCCGGCGATAGC
>CAZQUE010000007.1:0-59516 GCA_964596185.1 uncultured bacterium | reverse complement strand
GTCGTCGCCAGGTGGTTTCAATGACCCCGGCCACCAGACGTGCGCCGGCGATAGCCAGTAAAGCCCACATAAATACTCTTACTATATTTGGGAGATCTTCGAACAATGGATAAAAAGCGGCTATTCCGGCTACCATAGCCGCAGAATATCGACGTTCGATAAGAAAGCCGAGGCCAAGTTTTCGGGCTTTTTCTATGGCGATGCTGCTGAATAACCATACGAAAAAAAGAATTCCGAATAATTGCAGTCCTATAACCCAACCTTGTGCTGAAAAGAAATCTGACTGGGGAAGCTTGAGGCTGGCAATGCCGACCCAGAATTCCTGCCATTGAGACTTATCAAACTGTTTCAAAAAAGATGGAGTGAACATTGCCGGCCTTGAACGGCGAAAAAGATCCTTGCGCATGCCGGAAATGATAGAGTCTACTTCGGCGATGAATTTTTGGTGGTCTGAATTAAGTTCTATCGCTTTTTTTTGAATTTCAACCAGGGGTGACTCAACGCCATCAAGCAATTTCTGTGCTTTTTGGATCATCGAGCCCGCATCTTTGAAAATGCTTTTTAGTGCTTCGTTTTCTGCAGTTTGGGCTTCGCGCAGGGCTGTCCATGAACTTTTCTGGTTTTCCCAGGATTGTCTGAGGTTTTCGACTGCTTTGATATTTCCAGTTATTTTTTCCTGTAGCCGGCCAATCCCCTGATGACTTTCTCTGGCCGCGGCGCGAATTTCAGAAATCTTGTCAAAGCTGTAGACTCCCGAGGTTTTTAATTCGTTAAGATTGCTTTTATTGGTGGTGAATTTGCTTCTGGCATTTGAAATTTCGGCTTCAAGAGTTGTCGAAGCCACGAGTTGTCTTATTTTATCAGGCAGACTTTTAAATTCGTCATCAAGAGCGGCGGCTCGTGGAACTACCGAAGAAACCGAGCTGTTTTCGGCCAGGGTCGAACTGGCAATTGTCGCTCCAGCCGAGGCATTTGCCAGCTCCTGGCCGTTCAGACAAACATTTACAAACAAAGAAAGACAAATAACCGCAAAAAAATATTTTAAATTTCTCATAACCACCAATTCTCTTTTGCTTTTTCCTTATGTTAACATCTGGGCGGTTTTACTTCAAATCATGGCTCTTTTTCAGGCTTTGGTATATGATTTCCCTGGATCAGAACTTGGAAAAGGAAGAACTTTTTGAATTCAGAATTGTTGAATATTGTGGATTTAAAGCATCCCTGGGCAGCAGGTATCATTTTTGTTCTTGTCTTTGTTTTGATCTCGTTTCGCAAAATGCATTTATTGCCTATTGGTCGTCCCTCTGCAGCGATGCTCGGAGCTGTATTGATGGTTGTATTTGGGGTGGTTACTCCTGAAGAAGCATATAGTCTGGTTAATTGGGACACGATTTGCCTTTTATTGGGAATGATGATTATTGCCCAGCATTTGCGTGCAGCCGGACTGTTTGCCAGATTTGTCCTCGTTATTTCGAAAATAGAGTCGCCATTCACATTGCTGATGGCAATTTCAGCGGTTTCTGCTTTGGCTTCAGCAGTTCTGGTCAATGACCCGGTTTGTGTTGTCATGACGCCTCTGGTAATTGAGATTTGTAGACATCGTCGATTGAATCCTCTGCCTTATCTTATAGTTCTGGCCACTTCGGCAAATGCAGGTTCGGCTCTGACATTGACAGGTAATCCGCAAAACATGATCGTGGGGAGCCTTTCTGGAATAGATTTTCTGAAATTCATTTCATTTATGGCTGTTCCAGTTTGTGTGGCAATGTTTATTAATGCCCTTTTAGCCTGGTTGTTCTATCGACATGACCTGGAACTGGAAAATACTAAAGAGGTTGATTGCGATGCTGCCACTGACCTTGAAACTATTGAAAAGACACGAAGTTTGCGAATTGGCTTGTTGGGTCTGGGCGTGGCCTGCGCTGGTTTTGTCAGCGGATTTTCCATGGCGTTTTCGGCGCTTGGGGGAGCAGTAGTGGTAATAACTTTTCATCGCAAAGACCCCACTGAGCTCCTCAATAATATTGAGTGGTCGCTTCTGTTGTTTTTTGCTTCGCTTTTTGTGGTAATTGGTGGTCTGCAGACAAGCGGCCTGGCCAAACTGATGACCGATTATTCGTTACAAATCATTTCTGGAGAACAGGTAAGTCGAGTCTGGCTTTTTTCAGGGGTAACGCTAGCCGGATCGAACCTTTTATCGAACGTTCCTTTCGTTTTGCTTGCCTCGTCCAGTGTCCCATCTCTCGGGAACCCAGAGCTCTTCTGGTGTCTTCTTGCCTATGTGAGCACAATTGCCGGTAACATGACATTATTCAGTTCAGTTGCCAATCTTATTGTCGCCGAAACGGCAAAAGAAAGCTACAGCATTTCTTTTTGGGAATTTGCCAGATTTGGTATTCCTGCCACCCTGATATCAGGTTCTCTTGGAATTCTAATTCTGTTGCAGATTTTTTGATGAGCCAGATCTCTGAATTAATTTACAGATAGGTAATTGCAACTAAATTGCGCGTTTGCAAAAAAAAATATTATGTACCTTGGAAAATTGTAATTTTTTCGGTAAAATTAGAACACAGGGTTGAGGTTTGCTGCATTTTGCCAAATGACAAGGTAAAGATTAACGAATAGCCGGCAAAAAGCCAGACCTTACCGAAGGAATAAGAAACGACCTTCAGCCAGGAAAGGTGTAGCGAGTAGTGAATAAGAGTCGGCTAACCCGTTATTTTTATAGATATTTACCTGTATTCGTTTTTGTCGGTCTTTGTTTGTTTTTGTTTGCCGGCGTTGCCAATGCCGAGCTCCTTCTACAAAAGGAAATAGAAGGAAGAGATTCCTCCCCCTGGGAGAGAATTGAACTTTTGAAAGACAGTAGCCGCAACTTCGTATACGAAGAGTTTCATTACAAAAGCCGTCGGGTTCATAGCATAACTCAGAAAGCCTTCGGCACCAACACTCCCCATTCAAGCCAGTTTTTGCTTCATTTTGCGCCAAATTGGAAAAGCGCCACCCATCCGGTACCAATCCTGCTGGTGCATGGCGCTGGCGACAATGCTACGCGTGGCTTTGCCCATCCCTGGGTCTTTGATATTCCTGCCGACGGCAAAATTGAAAAGCCTGGAATTATGCAGTATCTAGCCAAAAAAGGCTTCGCTGTTTTTGCAATTACCTTTTCTCATCCGCATGGCGATAATTTCCTTCAGGCACAGCAGATTGCAAACGCCATCAGCCGCATTCGCCAGGTAACTGGCGCTGAAAAAGTTGATGTCCTGTGCCACAGCAAGGGGGCTATGTCGGTAAGAATTTATGCTTCTGATCTTGGCTTCGAATACAGTAAATACAAATGGTTAACTCCTTTTCAGAAAGACATTCGCAAAATTCTTTTTGTGGCCTCGCCTTTGAAGGGTATCGATACGGCATTCAGATATTATGCCTACAATTTTACGGTAATGTATCAGGATCTCGCCGCTCCTCTCGGCCCAAAAGGCATGACCTGGCAGGGAAAATGGTTTAAAACCGACGAGCATAATGATTGTTTCCCAGGTCAGTTTCAAATGTTGAATAACTGGTCAAAAGACGGTATTCCCCTGAAGCTGCAAAGCAATACACCCGATATGAACCTGAGCATGGTTGCTCTATATTATGGCGGGGTTTCGACTTTGCTTACCTCAGATGGCATTGACAAAACTATACAGAAAGCCGGAGATGTGATAAACTCACTCTGCCGTAAAGGAATAGATCCGTCTGTAGCTTGCCATATTCTTGCTGGAAGCAAGCAGGAAATCGACAAAGTCAAATTCTTCTGGCTGGAGATACCAGTAGGAGAATTTGCTGATGCAAGTGACGGAGTTCTGTTTCTTAAGAGTGCCACTTATGAAAAGGGCTTAACGGCCAGGGGCGCAAAAGTTAAGAGCAAAAAGATTCTTAAAACGCATCATGTTGGCGTAACCGTGCTTCCGGAAGCCCTTGATTACATTTCCGAGGTTTTCAGTGAAAGAAATTCTGATTAAGAAATATGATAATCGGCGACTTTATTGTGTAGAAGAAGCCAGATACGTCTCTCTCGCCGAGATTCGCGACTTTTTGCAGCGCGGCGACAAGGTGAAGGTTGTAGAAAAAAGCACCGGTAAAGATATCACCAAGTATATTCTCATGCAGGTTCTTCTTGAAGAACGTTACGAATTGTTGCCGACCTATTTTTATCAAATGGTTTTGCAATCGCCCAAAGAGGTTGTCGACAATTTCTTCAAGCAGTTCTTTCCCTGGATGATGGACATGTATAACAAGCAGCAGGCAGGGCAAGGTGGTTTTCCTGGAATGGGCTTTCAGAATCCATGGATGAGCACCAATCCATTTCAGTTCCCTAATCCTTTCATGCAAGGGATGAAACCCTCTGCCGAGAAAAAAGAAGCCGCCAAAGACGATAACCCCAAAAAGGAAGACGCGGATAAAATGGCGGAGATTCTCAAACGCCTGCGTGAGCTCGAAGAAAAATTGCAATCTGAATAGTTCCTTTTATTGATAGAAAAACCGGGGTTCAAAGCCATGAACCCCGGTTTTTTTCAGGAAAAATTCATTTGATTAGGGATTCAATTTCTTCCTGAAGTTTCAGCTGTCTTTCGTAGACTTTTTTGAAGCTGACCCCGATGGTTTTGATCAGAATATTGTCTTTGCTTTCGTATTCCTCCTGGATTCTTTGAATCTCTTCCAGGGCTTTTTCTTTGAACTGGTCCAAATTTATCATTTTGTCATAGTATTCAAGGATTTCCTTCTGGTCGCGGGCAAATTTTCCTGAGTTTCTATATTCCTCAGCTTTGGCCGTCAGCTTGTTTTTTTGTGCTGCATCCTCTTTTTTGGGAGACACTTCTTCCTTTATAAGTGGCTTCTCTGGATCAGCACCACAGGAGCAGCTTACTTCGGTATAATTTTCATTTTCGTGAAATTTGATTTTATATTCCCCTTTTCGCGGGCATTCAACGGCATTGCGAAGATAATGATCCTTAACCAGCCTGTTCAATATTTCATCGAAACTCGCATTTTCAGGAAATATGATTCCATCCATGGCGGCCATTTCAAGTGCGCCCATTAGAACCCGCTGATTTGCGCAGCAGGCTTTTTCAGGATTCGAAGGAGTCGCCTCTTTAGGTTCATCAGAGGGTTCTTCGACGTTTTTAAGAATCTCTATCATGCCTTCATTGCTGTCGAGAGTTTTCAAAATGTTCTCAGTGAATTTTCTTTCCCACACCAGGCCTTCTTTAACCCTGAATGCAGGTTTTGGCAGTGACTTGAGATAATCCAGGATTATTTTTTTTGCCTCAGGTTTGAATTCCCCGGCCAGGAAAGTTTTCATCGATTCAAGTGCGATTTCACGAATTGAGTGGCCGATCATGTAGCTGATCAAAGGGCCGTAATTTTCTGCGTCATCGCCAAATCTGAAGACGGCAACGAATAATCGCGCTGCTTTTTCATGGTCGCCAATTTTGGCTTGATACCAGCCTCCGGCATTGAGATAGCGGGCTAAGGTTCTGAGCGTTCTATATGGCGGAACATAGTCTTCTGGCTTATAAGACTGATCCGGCATGAAATTGCAGTCTTTGCATTTAGCTGCAAATTCAAGCAGTTTCTCGGTGCGATATGAAGAAGCTTCATACAGTTTCATGCGGACTTTTTTGGGAATCTTGTCAAAACTTTCGAGGCTGGTGATATCTCTTAATTGGTCAGCATCTTCACTGGAAAGGTCTGGCATGAAGCCAATAACCATCATATAGCGCAGGGCAGCATTGTCGTCCTGGAAGGTTTTTGCTTCCGGGACGGGTTCAGTGATTTTTTCGGCAGCCAATGTGTTCATTGGCACTGAAAGAATTGCAATGGCGAGCAGAACAGTAAGCAATAAGGAGTTTTTCATGGGATTTTCCTTTCGACTGATAGAATTTAAAGAGGCTCAAATGTTGTTCAGTTCGCGCGCAAAGCCCAACATTGTTGTATTTGAATTGTCTTGTGCAAACGATAAATTGAAGTCTTCATTTTTGAATTTGATGAGCTTATAAGCTCCCATTTCAAATATGTTTTCATTTTGGGCGATAATTTCGGCAGGTTGAAGCTCGATGATTTCGGGCAACTCTTCTGGAACCTTATTTGATAGTGGTGCCTGGGGCTTGGCCGAATAGGCAAGGAAAACAATCGTTGAAGCAATAATGATTATTGTGATTGCTGCGATTGCTGCGATTGTCATGATGGAAACTCCAGGCCCAGGTGCCGGCTGATTCCATTCCGCCTGTTTTTGCAATGCGTTGAAAACATCGACTGAAGGCTCTTCGGTCGGGGCGTTTTCTTCGAGGTATTTTTCAAATTGATCCTTATTCATCTTGTCCATGGGATCAACTCCTTCAATTTTGCAATTGCGTAACGATAACGTGACGCAACAGTTGGCAAACTGCATTGTTGCAGTTCGGCAATTTCTTCAAAGGTCATGTTCGTCCAGATCTTGAGGACGACAGTTTCTTTCTGTTCATCAGGTAGGCTTTCTAGAGCTTTTTTTATCATCAGCTCATTTTCTATTTTCTGATCTATCGTATTCGGCTGGTCATTCGAACAATCGATTGTGGTATGACCAGATTTTGCTGATTTTTTCAGTTTCAGTGCGGCATTTCTGGCGCTTGTAAAAAGATAACCGGCGGGATTATCGACATGAAAGAACTTGGCGGGCTCTTTGACCCATGGCATGAATACAGTTTGCAAAATGTCTTCGGCCTCTTCCCGAGACAGGGCAAATGAATTTCTCAGATAACGGAACACTGGCCCGGCAAAGCTTTTATAGATCTGCTCAAACCCTTTTTGAGGATTTTGGGCAAACATTGCCATTATTTCTTTTGTTTCGTTGCTGTTTTTCATAATCTACAAATCAAGAGTTCTATTTTGCCAGGATTTATTTAACTATTTTTTATTTTTTTGAAGTTTATGCCAGTTCAGAATTCGATGCAAGATAATGGATGTCTGTCTGAAAAAGAGCTTTGCAAGGCCGATATGCGACTTGCTGATCTGCAGCATTATGATCGTTTAAACAAAAAGACCCAATCGCTGGAATTCTAGCTGAAAAGAACTGCTATAACAAATTGATGCCTCTCGACAAGAGTCGTTCATTAAAAAAAACTGTACCGCAAAAGGGGGAATAAAAAAAGTGAAAAGACTAGATTTTTTGCGGCCCAGCAATCGCAAAAGCTTTGTCTGAGCGGAATAATTAGGAGGTAAAAATATTTTTTATTTTTTTGTTGACGCGATGCAGCAAGAGTGGTAATATTAATTTCGTAACGAAGCAACCTTAGCCGAAGCAAAATTCTGAAATCAAATATTTTTACAGGAGAAAATAAAATGACTAACGAAATGAACAAATGGATGGAATTCTCAAACGAATATGCTCAGCTCATCAATGAAAATTTCCAGGTAATGAACAAATTCTGGAATGCAACTCTTGAGCAGAACAATGGTTACACCAAAAAGAACATGGAACTGTTCTTCGATCACATGAATCGCAACGTTGAACTGATGTATGATATTTACAACAATATCACTGGTTCAAATGAAGAACTGCAGAAAATCTACCGCGAAAACATCGAAAAATTCAACACCAGATATCAGAAAATCTATGAAGAAACCATCAAGGCTGTAACTCCGAAAACCGCTAAAGCCGGCAAATAATAACATTCCAGAAAACCGGGGAACTGTCGCAGAGTCGATAGTTCCCCGGTTTTTTTGTTCTATTTGAATTACTATTTTTTTCAGAGTATGCTAAGTAGTGATTCCAAGGGAAATTGATCTTTGAGGAGATGATAGAATGAAATACAATTCGCATCTGACAAAAATACTAGCGGGTTCTATTTTGCTTTTGCTGGTATTTTTCCTGGTAGTTATTGTCTGTGAAGAGGCGGACGCACGCGCCGGGGGCGGCAATCGATACTCCAGCGGCAGCAGATCCGGCTCGAGTTCAAGTTTCGGCTATAGAAGCAGTGGTAGCAGCAGCTGGGGAGGTTCTTCCCGAAGTAGGGGTAGTAGTAGCGGTGGTGGTGCTCCTGCTGATCCAGCTGTCATTTTGTTTTTCTTCGTTGTATTCATTGTAATTGCGGCTTTAAAACTTTGGATTGCCAATTCCGACAATGTTCCAAGCATACTCAAAATGTTTTTGTCTGGCGATGGTGGGATGCTTACAACCATCAGAGAAGCCAGTCAGATTCAGCCGTCAAGAATGAAAGCAGTTTCTCTCGATGCTTTAAAAGCCAGAGATCCAAATTTTAATGAAAGAGTTTTTTCGGAACGGGCGAAAAAGGCCTTTGCGATTATTCAACAGGCCTGGTCTGCACGAGATTTGGCAAAAGCTGAGGCGTTTTTGTCAGACGGAATCTATGAGCAATTCAATATTCAACTTTCAGAATTGCGTGAAGCTGGATTGATTGACCACATGGAAGGCTTGAATGTTCGCAATGCCTACGCAGTTGGATTTCAAACAGATAAAAACTTCGATGTAATTCATTTGCGCATCGATGCAAGCGCAGTAAACTATCGCAAAGATGAGAAAACAGGAAAACTTGTCGAGGGAAGCCGTTCTCCTGAGCCATTTTCCGAGGT
This sequence comes from uncultured bacterium, assembly GCA_964596185.1. Classification (GTDB taxonomy): domain Bacteria; phylum Muiribacteriota; class Ozemobacteria; order Ozemobacterales; family Ozemobacteraceae; genus DYKG01. Next base: position 50,903 of record CAZQUE010000007.1, on the reverse strand, counting down.
CTGGTCGTTCATGAGAAAACCGGGCGCAAAGACTGGCAACAAGGGTGGTTTGCTCGAAGGGCAATGTCCTAACTGTGGTAACCCAATTAAAATTGGTCGTTTGTCAAAATGCGATGTTTGTAATGCTCTATTGCGCTCTGGTGAGTATGACTGGGTTCTGGTAAGCATTACCCAGGCTTGCGAATGGGGTGTTCGCCCACAGCCACAGGTTCCAGGCATGGACGAGCTGGTCAGTGCCGACCCCGGCTTCAATATGCAGCACCTCAAGGAGCGTGCTTCAGTTATTTTCTGGCGAAAGATCGAGACCGAAAGGACCGGTAAGATTGACTTTCTGCGTAAAGTTGCTCTTGATGAATTTTCGGCAAATGAAGGCAACTGGTTAAAAGCTGATAAATCAGGTGCGCGTCGTTTTTACACATCCTGTGCCGTTGGCATTATAAATCTTCTTGGGATAGAAACTGGCGAAGATAAGGATCGAGCAATGGTCGAGATCGTTTGGAGCGGGATTCCTTCGACTCAGATAGCCGGAAAAATTCAACCATCCTCGGGTGGGCCAATCAATCAAAAGAACGTTTTCATTCTTGTAAGAAAGCATGGCGCCCAGACAAAACTTGAATCGGCCCTGGCTAGTGCGCACTGCCCATCATGCGGTGCTCCTGAGCAGACGGGAACTGAAAACGAATGTCAATATTGTGGCGCGGTAATGAACGATGGCAAGATCGAGTGGGTTCTTGAGGCTGTTTGCGATCGAACTGACGATCGAGTGGCCGGAATGCTTATCAGAGCTAAAAACACACGCAAAGAAAGCCCTGCTCCTGTTGGGGCAATTCCTTCATCGGCTCCGGCAAAGGCAAGTTCAACTGATATTGAAACAGTAATCTCGGGTGTCGAACTAATGCGTTACACTATTGCGATGATGATGGCCGATGGCAATATCGATGCCAAAGAGCTTGAAATAATAAAAAATCTTGCCCAGCGGGCAGATTTAAATAGCAGCAAGTTGCAGCCAATTGTCGATGAATTGAAAAGAGCTCCTGATGCGGTACAATATGCGATAGAAATGAGTCTAAGCGAACCTGATCAGGGTTTGCTCAGGCAACTGGCAAGGATTGCCATGGCCGATGGTAATGTCAGTCCTAAGGAGTCTGAAATGCTCAAGAAAATCGGTATCAAGATCGGTTTGGCGGCATACGATATCGATCAGCTTATCAAGCAGGAAAGGAAGCTAATGTTCCAGGAAGCACAAGAGCTGTTGCGTCGTCAGAAAAATCAGAGCTGATCAAATCACCAGGCAGGTAATTGTTGCAATTACCTGCTTAAACAAAATATTGGGTCAGAAAAACGCTTAAGGCAAAAATTTATGCTTTAAGCGTTTTTTTGAATGCTACTTTTTGCCCGGTAGAAAAAATCTTGCCGTTTTCGCTGCCTTTGATTATGCGCAATGCCCTTTCACAATCTTTGACAACGAAACCGGAAAGGTCATCGACGCCATAGTCGAAAAGAGTGGGAGCGAGGGTGGTTGAAGGCCCGACAATTGTTCGCTTTAACGCTTTTTTCGATAATTGCAGGTATCTGGGTAATGTTTTTTCGATGAGACTTGAGCTGCCAATGTAGACAAGATCACTTTCTGGCAGAAGAAAATCGGTTGCAGAAACTGGAAAATCGCCTTCTTGAGGAATTTCTCCGCTGACTATACTCATTTCACAGATAGGTTCGAGCAAGGTTTGAATATATGGGAAATGACCAATAACAGTGACTTTTTTTCCGCGAACTTCGTGTTGGCCCATGATGAATGGGTCGTAGACCCGGTCTTCTACATGCAGTGAGTCGTGAATCTGAACGCCGTTTTTGCGGGCAACTTCAATGTTATTAAAGTAAGCATTAATTGCAGCCAGACCGATAGATGCTTCGTAAAAATTCCAGGCCTTTATGCATCTGGCAAGTTCTTTTAGCTTCATGCCGGCCGGGTATTCAGCCAAAACCGGTTTGCGGAAATCATAAATACGATGTTCGGCAATGCCAAGGCCATTTTGACTGCGAACACAGGAATAATGGGTTCCTTTGATTACCTCGTCAACTGTCCAATCTGCCGGAATTTCATCGATAAGTCGGTCATAGATTTCCCACATACTCAAGGTTTTCCTTTAATTTGAAAGATGCTCATGTCAATTTGTTGGCCTTGCCTCAAAGCTTTACGCAGCCGCGAAAAGGTCGAGTCAAGCTGCTGAATCCTGTCGAGACAATTTTTTTCACCTGTAGAGGTTACAATAATCTGGCTGATCCCACCATTTTTGATGACTATACGTTTGTCGGCACTCAATGCCAGAAGCGGATCATGGGTAGAAATGAATACTATTTTTTCTTTCCGGGCCAATATTTCAATGGCCTGACGCCGGTCTATGCCAGCATTTTCGATTTCATCGATCAATACGATGGGCGAAGCGCTCATGAAAGCGGTGTCAGCAATCATTAGCGCTCTTGACTGACCGCCGCTGAGCTGAGTCAATTTCGTGTTGAGCTCAAACTTTTCACCTGCCATACTGTTGGCACAAGTAAAACACCGGTTGACAACAGCTTCCGTGTCAGCTATAAAACGACTTCCAGCATGCATTTCGAGAAACTCTTTGACGGTAAGATCCATTACAAAATTCATGTTTTGGGAAAGCTGGGCGACCAGTTTTCCTTCCATGTCAAAGCGTTGCTGCTCTGAAATGCTTTTGCCATCGATGAGTACTCGTCGTCCGGTTGGCGTATCAACATCGGCCAGACATTCAATGTCGGCCAGCAATCTGCTTTTACCTGAGCCCGTTGGTCCGACGATGCTGATAGTTTCTCCAATCGAAGCGGACCATTCGGCAATTTCTGGCTCGCCATTTTTGTTTTTGCCACCGATAACAGTAAGCGATGCAATTTCTGATCCGGTTGAACCTTCTCGGGCAAAGGTTTCTAGAAAAAGGCAAAATTCACGTAAAACCATATCTTTATCGAGACCGAAGTCTTCCATGGTTTCCCGGTCTGTTTTTTCAAGGGCACGAACTAGCGTCAGACTATCGTCGATATTATCGATGCGCAGGTTATGAAAAAAGTCTCTGCAAAAAGGGTATTCATCAAATATTTGTTTTAAAGGTTGCGAAATCGCCATTTCCAGAAAATTTGGCTGATTCATTAGCTTTTGAACTCCATTTTTTTCATGGTTCCCATTTGATACTCGGCGCCTATTCTCATTTCGCCGGTGCAATAGGAACAGACCGCTGCCGGAGTGGTGAATCGCAGCTTCATTTCGTGAAGACTGGAAATGTCTTTGGCGGTTGCGAGATATCGGGCAAGTAATGACGCGCCTTGTCCGGTAATTCCATTTACGGAGAAAATTCTGGCCTGGGTATTGACCTGTTTGATATTGAAGGCGAAAACCTCTCTCTCCGCCTGGGATACAATATCTCCTTTGGTTACCACAACAATGTCGGCCATTTTGAGCATTGGGCCAATTTTTCTGGGAGTATTGATGCCGGCAAGGTTGTCGATTACGCAAACAGAGAGAATGCCCTTAATATAAGGCGAACAGCGGTTGCATAATCCGGCACTTTCTGAAATGAGCATTTTGAATCCGGAGCGTATACCCCATTCGACCGCTGCTTCAATATTGCTGACAAAAAAATGATCTGGACACAATTTGCCAGAAAAACCGGTAACATTGGCAATTCCTTTTTCTTCGTATCTAAGGTTGTCGAAAGAGGTTAGACAATCAAATTTTACGACGCCGACATCGGCAATGTCGATATTCAAGGCGGCGATTGCCTGGATAATTACCGAGGTCTTACCAGATGATGGGGGGCCGGCAAAAGTTATCAGTTGCATTTTCAATCAATCCTTATCGTTAAGCGAAAAATTAACAGGTACAAATTTTAAAGTCAATCTGGCTGCATGATTTTGCCCGAATTCGAAGAAAATTTCCTATATTGCTAAACGATAAAATTAAACTGTTTCCGTGAATGTTCGGCAGTTGTATAATTTGAAAAAAGGCTTTCAACGGGGTAGAAAAACATGCAGATCGATGAAAATGCCAGGCAAGAAAATAGGGATGTTTCCTCAAGGATAAAACTGGAACTTAAGACGCCTCTAGAGACTGTCTTCATGTGGTTGAGTTTCTGCAGTCTATTTTTGTTGCTGATCGGTTTTATTGGATATTCGGAAGATGGCTGGACCGCCAAGGTTATGGTAATGGTCTATCTTGGCATTGTATCCCTGGTATTCTTCGGCAGTCTTTATTTCAACACCGACAATTTTTATATTCTCGACATGGATCGTCGCGAGCTTCTTTACCATTTTAAATTCTTTTTTTTGCGGAAGATAACTGTGGCCGCCAGATTCGACGATATCAATGCCGTAACTGTCAGCGGCAGCTACCATAAAAACAAGCATGATCAATGGTATTCTTATCAGACAGTTTATGTTAATGGCGATGGCAAGGTTTTTCCGTTGAGCGATCCCGAAAGAGAAGCAATTGGGAAGCAAAGGGAGCTGGCTAATCGAATTGCTGAACTTACAGGCGCTCAATATGTTGAAAACCCGCCACAAACATTTGCTTCAGAATGTCGGTCGGGTTCAAAATACAGCTTTAGACATCACCAGTGTTCCTGGCTTGATTCATTGAAAGAAACGGCATTTGTAATCGTCGGGGTCTTTGGCTTTATTGCCTTAGTTGCGACAATAAATCTTAACAGCGAACAGATTTTGTTAATAATCAAATCTATTTTTAAATAAAAACCGCCTTTTGGGCTTTTAGTGGAAAAGTTTGATTAAAACTTTTGCAACGCCTTTACCGCCGCGATAGTTGCCGTCGACGACCTGGTTCAAGCCGATAAAAATGTCGTAATTCACTTTCCCTTCCTTGTCTTCCTGCCCCGAAAGGCAAAAAATATGGGGGGAGTTTATCGACCCACTTGCGCCGTCATTGTTATGCCATGAAAAATAATTATCAGCTATCTCGAAAGTCACTTTCGAACCGGGTCGCACAAATTCTTTGACTGAAACGAGGACCTTTTCTTTTTCAGGAGATACGGTATCATCGCCGAAAACTGTTAAATCGCCGTTGACAACCTGCGCTTCACTATCACGACTCTGGGTTGCACTATCGCCGCCAAAGCCATTATTTGTGATCGAATCACCAATGTTAAGCACATGGCCTTCGACCTTTTCTGCGAAATGTATTTCGATCCGGGCTCTGGTAAATTCTGTGTTTTTTGCATCGAGAACCAGTTTCAGTAAAGCATGTCCCTGGCCAGAAGAATTTACCAGGGAAATAGCCGCCGGATAGCGAGTGCCAAAACAATTATCGACAAGATCGATAATAGAGTCATATTCCTGTGGTATTTGCTCAGCCTTCAGCTCGGTCATTTGTGCAGGTTCTGGCTCGCTCGGCCTTCTGTCCCAGCAGTTGTAGCCTTCGGGGCGTATTGAAGAATTTTTTCTCGGTGTTAATTTTTCACAATCGTCGCAGTCCTCGCATGGAGCAATTCGGGCTTGAGAATATGCCTCTTCACAAGGCAGTAAAAAAAGAACTAAAAGGCAAAGCAAGGTCAGCCAGAATTTTTTCTGCATTTTTTTCCCTCCACAGGCAAAGAATTTCGCATTCTAAGTTGCTTTTAAAGAAATCCCTACCTCATTTTATCAGAAAATCTACAGACATACTTTGGTAAAAATGTTAGAGTTTCGAAAAAATTCTATCAGCAGGGATAATATGGAAAACAGACTGTCGCTTACTAAAAGAATACTTGTTGGCCTGATTCTGGGAGCGATTTTCGGGCTTGGGCTCACCTTGCTCGGCAAGGGCAGCATAAAAGATATCTGGATTGCAGGAATACTTGATTTGGTCGGCGGAATCTTCATAAATTCTATCCGCATGCTTGTTGTACCCATGGTTTTTGTTTCTCTTATTTGTGGGGTAACCAATCTGGGGGATGTAACCCGTCTGGGAAGAATAGGCGTAAAGACGATGGCTTTTTATCTGGTTACCACTGCAATTGCCATAAGCCTCGCTCTTCTTGTTTCAAGTCTGGTTCAGCCAGGCACTGGGCTCAGTTTGGCCGAATTAAGCAAGCATGAGGCGAGCATTGGGGAAAAGCAACCTCTGGTCAAAATTTTGAAAAACATTATTCCAACCAATCCGATCGCGGCGATGGCTGAGGGAAATATGTTGCAGATAATCTTTCTGGCCTTGCTGACCGGAATCAGCGCAACTCTGGTCGGTGCCAGCGCCCGGCCGGTTATCGAACTTTTTCATTCTGCAAATTCGGTTATTATGAAGATGATAATGCTGCTGATGCACCTTGCTCCCTATGGCGTTTTCGCTTTGATTGCCCAGACATTTGCTTCGGTGGGTATGGATGCAATGTTGCCGCTTTTGAAGTATACCTTCACCGTCCTTTTTGCTCTGTTGTTACACATGGTTTTCGTTTATCTTGGTGCTTTGCGGGTTTTAGGAAAACTCAGTCCATGGCAATTCATCCGCAATTTCGTTCCGGCAATGAGTGTCGCTTTTTCGACGGCAAGTAGTAATGGCACTTTGCCGGTAACGATTGAGACAGTTGAAGAACGCTGTGGAGTTTCTGAAAGTGTGGCTTCTTTCACTCTGCCTCTTGGTGCAACGATCAATATGGATGGGACGGCGATAATGCAAGGAGTCGCAGTGGTTTTCATCGCGAACGTTTACGGAATTCCTTTGCCGTTGGGAGCATTTTTGACGGTTATTTTGACTGCGACCATGGCTTCGATCGGTACGGCCGGAGTTCCCGGCGTTGGAATGATAACCCTGTCGATGGTTCTGGAATCGGTAAACCTGCCCGTGGAAGGTATTGCGTTGATAATCGGCGTCGACCGTATTCTCGATATGACGAGGACCGTTGTGAACATAACCGGCGATGCCGTATGCACTTTACTGATTGCCAAGTCAGAAGGAGAGTTCGATCAGGAGGCTTATTACGTGCATAGCCCGGCAAAATCCGATTGAAAGACGGCTTGGCTCGGTTAGATCGCTTTTACTACGACAAGGGTAAGATCGTCGACAAGCTCTTTGTTTTCTGTAAATTTGCGATATTCACGGTCGAGCGCTTGCAGAAGTTCTTTTGCTGAGAGATTGATCATATTTTCAACGCACTCCATCAGAATGCAATCGCCAAAATACTCTCCTCGAGAGTTGCGACCGTCCAACAAGCCATCTGAATAGAAGACAAAAATATCATCGGTTGCAAATTTCACTTCTATTTGTCGGCAGCTTTGTGAATCAGGCAATCCAACCGGGGAATTTTCACCTTTTAACGACAACCATTTTCGTTGCTCCGAAGAGAACCACAAAATTGGCGTGTGGCCAGCATCAACAAAGCTCATAATATTCTTGCTGCGGTCAATGCGTGCATAAATCATGGTGATGAATTTCTGCACCTGTTCGAGGCCAGGAGCAATATGAGTTCGGAACGATTCCATTATTGCTTCGGGTTGTTTGTCTGAAGAGTCATGCGACAAAGCCTTTTGCCATAAAACTCTTGCGAGCTGATTTCTTGCGCCGGCCCCTACCATTGCTGCATGCAGGCCTTTGCCCATGACGTCACCAACTATAAGGTCGAAACATTCGTTTGAAAAACTGAAAAAGTCAATGAAATCACCATCGACATACTTTGAAGGAACGGTTAGATCAGCGACTTCCAGACCTTGAAGAGCTTTGGGAACCATGCCGATCAAAAGGTTTTGCTGAATTTCGCCGGCGATCGCCAATTCCTGATTTCTTGCCTCTTTCTCGATTTGCGTCAGTTGATACTGTCGCTGCGCATCGGTCAGAATCTTTTCGAGTTGTTCGAGAGAGCAGGGTTTAGTGATGAAGCGGAAAATGTTTCCTTCGTTTACCGCTTTGGTGGCGATTTGAAAATCACCCTCTCCGGTAAGCATGATACGAATACTTTCGGGACTTTTTTCCAATGAACGATTGAGGAAAGCGATTCCGTCCATGCGCGGCATGTTAAAGTCTGAAACAATTATTTGAAAGTCTTTTTGCTCTTCAAGGGCTTTTAGAGCTTCTTCTCCACTCATGGCCGTTACCAGATTCCAATTTTTTCTCAGGCCTCGGCCGTATGAATAGATTATGTTGGGTTCGTCGTCAACCAGGAGTATTTTGGGCTTCATTTATTAACTTCCTGCAGCAGATTCTCTGCCTTTTTTTGCCAAGCGGCAAAACCTTTTTTGACTTGATCATCACCGCAGATCTTTTCGTTCAAAGTAACCGGTTCATGGTTGGCCATGCACAGAAACAAATTTGCAAGGTAGGTACTTACCAGAACTTTTCCATTGGTAAATTCGAGCTGTTCGGGACGATGATGACAGGCAACCGCTTCAACCACTGAATCTGGTAAGCCCCAAAGTCCAAGCAGATATGCGCCAACTTCGGCGTGAGAAGTGGAAAAGCATTGATACTCTGCTTCAGAGAAGGCTCTTTCGCAATTGTTGTCGATTTTGCCAAGAACTTTGTAAAAATAGCCTGGGTGTTCCAGTAGCAGTAGCTTTCCGACATCATGAAGCATTCCAGCGAGAAAAGCTTCTTCTTTTTCTCGCCCGGAAGCCTTGAGATCGCTGGCAATTTCGCGACTCAACCTGGCAGTCATTGAACTGTGAACCCAAAGCTGGTCAAGCGACAAGCCCGGGTAAATGTTGTCTGGGGCTGCGAAAAACAGTTTGACGTAGCAGACCAGAGATTTGATGACATTTATGCCAAGTAGAACGACCGCAGTTTGTGGGCTGGTAACCTCCCGGGGCAGTCCGAAAAAAGCCGAATTTACCAGATGTAGAACTCTTGAAGTCATCGATACGTCGCGAGCAATAATGTCGCCGATTTCTTCAAGAGATATCAGCGGCGATTCGATTGCGGCAACAAGTTCGTGATAAAGACTGGGCAGGCTAGGCAAGTAGGGGATTCCGCCGATTATTTCTTTGAGTTCATGATTTTTCAGTAACTTGCGTAATCTTGCTGCCTTTTCGATCTGCTCAATCAGCAACTCACCGCGAAAAGGCTTGGCAAGAAATCGGTGGGCCGATTGGGTGGCTTTTAAAACCGCTTCTGATTGCCCATCTGGTTCTGCGGACAGCACTATTCTAATGACTTCCGGATATATTTGCTGAACCGACCTTATAAGGTCGCTGCCGTCTTCAAGTTGCATATCGAGTTCGGCAATTATGACATCTGGATGCAATTGTCTTAATTTGGTCATGGCTTCTCTTGCGCTCAGAGCGAACGAGATGTTCCAGTCTGGCTTTAATGCTTTGAGCATACGCCTGTGACCATCGTGAACATTTTTATCCGGGTCAGCGAACAATAGGCTGAATTTTTGCATTACTTACCTCTGCTCATTCTCTGGGCGATTCTGCGGCAGAACCAGGGTGAAAGAAGTCGCTTTCGTAGTTGAAGATACACGTATTGTACCGCCATGATCCTTTTCTATTATACGCTTCACCAGACTCAGGCCAAGCCCGGTACCTTTTCCCGGTTCTTTGGTCGTAAAATAAGGTTCAAAGATTCGGCCGATGTCGGCACCAGAGATTTCTGGTCCGTCATTGGCTATTTCAATTTCGATATTATCTTCAACGATTCTTGTTATGGCCTTGATATTGCCGCGATCGTACTGACCAGCCTGAATCTTTTCGGCTATGGCATGAGCCGCATTAACCACCAGGTTCAGCAAAACCTGATGAATTTCATCTCTGGAAGCATACAGATATGGAAGATCGCGGGAAAGGCGGAGTTCGAAGTCCGCGATCCGTTTCCATTCATGTCGAGAGATTGTGTAAACTGTATCGATACATTTGTTGACATCTACAAGGGAAAAGCTGTGCGGAGCCTGGTGAGAAAAGTCTTTCATCGCCAAAACCAGGCGTGAAACCAGAGAGATTCCTTCGCCGGATTGTTCCAAGGCCAGTCCAATCTCCTTCTGAAGATATTCTGAATCTGCCTCTCTTTCCAATTGATGGAGGTTCTGCCACTCATCCGGGCTAATGCTATTTCCGGCCTCGACATGTTTGAGCAATAAATGATATGCATCGAGCAATTTGGAAAGGTCTTTGAAGGCATATTTTAAAAAGGTCAGATTGGTGTCGAGATAGTGCATTGGTGTGTTTATCTCGTGGGTGATGCCAGAAATCAGTCCGCCAAGCAGCTTAAGTTTTTCTTGCCTTGCCGGGTTGATTACAGGGTCTTTTTCGTCGTTTTTGGGGCAATTCAACCGTTTTGTCCTCTTTCGCTTTTTACCAGAAAGAGTATATCATCATCGGGAACGTCGCACAAAGAACTCGGCACAAGGACGCTATGGCAAGATGAAAAGCAGCCATGAAACAAGGTGCTGGAAAGCTCTTCAAGATTTGATGCTGCAGGGGAAAATTTGAAAAGTCATAACGATCTTACCCAGGGGTCTGAACTGAGGGCCATAATTGGTATGACTCTGCCAATGATGGTTGGAATGGTTGGAATGGTTGCTTTCAATCTGGTCGACACATATTTTGTCGGCCAACTTGGCACGGATGCCCTGGCGGCAATGAGTTTCACATTGCCCGTGGTTTTTATGCAGAGCGCCATTTCGATGGGATTAGGTGTTGGGGCATCTGCGGTAATTGCCCGCGCCATTGGCGAAAAGAATCCTCAAAGAGTTAAGCGCCTGACAACGGATGCATTGATTCTCTCTCTGGTGATCGTTTTCTGTTTTGTATTGATAGGTTTGCTGACCATCGACCCGCTTTTTTCAATGCTCGGTGCCGATGCCGGTTCAATAATTCTAATCAGGCGATACATGCAAATCTGGTATCCTGGACTGGTTTTTGTCGTAATACCGATGGTTGGGAATAATGCAATCAGAGCGGCCGGTAATACAAGTATTCCAAGCATGGTCATGCTTGTCGCCATTTTTATCAATCTGGTTTTGGATCCAATTCTGATATTCGGCTGGGGACCTTTTCCAAGACTTGAATTGGAGGGCGCCGCAATTGCAACCGTAATCGCCCGCTCTGTAACATTGATCGTTTCGTTACTTTTTCTTCATTTTAAATTTTCGATGCTGACCAGAAAATTCTCTGGCCTTAAAAACACTCTGGCATCATGGAGAGAAATTTTACATATTGGTGTTCCGGCCGCATTAACCCAGGTTTTGATTCCACTGGCGATGGGATTGCTTACCCGGATGATTTCGGCGCAGGGAAATGCTGCTGTTGCCGCCTTTGGTGTGTGCAGCAGAATCGAAATGTTCGTGATCTCGCCAATTACTGCTTTGGCAGCGATTATGACTCCCTATACCGGGCAAAATTTTGGAGCGGCAAAAATAGATCGCATTCAAAAAGGATTCAAATTAAGCACCTTTATTTCTCTTGGTTCCGGAGTCATTGCCTGGCTGTTTTTTTTGCCATTGGGTGATCAGGCAGGAAAACTATTCAATCGATCTGCTGAGGTATATCTTATCGTTGGTCAGTATTTGCGGGTAGTGGCTTTCAGTTATGGTTTTCATGGCATCTCGATGATTGTCGCTTCGATTTTCAATGCTTTGAGAAAACCGATGTCAGCATTGGCAGTGAACTTTTGCAAGCTTATGGTAATGCTTGTCCCATTCTGTTATGTGGGGTTACGGATAAAGCAGCTATCCGGAGCTTTCATCGGGATTTCTGCGGCCTATTTCTTATCTGGTTTTATGGCCTGGCTGTTTTTATGGTATTTTTTAAGAAAAATGAAACAGGAGTGAAATTTGATGCGGGTATTTGGCAAAGTTTTTCTGTTATTGGTCGTTCTGGCGTTATTCTTATCCGTTTCAGCTTCTGCTGCAGACAAAGTCGAGCAGCTAATTGAGCAATTGCAGGGAAAGTCACAATATTACGATGGCAGTGGCGAGCCGCTGGGTTTTTTTGCCTCATGGACCACCAGGCACTACGAAGAACAGGTGCGAATATATGCGGCCAGGCTTTTGGTTAAAGAGGTTAATGCCGGCAATCGCGATAAAATTCTCCAGGCTCTGATTGAAGTCTTGAAAAAAGGCGCAGATGATCGTGATACCGGAGATGGAATTGTCTACAATCGCAGCGAAATAGCCTTCGCTCTGGCCAAAATTGGAGATGAACGAGCAATAGAGCCTTTGCTTCAAACTTTGATTGGTCGGGAAAAGCTGCCGATGATAAATGCCAAGGCTGGGCCGGAAAAGATAATTATCAGAAAAACCTCCGCAAATCTGAATATTATCAAGGCATTGGGAGTTTTTCGTGGTATAAAGGCCGACAATGCTGCTGCACTTATGGAGCAATTTCTGATTTTTGAGCAGGATTCTATGATTGCCGATCATCTAAGAGAAAGCATCGATCTGATAGTTAACAAGACAGATCTTTCGTTGGAATTGAACCTTCATCTTCGGCCTTCAAGGCCTTGAAACAAATGCTGGCCCAGGATATTGCCCATTGAATGAAACTTATTGTATATGCTAGTTTAAAGATCTGACTCAATCAAAATATTTGCTGGTAAACTACAGGGTAAGCTAAGATGAAGATGCTTTTACAGGTTAAAGAACTGACAAAGAATTTCGGCGATGTGTGTGTACTTGATAAGCTTTCATTGGAAGTAGCCCAGGGAGAGATTTTCGGAATCCTTGGGCTCAACGGGATAGGTAAAACAACCCTTTTCAAATGCGTTCTCGGTCTTATTTCTCGTAATCATGGCGAGATCCTGTATTGTGACAAACCTTTGGACCGGAATGTAATTCATGAAAAGATCGGTTATTTGCCTGAATTTTACCTGCCCCCCGGAGAATTGACCGGCTTTGAATATTTGCGTTTATTAAGTCTAGCTGTTTCCGGGCCCAAGCCAGATATCGAAGAATTATTTCGCAAAACCGATCTTGATTCGGCCAAACCGATTCGTGATTATTCAAGAGGCATGATTCAGCGACTTGGGTTGGCGATTTCGCTGCTTAAATCTCCAGAGTTCATCATCCTCGATGAACCTACTTTGGGACTCGATCCGCTGGCGCGGCAGAATCTGTTGGATTGGTTGAAAGAGCTTAATCAGCAAGGTCAGACCATTTTGCTTTCTTCCCATGACTTTTCTCAAGTAGAAAAACTTTGTCGAAGAATAGCCGTTCTTCATGCTAAAGAGATTCGATACAGCGGTAAGTTGAGCGATTTTTTGCAGAAGCATTCGACAAATAGTCTTGAAGAAGCTTTCTTGAAAGAAATAGGGGTCAAAAATGCGTAAATCATTGGCTATGGCTGCTATAACTTTTATGCAGGGTTTCAGAACCCAGACTTTTCGTATCGTCGCTCTTGTGTTTGCTGCTCTTTTGACTGTCAGCTATTTTCTCAAAGTTCTATCAGTGGGACACAAGGACATCATGCTTCGAAGCTTCAGTTTGACGGCAATGGAAGTCAGTGGTTTGCTGCTGATAATCTTCGGCTGTATCAATGGCTATTATCGTGAAAAGGAAACGCGCCTGCAGGCCATTCATTTAACTTTTATGTCTTATTTTGACCATGTTCTGGGGAGATTGCTCGGCAATTGTCTTTTGATCGGTGCCTATATCGGGCTTTCGGCCATTGCCTGTTCGGGGATCCTCTTAATGGAAGATGCCTGGCATTTGTCTTTCATATTTGGCGCCTGGTCGATAATGCTCAAGCTCTTTGTCATTTGTGCCTTCAGCTCACTGTTTTCGAATCTTTTTTCGTCACCGGTTTTTGCTTCACTGATGACTGTTTTTATTGATTTTGCCGCCGAATATGCATATTTCCCGCTTACCATGATGAGTCACATTGAGACGATGGTTCCCAATGCCGTATCGCGGTTTTTTTATCATCTTCTGCCAAATTACGACAAAATAGATCTGAAATATATCGCAGCACACGGAACCTTGCCGCACAGCTCTTATCTTCTGGAAACCAGCGTGTACACCCTGGTTTATATTGCCATCATATTTTTGATTTCATGGAAAGTGTTTGAACGTCATGAGCATTGAGATTTTTCTTAATCGATATTTCTGGCTGATTTTTCTTGCTCTATTGATTATCAACGTCTCTATTTCATTGCATCTTGGCAAAATAGCCCCATTTGAGGAGCGTAAGCTGTTATTCGTTCCAGAGCCCCAATATGTTGAACGAATTTGTGGTACTTTTCGAAATCCGGTTGCTTTGATGTTCTACATGAAGGGTGCCCAGGAACTTGCCTACAATTCTTCCAAAAAATTCGATTTACTGATTGCCTTATTCAGACTTACTCTGCATTTAGACCCAAAAATTCTTCAGGCTGCTTTTCTGGGCGGAATGGTCGCTCCGGCACGTTACCGAAATATACCCCGGGCAATTGAACTGCTCAAAGAAGCAGAGGCGAGATTGCCTGATGAATGGCGCATTCCTTACTGGATAGGCTTCAATTATCTGCAAATCAATGAATATGAAAAGGCGGCAACATACTACAAGAAGGCAGCAAAACTCCCCGGAGCATTGCCTTTTCTTGAAACCTCTTCGGTGCATATCCTGAGTCGCGGCGAAAATCTTTCTATGGCTGTAGCCGAGGCTGAGCGCCTTCTGGCTTCCAGCAAGGATCAAGATACCATCGACCTGATGAAATTGCGCCTTGATTGGCTTAAGACCATGCAGTTTCTCGAAAATGTAAACCGGGATTTCAAAAAAAAGGTCGGCAGATATCCCCAACGTCTGCAAGAACTTGTAGAACACGGAATTCTCACCACATTGCCCCGGGACGAATTTGGTGAGGGGTTCTATCTGGTCTATCCGGGCGATTTTGACAAGGGCTACATGGTCAGAAGCAATTTCTGAAGCTTATTCTTTGCTGATTCCAAGTTTCCGTGCAAGTTCGCGAGGGTCGGTAGTGTTGCTGAGCGCTTCTTCCTTAGTGATTTTTCCCGACTGGACCAGTTTGGAGAGGTCATCGTTCAGCAGGCGATTACCGCGGTTCTGCCCAGTGGTCATCGCGGTTAAAAGCATGTGAGTGCGGCCCTCACGAATCATGTTGCCCATGGCGTAACCCATTACCAGAATCTCCAGGGCCGGTACCCGCCCGCCGCCAATTTTGCGGCAAAGTGTCTGGCAGCAGACTCCGAGAAGATTGTCGGCGAGTCCGGCGCGTATCTGTTCCTGGGCTTCGGCAGGAAACTGATCCACAATTCGGTTAACCGTACTGATTGCTGTTGAGGTGTGAAGGGTTGCCAGAACCAGATGTCCGGTATTTGCCGTTTCCAATGCCATGGCAATGGTTTCGAGGTCACGCATTTCGCCAACTAAAACCACGTCGGGGTCTTCGCGTAAAGCGGCTTTGAGCGCTCTTGCAAACGAAGAGGTGTGAACGCCAACTTCACGTTGATTTACCAGGGATTTGCGGCTCTGGTGCACGAATTCGATGGGGTCTTCAATGGTCAGGATATGGCATTCTCTGGTTCTGTTGATGTGGTCGAGCATGGCGGCCAGAGTCGTGCTTTTGCCGCTTCCCGTCGGTCCGGTTACAAGGATAAGGCCCTTGGGAGCTTCGGCCCAGGATCTGAGAACGGGCGGCATGCCAAGATCTTCGAGAGTAAAAATCGTATTGGGAATATGCCTGAAAACTGCGCTAACTCCATTTTGATCACGTAGCAGATTGATACGAAAACGCGAGTGCTTGTCCATGGCGTAAGCAAAATCTTCATCACCGGTGTTTTTGAATTCCTGGATAGCTTCACTGCGCATAATCGGTTGAAGCAGCTCAAATACTTCTTCTGAACCGAGTTTGTTAAAACCGGCAATTGACATGATTCGACCATCAATGCGCCATCGCGGAATCTGCCCGGCAGAAAGATGCAGATCAGAGCCGCCTTCCTCGACAAGTCTCTTTAGCAGTTCGTCGATATGCTTGGCCCCGGAGCGGCCTTCAGTCTTTGCAGTCAGAGCTTTTTCGCCCGCATAGCCCTGCATTATCTTTTGGAAGTAGTCGGTTTCGATTGAAACCGGCTCGATTTTCATACTTGGCAGTAGATGCGATACAGACGCGAGCAGGCTGTCATCCATTCTTTCGCAGTAGCCAAGCAAAAGACGGTTTTCCTCTTTTTTAACTGGTACAACCCGGTGCCTTTGCATAAAAGCGATTGGGATCAGGCTTAGGATTTCAGCTGGAGGAACGGGGGCATCGGCACGAAATTCACGGTGGGCAGGTGGTCGTGAGGTCTTTTTCAATCTTTCTGCGAGCATGCGCATCATCGACATGCCGGCTTCTGGAATCGATACCACAACCTTTCGAAAGACTTCCCGGGCAAGTTTGAGAATCATGGTTTGCCCTCTGGCGACACATGATGCGGTGCGTTTTTCGTTGAGAATAACCGCCATTTCACCAACCATTTGCGATGGCTCCAGTCGGGTTATTTCCATTTGTTCTTCATCTTCGCCAACTACTACTGCAACCTGGCCGTTTATGATGACGAAAAGAAAGTCGGCGGGGTCGCCGGTTTTTAAAATGAATTCTCCGTCTTCATAGGCCTCAATGGTTCCGGCTTTACTGATAACCTGATCACGTTGGGCATCGCTCAGTGGCTCAAAAAATGGGTTGGTATCGAACGCTTTATTTGCCTGATCCAGGATTTCAGGTGTCCTCTCCATTATTCTCATTCTATTTCTCCATTCTGGTTACATTCCACCGGTAGAAGCAAATTCAACGTGATCTGAAAGAATAATCATCAAAATTACCATGGCGACGAAGAGGCCAATCATCACCATTACCGCTTTTCTGTGGGCCGCCTTGAGATCGTATTTGGGTTTTTCCTGATCCTTGATCTGATCTTTGCTCATTTTGGTCTCCTGAGGGAAATCTTTCAATTTTCTGCATAGAATAATGCTTTTGCGTAAAGCATGCAAGCAAGTAGAAGATCAAACAGGAGATATTTTCCATTCCTCCTGCTTGAACCTGAAAAAAAATAGTTTTTTCGAAAAAAAATGTGTAAAATTCATTTAATTAAGTTCGGGCTTGCCTGTTTATCAATGGAGGGAATGACTCATGCGCAAAATCATCGCAATAATTGCTCTCTTGCTTATGTTCACCAGTTGCTTAAGCGCTCAGCCAGACGATGTAATGCAGACAATATCTGATTATGTCAAAATCTATCATGACCAGACCAATATGCCGCATGTGGTGGCCAGTTCCACCTCTGGTGTGTTTTTTGGCTACGGCTATTGCGTGGGTCGCGATCGCATGTTTCAGCTTGAAATCCTGAGGCGTTCAACCGAAGGAACTCTGGCAGAAGTTTTTGGCGAAGACTTTGTCGAGGCAGATTTTATGGCCCGTCGCGACGCAGTGTCTTTTTCAGAGCTTGAAGAAGAACTGGAGAATTGCAGTCTGAGATTCAAAACCGCCCTCTCGGCATTTACCAGGGGGGTAAATCGCGCCATTGACGAGGCAAGAAAAGAAAAATTCAGGCTAGACCCGGCTTTTGCTCGCGCCGGTATCAATCCGGTCAACTTCAGCGAAATTCAGATTTTAAATATTTTTGCCGGAACCAT
Source organism: uncultured bacterium (assembly GCA_964596185.1). GTDB lineage: Bacteria > Muiribacteriota > Ozemobacteria > Ozemobacterales > Ozemobacteraceae > DYKG01. The sequence continues at coordinate 33,371 of CAZQUE010000007.1, read as the reverse complement.
GGCAGCCCGCTATAACGATTTTTCACAGGAATTGGATAATCAGCACCTGTTGACAACACTGGTAAAAAAATATGGTGCCAGAACCGCTTCGAACATTTTTGAAGATGTGGTTTTTTATGAAGACGAAAAAGTTTATACAACACTTGGCGAAATGCCTTATTTTAAGCCAGGCTATCGCTATCCCTCAGGTTTTACACCCCATGGCCACTCGGCAGAGCCTCTTTATTCTCCGACTTTGCGAAACCGCAAGCGAAACACAATTTTGAAAAGCGCGGGCATTCCTGACAAATCAGGCAGCTACGCGGTGGTGATGTCAAAGCTCTATCGCGGAGAAAAGAAGGCCTGGTTGCTCGGTGGCCCACAGATGGGTTATTTCAAGCCTTCGGCGGTTTACAGTATTGGCCTGCATACCCCCGAATTCGATATTGTCGGTAGCACGCCTGTCGGTTACATTTTCGTCATGTTTGCCGCCAATCGCCACATTGGGTTTACGGCAACCGCCGGAGTTGGCAATCTGGTCGATGTCGTCGCCGCAACCCAGAATCCTCGACTTGAAAACTTTCTGATTGTCGGTGATATGTCCGTTGAAAAGAAAAAACGTCTTGAACAGATAATGGTAAAAGGTAAAAATGAGTCGGTGTTGCGTGAAGTTATCGATACCGAAATGGGGCCCATCGTCGCTGTTGATGGCGATGTGTGGTATATCAAAAGCCGTGCCTGGAAGGGGCATGTCATTGAGTCCTATCAAGGCTGGTTCGATTCTACTTTTGCCGAAGATCTAGATCAATGGCTTGAATGCTCTGACAAAAATGCCTTGTCAATCAACTGGCTCGGTGCTGACCGCAACGGCAATATTGCTTATGTGCACTGCGGTCTGGGGAAAAGCCGCCGTAGCTTTGGCGATGATCGCATGCCGGTGTCGCGCCCAAGCGTTTTCCCGGCTCCAGACGCAAGACTTGCCGGAATGAACCCGGCCACCGGGTTTTATGTTAACTGGAATTGTCCTCCGGTTAAAGGTTATCGCGATGGTGATTTGCAATCAGGCTGGGCCGCTGATCAACGAAGCAAGTATCTGGCTGATCACGTGATTATAAATAACAATGCCTGGTCAATCGATTATCTTAAAAAGCTCGATCGTGATATCGCCTTTACTGATTTGCGGGCATACATGTTCAAAGATCTTCTGGTAAGCTTCATCGATGTAAGTATGCTTTCTCCGGTTCAGCAGAAGGCTTATCAGGCTTTGATAGATTGGAATAACCTGCGCTGTGATGACGATGAAGACGGCTTTTTTGATGATGCCGGCGCCGGTGTTTTCGATGCTTATTTCAACAATCTCTTCAGTGCAGTCTTTGCCGAGCCGTTAGGCGAATTTGCCTGGATGGTTAGCTCTGATCCAACCTGGACACAATCGGCCCTGCTGGCTCGGGCCATTCTTGGCCAAAGTAACCATGATTATCTTGGCGAACAAAGTTCGCGGGATCTTTTAACCAGAACTTTTGTTGCAACTGTCGAAAAAATAACTCCTGATGGCTACAATTTGCCAAAGTTTCCCTGCCCGCCAATGCAATTTGCCGGCGTAAACCATGTTGGTGCGCCGACAATGGCTGCAGAGGCCAGCTTCAGTCCATTCATGAATCGGGGCAGTGATGTGCAGATTATGGAACTCACTCCGGATGGAATAAAGATTTTTGGTTGTATGCCTCCTGGCAATACTGACCGTGGCAAATTCTCAGAAGATCAGATGCGCGATTTTCGTGATTTCGTTTATCATCCGCGAGCTTTGACCATGAAAGAAGTTCGCCGTCTCACCGGCAGATTCAGTGTGCTAAAGCCTTGACTTGAAAAGCTGGCCGTTTTCGGCTATTACTCTTGAAAAATTAATTAAAGCTGGAAATATGGAAAAGAATGCAAAAATATATGTTGCAGGCCATTGTGGCCTGGCGGGCAGCGCACTGGTAAGAAATCTTCGCGCTGCCGGCTATGAAAACCTGATTTATCGCACATCGAGTGAACTGGATCTGAGAGAGTCTTCTCTAGTGAAGACCTTTATTTTAAATGAGCGCCCGGAATACGTATTTCTTGCTGCTGGAAAAGTTGGCGGGATCATGGCAAACAATGATTTTCCCGCTGACTTTATTTACGATAACCTGGCGATTCAGAATTCGGTCATTCATGGCAGTTTTCTTGCCGGGGTAAAACGTCTGATGTTTCTTGGTTCTTCATGTGTTTATCCACGCGAATGCCCGCAGCCGATCAAAGAAGAATATCTTTTGACCGGTCCGCTGGAAAAAACCAACGATGCCTATGCCATTGCCAAAATCGCCGGCATAAAAATCTGTGAAAGCTTCAATCGCCAGCATCAAACCAGGTATCTGGCGGTAATGCCGACCAATCTGTATGGTCCATGGGATAATTACGACCTTGAGAGTTCTCATGTTCTGCCGGCAATGCTGCGCAAGTTTCATGAGGCCAAACAGGATGATAATCGCCCGGTAAAGCTTTGGGGAACGGGAAGTCCGCGACGTGAATTCATTCATGCAGACGATATGGCAAATGCCTGCATTTTTCTAATGAACCTGTCTGATGAAAAGCTTTTTGAACGTGGTTTTCCGTTGGTCAACATCGGTTGCGGCAAAGATGTAAGTATTAAAGAACTGGCCCAACTGATTGCCAAAACCACTGGATTTAACGGAAAAATTGAATGGGATTCTGGAAAACCCGATGGCACCCCGAGAAAACTGCTCAATGTCGAAAGACTTACCAATCTTGGCTGGCAGGCCAATATAAGTCTGGAAGATGGACTCGCCATGGCTTATCGGAGTTTTCTCGCCGGTGAAACTCGTCAACGAGCTAAAGAAACAGGAGCTGTCCCAAATGAGTCGTAAAGTTGCATTGATTACCGGGATTACCGGCCAGGATGGAGCCTATCTGGCAGAGTTGCTTCTTGACAAAGGTTACAGCGTGCACGGGGTTAAGCGTCGGGCATCTCTTTTCAATACTGATCGTATCGATCATCTTTATCGCGACCCGCATGAAACTGGCCGCGATTTGACCTTGCATTACGGCGACATGACCGATTCGACCAATTTGATTCGCATTATTCAAGAAACTCAGCCCGATGAAATATACAATCTGGCTGCTCAAAGTCATGTCCAGGTGAGTTTCGAAACTCCTGAATATACTGCCAATGCAGATGGAGTCGGGGTGTTACGACTACTCGAGGCTATTCGCATTCTTGGCTTGGAAAAGAAAACCCGGTTTTATCAGGCTTCTACTTCAGAGCTTTTTGGCAAGGTTCAGGAAACCCCGCAGAAAGAGACTACCCCATTTTACCCGCGAAGCCCCTATGCGGTTGCCAAGCTTTATGCCTATTGGATCTGTGTGAATTATCGAGAAGCTTATGGTATTTTTGCCTGCAATGGCATTCTTTTCAATCATGAAAGCCCTATTCGCGGCGAAACTTTCGTAACCAGAAAGATCACCCGGGCGGTTAGTCGTATCAAAATGGGCCTGCAGGAAAAGCTGTATTTGGGTAACCTTGACGCAAAGCGCGACTGGGGTCACGCTCAAGATTATGTGAAGGCAATGTGGCTTATGCTACAGCAGGAAGAGCCGGAAGATTTTGTTATTGCCACCGGTGTCACTACCAAAGTACGCGATTTTGTCGACATGGCTTTCAGGCATGTTGGCATTGAAATTGAGTGGCAAGGGAGCGGTGTCGTTGAAAAGGGCATCGAAAAGTCGAGCGGAAGAGTTTTGGTCGAAGTCGACCCGCGTTATTTTCGCCCGACAGAGGTTGAATTGTTGCTTGGAGATCCGGCAAAAGCAAGACAAAAACTTGGCTGGCAACCTGAAACGAATTTGCAGAAGCTTGTCAGCGACATGATGAATTCTGACCTTGAGTCAACTCGTCGAGATGAGGTTCTGCGCAAGGCTGGTCACAAAATTTTCGATTATTTCGAATAATTCTTCAGACAATTTTGCGAGGTTCTGAAAAAACCCTCTTTTGATGGAATCGTTTGCGTTCGACCTGCAGACCGAGCAGGTCGTCGTAAATTGGCTGATTGAAGAAATATTCGGGAATGCCGTATGCCACCAATGATATAAGCATCAGCGGTAGCAATAGATAAAATTCGTTGGTCATTTCAAGAATGAGAACAATGCCGGTTAGAGGGCTGCGCACGATTGCGGTGAACATGCCACCCATCCCGAGAACAAGAAAGGTTTCGAGCTGAAACTCGCCTGGATGAACGAATTCGACGAGATTGTGGAAGATCGCGCCCATGATGGCTCCAAGCAGAAGAAGCGGTGCAAAGATTCCGCCTGGGGTCCCGGTGTTGTAGCTCAGAACTGTCAGGAAAAAACGGCCAACAAATAGCATGCCAAGTAATGGTAAAGCGAATTTGCCCTGGAGTATTTCATAAATGATGTTGTGCCCGCTGCCAAGCAGTTGGGGGTAGTGCATGCCGATAAAGCCAAATGAAAGCCCCAGAGAGATTGCCAGAAAGAGTTTGTGGCTGCCGAAACGGCGCATTGATTTTAATAGAAAAAGGTTGAAAAACAGACCTGAAAAGCCCAGTACGACGCCAAATGCCAGGCACCAGAAAATAAGGTGCAACGCAGGGTAATCAAGCATCTTGAAGCTGAATATCGGACTTTGCCCGAGCAGGCCTCTGCAGACGAGGGTGCCGGTTATGGTTGCGGTGAAGGCGGTAACCAGACTGAACTTGTCATATTTCTGCTGCAATTCTTCAAGAACGAAAAGCAGACCGGCCAACGGAGCATTGAAGGCTGCGGCGAGTCCAGCACCTGCGCCTGAACAGATGAGAAGTTCGCGTTCATCGGCATTGCTGCCGAACCAGCGCGAAAGAATTGACCCGGTTGCACCGCCCATCTGAACGGTGGGGCCTTCGCGGCCGAGTGCCAGGCCCGAACCGATTGCAATGATTCCTCCCCAGAACTTAATCAGGAGAACGCGGACATCGCGAAACTGGAAGCCTTCATGCAAAACTCCTTTTAAGTGGGGAATTCCGCTGCCGGAAGATTCGGGTGCAAATCTGGTGACAACAATGACGGTAACGGTTATCAAAGTTGCCAGCAGTATTGAAGGTAGTATGAAATATGTGCTGGTGAAAAGGCTTAAAAAGATTTCGCGAAGGTGCTCGGCTTTCTCAAGAAGCAGTCTGAAGGCTACAGCTATCAATCCGGCACAGACACCGAGAATGACTGCATTCAATGCTAGTCGTCTACGTCTCAGGTAGACGGCCGGATTACCCTGCTTAGGTTCAAAATTTAAGGAATGGTCTGCGTGTTTCATAATGCTTTGATTAATCAAGGGTTATACCATCTGTTGAGGCAGTCGTCAAAATAAATTGTCGCAATTGTTTGAAATTATTGTCGACATTTTTGTAAATGGTGGCATTGGCGGAAACAGCATAATTTTGTGGTGACTCGATATTAAGAATTGCCTGGTGCGCATCGAGCGCGACATTGCGAGGATACCACCAGCTCGCAGCATCCAGTCGCAAATCGTTGTTCGAAATAAGGCCTGCGCTGGTTATGCCATCGTGGCGAACCCGGTAGGTAAAGGTAACCTGCTGGGCTCCCGGCTCAAGGTTATCCAGATAAATATAGGGCTTTTCATAGACAAAGCTTATTGCTGGCTGGCTTTTTGAGGTGACGTTCATGTGCATCAGGTTTCCCTCAAGTCTGAGAATAACCGGGTCAAATGTTGCTGAAAGCCAGATGGTGCAGATTACAAAAGCCTCATTTTTGTCTGGGAAAAGTTCTGCGTAGATATCGGCCAGGTCGATGTCATACTGTGCCGTTTCCGGGATTGGCGGGATGCTATTGGCACTTGATGCTACCTGTGCACGAATGTTTCCGGCAACAAATATAGTGACGGCGAAAATGATCAGCAGCCTTATCATCCATGATTTTTTCAGCATTACAGCACCCCTGAACCAAGAAAGGTATCAGGAACGCAATCTTTGTCAACAAACTATTTTCGCCGAAAAGTTTCGATGAAGATTCCGCTCATTATCAAAGTTGTGCCGATAATCGCCGCAAGAGCCGGTTTTTCTCCAAGAACCATCCAGGCAAGCAACAAGGCCACCGGCGGCTTGAAAAAGAATAGATAGCTGGCTTTGCCGGCAGGCATAGCCTCAAGGGCTTTGAAGAATGTTACGTAGCCCAGGCCTGAACCAAATATTCCAAGTGTCAGAAGTCTGGGCCAGGCTGCAGTATCAGGGATGAGTCCCTGTCCTTTGATGAGAAGAATTGGGATGTAGGCAGCCAGAGCCGTCAGGCAACTCAAGGTCGTTACCTTTACTGAACCGTGTTTTGCCACCATCCCTTTGGATAAAACCGTATAGAGGCCAAAGCCAAACATGGCGACTATTCCGGCTGCAATGCCCAATGTGGTGTCTGTGGCGTTATCTGGTCTGGCCGCAATCATGACGATGCCGGAAAGCCCGACAGCTAGAGCAATTATTCGCCGCATTGGCATTGCTTCACGGAGTATGAGCCAGGCAAAAAAATTCGTGGCAATCGGGTTTGCGGCGATAAGTATCGCTGCCGTCGAAGCTTTTGCATGTTTCATGCAGACGGCGTGTGCGCCCATGCTGATAATAATGTTTAAAACTCCCAGTCCAAAAAGTTTAAGCAATTCGATGCGATTCAACTGGTTTGTCTGTCTGCGAAAAAAGATCAATGGCAGCAGAAAGATCGAGCCGATGGCAAAACGCCAGAAGGTTATGAGCATTGGAGAAACTTGATTTCGTATGGGGTTCGCGATTATTTCTATCGATGAAAAGGCTAAGATGGTGAAGATCAGATAAAATCCGACCAGCCAGGCTGGCTTTGCAGATTCACAGGATTTCATAGGCTTCTCTTTCATGGTTGAGGCGCGAAGAATTTATGCCGTTTCCGCATACTATTTTTGCGGATACCGGGCAGAGAACTATTGGGAATTTTCCGGCAATTTTTGACATTTTTTCCATTTCTGCGGCGACATTAACTGTTTTTCCGGTCACGGTAAAATCTCTTCTGCCTTCGAGGTTGCCCATCGTTCCCATCAAAAGCTCTCCATGCGCGATGCCAAACCCGTTACTTACAGAGAATTTGCCGCTTCGCTTTCTATTGAGATTGAATCCTTTAAGCGCTTCGGTCATTTCAAGAGCCGCCAGAGTTGCCCGCAAAGCTGGATGGCTCATTCCCATTTGCGGAAGAAAAAGAGCCATGACCGCATCGCCAATGAACTTTTCAATACTACCTCCGTTTTTCTCGATGATTTCTTCCATCATGGTCATGTAGTCGTTGAGCATAATACCGATTTCTTCTGGTGGATGGGTTTCGCTCAGGGTAGTGAAACCGCGAATGTCAGAAAAAAGTATGGTTGCGTCGATTCTGGTAGCTCTGGTACTTTTTTGGCCGGCAATTGCATCTTTGGCAATATCAGAAAGAAATCGGCTAAGGAATTCTTTTTCTTTCAATTCATTTGCCATTTGAGCGAAGTTGGTGAAAAGAAAACCAAGCTCATCATTGGTTTTATAGGTTGGTTTTACCTCATAATTCCCGGCACTTATGGCCAGTGCGCTTTGATTTAGGTCCAACAGAGGTTTTAAAAAGAATTTCCTCAGCCAGTTGGCCAGGAATGCGATAATAATAAATAAATAGGATAAAATAGAAACTGAAAGTAGAAGCTCGTTCCAGCCACTGCCCGCTAGCAAGGTTTTATCAAGTTTTCTCAGGGCCAGGCATGACCAGTTCATTTCTTTGAGTTGGCGAGCAACGATCAATATCGTTTCATCAGCGTTTTCCAGGCGCAATTGCATGCAGCCTCCTGCAGAATTCGCGGTTTTAAGAATGTCAATCATTTCTGGTTTCAGTTCAGCTATTGTTGGTGCGATTTTTTCAATTTGCATCAGACTTCTATTCATGAACAGCATTTTCGGATCAGCCTGTCTTTCTGCTTTCTGCAATTTGTCGATGAAATCCTGAGTAAAGCTGTTACGATTAACAACATGCATTATCAGGCGAGCCGGCTTGCCAAAAGAATCGTTCTGGAGTTCGAGGTATGACCAGACCGAGCCATGGCTCAGTTTAAACGGCAGAAACTGTTTTTGATTTATTGCCAGTTGATAAATAGTTTCAACGCCCATTGCTTCTGAAACTGATTCGATAAGCATTCCTTCTTTGTCTATTTTGCCTGACCCGCTGTCAATTCTGGCAAAATCCAATTTCAGATTATCGATAATAAAGCGCAACAGAGCTTTTACAAAAGCTGTTCCCGCCCGGGTGTCTTCACTGGTCCAGGTTTCACGCGCATCGAGGCTTTCAATGCTTCCGTCGCGATTGGCAAAATAGAATTGTATTACATTTTCCCGCGATAATTTCTCTCCTTCTTTTTCCATCTCGACCTTATCAACAGCTTTTTCCGGGTTGATTCTTGCATTAAGGGTCTGGAGCATTATTGCCAAATCATTTCTTTTGAGTAAGTGCCCGGTTTCTACTTTTTCGATTTCTTTTTCAAGTTGATAAAAGACGTCTCTTTCAAAAGCATTTTTTTGCAGCTCAAGTTGCAGATTGTTCTGATAAAGCAGGCCGGCGACCGGTAAAAGACAGGCAGATGCAGCCATCATGATGAATTTTTTCTGTAAACCCAGATCCCATCGATTTTCAACCCCATATTGTCTTGTAAGGAAATAAGCCATAAAAACAAGATTTGCCAGAATGATCAAAATTACCATGGGCTGATCCTGGAAAATATTTTTTGTGGTAGAAGACAGAGCAAAAGTAACGATAAGATCGTTGTCTGGTTCAGTACTGATTTCCAGTCCGCCTCTGGTGAAACCGACTATCTGATTACGGTTTTTGAAAACTGCCTGATAATTGCTTTTTAGTCTGTTTGAAAACAAATCGGCAAATTCCGGAGAAAACTTTCGGGTGAGAAATTCTCTTGTGTGCTGAGAATCCCCGATAGAATAGAAATCCAGGCCAAAGTCTTCGCTTAGCCCGGCAAATTTTTGCATAAAATCAATTTTGCCATACGAATTTTCAGGAAAAAAGGCCATTACTGAACCCTGATACTGGTCAGGCAGTGCTTCTTTCGGGATTGTTTGTGAATAGATTTTTCGGATCGATTTTGGAAAATCCTGAGTCGGCAGAGTCGCTACAAGAATTAGCCCGTTTTGTCCATTCATCCGGCATTGCGCGATATTAATGAAGTTTGGTAAAAAGCCGTGTGAGATGCTGTTTTCAAATACACGATTCAGGAATTTCCTGGTATGCTCGGTTTCGTTTGGACGGTTCTCAAGATGGTAGTGGAATAAATCGACGAGAAAGGCTTTAAAGTTGGCATGTTGCTCAACATCTATGCCATGGGTTGTCAGATCATTTTTTTCAGAATCGATAATCAATAACTTGAAATCTTTTGAAAAGGCTAATTCAAGAGCGTTTTTAAATTGCTGCGCTGATTGGGCGTTGACAGGGGCCATTTTTTTAAGCTGCTTTCTTAGAAAGCTTTCGGCGATATTTACCGGTCTGATTTTTTGCTGAATGACCGGCAGCATTTTCAAAGCCCTGTTTTCATCAATGTCTAGGCGAATGGCGTTGGTTTTTCGTTGCTGAATGGCAAAAATGTAAAGTGTTGCGCAGGAAAGTATTAATGAAGCTGCCAGCACAAGGTATTTGTTTTTCCTGCTCATTGAGCCTCTCCAACAACTTCTAGAATTTCCACCGGTTGAGTTTTCCCCTTGACCTGGATCGGGGGAAATTTCTGGACAACGAATAAATTGCAAATTTGAGCATGTTCGACAACTAGAATTTGCGATCGGCCCTCGCGCCCGGCAAGTTTTTCCAGACGTGCTGCAAGGTTGACCGGATCGCCAATCGCGGTAAAATCAAGCCGGTTAGTTTTTGAGCCAATAGGTCCGGTAATTAGCTCGCCACTGGCGATGCCGATGCCAAAACTAAAGGAGTCGGGAAATTCGCTCGAACTGTTTTGAACTTGCTCTTTGATCTGCAATGCGGCTTCAATGGCATTTGCAAGTTGCTCCTTCTCTTTGAAGGCGGCCATGGCAGTTTCGCCGATGAATTTGTCAATCGAGCCGGAACAGTTTCTTACTGATTTATCGCAGATTGAAAGAAACTGATTCATTATTCGAAAAGCTTCTTCGGCTGGGAGCTTTTTTTCCAGGTGAATGAAATTTCTTATCCCGCAAAACATCATGGTCATGTGCTTTCGATAGAAATCAGTTCCCTGGTGGCGCGAGGTTTCGGCGTAAAGATCCTGATTGAGGTACTTTTTCATTTCCGATTTTTCCTTTAAACCTGACGCCATTTTGTTGAAGCTTTTCTTAAGGGTGCCGACTTCATCCTCTCCGGGATTTTCAAATGAGATATCATATTTACCGTCACGAATTGATTTTACCGATTTATTCAACAATAAGACCGGTTCAAGAAAAATGCCTTCGAACATGGTCAGAATAAATTTGGAATTCATTCCAGCAGAGATCAGGATCAGGGCAAAAACCGCAAGAAAAACCATTGATGCCTGATTGTCGTCTGAGTCGACCCTGGTTACGGCGGCAGCAGCCGTTTTGGAATTGTCTAGAAGTCTGGATAACATCTGGTATTCCTGACCTTGCCAGGTGAAGCGGTGTTCAAACTGCTTGCCGGTGAGGGCGGAAAGCTCGAGAATTTCTGCGACCTTCGGGGAGCTGGGCCGAAAAAAGGTTCCCTGAACATTTTGTGGGTGTAGAAAAACTTTGATTGCTGAATCGTTGAGATTTCTGAGAGAGTTTTTGAGAAAGAACTGTCGCATGATTTCAGCATCGAAACCAAGGCCGACGCAGGCAAGAATTTTGCCCTGTTGGTCACGAACGAAAGTGGTGAAAAGATTGGCTGTCTGGTTGCCTATTTCGATGGCGTTGAGTCGGTTATAGAAGTCATAGCGAAACTTTTTATCACGATATTTACTGAATTTTTCGCCAAGCGCTGAACTGATCTTCTTTTCCAACTCAGAGACCGCAAAACCTTCGGTGATCAAAGGCATTTTTATCATGCCGATGTAAAAAGAGATGCGATTTCTGGCCAGACTGTCTTCGAGGTTGGTTTCATGAAAAATTTCGCCATTTTTGCCAAGGGCCATGGCCAAATGACAACCTGAATTCCTGAGCAATTTGAAGGTTATTTCTGCCATCGTTTGCAAGTTGTCCGCATCTTTAATTTCAGCATTCAAACGGTTGCGCAGATAATTTTCAAGCTGAGAAGTCTGTTGGGTAATGGAGTCGGAAAAGCGATTAATGGCAGCATCGAGACGGTTTGAGCGGTTCCTTTCCATTTCTCGATTTTGTTGAACCAGATATAGAATTCCAGCCATCATCATCAGAATTATCGGGGCCACGGTTAGTCCTATTGTCGCGAGCCTGAATTTGGATCGCAAGGAAAAATCAGCTGAAGCAAAGTTATTTGTGCTGAATCTTAGCCATATTATGGCTGCCAGGAAAGGGAAAAAGGCTATGAATTTGAGAAATTGCAGGGCTAGATTCAGCAATGAATATTTGTTAAAAGGCAGTCCGACACATAAGAAAAGGTCTGGATTTTGAAAATGAACGGAAAAATAGTAGCGAGTTCCGGCGAAATCTACACTTTGTATGCCTTCTTGGAATTTTCTCGAAAAGCCGTCAAGGAGGTTCTCGGAAATCGTAGATCCGGCAATGGCGGTCTGATCACTGAAGCGAAGGGCGCCGACAAGGAGCTGGGAATGGCCAACTTTTTTCAAGGCTCTGGCTTCGAGCCAATCGGGTTTTGTTGCATCGGTTGGCAGTATAGTCAGCAGGTAGCGGGGAAAATCGGCTGAATTTGAATCAGAAATCCGGAAATGACGCAAGATGACTCTTTTGCTTTGATAAATCATTTCTACCGGAGTAGCGGTGATTTTTTCAAAAAAATCTGGCGACAGAAAATCGCTCATTTCTGTTTTTACAAAGGAGTTCGCGATTATTTTGTCAATCTTTTTGGCTTTCGTCGGGTTTGAGATCACCAGCAGGAATTTTTCCCAGGCAGTTCTATTGAGAACCTTTCTTGAACATATTGAATCAAGCAATTTAAAGGAATGATTGAACCATAATAGCTGTGAAGACTCTGGAAACCTTTTAAAAAAGATACTGTCAGCCCTTTTTATAAATTCGCGGCCATCAGATGTTTTATTGTAAAAATTTTGACTCTGCTGGGTGAATTCAAGCAAGGCCTGATTAACTACCGATAGAAGATTCATTTCACGGTCGAGTCTTGCCAGGGCAAGTTCTGCCTGGTTATTTTGTCGATTGCGTTCAACCTCCGACAATTGGTGCTGGTAGCCAGTTATGACATGCGCAATGATTAACGCCGGGAAAAGCAAAAGAACCAGCAGCCACATCATTTGTAGCAGCTGTTTCAAGTAGTTAGATCGTTTGCATTTTGGTAATTCTGACAAATTAGATCCCGTAAATTCGCTTCAGATTATATTATCAAAAGAATCGCAGCTGTTCTAAAAAAATATAAAAACCTACAGGGAATTAGTCTGGTATATTAGATAAAGAATCAAACCAAATTTCTGGAGTCTGATCATGTATCGATTTAAATCTTACCAAAAAAAGCTTTTGCGCCGGCTAACCGCGTTATTTCTAATTCTTTCGCTGATCGGTGCAGCGCCTGGCACTAATGAGCTGTTTTCTGTAAATGCTCAAACTCCTTTTTCAGAAAGCAAAGTAAAGATTGATCAGGAAAGCCCTCTTGCGGTTTCTACCGAAGAAAAAGCTTCAGCAGCTGTTGAAGAAGCTGTTACTGAAAAAGACCTTGAAGAAACCAGAAAGAAAGAGATGAGCAAGGCAGAGGAGATTGCCTGGACGATCGGAAAAGCTTTGTTGCCAACCCTTGCAGTCATGGGATTTTCAGCGGCAGTCGTTTGTCCGTTGGCATGGGTTGTAATTGGCGCGGTTGCGGTTGGTGCAACGGCCGCCGGAGCAATGACCCTGGCTTATGAGTTACGCAAAAATTCTTTTCGCTCTGAAGAAGAAAAGAAAAGTATGGATAAAATCTGGCGGGATGTAACGATTGCCGCCGCAGTTAATGGGGCGATGGCACCTTTTAGCATGGCTACGGCAGGGATTGCTCAGGCTATCGGCCCGGTGACGGCAAAAACCATCGTGCAGACCGCGGCAAAGGCCGGCGCAGTGAGCTTTCTCGGTAGTACCGTTTCCAATGTTACCAAAGGGGCAGTGACCAATCTTTGGTATAATCACTATTATAACTACGATCAGAGGGAAAAAATTCTTAAAGACCGTATTGAAACCCTTGAGCGTATTAATAACCGCACTCCTGAACAGGACGCTCTTCTTGTCGAATGCTTGAAAGAGCTGGATACGATAACCAAAGAAAAATATACCTGGGAAAGCTTTCGCAAAGATGAAAAGAAAGCACTGGTATCGGCAGGCATTTCCGGCGTGCTGGGTGGGGCTGCGGCCAAGTTCGGCGCAGAGGCTGACTGGGCCAAGATCGTTTCCAGCAAGTTGTTTGGTTCGACTGCAAAATCGGCAATGGTTTCCAATGCAGTAATCAGCAATCCCTTTGCATTTGCTACCGGAGCGGCTGTTGCCGGGGTCGACAAGCAGGAACTGCTCAACCAGATCAAATACAATCGTATGCTCCAGGAAAAATACGCCAAGGGCACTCCTGCTTGGAACTATTATGAAAATAAAATCAATGATCTGGCCGAAGCTTATAAGAATACCAATCTGATGGAAGCTGGTAAGAAGGCGATGATATCTAACGCAGCCATGCAAACTGCTATTGTCGGCACTTCGCTTGCCAAGACCCGCCTCTGGGATCTCCCGTCGGCCAAGCGCAAACAGATTCAGCAGGCTTATGAAGAGCAGGATCCTGATTTTCAAAAAGTAGGCGAAATTAGAGCGAAGCTTGAAAAAATGCGGGCGAATCAGCCAGTTTTGTCTGACTTCAATTCCAAAAGGGAATATTCGGCGGCTTTGCGAAATTATGCAAAAGAGATGAACAGTCTGAGATCCGAGTATCAGAAAGCGCTGGTTGTTGCTTCTAATGCCCAGAAACAACCAGAAAATCAGGCAAGAATTAAAGAGATCACCGGGCAGGTTACCAAAGAAATTGAATATAAGCGTCAGACTGAGCTGGCAAAAGCTCTTGGCACCGAATCTTATCTTGAGTTCAAGCTTAAGGAACTGCAAAAGAATCCTGAAAACGGCAATCTATCAGCTGAAGAACTTAGAAGTAAAGCTCAACTAGAAATTAGGCAGGAATTTGCCGCCAATGCCAAGGCTAATGCAGAGAAACTGGCTTATCTTGAAGCAAAGATGAAGAGATCGGATCTTGATCTTAAGGGTGATGTCGAGCGTGGCAACGACGGTAAACTATATGTGGTAATTCGCGATGCCGATGGCAATTATGTCAGACAGCGCCCCTACCAGGGCGGTGAAGGCGCATACTGGTTCGACAAGCTCACCAAAAGTAGCCCGGCCGAATTGAAGCAGGCTGAAATAGACCGCCTGATCAAGGAAGCCTACAATTCTGCGGCTATGGTCAAGCCCTCACAAATTCGCAATGAATACGTGAACATGAAAGTGAATGAGTTACGCTCTCAAGGATTGAGCGACACTCAGATCGATAAACAGCTCGGGCAGATTGTCAACGAGGCAAATGATCGCATGCTGACCAATTATGGTGGTAGTTGGCAGACTGCGACAAAAGCTGAAATACTCGCTTCAGGACTTGAGAAGGCACGTTACGATGACGGTGCTTCACCCGGCCTGAAAAAGATGCTCGGTTTTCTGCAATCAGAATTGTCCAAAAAAACTGTTTCGGTCTTTCAAACAGAACTGAAGTCGCAGGTGCAGAAGACCATTCCTGAACAATTCATTCAATACGGCAACGAAGTTCCGTTTTTGAACGATGACGAACGAGCAATCCAGCGGGCTTCAGAAAAAGCTGTCGATAATTATTATTCGAGATATCGCTGAGTTGTAGTCTTGCAATCTTGCGGCGTTTATGAAAGAATGCTGCTGTGAAAAAGACTTTCGCCATTTCATCGGTTTTAACCAGACTTGTTTTCTGGTTGTTCATCGCTGCCGTGGCGGCCATAACCGCCACAGTTATTTTTTCTGATTCAGCCAGAGTTTTGCAGCTTCTAAAAAGCATCAAACCGACCTGGTTACTGTTGATTTTGGCTGCGGTTCTTTTTAATTATCTGTTAAGATTTGGCAAGTGGTGCTATTTTTTGCGCCTGGTTAAGGTAAGATTGCCTTTTCGTGAGAACCTTTGGGTCTTTTTAAGTGCTTTTACCATGGTTTTAAGTCCGGGGAAAATCGGCGAACTGGTAAAGTCTTTTTTGCTACGCGGTCGTTACAATGTTCCGGTGTCGTTGACCGCTCCGGTGGTAATGGCTGAGCGCCTGACCGATCTGCTGGGTTTGATGGTTCTTTGCATGATCGGTTTTCCGCATTTTGCCTTTGGCGGAAAAACGATTTTGCTTGTCGGTGCTTTTCTGGCTTTGGTTATTGTCGGCATTACCAGGCCATGGTTATGGATCAAATTGGAAGAGTTCGTTGCCGGCTTTCCAAGATTCAATCGTCTGAGCCATCCGATAAAAATTATTCAACACAGCCTCGAAGACTTATTAACCCTGCGTTCTTTGCTTTTTTCGACGATTTTGAGTGCCATATCCTGGGCTGGGGAAGGTTTTGCTCTTTTTTTTATTTTTCAAGCGCTTAAAGTCGATGTGCCCATGCTTTTGCCGATTTCAATTTTTGCTCATGCTTTCAGCTCAATTGTCGGGGCATTGTCATTTCTGCCTGGCGGATTACTGGTTACTGAAGGAACTTTGGGTATGTTTTTCGTTTATGCCGGCATTGCGGACGCTCAAGCTGTGTCGGCTACTTTCCTCATTCGTGCGGTAACTTTATGGTTTGCGGTTATTCTTGGAACTGTGGTATTCCTTTTGGGGCATACCAGGGCGGATCTGGCCGCCTTACAGCTTATTGGAAATGATGTCGACGAGGTTAAAGATGACGAATAAATATCTCGAGCGCGAAAAAGATTGGCATATTGGCGCGACCGTTTACCAGGTCATTGTTGATAGATTTGCCCCATCGTCTGAACTTGAACAAAAGAAACAGCTTTATTCGAGTCCATTGCGTTTGAAAAAATGGCATCAACTCCCGACGCGAGGTAAATTTAACGACAATGCTGGTGCCTGGCAGCATGAGTTGGATTTTTGGGGCGGCGATTTGTCATCTTTGCAGAAAAAGCTGGACTATCTGCAGCGATTCAATGTTGACATCCTTTATTTGAACCCCATTTTCAAGTCGTTAACCAATCATAAATACGATACCCATGATTATTTTCAGGTCGATCCGGTTTATGGCAGTGAAACCGATTTGAAAAAACTCGTGCAGAGTGCTCACAAATACGGTATGAAAGTGATTTTAGACGGAGTATTCAATCACGTTGGCCGTAAAAGCAATATTTTCGTGGCCGCGCAAAAAAATGTCGACAGTTCGTTTCGTCGTTTGTTCAGATTTTCGGGAAATGAACCTGTTTGTTGGAACAACGTCTACAACCTTCCAGAGCTTGATTTGAACAATAAAGAAACCCGTGAGTATCTGTATGCCGGAAAAAATTCTGTAGTAAAGCATTGGTTGCAGAAATTTGACATCGACGGCTGGCGACTCGACGTTGCCTACGAATTTGGTCCGAAAATTTTAGCTGAGATTACTGCTGCTGCCAGAGCAGCAAAACCTGATGCGATGGTGATCGGTGAAATCTGGAACTATCCTGAGTTCTGGTATCCCTCTGTTGATGGGGTTATTAACCTGCATGCCCGGGCGATTCTTTTGCGCATGCTTGGGCAAACGATCTCAGCCGAAGAAGCGATGCGCATGTATCGGCAAATGCTTGATGATGCCGGCATAGATCACATTCTGCGTGCCTGGTTGACTTTGGATAACCATGATACGCCCAGATTGGCGTCGGTACTAAAATCTGGCCGCCAACAGGCTTTGGCGCGAATCTTGCAGTTTACTTTGCCGGGTTCGGTCGGCCTGTATTATGGTAGCGAGTTCGCTCTAAAAGGCGTTGTCGATCCCCAACAACGAGCTACAATGCCCTGGCATCAGCTTGAAAAGAAACCAGCAATTTTACTTTTACATGAAAAACTCGCACATATTCGCAAAAGCTGTAGGGCCCTGCGTATTGGCGATTTTAAGGCTTTGCATGCAGGACAAACTTTTTCTTTTATGAGGACGACAGAGCGAGTTGGTGACACGATGATTGTCTGCGCCAACCCTTCAGCTGAAAAAAAAGCTGCTTCGATTCAGATCAGGGATGGTAGAATACATGACTACAGCAGATTTACAGATCTGTTAACCGGCAAAGAGTTCAGCGCTCACAGTGGCTTTCTGGATGTTGAAATCGCGCCGGTCTCGGCGCTGGTTATGCGACTGACATTGCCGGATCCTGACTGTGGCTACTCTCGATACAAACATATGGAATAACAAATGGAACCAGTAAATTTACGTATTCGAAAGATTCTGGAAAATTTTCGTCATGGCAATATCACGACGGCCGAAGCTGAAACAGCGTTAGCTAAAGAATTCTCGCACGGAGTCGAGACTGATTCTGCAGTGATAGATTCTACCCGCGAATACCGAACCGGATTTCCAGAGGCCATTTATGCAGCTTCAAAGACTCCAGCACAGGTTGTTGAAATCTTTGCCAGAATGCTTGAAAGCAATGGAAAGGCTTTGGCAACCCGCTGTGCGGATGAAGCTCTTGCCGAACTTGAAAAGAGTTTTCCTGATATAAATATCGACAAAGCAAGTCGTATTGCCTGGTTTCGGCCGGATATCGAGATTATCGCCAGTTCAAAAATAGCCGTTCTCGCAGCGGGGACTTCTGACTGGCCGATTTCGGAAGAAGCAGCCATCACTCTTGAGTTTGCAGGTTGTCGGGTCGAGCGGATCTACGATGTCGGCGTTGCCGGAATTCATAGATTGCTGGGGCGAATAGATCTGTTTGCAGATGCTGATGCGGTGATCGTTGTTGCTGGAATGGAAGGGGCTCTGCCAAGTGTTGTCGGCGGCCTGGTCAATTGTCCGGTTATTGCTGTGCCGACTTCGGTTGGCTATGGATCGAGTTTCGGCGGAATAGCTGCTTTGCTTGGCATGCTCAATTCCTGTTCAGCTGGAATAACTGTGGTAAATATCGATAATGGGTTTGGGGCGGCGGTGGCCGCGATAAGAATCGTGAAAGGCAGGAGAAAATGACTACTCTGATATGGGATTGCTTCAGTGGCATAGCCGGAAATATGGCCGTTGCTTCATTGCTAGATCTTGGTGCCGACGTTGAAAAACTTAAAAAAGCCATTGCTTCACTGGAGTTCGTTGAGGGACCTTTAGAGCTGGTAATAGAAGAAAAGCAAAACATGGGTATCCGCGGGGTGTATTTCAACAGCCTTGAAGATCACCTGCAAGAGCACGATCACGCTCACGGTCACACCCATGATCACGCTCATTCTCACGGTCCCGCTCATTCTCACGGTCACTCCCACGATCACGCTCACGGTCACACCCATGATCATGCCCACGATCACGCTCACGGTCACACCCATGATCATGCCCACGATCACGATCACGATCACGATCACTCCCATACTCATGATCACAATCACGAGCATCATGGCCCGCATCGAGGTATGCCGGAAATCAGATTGCTGATCGAAAATGCCCAGATGACTGAAAGGGCCAAAGAAATTGCTATCGACTGTTTCATGGCCCTCGCAGAAGCCGAGGCACATATTCACGGAAAACCTGTTGACGAAGTGCACTTTCATGAAGTCGGAGCCAGGGACAGTATTGCCGATATGGTTGGAGCCGCCGTTTGCCTCGATGATTTAGGGGTTACTGAAGTTTTAATAACTCCTGTTCATCTTGGGTCTGGTATGGTGAAGTGTGCACATGGTCTAATTCCAGTGCCAGCACCGGCAACGGCAATTCTTTTACAGGGGCTTCCGGTGGTAATGGATGATGAAGTATCATTTGAGCTTACAACCCCAACTGGTGCCGCTTTGTTGAAAGGATTGTCTGCGAAACCCGTTTTTACCAAAGAGTTTTCTTACCAGAAAGTTGGGCATGGTTTGGGAAGCCGCCAAACCGGCCGCCCAAATTTTTTAAGGGCCTTTCTTATTGATTCTGGAGAGAATTCAAAAAAAAAAGCTGATTTTGTCGTAAAGTTTTCAACGTCTCTGGACAATGTTACCGGAGAACTCCTGGGGTATGCAGCCAATTCGATTCTGGCATCTGGGGCTCTGGATTTTTGCATTTTTCCGGTAACCATGAAGAAAGGGCGGCCTGGATTCGTATTGGAAGTGCTTTCCGAGCTCCATCTGGCTGAAGAGGTCGAGAAGATGATCTTTTCTGAGTTGCCTACTCTGGGTGTTCGCAGACAATTGGTGCAGCGAAGTATCCTTGAGCGGAATCTCGATGAAGAGGATTCTTTATATGGCGCAGTCAAGGGCAAAAGAATTGTGGAAATCGATGGTAATGAAAGATTTGCTGTCGAATTCGATGAGCGGGTCAGGTTGTCCGAAGAGAAAAAAATTCCGGTAAGACGGTTGAAGATACCAGATTAGATGGTGCATTGTCGTTTTATGCACAGTGTGCTATTATATCCTGAATTTGATTAATAGAGGCAGACGATGAATCCAGCAGGTAAAGCCTTCAGCGTCATTGGCGCTGCGAAAAGTGGGCTGGCGGCAGCCAGAAGTTTGTGCGAAAGCGGTGCCCGGGTTTTTATAAGTGATATTCAAAATGAAGAACGGTTGAAAGCAGCTATTGCTGGGGCAGGTCTAGCCGGTAAAGTTGAATACGAGGCCGGGGGGCACAGCGAAAAAGTTCTAGATGCTGAATTTATAATACTAAGTCCCGGAGTCAGAACTGATATTCCCATTTTGGTTAAGGCTCAGGAAAAGGGCATTCCGGTTTTTTCAGAAATAGAAATCGCTTATCGTATGTCGAGTGGGCGTCGACTGGTAATAACCGGAAGTAATGGCAAGACGACTACCACTACCTTATTGGGGGAGTATTGCAAAAAGCAGTTTGCAGAAGTTTTTGTCGGTGGAAATATCGGCACCCCAATGATGGATTTTGCTACAAAAACAACCGATCAATCGGTGCAGGTTTTAGAGGTAAGCAGTTTTCAGTTAGAAACTATTTCTGCTTTCACCCCGGACATTGGCGTGATTACCAACTTTTTCGAAAATCATCTTGACCGTTATCCAAGCTACAAGGCATACATGGATGCCAAAAAGCGTATTGCTTTGAATATGGATGAAGAGAACTGGTTGATTTTGAATGCTGACCAGCCTGCTATGCAAGAGCTTGCCGCAGAAGTTCGATGTCGGCTGGGATGGTTCGGTTGGAGTCTTGGGGGAAAGTTTCCCGCAGTTACGATTGAAGACGAAAATTTCGTCTATTATGACCCGCAAAATGTCCGTAAAGTTCTCTTTTCAATCCATTGTCCGAGAATAATCGGTCGGCATAACCTTGAGAACATCATGTGTGCCAGTCTTACTGCGCTTCTGGCTGGAGTTGCAGCTGAAAACCTTGAACCGGTGATTAAGGAATTCGCTGGGGTAGAGCATCGACTTGAATGGGTTCGCGACTTGCGTGGGGTCACTTGGATAAACGATTCCAAAGGCACCAATTGTGCCGCTTCAATAACTGCCATGCAGGCATGTAAGAGTCCTATGCTGCTTATTGCCGGCGGAAGGGATAAAGGCACTGATTTGTCGGAGTGGGTTGATACGATCAAAGATCGAACTCGGGGCGTAGTTCTATATGGCGAGGCTCGGCAACGATTTCGTTCCGCTCTTGAAGGACTGGTGCCACTGAAAATTGCCACTTCTTTCGAAGATGCTGTTCAACAGGCATATCAATGGTCAGAGAGCGGTGACACGGTTTTGCTTTCTCCGGCTTGCAGCAGTTATGACCTTTTTGCCAATTTTGAGGTTCGTGGCGCTCGTTTCAAAGAATTGGTGAAGAATTTAAAATAGTAATGAACAAAAAAGCGCATTTTGACCATATTCTTCTTTTTGTGGTTGTAGCCTTGATGGGCCTGGGCCTGATCATGGTCTATTCAGCGAGTTCAGTAACCTCTCTGGCAATAAGATCTGACGGACTGTATTATTTCAAGAGACAGCTTATATGGGTAATTACTGGCCTACTGGCGATGATAGGCTTTTCGCACCTGCCCTATACAAAGCTGGAAAAACTGGCGGTTCCGTTGATGGGGGTTTCCATTTTCTTTTTGATCCTGGTGCTTGTTCCGGGGGTGTCGAGGGACATCGGTGGGGCACGGCGCTGGATAAGGTTTGGAAGCGTGGGGTTTCAACCTTCTGAATTTGCAAAGATTTGTTTCATCATTTACATGTCGCATTCTATTTCGATGCGCCAGGATAGAATTCGAAGCTTTTTGCACGGTTTATTACCGGATCTGGCAATGACCGCTCTTATTTTTCTTTTAATTTATAAAGGCCCAAATCTTTCTACAGCTTCTTTAGTTTTTGGAACCTATCTAACCATGTATTTTTTAGGCAATGGACCGGTAATCAATCTTGCTGCTCTCGGCTTAGGAGGAGGCGTGCTTGTAATGGCGCTGATTTTCCATGCTGGTTATCGTATGCGTAGATTCTGGGCATTTCTCAATCCCTGGGATTCCGCACAGACAACTGGTTATCACATTATCCAGTCGCTTGTGGCAATTGGGTCCGGGGGGCTGTTAGGACTTGGCCTGGGGCAGAGCCGTCAAAAGTTCTTCATTTTGCCGGAGCGGCACACTGACTTCATTTTTGCTATTATATGCGAAGAACTGGGTCTTCTAGGCGGGGTTGTCGTCATTGCACTATTTTTTGCATTTTTGTGGCGCGGTCTATACATTGCTACGCGAGCACCAGATACTTTTGGTTTTCTTCTTGCGTCCGGTATAACTGCTATCGTGGGTCTGCAGGTGATAGTAAATATTGCGGTGGTTTTGAGCCTGATGCCAACAACTGGAATAACTTTGCCATTCATCAGTTATGGTGGTTCCAGTTTACTGTTTCTGGCTGTGGGCGTGGGAATTCTTCTGAATATTTCTCGATATGGTTCGAGTCGCCATGTTTTGGATGAGCAGCGTGAAACTCCTTTTTCAGGTCAATTTACCGAGCCTGGATTGGTAGGGAAGTTGCGAAGAAGGTGATTATGAAAGTTTTATTCAGTGGTGGTGGAACGGGAGGCCATATTTATCCGGCTCTGGCGATCCGAGAAGCCATTGAGCTTGAGCTCTTGTCGAGGAAAGAACATCTGGAGTCTGCCTATATGGGAGTTTCCGGTGGCATGGAAGAGCGGATTGTCGAGAGGTTTTCCGATCTTCCGTTTCTTGGCGTTCGTGCTCAGGGTATGCCGCGCACACTAAGTCTCAAATGGCTTAGTTTTCCGTTTTTGAATATGGTTGGAATAATTGATGCTATTAATCATCTGCGTCGTTTTAAGCCGGATCTTGTTGTTACCACTGGTGGCTTTGTCGCTTTTCCTGCGTTAGCAGCTGCAAAAATTCTTGGAATAAAATACATTATTCACGAGCAAAACGCAGCCATGGGCGTAACCAATAGATTTTTTGCAGGATCTGCTGCACTAGTTCTTCTAACTTATGAATCAGCAGCGAAAGTTGATGAAAAAAAAGTGTTTCTCAGTGGAAACCCGGTTCGCTCAAGTTTCCTTGATGCAAATACTGAAAAGGGACGATTCGTCAAACAGAAAGATGAATTTTGGGTGCTATCGGTTGGGGGATCCCGTGGTGCATTGAGTTTGAATCGTGCGGTTATCGATTTGGTAAAAGCATGGTTGCCTAAGAAAAAAAGTATCAGATTCCTGCACATAAGTGGCGAGCGCGACCATGGAATGGTAATGAGCGCTTTGCCTGAGCCTCCGGAAAATTACATTCTTTTACCATATCTCCATGAAATGAAAGAGGCTTTTGATGTGGCAGATTTGGTAGTTTCAAGGGCGGGTGCGACCATCCTGTCTGAGTTGGCGGTTTGCGGTAAGCCGGCGATTCTGGTTCCTTTTCCCTTTGCCACAGATAATCATCAGGAAAAAAATGCACGAATCCTTGAAAAGCTTGGTGGGGCGTCGGTGTTGCTCGATTCTGATCTTTCGGGAGAACGCCTCGCTAGTTTAATTGAACAATTGATTGAATCTGATCAATTGGCAAATATGTCTTCGGCCATGCGTAAAAGTCGTCCCGAAAATGTTGAAAAGAATATTGCCCAACTGATTCTGGGGTCTTGTAACCCTGGCTAAGCACTGCTATGATTTAATTTATTTGATAAGGACTATTTTTTGAGCGAAGATCTCCAAAACTCGAATCGTAGCTATCGATTGCCCGGAAAAGATTTGCCTGACAGCACCCGGGAAAAGCTTCGGCAGCGAAAATATCGTGCTCGAATATTGAACCTTTCACGTGCAGTCGGTCCAATCAAAACAATTGGTTTTACTCTGCTCTTGATAAGTCTGGCATATCTCGCCATCGTTCAATTGCGTCATCTTTTCTTTGGCACGACCTATTTTGAAATCAAGGTTATTGAAGTTGAAGGGAACAAGACTTTATCCCGGGAGGAAGTCATTAGAAACTCTGGGATTGCACCGGCTTTGAATGTTTTCAAGCTTGATAAAGATGCGGTTGAAAAAAGACTTCTGGCTCATCCGGGCATAAGAAAAGTCGATGTCGAATTGAATGGACTGTATAATCTGCGCATAAAGATTAGCGAAAGAGCGCCATTTATGTATGCTAAAGTCGGCACGACATTTTACGAAATTGCCGAAGACGCCGTCATTATCAATACCGAGAGTCTAGGAGACAAGGATTTACCGATAATTACCGGGTTGAATCTGGAGACTAGTCGGGCCGGGGATTCATTGAAAGAAAATGATGCGTTTTTTATTGCACAGAATTGGGTAAAAAAACTTGCACCGGAAATCCTGAAAAATATTTCTGAAATTAACTTCTCCAACCCTCAAAACCCTTATTTATTCATGGTTTCCGGGGAAAAGGTGTTCCCGCGTAGTCTTGAAGATTTCAAAAACCGCTACAATTTTTTGCGTGCACTTCTTGACAACCTAAGAAAGAATAATGTAGAACCTATTTACCTCGATATGAGGGCACCCAGTATTGTTGTCCTTCCCAGAAAAAAATCAGGTGCTTCAGAAGGGAGCAGAGGTTCAGTTGCTGGTGGATGATCTAGTCGTTGGCCTTGATATAGGCACTACAAAGGTTTGTGCAGTAATCGGTGAGGTTCGCAATGGCCCCACCATTAATGTGCTGGGTGTCGGTCATGCTTCTTCCGGTGATGGAGTGAAAAAGGGGACTATCGTCGATATTGAACGAACGACCCAGGCCATTATCGATGCTATCGAAGAAGCAGAAAAGGTTGCTGACGTAGTAATCGAAAACGTCTATGTTGGAATAGCCGGGGCGCACATTTGTTCAATGAACAGTCAGGGCATTGTCGCAATTAAAGGCAACAATCAGGAAATTACCTCAGAAGATATCGACCGGGCTGTTGAAAATGCAAAGACCGCTATCAGCATTCCTCCGCATCAGGATATAATTCATATTTTGCCGCGTGAATTCGTCGTTGATGAGCAGAAAGACATCAATAATCCACTTGGGATGGTTGGTGGAAAGCTTGAAGCTCAGGTGCATATTGTGACTGGTGCAGTTACTGCCATGCAGAATATAATCAAGTGTTGCGAAATGGCCAAGCTAAAGGTTGAAGATATGGTTTTGCAGCCTTACGCCTCAAGTATGGCAGTTTTGTCAGATGATGAAAAAAAGCTTGGAGTGGTTCTTGTCGATATCGGCGGGGGCACAACAGACCTGATTATTTTTCAGAGCGGGCACGTCATCCACTCACATAGTATCGATATCGGCGGTCGACTTGTCACCAATGATATAGCTGTTGGCTTGAAAACTTCTACCATTGCAGCTGAAGATCTCAAAATCAATTCTGGTGTTGCACGATCTGATCTGGTTGATGAAGACATGATGATCGATGTGCCAGTGGCTGGCGGAGAGCGGAAAAAGCAATATCCGCAGCGCTTTCTCGCTGAAATAATCGAGCCACGAATGGAAGAAATCTTTTATGAAGTAAAGACGCAAATTGAGAAGCACGTTTCTCTCGATGTAATCCCTGCAGGTGTAGTTCTTACCGGAGGTAGCTCAATGATGAACGGGTGCCCTGAACTTGCCGAAGAAATCCTGGGATTGCCTGTTAGACGTGGTTCTCCGGTGGATATCTCTGGTTTGCGAGAGCAGGTGCGTAATCCAAAATTTTCTACCGCGCTAGGCCTGATCAGATACGGCGCACAAAATTTTCGCACAGGGACTAGAGAAAACGGTGCACTTGGTGGTATACTTGAACGAATTCAATCCGTTTTGAAAAAATTCTTTACCGATTGATATAAAATTAGAAAAAAGCAGGATTTGCCAAAGGGCAGAGCAGACAATAAGGAGGCTTGCATGGTGTTTGATTTTAACCAGGCTGCAGCAGAAAATGCTGAGATTAAGGTAATTGGCGTTGGTGGCGGTGGAAGTAATGCGGTGAATCGCATGATTGAAGCCAACCTCACAGGTGTGGAATTTATTGCTGCCAATACTGATGCACAGGCGCTTACCAATTCTAATGCCAAAATCAAGATCCAGCTTGGTGACAAGCTGACCAAGGGTCTTGGTGCCGGTGCTAACTATGAAATTGGTAAAAAGGCCGCTGAAGAAGATCGCGATCATATCGCTGAAGTTCTTGAGGGCGCGGACATGGTTTTCATAACTGCCGGTATGGGCGGTGGAACTGGAACTGGTGCAGCTCCCATCGTTGCCGAAGTTGCCCGAGAAGTCGGTGCACTGACAGTTGCCGTTGTTACCAAACCCTTCGTTTTCGAAGGTCGCAAGCGTGCCAATGCTGCAGAACTTGGAATCAAAAATCTGAAAGATCGTGTTGATGCAATAATCGTTATTCCAAACGATAAGCTGTTACAGATCTCTCAGGAAAACGTCACCATGTTGGAAGCCTTCGGTTTTGCCGATGATATTCTGCGCCAGGGCGTGCAGGGCATCTCCGATCTCATCACTGTTCCTGGCCTTATCAATACCGACTTTGCCGATGTGAAAACTATCATGAGTCTTGCCGGTTCTGCGCTTATGGGTATCGGCACCGCGTCAGGCGAAAATCGTGCAGTAACAGCTGCTCAGATGGCAATTTCCAGCCCCCTCCTCGAATCTTCAATTGAAGGCGCGAAAGGTGTTCTGCTCAATATTACCGCCGGTCCGGACCTTGGCATTCATGAAGTGCACAAAGCTTGTTCCATCGTGCAGGAAGTGGTTGACCCGGATGCAAATATCATTTTCGGTCATGCTGTAAATGAAGATATGGGTGATACCCTTAAAATAACGGTTATTGCTACCGGTTTCGGCGAAGAAGTCCGATCCAGCGCAGATCCAAAACGCAGAATCATGGAAGAATTACGCACCGTAAATCGCCCCCCAGTTGTCGAAGTTCCACAGATGCCCCAGCAGCAGGTTGTGAACGGCATGCCCTCATACAATAGTTCTGATGAAAAAGAAATTCCAGCCTTCCTGAGAAAAAGACGCAGAGTCTGATCGGCTGAAATTTGCTCGTTGCAACAAAGGGAACTGCTCCTGACGGAGTGGTTCCTTTTTGTTTTAAGGAATAAGCTTTAGATGATTTTTTTCTTTGGCTGAAACTGGCTTTATGAGCCGAAGTTTTTTCATCGGGAAAAGATAAAAATACCCTTTGAAAAAAAGAAGACGTTAGAAAAGTTACTGGCGTCGGTAACCGCAGGAGCCGCAGAATCTTGCCGAGGAAGGAAGCGGGGCATTGCAGCTTGGGCAGGTTTCAGCTACCGAAGAGAGTGAAGAGGAAATTGCATAAGCGGTTATTGGCTCTGCTTTGCCCTTTATAACAAGCCCGGTTCTTTTTTCATAATGGCCTTGCCATTCGAGCTTTTCAAAACAGGATTCAGAGATTAGAATCTCGCCTGCATTGGCAATTGCGCAAAGTCTGGAAGCAATGTTGACACCGTCGCCAATTGCAGTGAAGTTTGAAAGACGTGCCGACCCGACATTGCCAACGACTACATCCTGAAAGTTAATTCCGATGCCTATTCCATAATGAGGTAGGCCCTCGTTTTTCCATTTCGGCATCATTTTCGCAATAACCTGTTGAATCTGCATTGCTGCATTGACAGCAGATTTGACCGGATCTTCAATTGGCACAGGAGTGCCGTAAAGAGCCATGGCGGCATCTCCCATGAATTTGTCGAGTGTGCCTCTGGATTGAATAACAATGTCGGTTACAATTGAAAAGAACTGATTGAGCAATTCGATGGTTTTTTCCGGAGAAATTTCTGAAGCCATTTCGGTAAAGTTGCGGATATCGGCAAAAAGAACCGCTACCTTTTGTCTTTTCCCTCCCAGGACTATACCGTCCGGGTTTTTCTCGATAAAGTCGATGACTTCGGGGGCAACCATGCTTGTAAACATTGTGCGAAGCCTGAATAGTTCCTGCTTTTTCTGATCCAGTTCCTGTCTTTGAATTGACAGAACTCTTGTGTTTTGAAGAACAAGACCAAGAATTGTGGCCACCATCTGAACTGTATCCAGATCATCTTCTCCGCTGAATACATTGCCTGAATAGGCACAGATGACGATCATTTTTTCTATGTTCTGGCCGATTCGCACCGGACAGATTATTTTGGCATCAGGAATAACTCCTCTTCTTTCAAGATAGGCAAGATCATCCTGTTTGCGCACAAAAGCGAGACTCATTATCAGGCCCTGTTCGGCGGCATAACCGAACATCGAGTCTTCTTTGTTTGGAACCAGAGGAATTTCTTCGTCTTTGAATCCTATTGAAAGCTCAGAAAGCCAGCCTTCATCAATTTTTTGAAATACTGCGCCTTTTTTGATGCCGAGTGAAAGGTCGAGTAGATCCCAGCATCTTGCTAGAACCGATTCTCCGTCAAGAGTTCCGACGAGAACCTTTAAGCGCTCCATGAACGCGTGTGTTTTGTCAATCAGCTCAATATGCTTGTTCTGGCTTATAGAAAGTTCTGCTTCAAGCGTTTTAAATTGTTTCTTGAGCAGATTCAGCTCAGCTCTAAGGCTTTCACTTTCTTTGTTTGTGTTTGAGCCTTTGAGAGAGTCAAGAATTCCCATTTACTTTTCCTCTAGATATTCTTCTGGAATGTCTTCGTGGCGTACCAGACGTTTTTTTACCAGTTCTTTCACTACCGTATTGATTGGAATACAACCGGAGCGCTGGCCAAGTCGCAAAATTGAATTGATTTCATGAATCTTTCTTTGTCTGATCAGGTTACATACCGAGGGAAGCATTGGCAAAAATTCGTAGGCTAAAACCCTCTTCTTGTGATCGTATGAGGGCAGGAGAACCTGAGAAAGAACAGCCCTGAGTGAACTTGAAATCATGAATCTTATGTTGTCGCGTTGATGCGATGGAAACATATTGATCATGCGGGTTATACTCTGGACAGCATTGGCTGTGTGCAGAGTAGCTACGACAAGATGCCCGGTTTCGGCTGCTTTCAAACAGGTTTCAACTGTTTCAAGATCGCGTAGTTCGCCAATGACAACAACATCTGGATCCTGGCGCAGAGCTGAGCTGAGGCCGCTTTGAAAGTCCATGGCGTCGTCGCCGACCTGGCGCTGGCTGACAATTGTTTTTGGGTATTCTGGGAACGTGTATTCAATTGGGTCTTCAATTGTAATTACATGCAAAGAATGGTTGCGGGCAACCAGGTCGATAAAACTTGCAGCGGTCGTCGATTTGCCGGAATTTGTCGCGCCGGTGATCAAAACCATGCCACGATTAATTTTTACCAGTGCATCGACTACGTCCTGAGAAAATCCGAGGGTGGAAAGATCTGGTGGGTGTGGCGGAACCAGGCGGCAGGAAATCGCAAGACTGTTACGCTGAAAGAAAATGTTCGCTCTTACTCTGATCAGACCCGGATAGGTAAAGGAGCAGTCTATCTGTCCTTTGCTCTTGAAGATTTGTCGTTGTTTTTCTTCGAGCAGCGACATTACCAGCTGTTCCATCTCTTTCGGTGAAAAAGCGGCAACTTCGAGGCGACGAATTTCATTGGCAACCCGGACAATGGGTGGAAAAGCCGATTTCAGGTGGAGGTCGTATGCTCCCAGTTTCAGGGCTTCTTCAATAATTGGTTTGAGCATTTCACTCATAGCAGCCCCCTGCGTTCAAAACGGGTCATCAGTGCTTCCGGTTCCGGGCTGTAGGGAAAAGCCTGATCACAGGTGATCAACTTCTTCACCACCAGCTCTTCGAGAGCGGCATTCATCGAGATCATACCAAGCTCATTGCCGGTTTCCAGAAACATCGGAATCTGTTCGTGCTTTTCACTGCGAATTAGATTGGAAACGGCTGGCGTGTTCAAAAGGATTTCGCGGGCAGCGACACGTTGATTAGGATCATCTTTCTTGGTTATCAGTGCCTGAGAAACGATGCCGATGAGAACGCTTGCAAGTTGCTCTCGAACAAATTCACGGGCATCGGTTGGGAATACACCAAGAATTCGCGCTACTGCCGAAGCTGAACTGCTGGCGTGCAATGTCGAAATGACCAGATGGCCGGTTTCGGCAGCGGTAAGTGCCAGTTCCATAGTTTCGGCTTCTCGAACTTCGCCGACCAGAATTATGTCTGGATCTTGCCTGAGAGCGCCTCGCAGTGCGTCAGGAAAGCTGACGAAATCGCGTCTGAGTTCGCGCTGTAAAAACTCAGCATGAGCATCACGAAACAAAAATTCGATTGGATCCTCAAGAGTGACGATTCTTACCTGATAATTCTGATTGATAAATTGCAGCAAAGCGGCAATGGTCGTACTCTTGCCTGAACCTGTCGGGCCACAGAGCAAAAACAGCCCACGTCTTCTTTGAATGGAATCAAGTATTATGCCAGGCAGCTGAATTGAGTCGACAGTTGGCAGCTCAAAGGGAATCTGGCGAAAGACAAAGGCAAGAGTGCCCTGTTGCATGAAGCAATTGACGCGAAATCTGCTGACGCCAGGCAACGACACCGAATAATCGACGTCTTTTCTCGTATCGAACATTTTTCGTATTGTCGGAGTTGCCGTCGAATCAAAAAATCTCTTCAACTCATCATTGGACAGCGGCAGATTTGAAGAGATCTGGATTTTTCCAGCAACACGAAAAACCGGCGGCTTATTTGCCCGAAGATGGACGTCAGAGGCATCCAATTTATTACTCAGCCTCAAGATATCGGCTAATTGCTCGTCCATTTGGTAGAACCTCGATTTTGGCAGACCCTTGACTAAACGTTATTATGTACAAATCCTAGCAAACGGCATATCGCTTGTCAATTTTTCTATTAACCGACCTGCCAATTTTCAAGACGCTTGGCAGCTTCGGCAAAATCTTCATGGTGACCAAAGGCTGAAAATCTTACAAATCCTTCACCTGCGGGTCCGAAACCTGAGCCTGGTGTGGTGACTATATGGCATTTTTCCAGAATTTCACTGAAAACATCCCATGATTTTCTGCCGGAAAAACTTGCCCAGACATAGGGGGCGTTTAGACCGCCATAAGTGACAATCCCCTTGTGATCGAGAGTTTTTTTGATCAATCGCGCGTTTTTCATATAATATGCAATAGTTTCACGCATTTCCTGAATTCCATGATCTTCAAGAGCGGCCATCCCGCCAAACTGGGCAATGTTGGAAGCTCCATTGAAAATGGTGGTCATGATGCGATTCCAATCATTGCGCACCGGAGTGCCGTCATCAAATTTCAATTGGTCAGGCACGACCGTCCAACCCAGACGAATTCCCGTAAAACCTATCGGCTTGGAAAATGAATTAACCTCAATTGCCACTTCGCGGGCTTCGTCGATTTCGAAAATTGATCTGGGCAGAGAATGGTCGGAAATATATTCGCTGTAAGCAGCGTCATAAATAATTATCGATTTATTTTTCCTGGCAAACTCGATCAGAGACTTGAGCTGTTCTTTGGTCGCGACGGCACCGGTCGGGTTGTTTGGCGAACAGAAATAGATCAGGTCGGTGCGTGGCAAGGTTTGCAGATCCGGAAAAAAGTTGTTTTCCGGCAGACATTTCATGTAGGTGATTTTATCAAACTGTCCGCGTTCAGGGTCGAAATCACCAGTTACACCGGCAATTACCGAACCATCGACATAAACCGGGTAAGAAGGGTCCTGAACCGCAATCGTAACTTTATTGCCGAACATGGTCTGCAGTCTGCCGATGTCGCATTTGGCACCATCAGAGATGAATACTTCTTCGCCTTTGACGATATTGTTGTAAAGCTTTTCGGCTATCAATTGCCGGAATCTGGTTATGCCCTGTTCATCGCCGTAGCCGCTGTAACCCTCGCGAGTGCCTAAGGAACTGACTTCGTTATGAAGTCCGGCCAGAACATGTGGAGTTATTGGCTCAGTGGTGTTGCCGATGCCAAGACTGATGATCTTTGCGTCGGGGTTATTTTTCATGAATTCGAGCTTGCGTCGATTTATTTCTGGAAAAAGATATCCGGCCACAAGTCGGGCCATGTTTTCATTGCGCTTAACCATTTTTCACACCTTGAATTCTTCGAGTTTGGCGAAGTCTAAAGTCGCCAGGTAATCTGAAATTGTTTCTGCTCTTCTAATTTCATCGACCTTGCCGTTCTCTCGCAGCAGAAGTTCTGCAGAACGAAGCTGGCCATTATAGTTGAATCCCATGGCGTGACCATGGGCGCCAGTATTGTGAATTATGACGATATCACCAGGTTCCATTTCCGGTAACATTCTTTCAACTGCGAATTTGTCATTGTTTTCGCAAAGAGAGCCGGTAACATCGTATTTGTGATCATGGGGGCGATGTTCTTTGCCCAAAACGGTCAGATGGTGATAGGACCCATACATGCCCGGACGCATTAGGTTGGCCATGGTTGCATCGAGGCCAGCATAATCACGGTAAATGTGTTTGAGGTGCCTGACTCTGGTAACCAGCCAGCCAAAGGGGCCGGTGACCATGCGTCCGTTTTCCAGGACGATGCGCAAAGGATGAAGGTCGTGGGCGATGATCAGCTGGTCATAATGCTTTTTTATTCCGGCTGAGATCATTTCAAGATCGAGCTCTTTGTCTTCTGGGCGGTAGGGAGTGCCGTAGCCGCCACCAAGATCGACGAACTCGATGCGTATTCCAGCCTGCTTCTTCAATTCAACTACCAGTTCAAAGAGCATTTTTGCCGTTTCAATGTGGTATTCCTCGTTCAGTTCGTTGGAAGCCACCATCGTGTGAAGTCCAAAACGCTTCACTCCCTTGTTTTTAGCAATTTTATATGCCTGGAAAATCTGTTCGAGAGTTAGTCCGTATTTGGCTTCCTCTGGTTTTCCGATGATTACGTTGCCTTCTTTGAGCGGGCCGGGGTTGTATCTGAAACTCAGTGTTTCGGGGATGCCAGATACCTTTTCAAGAAAATCGATGTGACTGATATCATCAAGATTGATAATGGCGCCAAGTTTGCTCGCGGCGACGAACTCTTCTGCCGGCGTATTATTCGAAGAGAACATGATTTGTTCTCCTGTGATTCCGGCCTTTTCGGCCAGCACTAGCTCGGCCATCGAGCTGCAATCGCCGCCCATGCCTTCGGCGTGGAGTATTTTCATGATAAATGGATTGGGAAGTGCTTTTACGGCAAAATAATTCATGAAACCCGGCATCCAGGAAAAAGCCTGCTTCAGATGTCGAGCATTGTCGCGAATCATTCTTTCATCGTAAAGATGGAAGGGAGTCGGATGTTTTTCGAGAAGTTTACGGGTCTGTTCAAGATTCAATGGGAATGGATGTATCATGTTAAAAATCAAATAGTCCTTTAACTTTTAGTAGCTCGGCGTTGAGTATTCCGCCACCGGCTGCGCCTCTTACCGTATTATGAGAAAGGCCGACGAAACGGATGTCAAAAACCTTGCAAGGTCTCAATCTGCCCACGCTGACGGCCATTCCTTTGTCTGCGTCCCGATCTTTCCTGGGCTGTGGCCGGTTCGGTTCATGGCGATATATAATCGGCTGAGACGGAGCAAAGGGTAACTCTAGCTCCTGAGGCAGGCTTTTAAAATCATGCCATATCGACAGAATTCGATCAAGTCCCGGTTTTTTTTCGGCAAATTCAAGGCTGACACAGGCTGTGTG
>CAZQUE010000006.1:0-110431 GCA_964596185.1 uncultured bacterium | reverse complement strand
GAACCAGGCTCAATCAGACCACCAGAGGAAATCAGGTTTGAAAACGAAGTTGTTAAAAAGCAGTCGACAAAAGAAGTCTCAAAAGTCTCAAAAACAGTAGAAAAAACGGCAGAAAAAGATAACAAAACACAAAAATCTTCTGCACCAGTTAAAGTGGCGGCCACAAACCCGGTAGAGCACAAAGCCTCAGCTCCGGCCAGGGTTATCGATCCATCTGAATTCAAAAAACTTCGCACTATTGATGAAGAACTGGTTATATACGTAATCAAAGAAGGTGACACTCTTAAGTCCATCGCTGAGAAATACTATGGAATGCCGACAAAAGAAAGAACAATCGCCGATTTGAATTTTATCGAAAACCCTTCATCGGTTAAAGTTGGTGAAGAAATCATTGTTGATGTCAAACCTCTGGGCAAAAGTGAGGTAATTAAAAAAGCAGTCAGCAGTCAAAAAATCAGTCAGGCTTTTGCCGGTGATAAAAAGACCTATACTATTCAAAAGGGCGATACGCTTGGTAAAATTGCCAAACAGTTGCTTGGAAGAAGTTCTGACGCAGGGATTCTGCTGAAAGCAAATCCCGGCTTGAATCCTAAAAACCTGAAAATTGGCGATGTGATCGTAATTCCGCAAAACAGGGGAGATAATGTCTGATGATGACCAATTCAATAACCAAAACCAGAGCTGAAAAAGCCCCCCTGATCCAGGTTGCCAGCAAGGGCGAAACGAGTTTTATCTTCCAAATCAAAGGTAAAGCATTCCAGCAGGGTTACCTGTTTTTGAATCCGCAGATGAAAGAAATTTTCCCTTTCAAAGAAGACCTTTGCTCAATTACTTTCATCGATGATGAAGAAGTTACCCATTCTGCCATTTATCACAAAATGCGTGGCTATATGGTTTGTCTAACCTTTAACGAATGGTGGGAAAAAAATTCTGTTGCCGAAGGTGATAAAGTCGAGATTCAACTCGTTGATCCGGCAAAAAAAATCTATCGCCTTAAGCTTCTTAAAAATGCTGCAATTCCTACTTTTAAAGACGAAGAAAAGCTCGAAGTAAAATTCTCCTCATTCGCCGACACTTCAATTTCTTACAATCATCAGAATCTTGAAGTGTTGCGCAAGCTTGTAAAAAGCGAATTTTCGCCCTATTATGAAACAAGCCTGATTCAAAAAGGCGAAGAACTTAGCGCAGGAATGTGCAATGAAGAATTGCTGTCTCTGAAAACGACTTTCGGCGTTAGTACTTATTTCCACCAGATCCAGACCGCAAAAACCGTCATCGAGAATCTCAATGGTCGGGCGTTGCTCGCCGATGAAGTCGGTCTGGGTAAAACTATCGAAGCCGGTCTGATCTTGAAAGAATACTTGCTGAGGGGCATGGTTAAGAAGGTTTTGATTCTCACCCCGGCTTCACTGATTACCCAGTGGCAGCAGGAGCTAAAAACCAAGTTTGACCTTTCCTTCAAAAATCACCTTGAGATCAATGACTGGGAAGACTGTGACCTGGTCATCGCCTCTCTCGATACCGCCAAAAGCTCAAAAAATCAATCTTCAGTGCAAAAAATCAAATATGATCTGTTGATTGTCGA
This sequence comes from uncultured bacterium, assembly GCA_964596185.1. Taxonomy (GTDB): domain Bacteria; phylum Muiribacteriota; class Ozemobacteria; order Ozemobacterales; family Ozemobacteraceae; genus DYKG01. Next base: position 108,846 of record CAZQUE010000006.1, on the reverse strand, counting down.
TGAAGCTCACAAGCTGAAAAACAAAAAAACCAAAAACTGGCGTTTCGTCAATTCGATACAGGCAAAGTATCTGTTAATGCTGACAGCAACTCCAATTCAGAACGATCTGATTGAGCTATTCAATCTGATTTCAATTCTTCGTCCAGGCCATCTGTCGACTATGCAGAGATTTAAGGATGAGTTCCTGGCTGAACGCGATAAACGCCTGCCTAAAAATTCACTGAAACTTCGCCAGATGCTTTCTGAAATCATGATTCGTCATCGTCGCGCCGACACTTTGATCAAGTTTCCGCAGCGCTTTGTCCATACCCATTCGATCGAGCTCAATGACGATGAAGCAGAACTCTATCGTGAATTGACAGAATTTATCAGAAAACGCTATTTCACTTTGCCAACACATAAGAATCCTCGCGGAATCAACCGCCTGACTCTGATTTTGTTGCAAAAGCTCATGGGCAGCTCTACCCAGGCATTGGCAAAAGCTCTTGAAAAGATGATTGCCAGCAATTTCTACAAAGATGACTTTGACCAGTCCTTGCAGAAGCTTCTTGATATGGCAAGAAATGTTGGCCCTTCTAAAAAAGTTCAGGTTTTGATGGAAATCATCAAAAACATCAAAGACGACAAAATGATCATTTTCACACAATTTCGTGGAACCCAGGATTATCTTGTCAACAAACTGCGCAAGGATGGTTATTCGGTTGCCGTATTCAATGGCCAGCTTTCTCAGGTCGAAAAGGATAAATGTATTGAAGATTTTCGAAATGAAAAACAGATTCTCATATCTACCGAATCCGGCGGTGAAGGTCGCAACCTGCAATTCTGTAAAGTTCTGGTGAATTACGACCTTCCCTGGAACCCAATGCGCATCGAACAGAGAATCGGGCGTATCCATCGTCTTGGTCAGACTGATGACGTTCATATTATCAATCTAAGCGCTAAAGACACAATCGAATCATACGTTCTCGAGCTTCTCGACAAGAAAATCAATCTTTTCCGACTAATCATTGGTGAGCTCGAAATGATTCTCGGCAACATGCATTCGAAGAGAACTCTTGAGCAGATCATTATCGATATTGTCACTCTTTCGCCGAATCAGGAAGCAATCAAACGCAAGTTTAAAACTCTGGGTAACAAGCTTGAAAAGGCTCTGAAAACTCACGAAGAAATAACCAAGGCTCAGGAGGAAATTTTCAATGGCGACGAATAAAATCAAAGAACTGGTATTTTCCTTCATGAACATGGTTGGCATTAAGTGCCATGAAATCGAAAAAGATGTTTGGGCCGCCAAAATTCCTGAAAATGAACAATTATTTTTCAATAGTTTTGAGACACTTAAGTTCACATTCTGCCGGGAACTTGCCGAAAAACATCGCGATATAGAGCTCATCTGCGATGGCTCTTTCCTGCTGAGAAAAATCATCGAGCGTCTTGCCGAAATCCCTAAGGCAAGCCGCCTGTTCTCTCTTAAGCAGCCCGAAGTGCCAAATACCGGTGAAAAAGGGTTGCGCGTCGTTAATCCGGATTCTGTCTACTATCGTCAGAAAGTGGTTTTCAACTTCAAGGTAAATTTTGAATGTGACCAGCGGCGTGAAAAACTTTTTTCAATCGTAACCGATCCCGCCGGCAATCTCGTCGAGGTCAACAATGGCTTGATCGATATCGATACCAGCGAATTTTCTGAACAACCTCAGGAAGGAATAAAAATAGAAGAATCCGGTCCGGATATTCTGCGTTTGTATTTGCAGAGCTGTCAGAAACTCGAAAATATTCTTGAGGAAGACATTGCTGAATTAAAAGACTGGGGAGTATCTCAGTGTGATGATGAACTGGTTAAATTCGAGGCTTACCTTGATGAGCAGAAGCAGGAACTTTTGAAAAAGAAAGAGAATGTTTGCTTTCATCTTTACTTCTTCCAGAAAGAAGAAGAAATTGACAAGCTGATCAAGGACCTTGAAGCAGAACGTGAAAGAAAACTTCAGGAGTTGAAAGAAAAATTTTCTTTGAAAGTTAATATTAGTCTGATCAATGCCGTGGTTCTCTGTATTCCGACCGTTGCCACCTCGCCTGGTAAGGTTCGAAAAAATTCTGCCGCCGCAATCGCTAAAGCTGTGGTAAAATCTTCTATGCCGGGTATCGAAGCCAGGTCAGCAAACTACCAATTCTGAACCGGAGGCTGAAAAATGTTTTTTAAGCAAATTCTTATTGGTTTTATCATTCTGGGCATTCTGGGTTACTTTTTTGGCGACCATGTTTTCTGGTTCCAGGGTAACCTGATGATGCGCTGGCAATATCCTCTGCCGGCCTATGAAGCCTATGAACGCATTATTCAGTATTATCCTGACAGCTATTATGCCAATGATGCGCGAAAACTGATGAAGGCTTTGCGAGAGCGCAGTTCTGACCTAAACAAGATTCTTAGTAAGAAAGAAAAAGAGATTCAGCGTATTCAGGAAGAACGCGCCAAAAAACAGTCTTTTCATTAAATGTCTGCAAACACTGATAAAAAACTCAGTGCTCTTCAGTTGAAGCTGCACGAGCTAATTTACGAAGCCGATACCAGAGCCGGGAAAATCTTTGACCTGGCTCTGGTCGTTTGTATTGTGCTCAGTTCCGCTGTAGTCATGCTTGACAGCGTTCGCTCGATCAAAGATATTTATGGAAATGCTCTAAGCATTGCAGACTGGTTTTTCACCATTATTTTTACCATAGAATATGCATTAAGGATTTACTGCGTTGGTCGCCCCGCAGGTTATATTTTCAGCGTATACGGCCTGATTGATCTTTTTTCTATTCTTCCCTCTTACTTGAGTTTGCTTTTCCCTGGCACTCATTATTTTTCCATTATTCGCATTTTCAGAACCTTGCGCATATTGAGAATTCTCAAACTGGCTCAATATCTAGATGAAGCACAATTGTTGCTTGGAGCATTAAAAGCAAGCCGACAACGCATTACCGTTTTTATTTTCGGAGTTCTTTTGTTGGTAACCTTCATTGGTTCGGCAATGTATGTTATCGAAGGTGAAGAGAATGGTTTTTCCAGTATTCCGATGAGTATCTACTGGGCTGTGGTCACCCTTACCACGGTTGGCTATGGTGATATTTCGCCCAAGACTTCAATTGGGCAGGCTTTTTCCGTGCTAATAATGATTTTAGGTTATGGAATCATTGCCATTCCCACTGGAATCGTAACCTCTGAGCTGGTAAACACTAACCGGCAGATTTCCACTCAAGCTTGCCCCCAATGTAGCCTTGAAGGGCATGACCCGGATGCCCAGTTTTGCAAATATTGTGGGGCGCAACTTTAGACCCAGATGCCGGGAATTTTTTCGCCGCAATAACTGCAGCAGCCATTTTTTAAAAGGTTTTGCCGAATCTGATAACCCAGTCTTTCAATCAATAGTTTGCCACACTTCGGGCAGTATGTATTCTCACCTTCATGCCCAGCAACATTGCCCAGATAAACGAATTTTAGCCCAGTTTCCAGCGCAAGTTTTCTGAGTTTTTCCAGTTTTGAAAGCGGGGTCGGAGCAACATTTTTTAGTTTGAAAGTTGGGTAAAACCTCGAAAGAAAAATGGCTGCATCTTCGCCGGCGGTGGTTTTCAGCCATTTAAACATTTCACCGCATTCTGCTTCATCATCGTTCAAGCCTGGTACTATCAGACAGACTATATCCATTAGTTTTCCAGCTTTGGCAAGAATCTCGATGGTCTGTTTTACTGGTTCGAGTCTGCCCCGGGCTATTTCGTGGTAAAAAGCCTCGCTAAACCCTTTGAGATCTACTTTTACAACATCCATTATCGGCAGAAGCTGCTTCAGCGGCTCGGGATTTATGTAGCCGCAGGAAACCATGATGTTGCGCAAACCTTTTTCCTGGGCCAATTTTGCCGTATCATACATGAACTCGTAGAATACCGTTGGTTCATTATATGTGTAGGAAATGCTTTTGCAACCCATCTGCAGTGCCTGGGCAACCAGACTTTCTGGAGTGGCCTGTATGTTGCAGACCTCTTCCGGTAAGGCTTGTGATATTTGCCAATTCTGACAATAACGACAGGATAAAACGCATCCAGCCGCTGAAATCGATAAAGAGAAGCTGCCTGGCAAAACATGAAAGACCGGCTTTTTTTCAATCGGGTCGATGGCGATTGTTGAAAGGTTGCCGTAAACCATTGAATAAAGCGTGCCGTCTTTATTGGTTCTTGCCTTGCATCTGCCACGGGCTTGATTGTTGATCCAACAGCGGTTGGGGCACAATTCGCATGAAACACTGCCATCGTCATTCTTTTTCCAGAAGCGTGCCTCGACTAGATTTGCACTGGCAATTTCCGCAAAGCAATCTGGTGAAACTGGCAAACTTTTCGCTATCCAGCAGGTTAACGCCAGGGTTTTTAGAAATCCTCTTCTTTTCATGTTAATTCTCGCAAACTTTTTTTACATTTGTTTTGCCTGATAGCCATTACCATGTTAATTATATTACAGATTTCATCGAGAGGTAAAAGCATATGAACAAATTTCAACGAAACAGCTGCTTAACTTTTATTCTTTGCCTTCTCTGCTTTGCTCAGGCGGCAATGGCCATGAAATTCTGCTCAACCTGTAGTAAAACCTTCAACGATGAAGTCAATTTCTGTCCATTTGATGGCCAGAAACTTGAGCCTGTACCTGAGGCTGAAATTGTAAAATTTCGTTTGAATATCGAACCTGCTGAGGCCAGAATCTCTGTTGACGGCAAATCACAGAAATCAAATGAAGTCGAATTTCAGATTGGAAAATCTCATCAACTAGAAATTTCTGCCGAAGGATTCAAAACCCATACGATTAAAATTTTCCCTGAAAGCTGTGGCAAAATGCATCTGCATTTTAGTCTCGAAAAATTGAATCCAGAGGCTGCCAAGGCTCAGAAAATGGCTGACATTGGCGATGACAGAGATCATCAAATGGTCGAAGTGAAAGCTGGTGCGTATATTCTTGGCAGTGATCGCGGCAACCACGACGAAAGGCCTTTGAGAAAAGTTGAAACCAAAGGTTTCTGGATCGATAAATATGAAGTGACCTGTGCCCAATACCAGCGGTTTCTCGAAGATGTCAGAAAGCATGGACATAAATGGTGCCATCCTTCGGCCCCGGAACACAAAGATCACACTCCTTATCATACCTATGCCTGGGCGCTTAGATTCAGCTGGGTTGGCGGCCAGCCACCACGCGGCATGATCAATGCCCCGGTTGTTCTGGTTGACTGGTACGATGCCTATGCCTATGCCAAATGGGCCGGAAAAAGACTGCCAACCGAAGACGAGTGGGAAATTGCCGCCAGAGGGGGCGATGGCCGCGAGTATCCCTGGGGCAATACCTTTTCTGTCGATAAATGTAATGTTGGCGATCAGCCCGTAGCAGTGGGGCTATACCCAGACGGCGCTTCCCCCTGGGGGGCTCTGGATATGGCCGGCAATGTTGCCGAATGGACTGCGACGACTTACGAGGCAAACCCCCGAGATAGTCGTGATTATCAAGGAAAATATGGCTTGCCGATTATTCGTGGCGGCTCCTGGGATGACAACTCCAAAGGCTGTCGAGCATCGGCGCGGGACGTCAGGCGCTCGGCTCTTTATCGCAGCACCACTCTTGGATTCAGATGTGTTTCAGATCATTCCCCAGAAATGCTCGAGCGTGGAAAATAAAGTATTTATTTAAAATTTATAATCACTGGATAAAAAAAACAGCCGCCCGTTTTAACAGGCGGCTGTTTCTTTCTGTTTTAAGAAATTATTTCCATGGTTTCCTGGGCAATTTCAAGCTCTTCATTGGTTGGAATAACCAGAACCCTGACTCTGGAATCCGGAGTTGTAATATCTCCTTCAGCGCCTCTCCAGGTTACTTCATTCTTTTCGAGATCGAGTTTGATTCCAAGCCAGTCCATGTGCTTGTGAACTATGCTTCTGACAATCGGGCTGTTTTCACCTACGCCGGCAGTCCAGATGACCGCATCGCAGCCGTTGAGCACTGCCATGTAAGCGCCGATATATTTTTTGATGCGGTGTGAATAGACATCAAGAGCCAGATTTGCCATTTCGCTTTTGTTCGGCCAGTCTTCTTCGAGGTCGCGCAGATCGCTTGACATTTCGCTTATTCCAAGAACGCCCGACTGCTTGTTGAGCAGGTTGTCCATTTCGCCTACCGAAAGGTTTTCTTCTTTCATGATGTGAAGAATAAGTGCCGGGTCAAGATCGCCGCATCGGGTTCCCATTACCAGGCCTTCCAGTGGTGTGTGGCCCATGGAAGTGTCGACAGATTTTCCTTTGTCTATTGCGCAAACAGAAGCGCCGTTGCCAAGGTGAACCGTGATCAGTTTCAATTCTTCAATGGGTTTACCAAGGAGTTCTGCAGCTCTTTTGGCGACGTAGCGATGGCTGGTTCCATGAAAGCCGTATCTGCGGATCTTTTTATCGCGATAATATTTGTATGGAATGCCATATATGAAAACTTCCGGCGCCATGGTCTGATGAAATGAGGTGTCGAAAACCGCGACCTGCTTAACACCTGGCATTATAGCTTCAATTGCTTCTACGCCCTTGAGGTTTGGCGGATTATGCAGCGGGGCAAAAGTAATACAGTCTTTAATTGCGTCTTTTACTTCCTGAGTGATCAGAACACTTTGCGCAAATTTGTCGCCACCATGCACAATTCTGTGACCGACTGCGTCGACTTCTGAGAGACTTTTCAAAACTCCGGTCGATGAATCAGTGAGTAATTCAAAAATTTTCTGAATTCCAATTTTGTGGTCAACGATGTCCATTTCATGAACGGCTTTCTTGCCGTCGTCACCCACACGGAAATCGATAGTTGAACCAGCCTGACCAACTCTCTGGGCAAGGCCCTTTGCCATAACTTTGTTGTTTGCCATGTCAAAAAGCTGATATTTAATTGATGAAGAGCCGCAGTTTAGAACCAGAATTTTCATTGTCTTACTCCTGTTGTTTATTTTGCGCGTTGACAGTTCTATAAATCACTTCCAGATTGATTTCTAGAATCTTTTCAAATCTTGGTAGGTTAGCAATATGAGCCGTTGCTGTCAAGTAATACTGTACACCTGCCGGGAAGAAAAAATCCCCGAAAGCCGTGTTAAAAGCTTTCGGGGATTTTCTTAAGGAACATTATTCGTTATGTATTTTTTTGAAACGATTGCGAACTTCCTGAACCGCTTTTACTTGCTTGAGGCTGATGATTGAGCGTTCTGGATCACGCAGAGCATTGGTGCCGCAGTGAATTTCACCCATGGAATTGTGATATGGAGTATCGTCAACAAAATGAACCTTGTTGCCCTGAGCTTTCAGCCTGGCTTCGATGGCCTTGTCGAAAGCCGGGATATGGGTGGCTGGAACTACCAGATGGTCTCTGATTACCAGAAGGTTCACAACACCGGGAAGATAAGCGTGACATCCCCTGGGAGTCGATCCACTTCTGCCTTCGAACAATGATGGCCAGTAAACTTCTTCTATGTCACGGTCATAGTCTTTGGAGGTTTTGCGGATGAATTCTTTCAATTTACCGACATTCTCTTCGATAATGTCGTTAATTGTCTGGTTGAGGGCGATGAAGTCGCCTTCTTCAGTGCCTTTACCCGCATACGGATCTTTCATCTGTTCATTCAACAGGCGCTTAACCTTCAAAAGAAAACTTTTGTCATAACTGCTGATTTTGTCAAATTCTGAATCTGGAGCATTTTTGATAAGATCAAGGGCCATTCCGGTGTCAGCGCGAACCAGTGTGTAACCACCAGGGGCAAAGGGAGTCGGGATGAAACTTAAGTATTCGTCGATGTGCCCGACTTGAAGCCAATGAGTGTTGCCGAGAAACATGCGCCCTTTATAACCATTGTCTTCAAAGAATTTCTTGCACGGAGCTGTAATTGTTGTTCCGGCCACCATAATGTCGTCAAATGGTGTCACTTCAAGATTTCCGCCGTAATCGCCATGATCTTGATAGTTTGACGGATTTTTGAAATAAACAATATCCCACATTTCTGAAAGAATCTTGGGTAATCGGGCAAGTCCGCGGCCTCGATTAGAATCGAAAACAGCAGAAACCAGCTTGCCATCCTTGAGCTGAGCTGAACAGATTTCCATGCAGTCCTGGAGCCAAATATCACTAGAACTGAAATTGCTGTTAACTTCAGCGTATTTTTCGGCGATATCCATGGGTACTCCGAGAGAGCTCAGAGGATTGCCGCTGCCGGGGATTATGTGTAACTTTACCAGATCTTTTCCGCTGAGTCCTGCGGATTCATTGATTTCCCTGATAACGTTAAAAAGGTCTTTAACAAATCTCTGGGTGCTGTAGGACGCGCAAACAAGAATCTTTTGGGGAACATGGTTGTTGTTTACCAGTTTTATGCGGCTGATTTCTGCAGCTCCAGGGGCTGCAACCAGGGACGATGCCGTCGCCAGAGAGGCTATAAAAAGACCGGATAAAAATCGACGAAAATCCTTAATCATCTTTCCTCCATGCTGAATACTTCAATTTAAGAATGTTTTTCAATTATACATATTCTTTTCGGGGTACACAAGCTTCGCCTGAAAAATTAAAAATGCGTGACAATATGTGTATTTTTAAAGTAAGATTCAGATAAGCTCAGAATCAGTCAGTCCTATAAAGAAATAGTAAGCATTCTGAACGCAATATTAAATTGGTTGGAGTTGAAACAATGAAAAAAGTTGGAGTTTTGTTGACCTTAGTATTTTCCCTTTTCCTTTTCACTGGCGCTTTTGCTGAAAACAAAAAAATCGGCATTATGTGGTATGAGAAGTCAGGCATGGCCAAAAGAGTTCTCAGCGGCTTCATGGAGGTTTTCAAAGAAAAAGCTCCTGATGTTGATCTTGAAATTAAAATCAACCTCAAGGACAAAGATGCGGCCAAAGTCGTTTATGACGAATTTCAGGCCGGTAAAGATGCCATTCTCTTTTTGCGCTCATCAGGTGCTACCTATATGAAAGAATTCCCCACAAAAATCCCCGGTTTCATTGGGGCGGCCAACGACCCGGTAATTCTCGGCGTTATTTCTGACAATAACAAACCCGACAACAATATCACCGGCGTAACCTATTACATCAAAGCTGACAAAAAGCTTGAAATTTTCAAAAAGGTTTTTCCGGAAATCAAGTCGGTTGGTTTGATCGTTGAAGGTAAACATCCTTCTGCAGCTGTAGATGCTGCAGAGACCAAAGGTGCGTGTGAAGCCATGGGGCTTGGCTTTGAACTCGCCAAGGTTGCTGACAAGGGCGAAGTGCTTAAAAGTGCTAAAGAACTTTCTGCAAAGGTTAATTTGATTATCCTCGGAAATCAGACTCTTGTCTCTGACAATTCCAAGGATGTCGCATCAGTAATCGGAACCGTGCCAATGGTTAGTTACATGGAAAAACCTGTAGAAGCTGGCGATGCTGTTTGTGCTCTTGCCGCCGATGATGAAAAACTCGGTCGCATGCTTGCAGAAAGCGTTTATGATGTTGTTGTCAATGGAAAGAAAGTTGAAGAAGTTCCGGTGAAATTTGACCCCGAACCAAAATTTCTTCTTTCGGAAAAAGCTATGAAAAAATGGAACGTCAATGTTCCTGCAGACCTTCTCGATACGGCGAAAAAATTCTAATAAACTACTTCTGGAGTATATCTGATGAAGATCAAAAGTCTGCGTCTTAAGATTCTTGGTGCCTCCGGGCTTGGAATAATCCTGATCGCTATTCTGCTGGTTGCAATGAGTGCAACCTCAATGCGACAAATGGCGCAGAAGGCTATTGATGATTCAGTTCAGAACGCCGAAGCAAATGTTTCGATTCTTTCGCGACAATTTTCAAACAGAATCGCTGGAAAACTTGAAGAGGCTATGGTAGCCGCAAGAACCATGGCCTCTTCGTTTTCTGGAGTTAAAGATGAAAATGCAAGCGTAGAACTCGAACGTCAGGAAATAAACAACCTTCTCAAAACAGTTTTGTTGCGAAATCCTGATTTCAGGGCTGCTTTCACCTGCTGGGAACCGGATGCCTTCGATGGCCTGGATTCCGGCTACGGTGGTGCAACTGAAACCGGTCACGATAAGACCGGCCGACTGATACCCTACTGGTACCGTTCGTCAGATAATAAAATTTCTGTCAAGGCCTGTGAGAATTACCTGTCGCCAGGCTTGGGCGACTATTACCAATTGCCGCTTAGAAACAAAATTGAGTATTTGATTCCTTCGGGAATGGGCGGAAACGTCGAAACTGCCACACTTGTTGCTCCAATAATGGTCGACCAGGAGTTTTATGGCGTCGTCGGTTTCGAACTCAATCTTTCATTTATTTCTAAAGAGATAGCCAATGCAAGGGATTTCTATGATGGTCAGGTTCGAGTAGCGGTTATTGATAATAATCGCAAGCTGGTTGCAGTTACCGGCAACTCTGATCTTATCGGAAAAACCATGACTGAGCTTTTTCCATCGGCTGCCGATTTGCTCGAATCTATTGAACTTGCCTCTGCTTCACGCCAGGTAATCAATCAAAACCTGACTGCATTCAGCCCGATAAATGTTGGGAAATCTCCCCTGGGCTGGAGCCTTTGCGTGATGTTACCTCAGACCAAGGTTACCGAGAAGGCTTTTGCCGAGTTAGAGAAGGCAAATGCAACTATCCGATGGCTGATTGGTATCAGCCTGGTAATAATGCTCGTAGTTTTGTTTGTTCTTTTCCTGGTCTCTCGGGCAATCAGCGTTCCGGTTGTCGAGGCATCCAGGGTGATGCAGCGTATGGCTGGCGGTGACCTGAGCCAGAAAGCCGAAGTTACTGGCCATGATGAAGTCGCCGACCTTTCCAGGAACCTCAATCTTTTTATCGACAGCATGCGGGCTTTTATGGCGAATCTCGATCAGATTGCCGAGGGAAATCTTGCTGTCGACGTGAAAAAGAGATCTGATGATGACCAGATCGCGCCGATTGCTCAAAAAATGGTAGCCAGCCTTGTCGATCTTGTAAGTAGTGCTCGTACTACCTCAGAACAAGTCAGTGCCGGTTCGGAAGAGATGTCGTCCTCAAGCCAGAACCTCTCACAGGCTACTGTTGAAGCGGCAGCCTCGTTGGCGCAAATGACCGATATGGTATCTTCGATTTCGACCCAGATTCACGATAACGCCCAAAAAGCCCGTGAAGCTGATCTGATCGTGAATGAAAATCGTGCTTCAGCTGAATTGGGCAACAAAACCATGGGTGAAATGATTGCCGCCATGGAAAAAATTTCCTACTCCAGTGCTGAAATTGCGAAAATTATCAAAGTTATTGATGCAATCGCGTTTCAAACCAATCTTCTTGCATTGAACGCCGCAGTTGAAGCGGCGAGAGCTGGAAGACACGGCAAAGGGTTCGCAGTTGTTGCCGATGAGGTGCGCAATCTTGCCAGTAGAAGTGCCCAGGCTGCTAAAGAAACTACCCTGCTTATCGAAGAGTCTCGAGGCACGGTTGATGATGGCATGAGAATCGTTCACGAAACCGATGAGGCGCTGAGAAAGATTATCGCTGGTATCGACAAGGTTGTAGTTCTGATTAAAGAAGTTGCGATGAATTCATCAGAACAGGCGAACGGCATTGCTCAGGTTAATTCAGGCTTACAGCAGATCGATGCGGTTAACCAGAACAATACTGCCAGCGCTGAAGAAACTGCTGCAGCCGCACAGGAGCTCGCCAATCAGGCAAAAATCCTTCGTGATCTTTTGAAACGTTTTCGTTTGTCTGAATGATTGTTCTCATTCAAAATTTTTGATAAATTCGTTTTGCTGTAACAGTTGAAGAGCCTGGCGCAAAAGTTGCCGGGCTCTTTCTCTTGAAATATTAAGTTTGCGGCCGATTTCGGCAAGACTCATTTCGTCTTCGCTGAACCCATAAAAATGCCGCACCAGATAAGCCAGTCTTTCTGGAAGCTCTTCAATAGCCTTGTTGACTGCCTCGTTCTTGAGATTTTCAATAGCCATTTCTTCGGGAGTAAGTGATTGTCGATCGGAAAGGTAGTATTCAAGAGTATCTTCGTCATCGTTGTCGCCGACTTTGGCGTTGATTGAGACTGGAACCTGGGTTATCTTGATGACACTGAGAATTTTTTCCTCTTCCAGGCCGAGGCTTTTTGAGAGCTCTGTCAGGGTGGGGCTACGGTAGTTTGCATATTCAAACTCCTGAATATGTCTTCTAATTTTATGTGAAACGGTCAAAAGATGGTATGGAATGCGAATACTACTGCCCTGGTTGGCAACCGCTTTTTGCATGTAGTATCTGATCCAGTAGGCAGCATAGGTTGAAAAGCGGTAGCCAAGAGTAAAATCGAACTTGGAAATAGCTTTGATCAGACCAATGTTACCTTCCTGTATCAGGTCCATCAAACCGAGGCCTCGATTGGAAAATTTTCCAGCGATGCGGGTAACCAGCTTCAAATTAGCCATCAAAAAGAGTTCTGAAGCCTCTCTGTCCCCAACGATTTTTTTTGCAAGCTCAATTTCTTCTTCTCTCGACAAAGGTTTTTTTGCAAGCTCGGCCAGGTAGATTTCCACAAGTGTGTTTTTCTTGATTCTATCAGCCTTTTGAATCTTCAGTTTGCGGGCTTCAAGAATGTCGGCAAACATTTTTTCATTGAGTATGCCAATGTCCCAACCCTTTTTGTAAAAGCAGTCGGCGCATTTCCGATCCGAGCAGGTTAAATTACATTTATCTTCAGCGGTGCGTCTTGAGAAGAATTTGTAACATTCGATTATCTGCCGTCTGCGAACCACGCAATTCGGATTCGGACAGTCCAGGATTTCATGACAGAAACGCATGCCGGGTTGCCCAATATTTTCGGCGTTTTCGACGCTGAAATCTTCTGGCTTAATTTCTATCAGCTCTTCGCCCTTTTCACCACTAACCTCTTTATTTCTCTCAATCGTCGCTGAAGGAGCAGCCTCCGCCTTCTCGCTGGGTTCTTCGACTCTGTTAGCTGCCGCAGGCTCATCTTCAAATATTGGAATCAGGCTTTCCGGGGTCGGGTCAGGAATGTCAGGAAAAAGGCTCTCGCCGATAAGGCCAATTTCCCAGCCTAGACGGTAGTTGCAGCTTTCACAAGGGGCAAACGGGCACTCATCAATGGTCACCTGCTTGCCGTGAAGCTTTTGCAAATACTCCCAGCAGCGCTTTACCTGATTGCGTTGAACCGGGCAATCATATTTGCTGCATTTGTGGGCTTCGTAACAATACATGCTTTATTCCGTGCTGTTCCTGGGTAGCATCCAGATGCCGGAAAGAATCATTCCAGCTCCGAGTGCCCCGGTTGTTGACAGCGTTTCTCCAAGCCACAACCAGCCTATTGCTACGCCGCCGAGAGGCTGAGCATTCAAGGTGACGGCCATGGTGCCTGCATCCGTGTGCTTCAATATCCAGTTCCAGACACTGAAAGCTAAAGCATTACAGATAACCCCAAGAAAAATTGTGGCTGCCAGGGCTCTTTGAGAAAAGCTGACTGGCCAAAGCTGCGACATTTCCAGATACACCACTGGAAGCAGGAGAAGTGCGCCGATAAAAAAGCTGTATGAAGTGGCGCGAATGGCTCCGATTCTTTTGGCAACAGGCTTCATCAATATTGAATAAAGTGCTGCCAGCAAAATTGAAACGATAACCAGAATGTCGCCAAGAAACTCGCCGCCACCGGTGATTTCATGTTTAAGCTGGGCAAGATTTTTGTCCCCCAGCATCAATAAAAGGGCGCCGCCGATTGAAACAGCCATGGCTTTGATGGTCTGTGACCTTAACGCTTCTTTAAGAATTAACCCGGCAAGAAGTATTGTGAATATCGGTTCCAGCGAAGCAGCAATGGCCGTTTTTGTCGAAGATGTCATCTGTAGCCCAAGGTTTAAAAGGGCATAGGCAATCGCTACTCCGAAAGACCCGATTAAAAAAAGATCCTTCCAGTCACTTCTGGTTAGTGGGTGCCGATTTCTTGATGGAATAAGAATAAGAAAAAATCCGCCGATGATAAACCTTATAAAGGCCAGGGTTGTTGGTGGAACGGCCTCAAGCGCATATTTTGTGGCGGCATAAGACGCCCCCCAGCAAAGATTTATGGTCAGGAGTATAATAAATGCCAGAGATGGCTTCAGCTGATAATCTTCTTTACTTTCAGTTTTGTTCATTTGCGACCGTAACGCCGGCTTCCTGTTCCTCTTCGGTAATTTTCAAAAATACCGATTCAAGATCATTTCCCGGGAGTTTGGCTTTTTGTTGCAATTCTTCCATCGAACCCAGGGCGACTATCTCGCCATTTCTAATGATGGCAATTCGATGGCAAAGATCCTGTGCAACCGAAAGAGTGTGAGTTGTAAGAAAAACTGTCGTTCCCTTTTCAATTAAACTTTTGAAAAAATCCTTGGCCAGCCTGACACTTCTTGGATCAAGCCCGACTGTGGGTTCATCGACGACAAAAATTTCTGGATCATGTAAAATAGCGGCGCTCATCGCCACTTTTTGCTTCATACCGTGGGAGAAACTTTCAATAAGCTCGTTACGGCGATCCCATAGACTGAAAAGTTTCAACATTTCTTCACCACGACTTGCAACCTGTTGTCTTCCTACATTGTATAGCCCACCCATAAAGTCAAAGTACTCAAGCGGAGTCAATTTTTCGTAAAGGTATGGTCGATCTGGAACGAAGCCAATCAATCTCTTGGCCTTTTCAGGTTCTTCATACAAATCATGGCCGCCGATCAATACCCGCCCAGAAGTGGGCTTGATAATCCCTGTCAGTATCCTGATCATCGTTGTTTTTCCGGCTCCGTTTGGTCCAAGAAATCCAAACAGCTCGCCGCGCTTTATGCTTAGATCAATATTCTTTACGGCTTGAAACTCGCCATAGAATTTTTTTATCTGCGAAAATTCAATTACCTGATTATTCTGGTTCATAATTGTCGATTACTTCGAGACCCTTTCTGAACGGAATATATACCCAGGCCGTGGTGCACGCCAGAAGAAGACTGGCACATACGCCGACCAGAAAAATGGCTGAAAACCTGCTGACCGGAACAAATCGTTGAAAAAAGAACCGGTACATTGGATAGGCTTCTAATGAAAGAAGATTTATTATGAAAAGCCCTGAAAGAACCATATAGATGAAACCCCCATAAGAACCGGCAATCTTTAGCGGCGAATCTGCATCGAAATCAGCATAAACACTCCCCACTCCAATTGCCAGCGCGGTTACAACCAGCGCAATCAAGCCGACGTTGATGAAGCTCATCCAGAAAAGTACTGGCGAAGTCACCTGAAAAATGGAATTGGTTACCGCACAGAGTAATATTCCCAGAACCATCATTGGCAAAAGATAAATGCTGAATTTTATAAACAAGATTTTGCCAGGACGCACCGGGGAAGATTTTACCGCCCAAAATGCCCGGCCTTCCATGCTGATCGACGGATAAACGAAGCGCATGCCTATCGAGGCAAGGATGAAGCCGATGAAAGGACCGTTGAGAAATACCAGCGAGTCGTTTATTTCTCCGCTGTACAATGTCGGAATGTCCTTTAAAGGGAGAATCGAGAGGTTGTAACCATAAACAAAGACTATCGCAGCCATCATGAAAATCTGGGAAAAAATAGCCGGATCCCTTAGAAAGGTGGTGATTTCTTTTGTGGCGATGACTCTGAAAGCTGGATCAAAATAGCGTAGAGGAAAGATTAAAACTGAGCGCATCCATTCAAGTCCAAGAACCTGATTTTCAACCGCCTCCATTGATTTTTGCCAGCTGCTGCGGTAAAACTTCACCGAAAAAATGTTTAATACTGCCAGTCCGCCAAGCGTTAAACCAAGCAAAGGTAGAATATGATTTATCGACTCAAGCATTTCGCCGCGAAAAAGACTCATCGTTGCCTTGTGCAGCCATGATGATGGTGAAAATTCAAGCAAAGGAACCTGTAGACTGAGAATATACTGGGATACATCTTTGAAGTAGCTTGGGTTCAAAAGCTTTTCGGCCTCGAGTGAACGTAGAAAAAATATCAGGCTGGTCAAGACAATTATTGATAAGAACTGGAAAATTTTCCGCATCTGACGGATCGGGAAAAAACTACCGAGCAGTAATGCAAAGAAGGCTCCGCAAACATTGGGAAGCAGGATAAAAATTCCCAAAAATAGAGGATAAATCAGATATGCGGTTAAACTGGCTTTCAGCGCGGTTGCAAAAGCCAGGAGAGCCGGAAGAAAAAAGGCTATTACCATCCAGGAACTTTCCATGGTCATCATCAGAAATCTCGATCTGAAAACCCTGCCTATCGGCTGGGGCGATGCCATAAGCACCGGAAGCTCCTCGTTGAGAAAAAAGGCCGAAAGGGCTGAAATTATGCTGCTGAAAAGCACCATGAAAAATAGGGTCAGCAAAAGCATCTCCATCAATTTTGATACCAGCAGGCCACCAATCAGCGGGCCAAAATAATCGCCAAGCATCGGCGCTCGTCCGACATATTCAAGAAAGCGATAAAGCCCATAGTAAATTACCCCGGAAACAATCAGGGAACCGAATACCAGCAACCAGAGAACGAAGCGGCTGCGGACAGAAAAAACCCGCCTGATTTTTTTGAAAGCGGGTTTTAGCAGAGAAAAAGAATTCATTACCAGACCGTGGGGTGCCAGTCGGGACCTAATGGCACCGCGGCAATATAGTCACAAATCCCATCTTTGCAGGTCAGTAATCCCAGATTCTCCGCACGAGAGATAACTCCAGAACCTTGATCAGGGCATATTGCCTGATGAAGTCTGACAATCTCCTTTTGTGAGGCAACGCCATGAAAAACATCTTTGCCGATAATGGAAGTGCGAGTCTGCCAGACCAGATTGTTCTCGATTTGAGCAATAACCCGCTTGTGGTCAAAAGCTAAATCAGGAAGTTTTTTCAATGAAAACCATGCGGCTTCTGCGGCGTCATCGCTACCAAGAGGAGGTTTTTCGGCATCTCTTATAAGACAACCGAATACCATGGTAATTGTTCGGCCACGTGGGTCTCGGCCAGGCTCGCCGCAGGTAAAAAGCGGTTTAAGTGGTAGTTCGATCAGGCCGGTTTCTTCATTCAGCTCTCTGGCTGCGCCTATCAAGGGTTTCTCCTGCATTTCCATGAATCCGCCGGGCAGTGCCCACTTGCCGGCAAAAGGCTCACGGCCCCGCTTTATCAAAAGAATTTCTGGGTATTTAAGTTCAGGAGTGCGAAGAACTACCGCGTCTAACGTTAGCGAAGGTCTGGGATACTCATAGGTGTAATTCATTTGCTTAGTCTAAAATCGCTCTGAGATAGCGTTCAAGTCCAGATTGTTCCATGTAACCGGAATATCGCTCATCAGCATATTCCAATACCGGAACTTCACGAAGTCGGCGTGATCCCCAGAACAATTGTTGTTCCCTGGCCAGTTTTTCAGTTGAGGCATCTTCGATTGCCGCAGCGAAAACTGAAGAATCCAGGCCTTCCGATTGCAGGTGCATTCTCAGTGAATTTGGCAGGGAGATATCGGTTCTGGTCAGAAAAACGGCTCTAAAAACGCTGGTTATGTAGTCTTCAGCGTTGGCCTTGCCGTAGGCCATGATCGCTCTGGAGGCATTGAGCGCAGAGACATACTTGCTGGGCGCATTTATCCTGATACCTAGTTTGGCTGCATCTTCAATCAACCTGTTCCAGCGAGGTTCGCCCCAGATTTCGCGAAAGTGAAACTTGGTCGTTCCGGTCGGAAAAAGACCAACTTCGATTGGTGCTATGGTATTCGGAGAATTTTTCAACAACTTTTTCAGGATTTCCCAGGCCATGTATGAATACGGGCACTGAAAACTGAAATAAAAACGCAAATCGGGTTTAAAAAACTCAATATTCATTTTTTCTGGCTTTCAAGGCGATTATTATGGAAATGATAACAGCTGGAGCCGATAAATTCAAGCTTGAACCGAGAAAAATCAGTCTTCTGATTGAACCGGAAAAAATGAAAAATTGATCTGCCGGCCCAGTTTGTGGCTTATTCGTTCAAGCAATTGCACCGGGTGCCCGAAAAGAATTTTCGAAGAATTATTTACTCTGACTTCAGAATACTGGCTGAAATCAATTGCTGAAACTTTTCTGAATTCATCGTTTCCAACAATCATCGAGCCACGATGACAGACGATTGAAAAATGTTCTGGCTTCATTTCAATGAAATATTTGAAAGGGTCAGGATGATCATCGTCGCATCTAAATACAATCAGATCTGCCCTTTTACCCGCTTGAATTGTTCCGACCAGCTTTTCAATGCCAAATATTTTTGCCGCGTCGATCGTTGCAGATTTTACCAGATCTCTTGCGCTGAGTTTCCCTTCAAGATTTTCTTGCGAAAACTTTAATGCTTTTTTAAGTTCCCCGAGCATTCCCCCGGATCCGGTAATTGAACTATCGGTACCGATACAAAAAGGAATTTTCAGTTCAAGTATGCTGCGCAAATCCGGCTGGAAGCCAAAAATCCGTTCGCTGGCAACCGGAAGCCACACGATCGAAGACCCTTTTGCTGCGACAAGTTGAAGGTCAGTCTGATTTAGATGGCAGCAATCAACCAGGACGGTGTTTGACTCAAGAGCTCCAAGACGATTCAGAGCCTCGAGTTCTTCCCGGATCTCCTTGTCTTTGCCTTGCCCCATGTGAATGACGAAAGGAATGACTCCCCGCGAACCCTTGTATTCTTCGACGATATTTCTGCCCCAATGTAGCTGTTTGGAAGAAACGGAATGAGCCAGATAAAGATGCTCGAGCAAAGATGTCAGGGGATGCTGGTAAAATGTTTGCGAGATCTCTGCGGGAAAGTGGTCTACGACAGTTGTTGCTCCTGAAAGGACGTTCTTATACATGCCGAGAATGTAAAGGTCGGCGACCGAGAGCCGCTGCATGTCTTTATATTCCGGACTGATTTTGGCAGATGCGTCCCATTCAAACCAGTTTTCGGCTGGAGCTTCGCCAAGACCGGTCCAGCATGTGTCCACCAGATGATCATGTCCATTGATCAAGCCGGGAAAAACAAACTGACCATCAAGGTCTATTTCTGTGTCAATCGGCTTTAGCGGCATTTGATCGGGTTCGAGGATGTCGTAAACCAGATCGTCCTGAATCACCAGACTTGCTTTCTTGAATGAAAGATCTGGCTGCAGTAGATTCCCGTTGCGAAAAAGTTTCAGCATTTAAACTTTAAAACCTGCCAAATTGGGGAGTAGATACCTGCATTTCCTTGAGAAACATTTCCCAACTCTTGTCGGCAAAAGCCATACTGATAAAATTTTCGCCGATTTCTTCAAGATATTGAAGAAAGGTGATTCTCTGCAGATCAGGCCTGAGGGTTTTTACGCGATCGAATGTTTTGTAAAATTCTTCAGTTCTGGTAAGACCTACGGCGGCGGCAGTATGCCCAAAAAGAGCTTCAAGGCTGAATGTGCGATCACGTTCCAGCGGAAGAATCTGCGAACCAAGAAGAGTACCAACCATTTCACCCCTGAATTCAAGAGGAACGGCAAAAATTAAAAAACCGGCATAACAGACGTTTACAAATGGCTTTTTTCTTCTTAAAAGGCGATCTTCTATGTTCTTGTAGGTCTTGCGACATCTTATTCTGCCGCGTTCAGTTCCTCTGATGATTGAACATGGTCCGTTAAAATAGTCGGTTTTGCAGACGACTTCTCCGGTTGTCGAACGTAATGACAAGGCAACTCCAAGAAAGTTTTCAAGCTTTTTGAGAAGCTCAGGGATGTGACCGGATGAGAACGAAACGCGTCTGTTAACATTGGGCAAGTTTTTTTCAACCATGTTCAGGGTTATCCTTTCAACGCCTGTTACTGATGCGATAGTTCTCTGGCGTTGCAGCTCCTTTGCCAGAGGGCGATGCCCAGAAGAAGCGAATTGAATTTGGTATTGTTATCGTCGGCTCTGGAAGTAAGTACGACTGCACATTTTGCCCCATAAACCAGACCGCCCATGCGGGCTTTAATGTAATATTGCAGCGATTTGTAAAGAGCGTTTCCTGTTTCAATGCGGGGAACGACGAAAATATCAGCGTCGCCCTGAATCTCGCCCTTATATTTTTTTATTTGCGCTGATTCTTGACTTACAGCAAGATCGAAAGAAATTGGCCCTTCGACAATCAGATCTGAGCGATTTTGCATTGCCCGGGACACGTTGCTGGCAAGAACAGTGCTGGGAACCTTCTCGGAAACCTTTTCATTGGCTGCAAGCAATGCGACTTTTGCTGGCCGGTTGCAAAAAAGGTTGAAAGCTTCGCTGGCGTTTTCAATCTCTTTCTGCAGTGTGTCTTCATCAGGAGCGATACACATTGCAGCGTCAGTGAGAATTTTCAGGCCCTCTTTGCCAGGCAGTTCGAAGAAAGTCAGATGTGAGAGAATCGGATTCTTTCTGATGCCTTCTTTACTGTTCAAAACAGCCTTCAGAAGCGTAGAAGTATTGACATTGCCCTTCATCAGAATATCACATCGGCCATCTTTTACTTCTTTCACTGCAATACTGCAGGCTGCTTTTTCTTCGGTTTCATCAATTATACGAACATTCTCATGCTTGGTTATATCACCATACATTGTGGCAATCTCTTCAGGATTACCAATTAGCGTTGCTTTTAAAATGCCCATTTTAACGGCCTGACAGACGGCGAAAGCGCAGGCTTCGTCATTGGCTATCGGTATGGCAATATGACAGACCTTATGTGCGTCGAGGGTTTCAACCAAAGTGCTGAAAAAATCTTTGCTCATTTTGTTGTTGCTCCTTAAAATCAGGCGACGTATTCTCGGGCTTCGGCTTCTTTGCGCAAGATCCGTAGTCCACCCTGGGCGAGTGCCGCTAGTTCGTCTTCTCCAGGTACAATGTGAAGCGGGGCAAAGGCTTTGATGTATTCGGTGATTTTACTCAGTAACACCTGATTGTGAGCGCCGCCACCCGTGAGAATAATGCGGGTAACCTGTCCCTTGAGAACGGTAACGTATGACCCTATGGTTTTTGCAATCTGATAACCCATAGCACTGAAAACTTCATCAAACTTTTTGTCACCTTGTTGAACCTTTTCAGCAACTTCTACCATATTGCTGGTGCCAAGATAATCAACCAGACCTCCTCGGCCGACGAGCATCTTTTTGATTTCACCCTCGGTATATTTGCCCGAAAAGCACAGTTTTACCAGAGAAAGGGTCGGCAGAGAGCCTGCCCGCTCTGGGGTGAAGGGGCCTTCTTCAAGCCCGTTGCTGACATCGATGCAGCGGCCTTTTTCAATTGCCGAAACTGATACGCCCCCACCAATATGGGCAACGACAAAATTTTCCTTGTCGATCTCCAGGTTTAAATTGCGGCAGGTTTGTCTGACGACTGAAAAAACATTGAGTGCGTGCCAGACAGAGGTGCGATTAATCGCTTTGATTCCTGAATAGCGTGCCAGGTCATTCATTTCATCAACAACGACCGGGTCAACTATAAAAGCCGGAATTCCGGCGGCCTTATGGAAACTGTGAGCAAGCATTGCACCCATATTGCTGGCGTGCTCGCCATACTTGCATGATTTAAGGTCTTCGATCATAGCTTCGCTGACTTTGTAGGTGCCACTTTTTAAGGGCTTCAATAGCCCCCCGCGACCTACTGCCGCTGATAAATCCTCTGCTTTAAGGTTGTTTTCATGCAGAAAATCATCGATCAATTTGCTTCTAAAATCAACCTGGTCAATAGTTGAAGAATATCGGGCAATTTCTTCGGCGGTGTGTGCGATCTTTTTCTCTTTGATCAGTCTCTCATTCTCAAAAAGCCCAACTTTTGTCGTGGTCGATCCCGGGTTAATGACAAGAATTCTGAAGATATCGGCCATGTTTCAATCCTTTCCCTGACTTTTTTCTTTGCATGTTAACATCAGGTCATGTAACTGTCAACGTGCGTCGATGCCAGAAAACAGACGATTAGACATCGCGCTCCAGGCATTGTCGGGAAAAAGGTTTCAAATATTGAAAAGGGTTCCAAAAAAAGGATTGCTGTTCTTTTCTTCTTTGATTGTCGTTTCTGGGCCGTGTCCTGGTAAAACAATGCGGTCGGACAGGCTGAAAATCTTTCTTTTAATGGCATCAACGAGAACTTTGCCATCGCCGCCAGGGAAATCTGAACGACCAATCGATCCAGCGAACAAAGTATCGCCGCTGAGAACAAAATGATCGAAAACCAGAATCATGCTGCCTGGAGTATGCCCCGGGACATGCCGTAATTCGCCAATTTGACCGCCCAGTTCAATTTTTTCACCGTCTTTCAGCAGTCTCTCGGCCGGAGAAAGTTCAATCGAGTCGCCCAGATAGCACGAAAGATTCATTGAGGCATCTGTAAGCATGGTCGAGTCTTCTTCGGAAATTGCCACCGGAGCTTTGAGTTGTTGACGAAAAAATTCTACCCCATAAATGTGGTCGGCATGCCCATGGGTAAGTAGAATGGTCAATTCTTTCAAATCAAGCTCTGCAATTCTTTGCAAAATTTGTTGTGATTCTTCGGCAGGATCAACCAGAAGGGCCTGGTTGCTGTTTTCGTCATAAACCAGATAGGTGTTTACTTCCATTGGGCCAAGGATGTAGCGTTCACACACCAGACTGCCATTTTTAAATGAAATCATTATCTGACCTTTCTAAAAATCTGCTGATTATCGGTATTCTGCTTTGACTACGCCGATGTAGGGTAGATTTCGCAAATAGCCCTTGAAATCCAGACCATAGCCGACAACAAATTCATCTTCAAGCAAAAAACCACAATAATCGACCTTCACATGCTGTTGCAGGTTTGACGGTTTGTTGCATAACACACATATTTTGATGCTGGCGGGGTTACGATCCTGGAGAATTTTCTGAATATAGGAAAGAGTCAGGCCGGAATCAATTATATCCTCGACGATAAGTACATGCTGATTTTGAATGCTTTCAGAAAGATCCTTGTCTATTTTGACTATGCCAGAACTTCGTGTCGAATCGCCATAACTGCTTACTGCCATGAAATCCATTTTTTGCGGTATACTTATCGAGCGGCACAGGTCGCTGGTGAAAAGAAAAGCTCCCTTGAGAATACATACCAGAACTATTTCCTTGCCGGCATAGTCGTCAGAAATCTGTTGCCCAAGCTCTGCAATCCTTTTTTGTATTTCCTGTGGCGATATCAGTATTCTTTCGATTTGTTGTGCCAGTTCTATTTTTTCAGACATTTTTCTTTGCCCATTCAAGAGTCAATTGCAGCCCTTCTTCCAGCGATATTACCGGCTCCCAGTTAAGGATCTCCCTGGCCCTGGAAATATCAGGTCGTCTTCTTTGCGGATCATCGACCGGCAAAGGCCGGTTAACCATTTTCTGCTGCGATTCTGAAATCGCAATAATTCGCTCGGCAAATTGTTTGATGGTTATTTCACTGGGATTTCCAAGGTTTATCGGATTCTGGTAGTTTGATTCCATGACTCCGATGATGCCGCGGACCAGGTCAGAAACATAGCAAAAACTTCTGGTCTGACTTCCGTCACCAAAAATGGTGATGTCTTCGCCTTTTAACACCTGAGAGATGAAGGCTGGAACGACTCGCCCGTCATTCAGCCGCATGCGCGGTCCGTAAGTGTTGAAAATTCTGATTATTCGAGTGTCGACCTTGTGATAGTTGCGATATGCTACTACTATTGCTTCGGCAAATCTTTTTGATTCATCGTAGCAACCTCTCGGGCCAATTGGATTGACGTGGCCCCAGTAATCTTCGCGCTGTGGATGTACTTCGGGGTCGCCATAAACCTCCGAAGTCGAGGCAAGCAAGATTCTGGCGTTGTGTTGCTTGGCCATGCCCAGAATGTTGTGAGTCCCGAGGGCGCCGACTTTCAAGGTCTGGATCGGCAGTTTTTGATAGTCTATCGGGCTTGCCGGCGAGGCCAGGTGATAAATCCGGTCAATCTTTTCTGCAAGGTAAATGGGCTTGGTAATATCGTGCTCGACGATCATCAACTGATCGGAGCCTAGATGATGCTCGAGATTCTTTCTCGAGCCGGTAATGAAATTGTCGATAACGACAACCTTGTGTCCTTCTTTTATCAGAGCGTCCGTTAAATGAGAACCGATGAAACCTGCGCCGCCGGTGACAACAATACGCATGAAAAACTCCCGATTTTAGTGTGAAAACAGTTAATCATCTGGACTGGAAAAGGTCAAGGCGAAATTTGGAACTTTTATTGCGCGAGAAGGTCTAAAACTTTTGAAAGAAATTTAAGGAGGAAAATAATGGTGCAAATTTCAAGAAGATTCGTTGTCTGCATTCTAACGTTGTTTATAATTGGTAATCTGCCGACTTTTGCTGCCGCGGAATCATCCGTGACAGGGTTAGATGCCGCATTTTCAATGCAGAAAGCCTTTATCGATGTTGCCAAAAGGCTTAAGCCTTCGGTAGTTAATATCCGGGTAGAGAAAACGACTGAGAATAAGATCCGCTGGTCCAGTCCGAATGGCGATGAAGATGGAAGTGTTGAAGAATTTTTCCGGAAATTTTTCCGAGCGCCTGGTTTCAAAATGCCTGAACAGGATGAATTCAAAACCCAGGCTGCCGGGTCAGGCGTGATAATCGACGCAGATGGTACCATTCTCACCAATAATCATGTCGTTAAAGATGCCACGACAATTACGGTCAAACTGTTCGATGAAACTGAAGTTCCTGCAAAAATAATCGGACAGGACCCGCAAACCGACCTTGCAGTTATTAAGGTCGAAGCGAAAAAGCCATTGCAGGCTGCAATTTTTGCCGACTCAGATAAGGTTGAGGTTGGCCAGTGGTGTATTGCGGTTGGGAATCCTCTTGGTCTTGAACAGACGGTCACCGTGGGAGTGGTCAGTGCACTTGGAAGATCAGGTATTGGCGCAACTGCGATAGAAGACTTCATTCAAACCGATGCCAGTATCAATCCGGGAAATTCCGGCGGGCCGCTGGTTGACCTCAATGGGCGGGTGATTGGCATTAACACGCTTATTTTTAACGCGCCAGGCTCAGGAATTGGTTTTGCCATACCTTCTAGCATGGCTTCAAGAATCGCCCGGCAAATAATCAAGAGTGGTAGAGTTCAACGGCCGTATCTGGGAATTACCATGCAGCCGGTAAATAAAGAATTGTCTGAACATTATGAACTCAAAGACCGGGATGGCGCAGTTGTGATACAGCTTGCCGATAATTCGCCGGCACAAAAATCCGGCCTCAAGCCCATGGACATAATTCGCTCAATAGACGGCAAGAAAATGAAAAACACCAACGAAGTTCAGAAATACGTATTGGCAAAAGAAATTGGTGACGAAATTGAACTTGAAATCTTGCGCAATGGCAACAAAAAATCATTGAAAATCAAGCTTGAGCGTATGCCTGACTCTTACGGTCTTGCAGCTGCGGAAATCATAAAGAATCCTGCTTCGCCGCAAGAAACCGGAGAAATTGAAAAGCTCGGATTCAAAGTTCAGGAACTAAGTGAAGAAACAGCCAGGAATTTTGGCGTTTCAATCACACAGGGCATTCTTGTTAGTTCGGTGAAATCCGGCTCTCCTGCAGACAAAGGTGGCTTGATGACCGGTGATGTCATTACTCAGGTTAATGGAAAAGACGTTGCCGATGAAAAGCAATTGATAGAAGCAATCAAAAGCGGATCTAGAAATAATAGTTCGGTATTTGTCGTGAACAGGGCTGGTTCTCCAATGTTTCTGGTAATTGGCAGTTCTGAAAACAAATGATTCTTTTTAAACTTTAAGCCAATTCTCTGGCTTAAACTAAATTAACCGGAATAGCGCCGGAACTGACTGAAAGGGAAAGCGCTGCTCCGGTTTTATTTTGCCGATTTATGGTTTTAGCTGGTTAAGAAAAAAACCTTGTACGGTCGATAGATAGATTGAATAAAAAGAAGCGGAGATACAAATGCTGAAAGAACTTTCAATTGCAGTAATTTTAACGATACTTTTTTCGATCGGTGTTGGCGTTTTATTTGTCAGAACGATTGTCGAGATGATTGAAATGTTCTTTAACGGTGAAATAGAAAGAAAAGAACCCTTGGCTGCCCGCGATCGCAATTCAAAGTAGAAAAATCAATTTCTCAGGGTGCCATGGATCGAACAATGAAAAAAGCGTCGGCCATCCTTGTAGATAATTGAGTATTTGCCGCCGCTTGGGCATTTCGGGATTTCATTCATTGCACCGATTTCAATTAGAAGCTCCGGGTTGAAACGGGTCATGCGCTTTTGCATCTTGCGGTCGTGAAACAATACGGCCAGGATCAAAGAGCGCATTTTTGCGAAACATTTAATTTTGAAATCTTTCTGAAAGTCCTCAATTTTCTTGAGTGCCTTACGATAGTTTTCCTGTTTTCTTTCATAATCACTGAAAAAATAGCGAAACTTCTTGACGTCGATGTTGGTCGTGTCGGTTTTGCTGATTTTGTTGATCATGTCCAGGTAAGACTTTTGATAGGTTTCGTGAACCTCTTTCAGTTTAACCTGATTGAGAATGCTTTCCTGATTTTCAGCGTTGCCAACTACATCCGGAATGGCAATCGCTCCAGGCCCGACAATTTCTTCCGGGGGCGGTTGACGTTTGCTGATAATCCAGCTTGCGGCAAATGCAACAAGAGCCAGGATTAAAAAAATAATTCCCAGCAGCTGAAATTTTTTGCCAGAAAAGGTTTCCATATATATCACTTTGAGAAAACAATATTATTATCTTTGCTTGAGCCTGTCAATTTAATAGATTTGCGGTACAATTAAATTGAATTGCAAGATGCTCTGTGATATACTTCGCCAAAGCATGCTACCTGCAGGGGGGATAGATAAATGTCTGATGATTCCAAGAAAACCGTATTCAGAAGAGTAGTCGTTCCTGATGAAGTTAAGAAAAAATTCCTTGTCGGGAATACGCCGCCATATCTCGGAAAACCATTCGAATTATCTGTATCTGATGAATTTACCGTTGGTCGAGAAGAGGGCAGGACTTTGCAGCTTGCCAGCGATATGGTTTCCAGATTGCATGCCACTATTTGCTCCAAAGAAGGCAAATTTGTTCTGATCGACAATGACAGTTCGAACGGAACCTTTTTAAACAGCAATCAGATTTCGCCCAGTGAGGCCTATGTGCTTTCACACCGCGATATAATCAAATTTGATACATTCGAGTTTATCTATATTGATACTGCCGAAGGCGATCTTTGGCAAACCCTGAAACCTCTATCAAGAGAGGGTTCGCAGATTATATCATTTTATAGTCCCAAGGGTGGCACCGGCATCAGCACGATTATCGTTAATCTCGCCAAAGCTCTTGCTGAAAATGGCGACAAGAAGGTAGCCGTAGTCGACCTTGATTTGCGTTTCGGCGACGTCTTGACCTATTCCCTTGGCAAATCAGGCAACAGCATCATCGAATTGATCAATGAACACGAGATTACCCCGGAAAATATCGTAAATTACCTTCACAAGGGACCTGGTTATGACTATCTTCAGGCTCCCAAGAAAACTGAACTGGCCGAGCTGGTTAATGCCCACCATGTGAAGTCGATTCTCTGGAGTTTGCAGAACAAATACGATTTTGTTCTGGTTGATCTAAAGAGTGAAATCGATGATATCTCAATCACCGCCTGGGAACTCTCGAACCTGATTTACATTACCGCCGTACCTGAAATTGGTCATTTACTGGCTGCCCGCCGGGTAATGGAAATAATGAACACCTTTAAATTCCCTGAATCAAAACTTCGTCTGCTCATGAACAAAATGGGACGCGAAGGTTGTATCGGCGAAGCAGAAGTGAAGAATTTCATGAAACGTGAAATATACTCTTTGCCTTATGCGCCTGAAGACGCTGTTTTGACCTCGAATCACGGTAAATTACTGCTGGTCGAAAAGTCTGGGTCACCTCTCGCCGGCGGAATCTCGAATTTGCAGAAAACAATCCTCGGTGAAGAAATCGTTACCGTCGAGGGCGGAATTTTTGCCAAGCTCAAGTCTGTATTAGGATTCTGATAATTGGCCGATTATACCAACAAAAAAGCTGGTAACTACACCATTCTCAACAAGCTTGGAGATGGTGGTTTTGCGACTGTTTATCTTGCTCAGCATTCAGTTCTTGAAAAAAAGGCTGCGGTAAAGTTTCTGCTCGAAGACTGGGTTGACGAGCCCGATGTCGTTGCCCGCTTTTTCGATGAAGCGCGGACAATGGAACGATTGAATGAGCATCCTAATATTGTAAAGATCATAGATATCGCAACTCAGGAAAAATGTGCTTCAGAGGGCTTGCCGCCTTATTTCATCATGGAATACATCGATGGGAAGTCTCTGGAAGACCTGATGAAGGGCGATGAGGGCTTCACTCTCGATGACGTGATCAGAATTATTTCCTGCGCACTTTCGGCTTTACAGCATTGCCACAATCTTGGCATCGTTCATCGCGATATCAAGCCGAGCAACATTCTTATTACAAGCACTGGTGAGGTCAGATTAACTGATTTCGGCATAGCCAAGGCCCGCAAAAATACAAGTAAAACCGGAGAAGGCTTGACCCTGGGTTCAACGGACTACATGTCCCCGGAGCAGGCTCTCGGCAAAAGAGACCTGGACTATCGGTCAGATATTTATTCTTTGGGAATAACCCTCTACCAGATGGTTTGCGACCGCTTGCCCTTTGAAGGTGATAGCCCCAATGCCGTTGCTCTTAAGCATATTCAGGAACCTCCTGTTCCACCCATTAAGATCAATGAGGCGGTTCCAGAAAGATTGAACAATCTGATAATGAAAGCGATTGAAAAAGATCGCGAGCATCGCTTCCAGTCTTGTCAGGAAATGCTCGAAGCCATTCAGAAGATTGATGATCCCGAAGAAGAGGTGGTCGAGGTTGACATTCCCGCTGTTGATCTGACCAACGTTTCCCCAGGCAAAGATGACGATGATTATGTCAGAGATTACGATTCATCAACAGCCTCGAGAACGACGAGCAAATTGGCTGCCAGGCCTCCGGTTGAGCTTATCAACAGTATCCGTGTTGTTCTGATCATTATTGCTTTTACCGGACTATTTCTCGGTGCATTCAAGGGTTATTATTTGCTGACTCAGGCCAGAGTAAACCTGAGCAGTTATCCAGTCGGAGCCTCAGTTATCGTTAATGGCAGTCTTGTCGGTAGTAGTCCAGTCGATTTAACTTTGCCACCAATGGGTTATTTGATTTCATTTTCCAAAGATCAATATGCTACCTCGACCCTCTATTTCGACGTTAAAGCCAGAGAAAGTTTGAGCATTGAGCCCAAACTGCTTTTACTCAAACCAGACCTTGCTTCTTTCGATGACGCATTCAAAAGGCTTGAAACACGTTTGAAGAATATGCCCAGCGCAAATTTT
Source organism: uncultured bacterium (assembly GCA_964596185.1). GTDB lineage: Bacteria > Muiribacteriota > Ozemobacteria > Ozemobacterales > Ozemobacteraceae > DYKG01. The sequence goes on along the minus strand of CAZQUE010000006.1, from coordinate 79,439 downwards.
AAAACTAAAAAAGAGCAGGAAAGATATGAAAGCGCTGTCGCCGAGCTTGCTCAAGCCTGGCAGACTGTTTTTAACGAATTGCCAAAAGTGGTCGATTATCTCGAACCGAATTTGCGACTTATTGACCTGAGCAAAAAGTATTCTCAACTCGGTAAGCTTGAAGAGTTTTATAATAAAATAGCTGGTAACAAGGCCGGCGCAGCAGTTTATACAATGCTGGGCATGGTTAAAAAAGAGCAACAGGATCGGAAAGAAGCTTTGAGCCTTTTTATGAAGGCCTGGACCCGTGATCCAAACAATCGGGTTCTGTTAAATACTCTAGGCGATTTCTTTCTCGAAGAAAACAAACCGGGAAAGGCTAAACAGTATCTGGAAATGTCTCTTTTTCTTTATCCTGAACAGGAAGAAGTTAAGGAAAAGCTGGGGGCATTGAAGTAGCCAGGGGAGGATGTTGGTGCGATATTCGGCATTCGGAGCGACTAACGTAGGCAAAGTAAGAGACCATAATGAAGACGCCTTTTATGTTTCACCAGAGGGCGGCTATTTTATCGTTTCCGATGGCATGGGTGGTCTTGCTGCAGGCGAGATTGCTTCTGCGGTAACCCGGGAAACGATTATCGAATGTTTCGAAAATTCTTTTGCCAGTACCGATTCTGTTGAAAAGTTGATGAAGGAAGCTTTTTCAAAAGCGAATGAAGCTGTCAGAAAAAAACTTAGCGAAACCAATGCAAAAAAAGGTATGGGCTGCACCTGCGTCGTGCTGGCCTTCCGCGATAATGATTTTTTTGTCGGTTATGTAGGTGATAGCCGGATTTACCTTTTCAGATCAGGCAAACTCAAGCAGCTGACCCGAGACCATTCCTATGTTGAAGAGCTTTTTTTGCGTGGGCTCATCACTGAAGAAGAAAAGAAAGATCATCCTTATAAGAATTCTATAACCAGATACGTCGGCCATGCTGAACAAATCGAAGTTGATATTTCATCTGGACCAGTCTCGAATGGCGACGAATTTTTACTTTGCTCAGACGGATTGACCGGCGAGGTAGAAGACAAAGGCATTGAAGATATTCTTAAAAGTAAGCCTGAACCCGAGGCTCAGGCTAATGCCCTTGTCGAACAGGCTCTAGAAAACGGCGGCGGTGACAATGTCACCGTGGTTGTGGTTAAAGTTGAAAAAAAATCACCAGGCTTTTTTAAAAAGCTGTTTAACTGGTAGTAAGCATTTAAAGCCCGAAAACTTCTTTCAATAAAGAGAACATGTTCCATGTTCCCTTCTCGATTTCTTCGCCGGTTAGCCTGGCACAAATTTTCCTGACTGCAAGAAGAATTGCCGAACCATCGCTACCCTTGGCCAGAACAAATGGTTTGCCCTGGTTTACAGAGGGCACGACAATATTGCCTTCGCTTGGGATAAAATGGCTGATGGCATAGCGCAGAGACTTTTCGACTTTTGATGGCTCCAGACCCATTGATTTGAAAGCTCGATTCAGAACGACTTTGATTCTTTCTTTGGGAATCTTCAACCGACTTAGAAGATCGAGAAGAATTTTAGTGTTCTTGATAAAGGTGAGTTCCATGGTCATCATAAGCATTATCAAATCTGATGATTCAAGTATTTTGAGTTCAAGCTCGCTTAATTGATTATGAGTGTCGATTACAATGAAATCGTAGTTAGATTTAAGGATTTCTATGATGTTTTCCACGAATTCTGGTTTTACCAACTCGGCAAGTTCAGGCACAGGGGGCGGAAGAAGAACTTTTAGACCCGATGAATGCTCCGTCAGCTGTTCTTCGATTGATCTGATATTAATCGGCTTTTTTGCTTTGGTTAGAAGGTGGATGTTTTTTTCCTGGCTTAGGCCTAAAAGGATGGCCTGATCACCGAACGCAAGATTCATGTCGAGAAGAACCACTTTCTTTTTCCAGAAACGTGCCAACATAACCGCAACATTTGAGGAGATTACCGATTTTCCGGCTCCACCCTTGACATTGAAAAATGTGACAACCTTGCCAAATTCACTCTTGCTCATGCCTTCTTCGAGTAAAACTTGTCCGCGTCGCGAATAAAGATCACGGGTTTCTTTGGCAAATCCCGGATAAAGGCCAATCAGTCGCAAGAAGAAATCTTTTGGAATGAAGATTATTTGAAATTCCTGATAGCCGATTAAGGTTGTCAGGCATTTGGTGCCATTGAGGATTTCAACCTCGCCATAGATTTCACCTGGGTCAAGAGTGAACAGAGTCTGCTTTTTTTCGCCATAGGTCTTGATTACCGATACCTGGCCTTCAACAACCATTACCAGGTCGGATACATCTTCTTTTTCTTTGAGGATAACAGTGCCTGAGGCATATTTTTTGAACCGGCAGACCTGCTTGAGTTTGTCTAGCTCTCTTGTGGGAAGGGTATTGAAATATGAAAACGCCTTTAAATCTATCATGTTTGCTCACAACCCCGCTTTTATACTATATGATATGAAAATATCCGTACTCTCATAAATTTGCAAGAATTGTAAACTTTTTCTTTTGTTTGCGGTAGAATAAATAAATAAGAATTTAGGGGGAAGCTTATGCGTTTCAGGCAAAACATCTTGATGGTGCTGGCTGTATTGCTGGCATTCTATTCATTCAATTCTGTCCTGGCCGGCGAAAATCCTTTTTCAGATAAAGCTGTCGATATTTCTAAAGAGTCTTATACACCGAATATCGACCCGGACTTGCCGCCATTGACTGAAGGTAAAACCGAGCAAGGTACGGTTGACGTCGAAACTACGCTTAATATTCGCACTTCTCCCTGGGGCGACATTATTGGCAATCTCAAGGATGGCGACAAGGTTACCATAGTCGGGCAAAGTGGCGACTGGTACAAGATTTCCGTAAATGGTAAAACCGCTTACGTCCATACTGCTTACGTCAAAAGAAATGGTGAAAAAGACAAACCTTTTGCCAGGCAGGGCTGGGTAAATTCTGCAATAGGCCTTAACGTTCGCCGAGTTCCCCACGGCGATAAAATCGGAGTCTTAAAGGACCAGACCGCCGTTGAGATTCTTGGCGTAACCGGTAATTATTACAAAATTAAATGGGGTGACGATAACGAGGCTTTCGTCGATAAAAGATACATCGATACCAAAATGCCTTCGGCACCGAAAGATGAAATACAGAATGACAACTTCATCGGCTATGTTACCGCATCAGCTCTGAACGTTAGAAAGTCCCCCTGGGGGCCAATTGAAACAACTATTCCAAACGGCATTGCGGTCAAGGTTACCGGCAAAGTCGATGACTGGTACCGCATCGATTACAACGGAAAAACCAGATATGTGCATGCTGATTATATTGCCAAAAGCCAGGGGGGCACACCGACACCAACTCCTCCGGCAAGCTCTACCCCAGGAAATCTCCAGCAAAAAATTGCCCAGGAAGCTCGCAAACTTGTTGGCAGCCATTCTTTCCGTGGGCCTGAAGTCGACTATGGCAATCTTGCCTGTGCCCAGGTTGTAACGACTGCGCTGAAAAATGCTGGAGCCCTGACAAGAGTGCATCTCAACTGCCGTTCAACTGTCTCTGATTTAAAATCAAAAGGCTGGCGGGAAGTTTCTGTGCCGCCTTATCAGGAAGGCGATGTTATCACCTGGAAGACTTATGACTACACCGGAGACGGAATTAAAGATCCTGATACGCACATTGGAATTATCGTTAAAGAGGGCAATAGCTATATGGCAATGAACAATTCTTCACGCCTGCGTATGCCCCGATTGACAACTCCCACAGCTATCGGTCCAATTACCAGAGTTCTTAGAAAGGTTGCTTGATTTAAATGAGAGTGAGACAAGTTTTACCATTACTATTGTTGATTTCTTCAACGGTTGTGGCGGCCACAGGCTGGCAGCTCAACTATGGTTCTGAAAATGGCAAGGTAGCGGTCTACAATGCCAATACTTCGAAAGAATTCAAAGAAGACCAGCCTTTTGGGCCAATGTCTTTCCGAATTCACGGTGAGGGTCTCTGGTTGCTCGATTCTATCGGCAGTAGAATTTATCGTTTGAATGCTGAGAACAAAGTGGTTAAGTGCCATGAATTGTCTGGATTCCCGAAAAATGTTCTTCTTGAGGACTTTGCTCTGGTAAATGGCGGCACGGGCGAGCCCGAATCGGTATGGGTTGCTGACGCTGCCGACTGTGAAATCAGAAAGATCTCACTGGCGAATGGCAAGGAGTTGGTAAAAATCGGGGGAAATGGTAATGAGCCCGGTAAGTTCCTGCAGATCAATCAGCTCGAAATTGACCGCACTGGTCGCCTTTACGTAGGCGATATCGGTCGGGCAAAATTGGCGGTTTTTACACCCTATGGTGAATTTGTAAGGGAGTTTAACTGGCAGAGAACCGGATTTGCCCTGGACAAGTCAAGCCGCCTGCATACCCTGCACTATGTCGAATCTGCCGGCTATTTCCTTCAGATCTATTCAATTCGTGGGCAGCTCGAAAAAAGCCTGCATCTTGGAATGGGCGAGTTAACTAATCCCCGGGTCTGGGCGGTAACCGAAGTGGGAAACATAGTCGTCTCTTTCGTGCCGGCGGGAGGTTTTAAAGGCTCACTGAAACTTTTCGAGATATCTCCATTCGGAAAAATTGTCAGAAGGTTGGAATTCTCGCCACCAACAACGATGAATCGTTATCTGGCTGGAGCTGACGGAAAGATATGGCTTGCCGAAGCAGACTTTATGGCAGCTCCTCAGGGAGAATTCAAGATCATAAGCATGAGCTGGAGTGACGTAAAATGAAAAAAACTTTTAAACAGCTGTTGCTTCTTATTTGTTTGGTAATGATCGCCGAGTCAGCAATGGCTCAAATAAATATCGATCGTGAAGTCCTTTTTAAATTGCCGCCTGAACTTAGTTATAGCCTATTGGGCATGCGGGTTGCCACAGAAAAAGTGGTGATGATGAATAATCTTGGTCGCATGGTCAGCTTTGACCTGAATACCGGCGAATCTTTCTCAGGACGAATCAAGAAGCAAAGAATCATTGATTTCGATCTGATTCTTGGGCAACCGATATATCTTAATGAAGAAGGCTTGCTTGGCGGCCAGATGCAGCCTGAATGGCCAAGAACTCAGTTCTCTGCCTGCCGAATAGAAAACGGCAAAAATGGCCTTTATCTTTGCGGTGGCGAGAAAATGATTTTTCTTGGTAACAATGCCACGCAATCGGTCGAAGTGGGCGGCTTGAATTTCGTTCTTCCGGTTTCTGAAGGCTTTCTCTGGTCGATCGGGCTTCCAGCCAGAGCTTCGACCTGGGTTGTTTCGCTTTTTGACAGCTATGGCAATCTGATGAAGGAGATTTACCGCTTCTCGCCCGAATTTGATCCGGTTGGCCTTGAAATTGGCCCATTAGGTGAAGAAGACGAGGTTCTGGTTTCCTGTTACGAAAATAATCAGCGCAAAATCGCCTTGATTGGGAAAAATGGACATATGCTCTGGAAGATCAACGGACCGGAAAAATTCTGCGACAGAGATCTGGCATTTGACGGTGAAGGCAACCTTCTGGTGCTCGAGAAAACGACGGATGGCGTTGTTCTTTCCCGTTGGAAATTTGCAGCGCCCCAGGGTTAATCAATCATTGGCGCGTTGGTAAAGAAAATAGGTTTTGCGGCATTCTCTGAAATGTTCAACCCCCTGAGAGCTGTCTTCAAGAATTTTATCGGGCTTGTCGCCTCTGACAAGCCCTTTTCTTATTAGATCGGTCCCGCAAAGATAGTCGAAAAAAGGAAATTCCAGGCCAGGCCTCGGCGTGAAATCAATTTGTTCCGGATGGGTTTGCATATAGGCGTAAATCGTGGCAATTCCCAGGCAAACAGCGTTTTTTACCACCGGCATTTGCGATGAAAGCCTGATTCCGCAGCATTTTTCCCCCGAGAATTTTGAAAAAGTCGGTATGAATGTGCATTCCTCGACAGAGATGTGCCCGGGAAGAAGTTCGCGCAACTTTCGTGCCCACGCATTTGAATCAACTTCTGGTGCACCGATGATGCGAAAGGGCGCATCGCTGCCTCGACCCTCACTAAGCTGAGTGCCTTCAAAGAGACAGGTTCCCGGATAAAACTGAGCGGTGTCCACATCGGGCATGCTTGGAGACGGCTTGAACCAGGGGAAGTTCGGAGCTGGGTGAAGATTGCTGCACTCATAGTTTTCGCATTGCCAGATCTTCAAATCCAGGTTCAGGCCAGCGTAGTCCTTGTACCAGAGTGCAAGCTCTCCAGGAGTAAGGCCGTAGCGAATTGGAATCGGCAGGTGTCCGACGAAAGAAGAAAAGCGTTTATCTAGCATCGGCCCTTCTACCTCTATGCCGCCGAGAACATCTGGCCGGTCAAGTATCCAGACTTTGCAGCCGCATTCATCAGCTGCTTCGAGAATGTTGCGCAAAGTACTTATATATGTATAAAACCGAACTCCAACGTCCTGGATATCGTAAATAAGAATGTCGAGATCATGCAATAATTCAGCTTTTGGTTTTTTTTGATCGCCGTAGAGGCTGACAACCGGAACTTCAAGTTCAGCATGACGTGAGTCGGCAACGTGCTCGCCATCTGGGGCATCTGATGTGAAGCCGTGTTCAGGCGTGAAAATTCTTACCAGTTCAAAGGCCTGGTGTTCTGCAAGTAGATTTACCAGATGCCTGCCGTCTCGCGTTCTGCCGGTGAAGTTGGTAACTGCGGCCACCCGGTATTTTTTATGGTGTGAGTGGGCAAAAAGGGCTTCAATGCCGGGTTTAAACATGTTTTTTTATCTCTCTAAGGGCTTCTGAAACCAGATAAAGTGATCCGGTAACGATAATTGTTTTTCCGTCAGTCTTACAAAGCTCAAAAGCGTCGATAAAGCTATCGAACCAGGTCCAGTTACAGGGCGAATTTTCAAATGCAAGATTGAAGTCTTCTTTTGAAAATGCGCGATTGCTGTCTGGAGGGACGAAACACAGGCGATGTCCAAACTTTTTCAAACGTTCGGCCATTTCCAGCATCGGTTTGTCTTTTAGAGTTCCGAAGATTATGTTGACCGGATTCTTTGGCGGAAAAGCTTCCAGGTAATTTACCAGAGTTTCAAGTCCCTCTGGGTTATGTGCACCATCTAGCAATACCGGAGGATTACCCTCTATCCATTGCAGGCGACCTGGCCAGCGCACCTGGGCGATTCCTTTTATTATCGCGTCATCGCTGATTTCAAAGCCGTGCAGGCGCAATCGCATAATTAGTTCCAATGCCAAAGATAGGTTGGTGAGCTGGTGCGCGCCTGGTAAAGGCATGAAAACAGGGGTGTCGGCAAAATTCAGCTGGATCTTGTGCCCATCCGGGGTGCTTTCAATAAGAGAGAAATAGTTGAAATCTTCGACAGGAACCATCTCGGTTAGATTGTTGGCACAGGTTTCCCGAAAAATATCAAGAATTTCAGGGTCGCGTTCGGTGGTTAGCAACGGCCTTTTTTTTCTGATGATTCCAAGTTTTTCGCGGGCGATATTTGGCTTACCTTTGCCAAGATATTCTTCATGGTCGGTGCCAATGTTGGTGATAACAGAAATTTCCGGTTCACAAGAATTGGTTGAATCGAATCTTCCGCCAAGACCAACTTCCAATAGGACTATGTCACGCTCAGTCTCGCGAAAAGCATGGAAGGCCAGTGCGGTAATTGTTTCAAAAAAACCTGGAGAGCCTATAGAAGGCTCTTTGTCCATTACTTTGAAAATGTTTTTCAGCTCTTTTACGCCGTTTAACCAGTGCTTTTCTTCCAATTTGCGGCCCTGAATGCGAATCCGTTCGTCCATATCGAGAAGATGTGGTGAAGTAAGACTGCCGATCTGGTATTCTTCGGTGTTGATGAGAATGCTTTCTGTAATTGCGGTTACTGACCCCTTGCCGTTGGTGCCGCCTATGACGACACAGGCATATTCATGTTGTGGGTTTTCAAGCTCGCTCAGTAGATAATGCATTTTTTCAAGGCCATATCTGCCTTTGCGCGAACCGCGTTCGAGGATCCATGATTTTGCTTCATTAATGTTCATTTTGCAGTTTTCCAGAGAAGAAAAATGGTGTTATTGCGCCGCCTAAATATAGCAGAAGCAGTCGGACAAAAAAAGAAAATCTTCGATTATCTTACCGATACCGTTGAAAATGTCGAAAGCTTTATTGTACTCTGTATTTTACAGGATGGTGTTTTTAATGTTTTTTAGTAATAATCAGGACCCTGAAGAAAATTTCGACCCCGCCGAAGACGAAGAGTCAGAAGACTCTGAGACGGTTACCCAGAAACTACTGGGTTGGTTGTGGTTTTTTTTCAAGCTCGGATTTGTTCTGAGCATTTTGACAATAATAATCGTTACCGGAGCCGTTTTTGGCATTCTTAAGGGCTTTTCCGAAAGAATACCAATTATTGCCGACAATTCATATCGACCAAATCTTACTTCTCAGGTCTATGACTGTAATGGCAAACTGATGGCCAAGCTTCACGCCGAAGAGAATCGCACGGTTATTTTGTCGAGTTCGGATATTCCCGTTTTGATGAAAAATGCAGTGGTGGCTATCGAAGATGAACGTTTCTATCAGCACTATGGAATTGATCTGGTCGGTATTACCAGGGCTATGGTAAAGAATATTAAAGCCGGCAGAGTAGTGCAGGGGGCTTCAACCCTGACGCAACAGCTGGTAAAAAACGCTTTTCTGACAAGTGAAAAGACTTATAAAAGAAAGGCTATCGAGGCAATGATGGCCTTTCAAATTGAGCGAAAATACTCAAAAGAAGAAATTCTTACCCTTTACCTTAATGAAATCTATTTCGGGCATGGTGCCTATGGCCTTGATGCTGCAGCCGAAATCTATTTTGCCAAGAAACCCAAAGATCTTACTTTGGCTGAATGCGCTATGCTGGCCGGGATTCCCAAGAGCCCCGAAGCTTATTCGCCCTTCAAAAACCCAAAAAATAATCGCATGCGACGCGACCTGGTGTTGGCAAAGATGGTCGAGCTTGGTTTCATCACCCCTGCCCAGTATGAAGAAGCCAAGAAAGCAACGCCGGTTTTGCAGGCCCTAAAACAGCAAAAGCCACTAGCTCCATATTTTGTAACCTATGTGCGTGACCAGCTTCTGGAAAAATATGGCGCAAACCTTGTTTATAATGGTGGTTTGAAAATCTATACCACACTTGATCTTGAACTTCAGGAATATGCCGAGACTGCCATGGCATCAGCGCCTATTTTTCATGAATATCCAATCGACAAACACCCTGATTTGAATGGATCGCTGGTTTGTATTGATCCTAAAAATGGCTATATAAAGGCCATGTATGGCGGAAGAAGTTTCGAGCAGTCACAGTTCAACCGGGTAACTCAGGCCTATCGTCAGCCCGGATCTTCTTTTAAGCCTTTCGTTTATGCCTGCGCTCTCGAAGAAGGTATGCTGCCCAATGATACCGTTGTTGACGAATTTATTTCCTATACCAACCCCTGGACTAAGGTGGTATGGTCGCCAAAAAACTATGATCTCAAATATCATGGCACGGTTACTTTAATCAAAGCGCTTTGTAAAAGTTATAACATTCCTGCAGTAAAGCTGATTGACAAGCTTACCCCTGCCAAAGTAATCAAGTTTGCCAAACATCTCGGCATCACCGCACAAATGGAGCCGAACCTCTCTCTGGCTCTTGGTTCCGGGCAATTTACTCCGCTTGAAATGGCTTCAAGTTATGGGGTTTTTGCCAATATGGGTATTTACTGTCGTCCGTTATCGATTTTGAAGGTTGTCGACCGTGATGGCAACGTGTTAGAAGAAAATCTTCCCAAGGCCCGGGAAGTTATGAAGGCGAAAAATGCCGCAATGATTTGCGACATGCTAAGAACCGCTGTTGAAAGAGGAACTGGCGCCAGAGCCAGAATTTCAGGGCAGATCGTTGCCGGAAAAACAGGAACTACCAACGATTATGTCGACGCCTGGTTCAATGGTATGTCAGCTGATCTGGTAACAGTGGTTCAATTTGGCTTCGATATGCCAAAAACCCTTGGCCCCAAAAAAGCCGGCGGTTCCGTTGCCGGACCAGTATGGAAAGCCTTTATGGAAAAGGCGTTGCAACATTCGCCGAAAAAAGAATTTCCTGTCCCCGATGGGGCGGTGCGCTGTCGTGTTTGCATGACAAGCGGAAAGCTTGCTTCAAAAGGATGCCCTGCCAACGAAGTGGTTTATCAGGTTTTTCCGGTTGAATCACAACCCCTTACAGAATGTAAGCATTATGCAACTGTTGCCCAATTCACGCCTTCTTCTGAAGACGACGAAGTTCTGGCCATGCCGGAATCTTTTTCAAATATGCCAGATCCAAATTTCTTCCGTGGTGACTACAGTAACAGTGCCAATAATGCAAACCCGGGGAATAATGTTTCTCCAAACCATGTGCCTGGGGTTGTTGATCGTCCCGCGCCGCAAACTGGATGGATATCTAGAGACAGTGAGCCAAACCAGAACATTTTGAAAAAATGGGGTGCTGATCAGGCTATTCCACGTGATGCCTTTCTCGATGATGATATGGCCGATGCACCGGCTGTTGAATCAAATGATTATAAACCGCGTGAGCCAGGGGTTTTGATTCAGCCACCCCCCAAGATTGACTTCCGGGAAGATTACAACTGATTCAAAGCTGGGGAGGCAGGCAAGTGAAAAGTTTTTGCCGTAGTCGCAGCCTGCTGGCCTCTCCTAAAGCAACCCCAGCCTGAAAGAGCTCTTCGATGCTGACCGGGTCTGTGCTGCCAAACTCATTTGAATTGCGACTCAACTCAATGCCCAGACTGTGCAAAGCACTCGTAGGTGCGCTGAGAAAATGAAACCGGGGAATATCTGAAAAGGAGGGCGAACTTTCTGCAAAATCACGATAATTCAGATTCAGAAAGTCAGAAGTTATATTGAAAAGCAGCATTGCAACCTGTCCACGATTAACTGTTCCGGATATGCGGGCTTTTCGCAGGTGATCAGTAGCGTTGGTCGGGGTCCATTTGCTGTTTCTCTCTGCGTCCTTTACCGATGCGAGGTTGGCGAGCAAAATTTCGGTATATTTTTTTAAATCTTCAGATTTTACCTGAGATTTGCTGTCACGCGAATTGCGAAAATTTGAAAGTTTAAGGAATAATTGATCCTGCTGTACATTGTTCAGATCATAACTTTGAAAGCGATGTGCTTGCGTGGGAATGTTGTTTGATTGTGAGTGCATACCCATTGAACCAAAAGCAAAAGTGCCCAAAAGCGCGCCGAAAGCTATGCCCGTTGCGAACCGCCTGATCTTGAGCCGCGAAAAATAGCTGAAATGAAGGTTGATCTGCTGGTTAAAAATAGCCTTAAGATTCATGCCCCGCCCACATCCGCCGCAGAAACGCGCCAGAGGAATGTTTTTTGTGCCGCAACGGTTGCAGGATATTCTAAGTGTATAGCCGCAATTATCGCAGGTTCCCTTTGAATCAAGCTGATTGGAGTCACATCTTGGACAATTTAAAAACATCGGTTTGCCTCTTGGTCTTTTCTTTATTTATCGACATTTTTTCAGGCAAACAGAAGCAGAGGTTTGGGTAAAAAAAACTGTCTCGCTCGAGACAGTTTCTTTTGCTTAAATGCGCTTTCTTACAGGCTTTTTTGGGGGCGGGGGATCATTGTCAAGATCTTCGTCGAAGTCCGGAAAAGGCCTTCTTGGCGCAACCGGAGCTTGGTCTCGACGCGGTCTGGGCGCATCTGAGGAAGATGCGGGCCGGAATGGGCGAGGGCCAGAGGGCCTGCGGGTTGGCATCGGCCGCTGCGGCAGCACCGAAATATAGATGATTGAAGACTTGTAGACGACCTCTACCTTGTCTTTGAATGCCAGCGAAATCGAAAATTGATCATAAGCTTGAACCTTGCCACGTAAAACCGTGCCGGTTTCAAGAATAACTTCCACCTTAAGATGTTTTTTGCGCGCTGCTGAAAGGAACTGATTCTGGACTTGCGATTTATATTGAGACATTGAATGCTCCCTGTCAGGGTCTAAGTGCTTTCATCTTAACCTTTTTTAAAAGAAAAAACAACCCTGCACTTACATGCCGGCAATGGCTTTTGTCTTGGTCTGGAGTTCCTGCAGTAGCGAATCGATCTTTTTCGCTTCCTGTGCTGAATCTTCAGCGAGTTTTTTCATTTCGGCAGCAACGACTGAAAATGCTCGCCCAGCTTCGCCAACTCGCGCAGCTTCGATAGAAGCATTCAAGGAAAGGAGGTTGCTTTTTCTGGCAATTTTGGTTATGACCCGGATAACCTCTTCCATCTGATTTGTGGATGCTTCGAGCTGTTTCAAATGCATATTGGTATTGCGAAGACGCTCGGTCGTCATCTTGAGAATCGAAAAAGAGATGTCGGGAACTTCACCAAGCAGCGTTCTAAAATCGTCTTTGGTAATGATTAGAAAAGTCGTTTCCTGGATGGTTGCGACTGAGGCAGAGCGGGGTTGCTCGTCGATAATGGCCATGTCCCCGATAACATTTCCTTTGCCAAGCGCGACAAGGACAGAATCGATGCCGGCGTTATTGCGTTTGAGAATATTAACCTTGCCGGCTTTTATAATGTAAAGGGCATCACCTTTGTCGCCTTCTTTGAAAACCATTGTTTTTGCCGGAATGGTCTGTTCAATGGTAATTGCCGAAAGATCAAGCAATGCTTTGTCATTAAGGCTTTTGAACAGATTAACCTGTCTGAGAAACTGAATCTTGTCAATTTCGGACGACATATTTTCTCCCGGAATGGCTGAAGGGTAACATACATCTTAGCATCGAAGCGATATTGAGTCAATTTATCGGCACAATCTCAGCTTTTCTTAAAGAATTCCCGGCAATGGACGGTTTTCAAACAACGCCTGCCCAACTGCAAAAATCCGATGTGGACTACGCTCATCGCAAAGTTGATGCCGGGCTCGGGCCGCATTGGCGTGATTTTTCAAATAATTGAAAAGGTGAACCCGAAATAGAGGCACAGCCTTGGGCCCAATTTCCATAAGCATGTCGAGAAGATGATGACGGAAAATCTTATATCTAGTCTCTGGGGCCGAAAAAAGGTTGTGGCCGAGAAGCTCTGCAAACAGCCAGGGGCGTCCGACACAGCCCCGACCTATCATATAACCGCTGCAACCACTGATTTCATGAAGCCTGATCAGATGGTCTGGTTCGCTGATGTCGCCATTGGCAAAAAAAGGTATCTTGCCGCAAATTGCACCAAGTCCTTCGAGGTGGTGCCATTCGGCGACCCCTGAATAACCTGCCTGCCGGGTACGAGCATGAACAGTGATTGCATCGGCACCATTGTCGAGCATTCTTTTGACAAAATCAGTGACGTTTATGCTGTTTTGACTCCAGCCGATTCTGCATTTTATCGTTACAGGAACCTTGACCACTTTTTTTATTGCTGAAAGAATCTTGCCGGCAAGCTCAGGATTATTCATCATTGCCGAACCGGCACCGGTTTTGACAACCTTGGGAACTGGGCACCCCATATTGATATCGATGACGTCGCAAATTTGCATTTCATCAATCACCTTTGCGGCCTCGGTCATGGCTTCAACCTCCGCACCAAAAATCTGAACTGCATAAGGTCGGGACTGGGCCTGAAATCTTACCAGGTTAATGGTTTGCCGGTTTTTCATCAGGATTGCTTTTGAGCTGGCAAGCTCAGATACTGTGTAACCTACGCCAAGACGCGAACAGAGCAGACGAAAAGAGCCGTCGGTAACTCCTGCCATTGGCGCAAGAACCAGATTGTTGGGCAATTGAACATTGCCGATTTTTACCGGTTTGATAAGGTGCCTGAGAGGATTGTCGGCGGCGGGTTGTTGCAGGGTCGGTGAAAATGGCAGAGAAGGAGAATCGAGCCAGAAGAGGGCTTCTGACGTTGCAGATGCTTGGGTATTCATTCTGTGTCAGTGTTCGCCGATTTCCGTGATACTGTCGTCGTAAATAAACGAACAGTTGCGCCCGCGATTCTTACACTCATACAAGGCCATGTCGGCCTTTTTGATCAGAACATTCTTAACGCTGGCGTGATCAGGGAAGGTCGCAACACCGAGTGAAATTGTAACCTTCAACGCTTGTTCCTGGCCAGGGAAATCAAATGCTTCAACGGTTTTTCGCATACGTTCGGCAACCAGTAGCGCACCTTTTGCGTCTGTTTCTGGAAGAATGATAGCAAATTCTTCACCGCCATAGCGGGCGGGAATATCGACCGTATCGCGAACCGCGAGCTTGATGAGCTTGGCGACTTCAATAAGCACAATATCACCTTGCTGATGCCCGTAAGTGTCGTTGAATTTTTTGAAATGGTCAATGTCAAAGAGAATAAGCGAACAGGCCGTGTGATAACGCTTGGCGCGAACCATTTCTTCTTCGAGACGGGCCTGAAAATATCGATGAATGAACAACTTGGTCAAGCCATCGGTGATTGCCAGTTCATAAAGTCGCGCGTGTTCGACGGCCATGGCCGCCTGTTGGGCAAGAGCTTCGAGCAAACGCTGATCTTCTTCGGTAAAAGGCTCTTCGTCAAGCTTATTGGTGCCGTTGATGACCCCGGTTACCCGATCTTTAATCTTCAGCGGAACTGAAATAAGATTGCGAATCGTTTTTTCCAGTTCAGAAGTGCTGTCAAAACTTTTGAAAAGAGGGTCGCGGAAACCGTCATTGACAATCAGGCTACTGCCAGTTTTAAGAACCGTCCCGGCAATGCCTTCCCCGGATTTGATTCTGATCGTTGATTTGATATTTTCTGCCCCTTTCGGGTCATCGATACCAAATACAATTTTGGTTTCAAGCTCTTCGGTTCCAGCCCCGGTCTGCAGCATAATCGAGCAGCGCTCGGCGCGAATGGCTTTGCCGGCCATTTCGAGTATCTGCCGAATGAGTTTGTCGGTATCGCTTTGAAAATTCATTGCCTGACTGGCTTTGAACAATGTTTCAATTTCAAATATCTTGCGGTCGAGAGCTTTGTTGTTCGATTCAAGAGCGTCGAGCATTTCATTGAATCGGAAGGCAAGAGTTCCGATTTCATCATTGGAAGAAGTTTGAATACGGTATGTCAGATCGCCCTTTTCGATGACCTGTGTTCCCTGGATAAGGTAATCAATCCCTTTGGTGATAAACTGCGCGAGAATAATCGATAGAATAATCCCGGCGAGCATGGCGATCATGCCAATGAGAAAGATTCTTTTCCTGCTGGTGGATTTTGCTTCGATCAGGCGATCAAAGCTGAATCTGAGAATGACCGTGCCGAATTTTGAAGTTCCAACCTTGATTGGGGCTACATAATCTACATAATGTGGGTCTTCTGAAGAAACACGGGTTGGTGTCTGAATGTCTTCAATTTTGAGTCTGAGCGATTCGCTGATAACCTGTCCCAATTTGCTTTCGGCATCACCTCTAACCCTGTGAGCCAGATACTTGCCATCAATGTCAAGAATGGATATCTCGTGAACGTCTTCGCCCCCGGAGATCAGGCGTTCGGTATAGGGAATCAGGGCATCGTAGGATTGCGAAATTATCGGATCCTGGCAGGCAATGGCCAGCGTCGATGATAGCAGTATGCCGGACTGATCCATGCTTGTCGAGAGTAAAGACTCTTCGCGAAGCGAGGTGTTGATCGAAGTAAGCAGAATAATCAACCCTACAAGAAGGGCGATGCCAATAGTAAACTTAATTTTCAGTGAAAATCTGGTTTGTGGTTCAGACTTTTCCAAGGCTCTGGCAACTGCTACTTTCGATTGTTATAATTTTCGAGAAGGGTTTGAACTTTTTCAATATAATCGTAATCTTTTTGATTGGCGGGAACAAATCCCTGAACATCGGTAAGGTCGTCAATGATTTCACGACCTTCCGGAGTTTTGTTGTTCAGTTCAAGAAATGCCTGCTTGATTTTTTCGATAAGATCGGCGGGCAGATTTTTACGGCAGACTATCGGTTCATTAGAAATTTTTTCGGTTGTGGCCAAAATGGTCAATTCATCGATCTTTGCCTTGTCGTGAAGGGTGTTGCGGGCATCGTCATAGCAGGCTCCGGCGTCATATTTTCCGAGTAGTACGTTAAGAACTACTGCGTCATGTTTGCCGAGAAAACTTGCTTCAGCAAAATCTTTTTCCGGATCGACGCCGCCCTCAAGCAAGAGAGCTTTCGGGAATGTATAACCAGAGGCTGATTCTTTTTCAACCCAGGCGAATTTTTTGCCCTTAAGATCTGACAAAGACCTGATGCCGCTGTCCTGACGGGCAATAATAATGCCCCGGTAGTAATCGGTGCCAAAGCGGATCGGTTTTACCAGGAGCTGAATGTCTGGGTTATTGCGTGCTTCAACTGAAATATTACTGGCCAGCCAGGCAATGTCAATATCACCTTTAACCAGAAGGTTCATAATGCCGTTATAGTCTGAGGCAGTCTGCAATCTTACCTGCTTCACGCCAAGCTTTTTCGTCAGATACTCGAGAAATTTGTTATGTTTCTGCACCATCGCAGTCGGGTTGGTAAAGGGAATTCGCCCCAATTTTAAAACCTGATTGGCGTAAGGTGAGGCCGTGTTAGCGCTTTGTCCGCCCGGCTGGGTTTTGTTTCCCGTGTTTTCAGCAGTTGCGGGCGTCTTATCTGGCTTTTTGGGTTCTTCACCACCGCAGCCGACAAATATACTGGACATGGCAACAGCCATGATAATGAACAATTTGCTCAGTTTTTTCCCCATGCTGATTAATCTCCCGAGTTAGAACTGTACAACATGTATACCATAAATTAATTTTTTAAATCTACTTTTCTTTATTTTCTTTAATTGGCAAATGAATTGAAAAGTCGATACGCTCTGGCTGCAGTCTGGTCAAAATTTTCAATGCACCAAGGTCATCAAGAAGATTTAGATTCGGAATCGGTGGCACGCCTTTGTCGGCCATTAAAGGTGATTGTAATAGTTTTTGCAGCTGCAGGTTGAAATCTTCAAAGCTGATGCGCCAGTAGCGTTGCACTCCATCTTCAATTGATTCCTGTTCAGCTTTGCCCGCGTCTGCTTTTTTCAAAAATTCAATTTCTTCCTGCAGGTTGAGTTCAGAGGTTGCCAAAACCAGAAACCGATCGTAAAGGGCTGTGAAAACGCCATATTGTGGAAACATGAAATGGCTGAGTCGAACACCGGCCTGTTTCCCTTCAAGTTTATTAATGAAAACGCCGGTTTGCATACATAGGTTTTTTAACTTGTCGAGATTTCCTTCAAGTTTTTTTACGTCTGGAACTGGGGCAACGAAGCGAATGTCGGGAATGGAGTTTTCACCGTCAGGCTCAAGATTGATGGAAAGAATGCTCTCGCGAGCTCCGTTACTGAGGAGGTCTTTTTCGAAGTCGAGGCCGGCAGAGGCTACCATCGAAATTACCGTTGCAGTTTGTGGAATCTTTTTCAATTCATCCATCATCTGTGCGGGATCTTCGATTGGGTGAGTCTGGGCAAAAACCATCAACGAGTCCGGGTTTACATATTTTGCTATGCTCAATTTATGGCTGATTTTTGGGTTGGCCAGCTTTTTTTCAAGACTGCAGATTCTGAATTTGGCTTCAAATCCCTCGTTGGACAAGACCGCCGCACCAATTAGATAGTCGGATGATTCTAGCACCGGCAGAAGTTGGTATTTGATTTTTTCAATCTGGTCTTCATTTATGCGATTGTTTTCGTTATTATTCTCAACCAGGCTGTTGAGAAGTGAAATAACCGGCTCGGTTTCGGCCACCATGCGCATATAGAAACAATTATCGTTTAACTTGATCTGGTCGAGCAGAGATTCTGCTTCTGATGCGTAGCGATCGAGCAATGCTCCAGCTTCTTTTTTTTGTTCGGTTGAAAGATCTATGAAGGGGCGTGGTCGAAGAAAATCTTTTTCGGCAATTTTTTTCAAAGAAAACAGCGATGCCGCTTGGAGCTGAGTTTTATCTCCCGGCCAGTTCTTATTGATTTCACGGCCGGCTCGGCGCAAAAACTCTATCGGCACATTGCCTGGCTCACTTAGAAAACCGCCTCGGCGTTCCGCGCTGAATGCCATTACCACGGTCTCTTCATGAATCGGCATTATCTCCGCAGGGCAGATCGATGAAATCAGGGCCAATAAAAGGCTGCAAATTATGGTTCTGATACTAAGATAAACTTTCATGTAATCCCCCTGTGTTTGTTTGCGGCTGTATTCTAACACAATTTGCCAATTCTCAAAACCCTTAGCTTCAGACTAATATTGGCTGATGCAAAATGCTTTCAATTTTGGGCAACAATGGTTAAAATCATAATTAGAAGGTCAATATGCAAACAAATCGAAGAGGCTTCATTCTCTATATAGTTGTAACAGTGCTGCTGGCGCTGAGCATTCTGGCATTTGCCCTCAACAGCCTCAAGAGCGGAGCAGTCACCCAGTTGGCTCGCAATGTTGATCAGAACAGATTGAGCCTGCTTGCCCAGTCGGCAAATGCTGAAGTTATCGCGATGATTCGCAGCAATGCAAATTATTCTCCTGATAGCCAGATTTTCAAAAAGTTGCGCTCGATGTTTCAAACCTCACCGGCACCGGCAATTGGGGGGGGCATCACACTTTTCTCTAATTTTGAACCGCAACAGACGCTCAAAATTGCAGATAGCGCAGGCTACAGGCTGGTAATTAAAAGTCGGGCCACTTTGACCCCTTATCGTGAAGCTCCGGCAAAATCAGTGATGGCCTTCAACGCCTATCTCGATGTTTTTTCCCAGGCCTATCGACAGGGAGCAGAAGAAAACGTCATCGAAGTTCACGAACGCCGTGATGTCAGACTTGTCGACCTCAGGCATCGTTTCGATCGTTATGCGGTTTTCGTAAAAAACTACGGGCCAAGCTACAACCATCCTGACCGTCGCATAACGATTCAGGGAATTCCTGCTGATGGGCCACATGTTTCTCATGCTTATTTCGGTTATCAGAATTACCCGGGCTGTAATGACCCGAGAAAACACATCTGGATGGATCTTTGCTACGATCCGGGTAAAAAAGAGTCACAGAATTGCCCCAATTTCAACAAGATTACCGGCTTCTCCGGAGCAACTGCTTTCACCGGTGCTGCCATGCCCAATTGTCTTTTCGATAAACAATCCTACGATTTTGAGCAGCTTAAAGGGATAACCGAAGACCAGTTTTTCGAGGTTAAGGCAGTAATCAAACTTTACGAAATCTTTGTTAATCAGGCCGCAGACGGTTGTCTTGGTAATACTACTCCTTCAAATAAAACACGTAATGACCTGAAAAACCTTTGTCGACAGGCTATGAACGCCGTTAACAGCAATGCGGCCGCCTGGGATGTCTGCAACGATTTTTACAGTAATTTTCGCATGGTCGGCAGTAAGCCTGATTATTCGAGATGTAATGGATTTATTCAGGTGCTACGCACCTGCATCAAGAATTGGAAGTATGTCTATGGTTTTACTGATGCAAATTCAATCTGGAAACTGGAAAGCTTGAACTTGCCCAACCTCCCGCCAACCCGCGTTTGGGCGACCTCATTGGCCCTTGGTGGACTGGCTTCACCAAGCCAGGACTTGCTAAACAAGGGCTCATATTTTTACGAGTATCTACAGGAATCGGGCGGCAAGCCCTTTAACCCTGAGCGGGTTCGAGTCGGCAAGATGCCACGTCTTTTCGGCGATGACGGCAAGCAAAAGCTGTTTGTTGAAGGCCCGGTTTTTCTAAGGTTTTTCAAAGTTGGATTCCTGGATACATTCAGCCAACCAATGGAGTTTTTCAGAGGAACGAAAATCGTCGAGCCCGAGCCAGTGCCTTTGCGTTTCACCAGATACGATAAAGAAATCGCTCCCGGAAAAAAGACTTTTCTCAATACGCCTTTGACAGACCCGGTTCCCAGCGGCGGCGTTCTTCCAGAACACTACCTGATGAGTCGGGCTATCGACAATATTTCAGTAAATGCTTTGCAGGGTGATTCCCTGGCCATTTTTGATGGTAACGGCAACAATGTCACTACCAGCACCATTCGTATCGGTGTGCCTTCGACCATTGAACCCTTACAGCCTGATGGCGCCAATATCAAAGCGACAACCTTCGGTCGGTTGATAGATTTCAAGACCGTGAGCTGGAATTATCCAAACACCGCTGATTTCGTAGAACACCGGGTGGCCCTGCGCGAAGGCAAGAAAACCCTTTATCTGGACGGCTGTATTTATATTGAAGAAGGAGACCTCGACCTTTCAGATGTTAATCAGTATTACGGCAAAGGCATGATTTACATTGGGCGAGGCAACTGTTTTTTAAGCAATTTGAAGCGAATCGGCAATCGAAAAGATACCTTGCGTATTTACCTGAGGGCCGGAAAATTCGTAATTCGCCAGGAATTTGACGGAGTCGAGATTCAGGCTTCGCTGGCTGCATTTTATTATCCGTTTGGTTCTTCAGACCCTGCCAAAATGGGAGCCCTTATTCTCAACGGGCAATCCAGCGTTAAGATCAAAGGCAACCTTCTTGTCGATTATCTTTACACTCATGACAGTGACAACGATGGTCTTGCCGATGGCGGTGAATTGAGGATCGAGCATGATCCACTCATCTACGACCCCGCGGGCACTGCACCAGACGGCGAAGAGCTCGACCCCTATCATGTCAGCATCGGTCCGGTCAGGACATTATTCAGCATTAATTCCGGAGGAAAAACATTCTAATGGATCAGGCACGTTGGCTCGTAGTTTTTTCCGTTGTTGTAGTGATGATAACTGTTTTGTCACTGTTGCACCGCTATAGCAGGCCAACGAATGATATCGTCGATAATGTCGATGTCAGGGTAGATCAGAGTCGGACTGTCTTATCCCAGCAGAATACTGAACCTTCGACGCAGGTTGGCAAGCAGGGGCGTTTCAAGTATTCAACCCCGCCAAAGCATGTTTTTTCGATGGAAAAGAGTTCGACATTCGTCGAGGAAAACAAGGAATTCAAAGACAAGGGGCAAATACTGCCATGATGAGTGTTTTGCCAGACAAAAAACTGCGGGTTGGTTTTGGGCTCGTTGAAGTGCTTATTGCCGTATTCATCGTCGCGGCCTGTGCAATTCCCGTAGTATACATGGTTACCTCTGCCAGAACCGATACAACCAAGGCGATCAACTACCTTAGGGCGATGGAATTGGCAAATGAGGTTATCGAATGGGCTTCGGTGGCGCAATTTAACAAGGTTAACGGGGCGGATTTTTCCGCTTATTCCGGGCCGCTGGCAGTGGAGCAGGGAGCAGACTTAAAGCCGATAAGCATTGACGTTGCCAGTCCGAAGAATCAAATATGGGACAGTGATAATCTAACCAGTGACAGCCTTAGTTACTCTGAACAGTATAATAATGCCTTTTTCTTCCGTGAAATAAAGATAGAAGATGTTTCGGATTCTTACATTTTGCCCGAATTACTTAAAAAGGTTACGGTTACGGTTAAATGGAGCGAAGGACATCGTCCTGCTAATGTTAATCTGGCTGATGAAAGAACCCGACAGGTGCAATTGTCGGTATTGATTTTGAACGATGAAAACCTCAATTATTGATATGAAAAAAATGTTTAAAAAAAACGGCTTCACATTCGTTGAAATGATTATCAGCATTGCAGTTGCAATGGTTGCCTTTTTACTTATTTACCAGTTTATGTCGAGCACCAGGCATCATTATCTTTATGGTACTGTAAATCTGCAGAATCTTCAGGAAGGGCGCATGGCGATAAACTATCTGCGTCGCGATTTTTCTTGTGCCTGTCCCAGGCTTGAAGATCCTGATGATGCGGGGTATTTTGCATTTCAAAAAGCACGAAAGCAGGTTTTTGCAACCTCTTCAGGCGAAGGCGCAGGTGCCGGCGATCTGATACAGGTTTTGCCGCATGGATTACTTTTTTACAAGTTTTCTTTCAATGCTCCGGATTATAAACCAAGGGTTGAACTGGTTCGCTATGAATTTGACAGTGCGGCAAAAACTTTGCTAAGAACCGGTCAGGATGGAAAAACTCAAAAATTTACCGGCATCGAGGATGTGGAGTTTAAGGTCTATGTCCATCAGATTGAACCTGGGGTACCCCTTCTCTGGGCAAAACTAAAGATACATGAAGGGGAAAATATGTTTGGGTCAGACAAGATCGGTAGTGCTCTCGAACTTACAACTTCCATTTCCAGTCCGTTTCTAAATAGCAGTGCCAACAATCCTTACTGGCGTTTTGAAACCGGACATAAAAAGTTGTAAACTGGAAGCAACAAAAAACTTATTAGCATCGTAAGTTAGGCAGAAGATAAAAACGTTCAGGAGGAGTTAAGTGATGAAAAAAATGAAATTCTGGCTTTCCATGGTTCTTTGCTTCGCAATGATTTTCAACCCGTTGATTGTTCAGGTTGCTGTTTACGCAGCTGATGCCGATGCATCCCAGCAGGAAGAGGTAAAGAACGAGGAAATGGAAACCTCGGCTGAGAAAGCAGATGAGGCAAGCGAAAAAACAGATGAAGCCTACAATAAGCTCAGCACAACTAAAAAGGCCAAGACCAAGTGGTACATGAGTAGTAGCACCAAACGCAAGATTAGAGAAGCAAATTCCAAACTTGATAGTGCCAAGTCAGAAGTTGGCGATGTAAAAGACACTGCCAAGGATGCTGCCGGTGAAGTAAAATCCATTGGGGATGCAATAGAAGGCGATGGAAACGCACTCGACAAGCTTGCCAAGGTTAAAGCAGGCATCCAGGGTGCTCTTATCAAAACCGGTCAGTTATTGCAGAAGATTGGCCAGCTGCTCAAGACCGTAGGTCAGGCACTGCAGCTGATAGGTAAGGCGTTATCGGCTATCCCATGGACGGCTGCAATCGGGCAGGCATTGATGAACGTCGGCAAGATATTGTATTCTGTGGGCACGATGCTGGATAACATTGGTAAGGTCATAGAGCAGATTGGTCAGACGGCTGCTGATGCCGATAAGGGCTTCGGCGATATGCTTGGCCAGATCTTCCAGGCTGGTAAAGATGGTTGGAAGCAGGGCTGGTCTGAAGCAGAAGCTTATGAACAGAGCCTCGATTCAGAAGATGCCGATACTTCTGAAAATATGGGCGGTACTGCTGACCAAACCGAAACCGATACAGGTGCCGGCGCTGATACTGTTGAAGATGTAGATCAATCAGGAACCTCAGATATCTGATAAATTGTTTTCGCAAAGAGCTGTCTCAATTGTATGAGACAGCTCTTTTCTTTTATCGAATTTATATTTTATGGTTATGGATCTGGTTACTTTTTCCGATTAGCGGATTGTTATGAAAAGAAAAATTCTCAGTGTATTTGCAGTGATTTTCGCAATCAGCCTGATTCTGACCTGTTTGCCCAATACCTATGGCGGCGACCCTGGGTTGACCGGAATAATTGTTAAGGATCCTGAGAGATACTATCACCGTCTCAAGGATATGCGGGCCAAGGATCCCGAAAATCCCGAACTGAGCTATCAGATCGCCAATCTTTATTATAGTTGGCAAATGGAAGACGAGGCGATCAGAGAATATCGTCGCACTCTCAAACTCAAGCCAGATCATGAGTTCGCTCAATGGTTCCTCAGCAAGCTTCTTGAAAGTAAGGGCTACTATGATGAAGCTTTCTGGCTGGTTCGCGATCTTATCGAAAAGCATAGAACCATTGCCCGCTTTTATGATCGGGCCGGGGAACTTTTGCTTAAAATGGATCAAAGAGATGCAGCAAAAGAATATTTTGCACGTTGCGACGAGTTGATGTATGGGGAACGGGTCGGCGCCCAGCCTGTTAAAACACTTACCGAACCGAATGCCGGAGCATGGAAAGAAGCTTTTTACCGGTAGGCAGCCTTTACCTTCTCAACCCATTCTTTGCCGAAAATAACCTCAAGCAATGGGGCAAAACTCAGCAAAACTGGCGGTGGATTCGGTATTGAGACGCAGAAATCGGGTATATGCAGATTAACCATCCATCCCTCACTGGTTTTGTTGATAATGAGGGGGAACATCGAGCACCAAAGCGGTTTTACATCGAGCAGTGGAATCTTTTCGGTCAGCGCGTGCGCATGCAGCGAACATAGAATCTCTTTTTTTTCTGAGATGAATGAGAGCGGGCAGGGGGTGTTGGCACCTATTTCTCTAATGTGCAGAGTACCCTTGTAGGTTTCGCTTATTCCAGCTTTTAGAAAATTCATTTGTTCTCGGGTAAGATATCTCTGAACATTCCCAAGGTTATTTTTAATTGTTTCTGCCTCTTCTTCGCTAATAGGTGCGCCAAGATCCCCATATTGGCAACATTTGCCGAGGCATCGACCGATGTCGCAGGCAAAGCGGGTTTCCCAGACCTGATCCGAAATGATTATGTCATCGATAATGTGCATGGCGAGAGTTTAACAAAATAACTGCAAGTTTGCATAAAAAAATTATTAACAAAAAGTATCAGTCAGTCGATATTCTGGGCGATGAGCACAGTAGACATTTTCATTATGGTTGGGTTTGTTTTTCTTCTGGTCGTTGTGGTCTTCCGTATCTGGATGGGCCGCAGAAAACCTTTGGAGCAGCTTGACAACGAAAAAATCAGGCAGCCGGGAACGGTTAAAGAACCTGTTCGCGCCGAATCAGCCAGGAAAGAATCTTCGGAAAGTGCGTCTCCAGAAGTTGAGAAGACACCTACATCCGGACAAGAGCACGCAACGGTTTCCCCAGAATCTAAGCCCGTTAAGAAGGAATCTGAAGAAGCAATCGATCCGCTTGTTTTGATCAAGACTTTTTCTGCTCCTCTGGAAAGGCGAATCGCCGCAATGCATTGTGCGGGTGATAAAAAAATGATCGAAGCTGTACCCGCTTTGATCGAGGCTTTGTATGAACCGGATTCTTCTATTTCAGCCGCCGCTGCTGATGCATTGGGTAAAATTGGAGACCCGCGCGCCATTGAACCTTTGCTCGAAATTTCCCGACGTAATGATGTTCAGCTGATGAAAGAAATTTCCGAATCTCGTGAATCAGAAGCTGAAGAAGAAAAAGAAGCAAAAGAAGCAAGCCCGGAAGTTGATAGCACCGCTGAAAATCCTTACAATTTCAAAGAAATGGTCGTCTTTAAAATCGACCAGCTGCCGAAAGAATATTTTCAATCTGATGGAACGCCAATTCCCAGAAAAGATCTGGTTATCCGTGGTTTGAAAGATAATAATCAGCAGTTGCGTCAGATGGCGGCGAAAGCAGCAATTGGCCTGGACAATGAAGATGTTGTAGATCCGCTGATAGAGGCCCTTGAAAACCCTTATGAAGTTGAATCGGTTCGCTTTATGGCCGCCGAGGCTCTTGGTGGAATGGGTACCGAAAAATCGACAGAATCATTATTAAAAGCACTTAAAGACGACAATGTCGCTGTTAGATATTCGGCGGCCGCAGCATTGAGTGGCCGTCATGAAGAATCGGTTACCATGGCTTTAATTGGCGCAATTACTGACCCTGACAAATATGTGCGTTCTTCAGTTGCCTATGCCCTGGGAGCTACCAGACACCCAATGGCTCTCAACGTGCTTTTCGATTGTGTTGCCGATGAAAGTGAAGTAGTGAGCTTTTCAGCAGCGAAGGCAATTGCCTGTTTCGACAGCGAACAGGTCGTCAAAGAAGTGCGCAATCGTCTTGAATTTGCCAATAAGAAAAACAAGCTTGCCTTGCTTGAAATACTTGGACACATTAAATCCGGCGAATCGGTAGAAATACTAAGGGATTTCTTGGGCTCTTCTGATCTTGAACTGAGTTACAAGGCTTCCATGGCTCTGATTGGCCAGGAGAATCTTGAAATTCTCGACGAACTTATTGAAGCCTCGAAACGCTTTGATCAGGAACTTGTTAATTATATGAGGGGGCAGGACAACGGCAAGATCGATACTGGTGTATCCGCCAATATGTCTGAATCTTTCAAAAATGCCGGAAAATCACTTAATGTCCCGGAAAGCCTTCACAAATTTCGTGAAGGACTGCACGACAAGAATCACAACATTCGTGGAAGTGCCGCCAATGCTTTGGGTGATTCCAAGGATCCACTGGCTGTCGACCTGCTTTTAGAAGTCATAGACGATGAAAATGAATTCGTTAGAGCTTCGGCAATAAATTCTCTCGGCAGAATCGGCGATGAAAAGGCTCTTAAATTTCTGGTTGAAAAGACATCTGATTATTCAGAAGAGGTCAGGTACGCTTTGGTAAAATCTCTGGCCAAATTTCCCCAGGATGGTGCAAAAATCTGTCTTAAAAGAATTGCCAAATCCGATCCATCTAATCAAGTTAAACGCGCTGCCAGAGCCGCACTCGACAAAAAGTAAAGCTTTTTGCGACTGGCAGATTTGCCTGAAAAAGTTTACAATCTTATATCAGAGCTATTTTCAGGAGACGAATGATGAACGATAACGATTTTCTTGCTTTAGTCGAAAATGTTTATGCGTTTCACACTAAAAGGGCCCCAGGTATTCCGATAGCGGTGCAAATGGTGCTTCTTGCACGCGAAAAACTCGGCAAGGTCAAGAAAATGGGCGCAGTTGCTGAGACACAGGTTTGTCTTTCAGACGCGATTCAATTCTTAACCGGGTGTACGATTGGTAACAAATACCTCATTCTTCTCAGTCAAATCGGAAGATATGCACTGACGCTCTATGATCGCGATAATGGTCTAGGCTATAGAGTTGCCGTCGATCTTGACAAAATTGATCCAGAAAAAATGCCGGAAACCCGCAAATTCTTCACCCGTAAACGAAATGCCGAAGTTCATAGCGACAATGAAGCACGAAAAGCTTCAGCAAAAATCATCGTTGAAGAATTCATGGCCAACGGTAGAGACATTTTCAATGTTGCCAGGGTTCAGGTTAAGAATTATCAGAAACCGCCGGTGCCGCCCGCGGCGATATGCGACAAATGTAACGAATCTTTTCTGCAGATGCAGGGCGAAGAAAAAATCTGTCTGGTGTGTTCCCAGACAGATTCTTATTCTTACTACGAAATGCTTGAGTCGGTTTGATCAGTCTTCGGGGCGCAGTACCGACATAAAGGCCTTTTGCGGTATCTCGACCCGACCAACCATTTTCATGCGCTTTTTGCCTTCTTTTTGTTTTTCGAGCAGCTTGCGTTTTCGGGAAATATCACCACCGTAACATTTTGCGGTAACATCTTTGCGATAAGCGGGAATGTTTTCGCGGGCGATAATTTTTGCACCAATCGCTGCCTGAAGTGGTATCTGAAACTGATGGCGCGGAATTAGTTTGCGCAGCTTGGCAATGACTGCCCGGCCACGATACTCTGCCCTTTCGCGGTGACACATGAAAGACAGGGCATCGACTTTTTCGCCGTTTACCAAAATATCGACTCTTGAAATTTCGGCAGCCCGGTTGCCGATATGTTCGTAGTCCATCGATGCATAGCCGCGGGTTCGGCTTTTAAGCTTATCGTAGAAATCGACAACAATCTCTGACAAGGGTAGATCGAAAGATATCGACACACGGTTTTCCGAAATGAATTCCATGTGTTTCATAACTCCGCGGCGCTCCTGTCCAAGTTCCATAATTGTACCTATATAGTCCTTGGGCATGAATATTGTGCAATGAACGAAAGGCTCACGGATTTCTTCAATTTCATTGTATTCAGGCAATTTGGCGGGAGAATCGATTTCTATGGAAGTTCCATCGACGGTAAGAACTTCATAGACGACGTTTGGAGCCGTGGTTACCAGATCCAGATTGTATTCTCGCTCCAGGCGCTCTTGAATGATTTCCATGTGAAGAAGCCCCAAAAAGCCGCATCTAAAGCCAAAACCAAGTGCCAGAGAATTTTCAGGAATATAGGAAAGGCTTGAATCATTGAGAGTCAGCTTTTCGAGAGCGCTGCGCAATTCGTTGAATTCGTTTGCCTCAACCGGATAAAGGCCGCAGAAAACCATTTGTTTGGCCTGCTGAAATCCCGGAATCGCTTTGACTTCCGGGCTTTTTTCAAGCACAACCGTGTCGCCGATGTTAACATGTCCCATTTCTTTGATTGAAGCGCAGAAAAAACCAACGTTTCCGGTGGTGATACGATCCTGAATTATCGGTTTAGGAGTAAAAACGCCGGCCTCAAGTATTTCAAAAGCAGCATCGGTGGCGAGAAATTTTATCTTATCGCCAAGTTTGAATTCGCCATCGACGATTCGGCAATAGACGACAACGCCTTTGTATGAGTCATATTTGGCATCAAAAACCAGCGCTCGAAGAGGAGCTGAGGCTTCACCAACCGGCGGCGGCACTCTTTCGACAATTCTTTCGAGTAGTTCAGGTATGCCAATACCTTCTTTCGCAGAAACCAGAATTGCGTCTGAACAATCAACCCCGATGAGGGATTCTATTTCTTCTTTAACCTTGTCTGGATCAGACGCAGGCAGATCTATCTTGTTGATGACCGGAATGATCTCCAGATCTTGTGCCAGAGCGAGGGTGGCGTTTGCCATTGTTTGTGCTTCTACTCCCTGACTTGCGTCAACTACCAGAAGCGCGCCCTCGCAGGCGGCGATCGATCGGGAAACTTCATAGGAAAAATCGACGTGCCCAGGGGTGTCGATAAGGTTAAGGGTGTATTCGTGGCCATCTTTAGCCGTATAAAACATGCGCACTGCCTGAGCCTTGATGGTTATTCCCCGTTCTCTTTCCAGGTCCATCGAGTCGAGCAGTTGTTCTTTCATTTCTCTCTTGCTAACCGTTGAAGTGCTTTCGATAAGACGGTCGGCCAGAGTTGATTTTCCGTGGTCGATGTGTGCAATGATGCAGAAGTTGCGAATTCTTTTCTGTGACAAGGGTTTGACCTCTTATGTTCTGCTGAAAATAAACCTGGAAATAATCGTTTTCAGGATCCAGATTAAAATCAACGCAATGATGACAGCTATGATGCCAAAAACGACGTTTGCAATCAAGCCCTGATTTGAAGCCCAGAAAATTGCATCGAGTTTTTGGGGAATATTGGGATCATCAGGACGATACCTTAATACCCGGCGGAAGTATTCTTCGGCCCTGAGAAAGTCACCTTCAGCAAATGCCTTGTCGCCAAAATAATAAAGAGCATTGACCATAAGTTCACGTGCTTGTGCCTCATTGGGCTTTAAATAGAGTATCCTTTCAATCTTGGGCATGGCTGTTGCCCAGTCATCTTTCAGCGCCAGCTGTTTAACTTCCCTGAGCATTATTGTTGCCTGACCAGGCTGGAAAAGGTGAATGCGGTTATTGCCCTGATCGGATACCACCAGGGTCTCTTCCTGATTTACCATCAGACCGCGTGGAGAAATCAGTCGACCCGGCCCAGAACCTTTTCTGATCGGATAATTGTAATGATATTTCCCATCGCGGGTTATCTCTACAATTCGATGGTTAAGGGTGTCGGCAATAAGAAAGCGACCTTCAGGGGCGTTGGAAATGTAGGAAGGGTTGTTGAGCATGCCGCGGTCTCGGCCTTTAATGCCATATCGCCACTCGATCTGGCCTGATTCGACATTCCAGCAGACAACCTGGTTAAAAATCGGATAAGCGACGAGAAGTTTGCCTTCAATTGTCCAGAAGACGCCTCGGGGTGAAACCGGTTTATATCCCCTTTTAGTTTCTTCGTTGTAAATGATTTCGCGCAGGCATTTGCCTTCGCCGTCAAGAATCTGAACCCGTTGATTGCGCCATTCAGCTACTGCGATTCTGCCATCGTGGCTCAGGTCTATATCCATTGGTGATCGAAGCTCGCCCTGGCCTTTACCTGATTTGCAAAGCGTTCCAAGAAGATTTCCCGATTCGAAATCAACAATGGCGATTATATCGGTGTCCTGGCAACTAATGTATAGTTTGCCTTCAGGGCCAAAAGCTAGTCCCGTGGGCTTTTTCATCAATTTTTGCAGTTGCTCGAAATTTTGTTGTGCAGCTGCTTTTACTGCAGGATCAATATTTTCATTTAAAGAGGGCATTTGTGGAATGAACCTGATAAAGTCGCCATCTTTGGTTAAAACCTGCAGACGGTTATTCTTCTGGTCGGCAACGACTATGCGGCCATCTGCGGTAATGAGCAAATCTTCCGGGGTATTGAATTCGAGCGGACCCTTGCCTTCAAAGCCTCTTACCACATAATCTGAAAGATCAAGTGCATGACCGACGCTTGCCAGCATCAGCAAACAGACTAAAACAATCTTTTTCAATTATTTGTCTCCTCGATACGGTTGAAGGTCAGATATCTATCCTTGCTCATTCGCTCTTCACGGGTTTTGCCATCTTTTCTGGTTATGATTCTATAGGTTTCAATCGAGTACCCGGTTACTCCGGGATGCAGGATTTTCCGGTCGCCTTTTTTCAATTTGTGGTTCTTTTTGATTTCGGTGCGGAACGGATGGACTTTTTCATTTCTGGTTTCAAGAACTACTGATTCAAATGGAACTCTTTCGGCGAATAGCTCTATTGCCACACTTCCAGGCCCGGCCTTGGCCGAAATCAGAACTGGCAGATCAAGTGAATTCGAAAATTTAAAATCCTTGTAGCCCCAGGCAACTGCAGCGTCAAGGCCTCTGTCGGCATATTCGATGCCGTCATAAATTGAATGATTGTGTCTTTCGTCAATTTTCAGGCCGGCTTGCAAGGCGGTTCGATAAAGGGTGGTGCTCACCTGACAGATTCCTCCGCCCAGACCGGGGATAACCTTCCCCTGAGAGATGACTCCGGCCTTTTTAAAACCACATTTTTCGGTTCTTGGGCCGACGACTTTGTTAAAGCTGAATTTTCCGCCTGGCGGTACTATTATTCCATCAATTTTTTCGGCGGCGAGAGCGAGATTGACGTTGCGGCCTTCGTCGTCGATGTGTCCTTCGTGCAGGGTTGAAAAGGAGGCAATAAGTGTTGTGAATCCCATTTCTATTCTCTTTTGCTTGAAACTTTCAGGACCTTCCCCAGAAGCAGTAAAAACATCCACAGTAATCGTCGCGGCCTGAGGCGCCTCTTTGATCGCTTTCTCAAGAGCGGCAAGAGTTTTGTTGCGATCGATCTGCTCAATTTCGCCACCTCGAGTAAGTCGATCCAGGTTTCCGGCTGCAGCTTTTTTCAATTGGCTTGGCACGGCTGTCTGGGTGGCGGTATTCGGTATTTTTTCAACAAGGGCTTTCATAAGGTTGCCGTCTACGGTCATGGTTGCCGCCTTGTCTTCCTGTAGAGTTACTGAATAAAGAGGCACCTGTTTGAATGAAATCTCGTGCTCACCGTCGATAAATTTTACATCAACAGTTTTCTTTCTGGTCATCTCTACCGGTTTATTATCAGCGGGCTGTTTGGTTGAAATCTGTGGTTCTGTCGATGGAATCTGTTTTTGAAAATGCCTGATTCCATAAAAAACTGCCAGCAGCACCAAAATTATTGCTGCAATGGCAATTAATTTCCCAAACGTATTCTTCATGAATTTGCTCCTTGTTTAGTCATTTTCTGCTTTGAGGGAGCGACTCATCAAATTTTTGGCCGCAATCTCGGGTGGACAATCTGCAAATAAAACCCTACATAATTCTTCGGTAATTGGAAGCGGAAGAGTTAGTTTTTTGCCCCATTCGCTTGCAATTTTTGCAGTTTCAACGCCTTCGACGACCATTTTCGACGAAGCGGTAATTTCATGCAGGGTTCTTCCCTGTGCAATTGCCTGCCCAAGTCGATGATTTCTTGATAATGGCGAAGAGGTGGTTGCCATAAGGTCGCCAAGCCCGGCCAGCCCGTAAAATGTCTGAATGTCACCGCCAAGGGCGGTACC
Source organism: uncultured bacterium (assembly GCA_964596185.1). Taxonomy (GTDB): domain Bacteria; phylum Muiribacteriota; class Ozemobacteria; order Ozemobacterales; family Ozemobacteraceae; genus DYKG01. Next base: position 47,645 of record CAZQUE010000006.1, on the reverse strand, counting down.
GAGTCTTACCAGTTCATGAAGGCTCCTGGTCAGATAGGCGGCTTTCGCGTTGTCGCCAAGCTCGAGTCCGTCAACTATACCAGCGCCGATGGCAAAGATGTTTTTCAAGGTGCCGCCAAGCTCAACGCCGGTTCGATCTGTCTGTCGATAAATCCTGAAGTAGTTGTTGGAAAAGCATTGCTGGAAAATCCTTGCCAGTTGTTCCTTGTGTGTGGCAACGACAGAAGCTCCCAGCTTTTTCATTGCCACTTCATCGGCCAGATTTGGCCCGGAAAGGCTGGCAACGATGTCGTTTGCACCTTCTGGTTCAGCACCGATAATATCACATAAGAGTTGCGATATTCGCTTGCCGGTGCCTCTTTCAAAACCTTTGGCGACGTTGATGATTCCTTGCAGTCCAGAAAGTTTTTTGCCGTAGGGACTAAGGGTTTCTTTGATGAAGCCAGACGGAATAGAGGTCAATGCAAAATCAGCATTTTCAAGGGCGGTATCGATTGAGGGAACGGCAACCAGGGCAGGATTAAGCCGCAGGTGACTTACAAAAAATGGGTTGTGACGCTCGTTGTTTATGCCTTCTACAACTTCTTTTTCGCGGGCCCAGAGAACGACTTGATGTCCGTTATCACAAAGAAGGTTTGCTAGAGTGGTTCCCCAGGAACCCGCACCCAAGACTGCAAATCTCATTGATCTTCTCCTGATTTTTCATCAGCTTCGCTCACGGCGTTTGTCGTTGTTTCATCTGGTTTTTTCTGTCCCAATGCCAATTCTTCGCCTTTTAGAATCCTTTTAATGTTGGCTTTGTGCTTGAAAATAATGAATGTGGCGATAATCGCCGAAAAGCCGGTAAGATAAGGGTAATAGACTGGGCCACCTTCCTGAAATCCGTAGATGAGAAAGGGCAGGGCGGCGGCAGCTATAATTGAGCCAAGAGAAACCATTCTACTGACAACCAGAACCGCAAGAAAAACCAGCAGGGTAATTAAAGTGGCTTTGGGAGCAAGGGCAATGAAAACTCCCAGGCCAGACGCAACCCCTTTGCCGCCTTTGAATTTTACCCAGAAAGAAAGCGTGTGGCCGGCTAACGCAGCCGCGCCGGCAGCGAAAAGCGCGAGAGGGTTTCTTTCGAGAACTTTGGCGGTGAGAATGACGGCGAGCATTCCTTTTAGAACATCAATGGCCAGAGTGAAAGCGAAAGGTGTTTTGCCGAGAACCCGGTAAACGTTAGTTGCACCCATGTTTTTGCTGCCGTATTCAAAGATATCGAGCCGGTAAACAAGCTTGCCAATCAGATAGGCGGTTGGAAAGGAGCCGCAAAAATATCCGATTAGAATGGCGTATAAATAATCCTGCATGATTATTTCCTGACTACAAGCTTGACTGGCCAGCCGTCAAAGGTTTCTTCCTGGCGAATATGATTGAGAATATAGCGCTGATAGGAAAAGTGCACTCCCTTAGGGTCAGATGCCTTAAGTTTGAAAACTATCGGTGGTCCGGCGAACTGATTGAGCGAAATAAGTCGTAGCTCGCGGCCTTTGAAAGAGGGTGGCGGTTGAATGGTTACCGCGTCGTATAGAATGGATTTCAAGCGATCGTTTGGAATGATTTTACGCCCATTTTCCTGAACCTGATCTATCAATTCAAAAAGCTTCGCTACTCTTAGGCCGGTTTTTGCTGAAGTAGCCAACATTGGTGCAAATGCCAGTTGGGGAAATTCTTCTCTGGTGTGCCTAATCAGCTCATCCCAGTCTCTTTCATTGTGTTTTGAAAGATCCCATTTATTCCAGACGATGATGCATCCGGCTCCGCTTTCGATAATGCGTCCGGCGATGCGCTTATCCTGATTGGTTATCTTGCCTTCGGAGGCATCCATTACCAGTATTGCAAGATCCGTGTTTTTGATTGCCCCTAGTGTTCTAAAAACCGAATATTGCTCGACATCGTCTTTATCTCGGTCTGGGCGGCGCAGCCCGGCGGTATCGATGAAGTTGTAGGTTTTTCCATTGTGTGAAAAACGTTTTAAAATTGTGTCTCTGGTTGTGCCTGGAACGTTGTCGACAATGGAGCGTTCCTCGCCGATAAGATAGTTGAAAATAGAAGATTTGCCGACATTGGGCTTGCCGACCAGGGCTATTTGTTCAAGATTTGTGCGCCGGTCTTTTTCCTCACCATCCCAGTTGCGGTCAAAACCTTTTACCGCGTCGTCAAGAAGATCGGCAACTCCGTGCCCATGAACGGCCGAAATGGGGTAAATTTTTTCAAGCCCCAGTTCATAGAATTCTGCGAGGAAAATGTCTTCGTTTGCCGCATGATCAAGCTTGTTGATGGCAACAAGAAGCGGTCGGTCCGGCCACTGACGGCGCAGAAAGTTGAGAATTTGCTTGTCATCCGGCACCAGTCCAGCTTTTCCATCACAGACAAAAATGATTGCTTCTGCTTCTTTCAAGGCAAAATCAACCTGATTTTTTATCGATTGCATTATCGGTTGAGAGTCATCCGGGTCAAGTCCGCCGGTATCGACGACATTGAACTGGCGACCGTTCCATACAGCCTCTGCATAGTTCCTGTCGCGGGTAACCCCGGGGGTGGGATCAACAATCGCATGTCTGTAGCCAACGATGCGGTTCATTAAAGATGATTTGCCAACATTGGGGCGGCCAACAATGGCGATTGTCGGAATTGTCTGCATGACTAACCTCCAGATTTAGAACAGCTATTCTATCACTTTCTTATGGGAAAAGTCAACGTTAATTCGGGCTAAAGCCTGATTAATTCATAGTTTTGGCGATTATTTTCCGCGGTATGAATTTTTTGCATAGGCTAGGCGGGAATTGACAGGCAACCCCGCTTCTGTTAATGTTAAGCCCTGACAAAATGATAAAAGAGGTAGACTGTGATACCAGTAAAAAAATTAATTCCTCTGCAGGACCTTGATCTGAAAATTGACGCTGCCAATGCTGCGATAGAAGAAAAAAAACAGAAGCTACAGAAAATGCAGAAGGAAATCGATGCCGATTCTGAGCTTGTAGAAAAGAAAAAGGCTTTGTTGAAAAAGATACACCTGCGCAAACGTGCTGCTGAATCATCATTTGAGTCGGTTAATGAACAAATCAGAACCGCCGATTTAAAAATGAAAAGCGCCGGTTTGGCTCCAGCATCTTATTCGGCCCTTGAAAAAGAGATTGTCGGCTTCAGACAAAAAGCCGGCGAATTCGAAACTTCCATACTTCAGGACATGGAAAAGATCGAAATGCTTGAAAAGGATATTCCTAAGGGTGAAAAGGTCATTGCTGGTAGAAAAATCCACCTTGAAGAAGTCCGTGCTCGGGTAACCGACGAAATTCTTGCCTTGAAAAAAGAGATCGAGCTGATAAGAACCGAGCGTTCACAAATGTCTTTGAATATCGAGTCGGATAGCCTGGAGATGTATGAGGATCTCAGACAGCAGAAAAAGGGACGGGTAATCTTTGATATTGACGTTGCTTCCTGTCCCTCTTGCGGAATGGCTCTGCCAGGTGGTTTTGTCAGTTCTGCCTGTGCGCATGATGGTGCCGAGAAATGCTCTTATTGTGGAACACTATTATATTGGACCGGTGATAGAAATTGATTTCTTCAACAAAAACAAGTTTTAATTCGCTGCGAGTGTTTGCTCTGGTAACCTTGTATGTGCTGTTTCTGGTGCTGAGATTGCCGGCTCAGACTGCTTCTGAAACGATGCCGGATAAAAGTGCACAAAACTATATTGAGGATAGTGCACTGCTTATCGTGCCTGAAATAAGGCAGCAGATTATTTCAATCTGCTCGGAAATAGAAGAAAAAATGCGGATTCGCATTCTTATCCGCACAGAAAAGGTTGATAACCTGGTCGACAGCCAGAGCAGGGTCGAGAGTTTCTTTGCCCAATGGATCAGAACCATCGGGCTGGACAAAAGGGGTATTCTTATTTATGCTTTGCTACCGGAAGGCTCGGCCCATGGCAAAGTGCATTTGCGCGTCGGTATCGGTTTGAAATACCTGATTACCCGCGAAATGGGCGAAAAAATCCTGAATCAGGTAATTCTGCCTAACAATGCAACTAATAATGATGGGCAGGGTTTTCTGGAAGGTGTTTCGACCATTAAACACATGCTTCTCGATGAACTTAAGCGGGATAGCCAGAGGAAAGGAACCCATTCTACCACTTTCAATCTTCGCAGTTTTCTCTGGACCTCCAAAGAGATTCTCCTGGCTGTTCTTGTCGCTTTGTTTCTTATCTATGTAATCTTTTTTGTTGAACGATGCCCACGTTGTAACGGGGCTTTAAAAGTGACGGTAGAGCCTCTGAAAGAGCCTGGAGACAATACTCTTGGCTTGCGTAGGCGCATTTATGCCTGTGAACGCTGCGGCTTCAGCCGCAGAAAAAAAGAGGCGGTATATCCGCCGGGCAAGGCCGGTTTAATCATGCGATTGACCGGTACGCGCCGGAATGTTAAAATCGACAATCAGGAAAATTAGCAGAGTAGCCGGTCGGTCGCGTCTTCTCATGGAAGATGAGGAAAGTCCGGGCTCCAAAGGGTAAGGTGCTGGGTAACACCCAGGCTGCATAGGAGAGATTCTATGTGGACGGAAAGTGCAACAGAAAAGATACCGCCGATGGTCTCTCGACACAGGTAAGGTTGAAATGGTGCGGTAAGAGCGCACCTGTTGTGCTGGCGACAGTGCAACATTGGTAAACCCCACCGGAGCAAGATCGAACAGGGGAACGAGGTGACCCGCTTCGCTACTACCCCGGGTAGATCGCTCGAGGTCAGAGGAGACTCTGATCCCAGATAGATGGCCGACGCCCCTTCAGGGGTACAGAACCCGGCTTACAGGCTACTCTGCCTTTTCCTTTTCCAAATCGGTCTTTGCCCGCAGGGCCTTAAGGAGATTTCTGGCCCTGATAACCCAGCTTAAGCTGATAAAAATTACCAGACAGGCCAGAGTTATTGTCAAAGATCCGGTTCTGGCAAGTTTGGGCGGTGCCCAGTCGAGCGGATCCGGTGCTCCTGCCGCCGCGCCGCCGCGCAAATACATTACTCGCGGCAGCAATTTGAAATCAGCGTCAGGGTCAATTTCGAAGCCATCGACGGTAAAACAAAGCTCAAGGCTGGTAGAAGCAATTGCAGCCACTGCCGAGGCATTGTAATCGCCAAACGGATAGGCATACCAGTTAACTGGGGAATTCAAAGCATTTGCCAGATAGGCTTTGGCCTGCTCGAGTTCATCGGCAAGATTGCCGTTTTCAGCGATAATTTTGGTGACTTCGTAGTGCCGTTTACCATGCAGGCCGATTTTGCAATCGTAATTTTTCTGCAAATCTTTGATGGTTTCTATATCTACATAGTTTTCTCTGCCGATTTCGTCGGTGATAATAAAGAACGCCGAGCTGATAGATCTTTCTTTGTAAAGCTTTTTGATAGCTTCAGCCGAACTTTTAAGCCCGTCATCGAAAGTTAACAGAAAATTTCTGCCCAAGCTGGTTCGCGTTTTTACCCTCTGCTCAAATTCAACCGGTGAAAGAGCTGTAAAGTCATGGCGTTTCAACTGGCTAATGATTCTATCAAGCTCCTGGTAGCGTATTTCCCATGGAAGGGTGGGGGAATCGGTGACCCCGTGAAAGGTAAGCGCGAGTAAAACAGGTGCTTTAACCTGCTTCCAGCCAAGATAAAAGCCGAAAAAGCCACCAGCGATGAGAAAAATTGCAACGATGATTGAAAAAATGGCCTTCTTTTTAAGAGACTTGCTGTTCATAATGATTCCAGAATCTTATTCCAGCATCGCTGCAAGCATTGATGCAAACCCTTCAAGTTCAACGAGACATGGAAGCGATTCAATTTTTACTTCCGGATGTTTTTGCCTGAACCCTTCGATAATACCGGGAATATCCTCATCGACATGTGATCCGGGCAGCAGAAAAAGCTGGATGAGGCGAATCATATTGTAGCCTTCATTAACTGCAGATGCCAGAGCCATTTCAAGAGTTGGTTGCTGCCCCCTGAGAAAGCAACATTCAACTTTTCTGCCGCTAATATCACAGAGTTTTTGCGTAAAGGCCAGCGCCGATTCAAGAGAATTGGCTCGAGCCGAACCATGGAACAACAGCAAATTAATTGTTTTCTTTTCCATGGCAAAATGATACTTGTCTTTATTTGTGGGCTTTTTCAATGAACTTGGTCTAATCTTACCTAGCACTTACCTAGAGATTGTAAAAACAACAAAAGAATGGGCTTTTTTGTTCTTACCGGTTTTATAGAATTATCGTATGATTACCGAGAAAAATCAACTGTATTTTGTGGGTGGTAAAATTGCCTCACAGAAAAACCACTGACCACAAACCACCGATCAATAGTGTGTGAATTTTTTCTCATTCTCACAAAATATTACCCGCCGATGCAGCAGTATTGCTACTTAGCGGGTATTATTTGGCATTATTTTATGAATTTTCTCGAAATTGGCTGTTTTTAGCGAATTAATTACGGTTTTCTAATTTTTCCTTCGTTTTTCTTCGTTTTCTGTGCCCGCGCTTAAAATCTTTAATAAGCTCTTCAATGCTTGGCAAGGGCATCAATTTCTGTTCTGTAATATAAACCGTTCTATCTCCGCGCTGCTCAATGCGCTCTTCTATAAAATAGCCCGGCTTGGGTGTAATTTCCAAATCCAACGGCTCAAGCTCTCTGGCTTCCCGTTCCATTTCAGCGAATAATTCAGGGTCTATGTCGTTTTCTCTGTAAAATCGCTGCAAATCGTCATCTTTGCGCTGCTTTTTCCCCGCTTCAAGTGCTTCCCGGAAGGATAAAAAACGGCTTTGATAACGAAAGTATGTCCTCAAGCTAATCTTAAGGTATGCTGCTGCGTCCTCTGGCTTCATGCGCCTGTATCCGCATTTAAAAACTTTTTTAAGGAATTTATCAGGCAAATTTGACAACAATTTCGGCATGGTTAAACCTTTCTGCAAAGCCGGGAAAGCTCCCGGCCTGCTGCATTTTGATCAATCAAACATTTCAATCAACTGTTCAAGCCTGCCCTTTTGAGCTGCCCTGACGATTTTATCAATCAGCATTTTTGCAAGAATGTTACAGATTTTTTCACGATATTTTTTTTCATCGAACATATTAGTTCCTCTTCCAAGGCTTTGTGTAAAATTTTTGCGCGTTATGCGCTCTGGTAAGGTTTTCGAGTTTTTCCGCGTCTGATTGCGGGTTTTCGTATTTCTTGCCCTGCTCAAGGTCGATCAGTTCTTTCTCTGCTGACTTTGCAAGGCTCAAATCGCCCTTAATGAGTGCATTTTTGAGTTTAACTTCTATAGCTGTTAACTGTTCTTCAATGGCTGGCTTTTCGGCTCGAAGGTTTTGCATTTTTGCTCTCAGCCGGGTTTCAATGTTTCTGAGTTGGTTCATGGTAAAATGTCCTTTTTAAATTGTCATGCCAATAATGGCGCGGAACGGTTATCTGTGGCGGCCAGCATTGCCTCAAGGCGGCTTTTCTTCTCTCGTGTGCATGGCTGAAATTATTGTTTCAACGCCCTTACAAGGTCGAGATAGCTTCTAATAAATGCCGGGTCAGAGGGTTTCAGCTCAGGGCTGTCGATTGCGTCGAGTAGCTGGTTGATCTCATCGGCTTTGGCAATTCGACCGGCTTTTCGGTGCAAGTATTCGGCTTTGCAGGCTTCAATGATAGCTTGCTCAATCTCAAGGAAAGACAAAATGGCTGGCTTATTCACTCTAAGCTGCTCAACCGTCTCTTGGTTTGGTGCTGGGTCGATATAGATAACCCCGCCTGCCATTTCTATTATGTGGCCGTCATTCCTCAGAAGGTTTATTAATTTGCAAGGGTTCATATTATCAGCCCCTTGAAATTATTTTTTTTACCTTCTCCCGATTTTGGCAAATTATCGGTTATTCGGTTACAGTCTGCATCAATAAAGCTTTTTTGAGTAACCTCATCGTAACCGGTAGCTTTTTCATCGGTTACGCCATACCCAGCGGTAACTGCAAGATCGGTTGCGGGTAACTCATGGGTTACAGCCTCCGGGTTGCTGCTGGTGCTTGGTTCAGAGTTTTTGTTACTGGTAACTGATTTCTCCGGGGTGTCAGATGAAAAAACATATCGCTCAAAAACATCTTCGAAGTCAGAAAAATCGTAACCCTTTACCGCAACCCCATTTATTTTGAGAGGTTTCGGGTAAATATCGTAGCTCTTCAATCTGTTTGCCAACTGTCTTGGCTTCATGGGTTGCCCTCTGTTGTAAGTTCCCCATGCCGCTAGGTCATCATCTGCCAATGCTTCGAGAAGGTTTACTGTTGATATTCGACTAATCCTTTTGCAATCAAATATATTTTTAATATCGCGCAGTAGCTCTTCCTCAAGGCTGGGTGATTCTTCTATTTTTCCAACAATCTTTAATGCTGCGTGCTTAATTCTTGTAAACCATTCCTCCCCCGCCAGTTTTGCAATAGCTAACAAAGGCTCCCAGTTATCCGCATCGCGGTTTTTCAATTCGGGTAACTCTGGTTTTGTTTCAACAAAAAGATTGCAGTTGTCCGAAGTCCAGCGAAAAAGCTTTTGCTTTAAAAGCTCAAACTGTTCAGGCGTTGCATGTCGTATATTTTGCGTGTTTTCCTCTGGTTTCTTCCGCCTCAACGGAAGCATGATTGATCGGCTGGTAAGGGTTGAATGTAATGTTTCGAGTTTAATTCCTGAGATTGCCTTGGCTCCCCATGTAGAAAACCTCACGGGCTGAATATTGCCCTTGATTTCTTCGCATCTGACCACGTATGCGCTGCCTTTGGTGTGGCCGCTGTTCAGTATTCCGCGCAATCCTTCATTTTCACTGAAAAATGTGTCTGCTTCATCTACCAGTAGAGTTGGCTCCCATGCTTGCACGCTTCTGAATAATGCTGCTGGTGTAACATTGCATACCTGTAAAGGCCTTCTTACAAGCTTCTCAATAACACTTAGGAATACAGTTTTTCCACAGCCTTTTTCTGGGGCTGTAATCATCGCCATTGGTAGGACTGTAGCAACGTCTGTTAACCAAGTCAGAGCAACCCACATAGAGGCAATTTCAAGACTTTCTTTGTCTGCAATTACGAATTTTTCAAAGGTCTGGAAGATCTCATCGAATAATTTTGAACCATTGACCGGTTCTGAATACTGCTCAATTGCCCAGCCTTCGAATTGTGAAATACTATCGTTGTCTGATTCTTGTGCTCGAAGGTCTTTGACCAGCTTATCAAGAGCAATTACGCCAATGCCAATGGCTTTGGCTTCATCTTTTCTGCTAAGTGCATATTCAACTGGATCAAGCTGTGAAAGCTCTTTTATTTTGGCGGTTAATGCTTCCCTATCCATCATGCACACCGCCTTTCCGGGATTTCTCGCTGATCTGCGTTCATGCCAGCATCAAAACCAGAATTGAAGGTTTTCCGGGCTTCGGCTTCGGAATGGCCGCCACGGCTTAAAAAGGCACTTATCAAGATTCTTTCGGCTTCGGATCGGTTCACCAGCGCGGTGTGTGTAAATTGCCCGATTTTGAACGATTGCTTATTTAGGGTGAAATTGCCTTCACCTCTGGGAGCCGTTGCGATCTCCTGAGCTGCTTTTTCGATTACACCGGCAAGATACTTTTTGGCGAAAGAGCCAGGAACGTGTGCAATTTTCTGTTGAAAAAAGAAATGGTCGGCTGTCTTTTTCTCTGGCTTTGGCCGGGTGCAGATATAAGCTTCAGGCTCAAAATTTTTGTAAACGGATTTATCATGCGAGACGTAACACAGTCTTGAAATATCTCTTGTATTGTCGATAACGATTCCATGCTTACTTTCAAGACTTTGTTTGATCTGTTCAAAACAAGCTTTAAAATCAGCGTCATTAGCTATCTGGCCGCCATCGTTAAATCTAACGTAAAGAATTGCTTTTATTCCCACTCCTGACGGGCTTGTGAAACAAAGTATTGTCGATGGTTCTGCTGATAATACTGATTTAACTCGTAACAATTCCGCTTCACTGCTTATTTTGTCGATATCCAGCACAACGAAGCTGGTAGCCTGTATTAATCCTTCAATTCTTCTGGTTTTGAAGGCTCCACCGGCTGAGAAGGCGAAAGATAATTGTTTTCTTTCGTGGTATAAAGCCAAGTCTCGCCGTCTGATTTCCCTGAGCTGGTAGACAAAGGCCTGCCATTCTCTATCTATTCTGATTCTCTTTGCAAGCTCAGGTATTGTCAGTTCACCTATAGGAACGGTGCAAAAGGAATTTCTATACAATGAGAATTTTGCATTAATAGGGCTGGACGTGTTATACTTATTTTGAAGTAATTCTACTGCCGGGGTTCCCGGCTCTTTTTTTGTCTGCATGGTCAGATTTCCCCTCCATTGCCCATCTTTTCAAGCAATTCAATTATGTCTGATCCACGCCAAAACGTGCAGGAACCATTCTTGATTGATTTTGGAAAGCGGCCTGATCTAACCCCATTCCACCATGTGCCCTTTGAGACTGGGATAAATTCAAGGATCTGTTTTAATCTCAGGAAGGCTTGAGGATTGATACTCGTGTTTTGCATTGTTAAACGTCCTTTTTAAGTTTTGATTTTATTTTTCATTCTTTTCACCTCATTTTTTATGTTTTTGGCTGGCAAGGCCTTCTTAGCCGAGTCTCTCCCTTCAAACTTTTCAAATAAAAAGGCGAATAGCAACTATTATGCCATTCACCTCTTTTTTTGCCCCAAAGCGTGTTAGAGCGGTTTTTTTTACTCTATCGCTTTAGCTGACTGTATTATACGCTTTTTTACCCATTTTTTCAAAGCACTTTAATTTTTTACTTGCAATTATTTTTTTTATGTGTTACCGGCTTTCGCTCCATTTAAAAAATTTGAGAATAGAGTAGTTCTCTTTGAGTTCAATTTCTGCCTGCTTGCCTTCAAAGATCACATTTTTCCAGCGATCCAGCAATTCTGACCAATATTGAAGCAGTTCAACTCTGGCATCAAACAAAGTAGATCCGTCGTATGCTTGATTAACTTGGCCTTGCGGTTTGTGTGCCATTTGAGAATCAGAAAGGGCAGGAGCTATGCCGCGCTCCATTAAAAACGTTTTTGCCATTCTTCGGAATCCGTGCGGCGAAATGTCCTTTAATCGTTTGCTTTCTGACTTCAGCTTGAAACCGCAGGCCTTCCAGTAACGTTTTAAAGCTCTGTTTAATCCCGGCTTTGATAGGGTTGATCCTGAGTTGCTACTGTAAAAAACGTATTCTTTGTCGCCGGTAAACGGGATCAGTTTTTTTATCAAATCAATTGCTTTTGGGGGTAACGGTATTTCATGTTCAACGCCGGTTTTGCTTACTGAATAACTCCATTTTGCTGTTGTTTGTTCGTTCTCTGCGTGTATTCCTTCAAGATCCGACCATTTCATTTGAAGCATTTCCGACGGCCTGCAAAAGAGAATAGGCAATAGTAATAACGCGCTTTTTGTAACTTCATTGCATTTGTCATCTGCCTCAATAAGGCTCAGAAGTTTGCCTATTTGCTCAGGGCTTTCGGGGTGTTGGTGGTGCTCTGGTTCAAATCCGGGAAGGTCTTCATTTTCTATGCAGTCGGTAGGATTGTGGCTTATTAATGGTTCATTGCCGCATTTAATTTTTTTTGCGTAGCGGAAAACCTGTTTGCAAATCTCAATTGCCCGGTGACAAGTGGGGGGCTTGTCTAGGGTATTTTCTTTGATTTTTAAAATGTCGGAATCGGTTATTGTTCTGATGTTTTTATCAAGAATGCTGCTCAAGTGGTTGGCAATCACATATCCTGTTGCGGTTTTGTAGGCTTGAGAAATTGGTTTTTTCCCGATTTTGCCTTCTAGTCTGAGTTGAAAGTATTTTTCGGCAAGCTTCCTGAAAGTAACATCGGAAAAGAGCCGTTCTCTCTCTGTCTCAGCTTTCTTGTTTTCAAGGTATTCTTTGGGGTCAATGTCCTGAGATAAAAGATTAGCATACTCTCTTTGAAATGCTCTTGCAGTCTTCATGTTGTCCGGATCTCTTCTGCCGTCCTGACTACCTAGTGGAATTTCACGGAAAAATCCTATTTTTATTGTATGTTGCCTGTATTTGGTTGTTGCGCTGCCGGTTCTTGGATCAATTCTAGTGCCGTCTGGTTTTGAGTAGACGAAGTGCCAACAAGCATTCCCAGAGGGTTGAACCATCAAAATAAGGCCGCCGCCGTCTGAAAGTTTGATGGTTTTTTTGTTCTTCTTGGCTGAAGAAATTGCAGCTTCAATTTTTTTTTGGTTTAACCCCGGATTGCGCTTTTTCTTTTCCTTTTTGACTGGCTCTGGTATATTTTTTTCTTGCACCGAATTACCTCATTTGCGTGTAATAAAAAAATCCTTACCTAGGACTTACCTAGAGATTGTAAGATTTTATTAAAATTTATTGTATTGCATTAAACATGTTTTAAGCGGAAAGGCCGATAAAAAGTGAAAAAGTTAGATTTTATTAAATTGCAATTTACCCCTGTTTTCTTTTCCATGGCAAGATGATACTTTAATTCGGTATTTTAGTAAACCGGTAGTTCTATTGAAATGATTGTTACTATTACTCCAAATCCTCTTCTCGATTTTGTCCTGCATAGCCAGCAGATTCCTGACCCGGGCGGAAAGCGGGTTAGGCAGATTCCTTATACCGTCGGTGGAAAGGGTATAAATGTCGCCAGAATGCTTAAAACGCTTGGTCGTCCAGCCCTTGCTCTAAGCTTTGCCGGCGGCAATAATGGCGCTAAAATCCTTGAAGGTTTGCAGCAGCAGGGGATCGCTTGCGAACTGATCGATACTGAAGCTGAAACCAGAATGGGAATAAACCTCGTCGTTGAAAAACCCGTCTATCACACCTGGTGGATCGAAAGCGGCGAAGAGCTAAAGAAAAAAGAAATCGATAAAATGTTGGGCCGGATTGCTGAGCTCCTGCCTGAAACATCTTTCATTGCAATGTCCGGGACTATTCCCGGTCGAATGAACGATGATTTTTATCAAAATATTTTAAAACTTTGTTTGCAACATCGCGCAGAAGTTTATCTGGATGCACGTGAAGAACCGCTAAAGAGAGCATGCACCGTCGGCGGATTCTTTCTTAAACATAATCGTGAAGAGGCCTTGGCAACCTTTGCCGTTGATCCTTTCGTCAACCCGGTTGAGTTTTTCAAGATGTTGCAGAACTGTCGTATCTGGGGGGCAATGATCACTGACGGTAAAAGAGATATTCTGTTATGGGATGGCGATAAGATTTGGCATCTTCAGCCTGTTTCTGCACGAGAAGTCAGTTCGGTCGGTTGTGGCGACGCCACTTTGGCTGGGTTGATATATGGCCGCAGCCAGGGTTTGTCTTTATTTGATGCGGCCAAATGGGGTTTGGCCGCTGGAGCTGCCGATGCTGAGATGCCGGGACCATGCGATGCCGGTGCCGAGTCGGTTGCAGTAAAGCTTAAACTTGTTGCTGAACCGGAGCTTTTGGTCAGGTAAAAAAAAGGCTGCCACTTTGCAAGTGGCAACCATTTCTTTAAGTTTTGATTAAAAGCGTCCTTGTCAGTCGTTAAACCGGTTTCTTCTTTCTTCAAGAGTTCTGATGTCAAGTGTGCGACCCATGACAACGATTTCAAGCTTGAAAGTTCTTTCATTGTCAGAGTAATCCTTGGCAGTCACGGTCAGGTTGTATTCTGGGCCGCTGGTCGCATTTTCGAATCTGAATACGTGCTCGATTGCGCTCATCATATCAGTTGGCGAAATAGAGCCAGAATCATTGTAGGCAGCTTCTTTGTCCTGAATAGACCAGTTCAAAGATGAAATGCCGAAGTTCTTGGCCATTACTCCAGAGTTGATGTTGTCAAAGGCGCGAATGTAGAACACGAGTCGGTTATTTTTCTGACATACGAAGGCGACATTTGAACCGTCATTCACTGTTGAAACGGCATTTGCGTCACTCAGGTATTTTGTGAAAAGCCCGTTGATATCTGAGGTGTCGGTGAATTCGTGCTCTGTATTGATCTGGCTTTCTTTATTGAAGTAGGGCAAGTTCAAGCTGGCATCAGCATAGTTCGATTTGAAAGCGGCAGAGCCCATTTGACTGAATTCGGCATCGACATGTTCTTTTGAGCCAAAAACATGGTATTTATTGGTTCTTGTATCGAAAACCACAACCTGTATTTCTGGGGCGATTTTGTCTTTAGCTTTGTTGTAGGCAAGGTTGCTCCAGCTCGAAGTGTCTATGCCTGCATCCGAAAACTTGTCGAGCATGTCGCCAACCGGGATGTCTGAGGCTCCTGACGGGTGATAGGCGCGGTCACCGCCAACTTCGGGGTTGGCAGTCGGCTGAACGAGGCTTTCCCCAACATCATCATAAACCGTCTGGTATTCAGGACCATCATTGCCCTGAGAGTCTTTGGCGATGGCGAAGAGTTTGAACTTGGGCAGAGGGTCGCTGTTTCCGGTGTCTGCGGTTGCGCCATTGCACAAAAGCCATGGGCGGGGTTGCTGAATTTTAACTTTTCCGGAAACACGATTTAATGAACCAACCAGTCGGTTGTCCGAATTCTTTTTCTCAACCGTAGCCGGTGAGATAACGACATCAGATACTTCGGCTCTTTTCCAGACCCAGGTGGGTTGAAATTTGTAGCTTTTGAAAATCGGTTTTTTGTCACTCAGGCTTTGCAAGTCGGCAAGACCATATCCGCCGGTCTTCAGAGCGTTCATATCAAGATTGCTGGCGGCGGAATAGGTATAGCAGGGATAAGTGTAATAGATCTGCACCTTCATGTTGGCCGCACTTTGATTGAAATTTGCTCCACCCAGGGTGTCATTGAATGGTTTGTTGAAATACGGGTTGGTGTCGAGCATAATCATCTCGAAGTCCATGGTTGTCGGTCCAGTTTCGGCGAACCCATCGCCGACGTTTACTGAGAAATTGGCAGCAATCGGGCCTTTGGTGTCGAAAACGATAAAGTCGGTAGAGCCGGCTTCGTCAGCGGGTTTGATAACTTTCAGGTTAAGCTGCTCGCTGCATTTGTAATCGGCACGGTGACGCCAGACTTCCTTTGTCGTTGTGACTTCAGGCGTAACAAGGGTTCCGCTGGCGTCATAAACCGCCGGAGTCGTTACTCGAGTTTCAGATTCTTTCTTGAAAACCCTTTCTTCCCAGGCCCAATAGATATGGGTGATCTCAAAACCCGCACCAGGTGCCCATACCTTGAATTTGATTTTTGAATCTTCCTTGTTGCCGTTATAAGAAGGGATGTCGAAGGTAATGCTGTAGTCGGGGCCGGGAATACCATCGGCGCCATCGGCACTAATTGGTAGCAACGATGGAGTTGAAAGTATTTCAATGTTTGCGGCCGAATTTCCTGATCTGATATATGCTTTGTAATCAGTTACCTCGATGTCGGTGAGATCTATTTGAATGTCTTCGATCAGGAGCCCTTCGCCGTGAATTTCAATAGCAGTATCGTCAGAAACCTTGTAAACGTTTTTCGTCGAGCCTTCGTAGGTTATGGGTACCATCGAGTTTTTCTTCAGATGATTGGGAAAAATGCTGTCTATAGCTGGTTCTACCGGTGCGTCAGTTAATCCGGTCAGAGGGAAAAGACCGGAATCAGGGTAAGCAGTAGCCTGACCACCGATTGTCGATACTTCACTTTCCTGGCCTGGCTGAGCAAAGGTTGACAGGGTAAGATAAGGGCCGAGGTCGCCGGCAACAAAGGCGTCAGCGGTTGATACCCCGGTGGTTCTCGTGAAAGCTTCAACAACTTTGCCTCTTCCCTGGACTTCGAAAAAGTCAGCCATTGCAGATGCGGGGAAATAGCCGTAACCGTTTGGTTTGTCAGTACCTGCTTCAAAGGCAATGCCTGCTTTGGTGCACCACTCATACTTATCGTGTTGTAGTGCGTTGCCGGTGTTGTGTGCTGCCGGATCCCAGACTGTTTTGAAACTGGCAGTCGTGCCCTGGGGGACAACATAAAAGAACGTGTTGCCTTCGGTTACCAGGGTCATGTCTGCGCCGGTGGAGTTAATCGGAACAATGGCAGCGCAGGGTTCTGCCGGAAGACTGCAGGCTTCGCCCAGCAGCGGGAAAAATACAAGGGCCAATAAAAACAGATAAAGATACTTCCTCTTAGACAACATAATTGGTCCTCCTGACAGAACTAATTTTCTCTGGTTAATTTTACCGTTTTGATCATTTCTTCTTTGCGTATATCCATACCGCCGCGATCGAGCCTGCTTTGCCCAACAGCGGTGATTTGTGCCGAAATTATCAGCTGGCGTTTGCCAGGGTCGGTGTAGGCGCTGATAACTTTGAAACCATTGACTCGGCTGCCCCAATCTGCCGGAAGATCGGGGACTTTCAGGGGAAACGATGCCGTATTGCAATCGGAAAAAAATTGTCGCAGGCCTAAGGGATTTGAACTGGATGCGTTTACTGTAAATGTTGAGCTGGCGATAATCCCTCTGAATGGGCAATAGCCCAATGAAAGAACTCCGGAATCACAGGCTTCCTGGGGGAAGGCGCTGAGCTTGAGCAACATCATTTGAATTGCCGATTGGGCCATGAAATTTGCCTGAATGAAATGGATGCTGCTTAGATTCTGTTGCTTGGATTCTTTGCGAAACAGGGCGAGAGACGCGGCAAATACCATTACGCAGACGCAGAACGTCAATACCAATGGTATGGCCATGCCTTTTTTCGGCCGAAATATTTTTCTTCTAGTGGGTAACAAGAAAAGTCCTCCTTGCAACCAGCTTGAAAGTGTTTTTCGGGTCATAATCTGACTGGTTCGGCAGCTTCCATCTGACTGTCATGCTAATGTCAACCATAAGAGAGGTGCCGGCAAGAGCCGGGTAAATTTCCGCGATACTCATTTCGTCTGGGGTAGCGTCAATAACTGAGGCAGGAGTCTTTTCAACTCCGCTACTACACCCCAATGGGTCATGAAAAACAAACTTTGGAATCTTAAATTTCAACTCGGTATTTGAAAATTCATAAACTTCATACTTCCAGGCAATGTCGTTGCCTTTAATGTTTTCAACCGTTTCAGTGCCGCTGTTGTCGATGAGATTTGTCCGGCTGATGACGTAAAGAAGCTGGTTCATCTTTTCTTTGGCAAGGTTGGCGGCAATGCCTTCTACGTCCTGTTCTCTGGTGCCGCGGTTTGAATAATCCAGAAGTCCCAGCACTGGTAAAATGATGGCGCCAAGGATAGCGACTGCCACCATTATTTCTACCAGAGTCAGAGCTTTTCGATTGATCATAGTTCCCTGAGCACCTCGACTTCAACTTTGGCACCAGTGCGATCTATGACCTGGGCTTCGGGAAAGTGGTCACGATCGTGGTGCCTGACAAGAATCTCTAGGGTTATCATGCTTCCCATTCTTTCATTGTCTGGATCGAAAGGCTCTTCAGTTATACGAACTTCTTCAACGTTGTCGATAACCTTGTAGTTGTTGAGAAGCCGTTCCCTGTTCAATGGATCGTCTCCCTGTTCTTTGCCTTTTGAAAGAAGTAAAACGCCGTTTTCGAGTTTGAGTTCACATTTGAAAATCGCTCCAGGACTGTCAGCATCGCCTGAAACAAATGGCAGACATATATACCATTGAGCGATGTCGCCACTGGTCACTGTGTCTGCCGAAGCTAGTTTAAGTTGAAAGCCAACATCGGAAATCACTGTTCCGCCAAGGGTTACATCGGTTCTGTAAGTTGCCTTCTGCATTTCCTCGCGAACGAAATGTAGACCGTTTCTTAGCTTGTTTTGTGTTGCAAGTGCCCAGCTTCCTTTTTGAAAAGACCTCGACATTGCGATGAATACTTTGTAGCCGAAGAATGTGAAAACCGAAAGCACGGCAGAAGCAATAAGTATTTCTACCAATGTAAACCCAACCGTTCTTTTCTTGTGTGTATACATCCTATTCAATTATAACAGAAGATATGTCTTTATTGTACCCGCCTTAGCTATCTCTCAAAATGGTTTCAACATTTTCGCCGGTTAGAATGCTGATTATTTCGGCAATGGGGCGCTTATTGGGACCGGTAGCGTCTTCGAGCATCTTTTGTAATACCGCAATGCCGGTTGGGCCATAACCATTCATCGTTCTTATTATGATGCCTTGACGTGCGGCTCTTTTTTCGTTGCGGTAAATCTTGAAAAGTCTTGGTATTGCCCGCCCGGGAAGCAGAGGCAGGTCTTCAAGAGTCGTGATTGCTGACCACTGGATCACAAATTCATCGTTGTCGAGAAGGTTGATTATATGGGGGCCGCAGATTTGCGCCCCGGGATTGCCGATCTTGACCAGGGCTCTCAGGGCTGAAACAACGGTCTGGATGTCATTCGTAGATAAAAATTCGGCCATCTTGGCCATTACTTCAGGTAACGGAAGCCTTAACAAACCAAGTCGCCAGATAATTTGCAGTTTTTTCTGGGTATCAGTTTCACGGTCATATTCTTCCAGAAGCTTCAATGCACGTTGCTTAGCAAGATTTATTGCGAAAGATTCTCCCGAAGATGAATCAAAGTTTTCCTGAAAGGTCTCGGTTTCGGGTATCTCGATTTCTTTGATTTGTTGACTGGTTGTATCAACTTTTTGCTCTACACTGGTTTGAGCTGGCTTGTTCTTCATGTCTGGTTCTGCAGTAAAAGCCATTTTCAGAATCTCTCGGCTCTCGGCCAAAAGTCTTTTGGCGTCTTCCTGGCGCGGAGACTCTTCGCTGGAGGAGATGAAATTTTCCAGCAAGACTGAGGCTTTTTCATACTGGCCTGAATAATAGGTGAAGGCGCCAAGGAAAAACATGGCGTCAGGCAAGCTCTGATTTTTTTTGAAGAATTCCAATCCTTTGGAGATGAAGCCAAAATCGTTGGAAAGAATACTGCGGTCGGCCTCAACCGCTTCATAAAACGTTTGATAGCCTTCCAACTCCTTGTTGAAAGCCAGCAGATAACGGGCTTTTTCAAGCAGGGTCTGATTCTGCTGGTCGTTATTTGAGCCTGAAATCTCCTTGGCATTGGCCTTAACCAGTTCCTGAAGGCGGATAATTCTTTCTGATAGACCGGGAATACTGGTTTTCAGCTCACTGGCAAATCTGAATGCCTTAAGGGCCATGTCGTAATTTTGCTCTGACTCATAAACGTAGCCCAGCGCAAGCCAGAGTTTGTATTCGCTGCGATTGCTTTTAAGCGCATCGGTTAAAAGGCTTCTGGCCGCCTGATGATCTTTCTGGCGCAAATATTGCTGAACCTGATTTAGAGTTTCAGATACATTGGTTGCATGGGCGGTCACAGCTGACAAAAGAATAAAAGCGGACAACAGGAATCCTGTTACGGTTCTCAGATTCATACCTCTAACTCCTCTGGGCATTTCTGCAGGATATCCGGACAAAAATTACAGGCCTTTTTCCTTGAGATACTCTTCCATGGTCTTGCCTTCTTTTTCCAGTTTCTTTTTCAGTTCTTCCTGGCCGGGCAATTCGCCGCGTTTCTGCTTTTCGATGATTGTCGCCTTGATTTCTTCAAGCACTGACTCGCGTTCTTCGTCAGTTGTGGCGTCTTCAAGCTTGGCTCTGGCATCGGAGATAATATCTTCAATTTTCTTTTTGTCGTCTTCAGAAATCTTTTGGCTACCGCTGCCAATCAATTCTTCGAGATCCTGGCGGGTGAATTCGCCGGCTTCGATTGTATCGAGGAGCTTTTCTTTATTAGAGCGGTTAAGGTAGTCAAATTTATGGGTTATGACGAATTCTTCGTTTGAATCTTCAACATAGTCAAGGGCACGCATATAGACCTCAGCGGCCTTGTCTTTTTTATTGGCGATTTCATAAAGAAAAGCAAGTTGTAGCATTGGCTCCTTTTGCCATTCGCTGCCTTCAAAAGATTTTTTCAAAGCTTCTTCATAGATTTTGATAATGGATTCAAGTAACTTGAAGTTTTTGTAGCGCAGGGGCGGGTTCAAGCGAAACGCCTGAAAAACGGTAACTGCTACCTTTAATTTTTGTGGGCTATCTTTGTGCTTTTTATAGAGCTCGAACTTTTCATTGCCTGCCAGGTTGAATTCTTCCTGGAGTTCTTTGATTTTCTTTTTGGAGCTTTTAAGCTTTTTATTGTAATCATCGCCTTTGTCTGGTGATGGGCGAGATCTGCCGACTATTTCAAGGTTCCCTTTGGCATCGAGATAGTTTTTGTTTTTGAATTGAACCTGGCCCAGGATATAGCGAAAAAAGGCGTTGTCAGGCTCTATTTTCAGAGCTTCGATCAGATTTGTTTCTGCAGAAGCCAGGTCTTTGGCGACAAATGCGGCCTCAGCCTTTTTATAAAAAGCATCTGCTTCAGGATTGAGCGCAGAGGCGAAAATGTTTGAGTTCGAAAAAATCATCCCTGCTATTAAAAGGGTTGAAATGGCAAAAAGTATTTTTTTCATGAGTTCCTCATAAAACAAAAATTTCTTAGTTTTTTTCAATATATCAGAATAGAGTTAAGTTGTCATCAGCTCAATAGTATTATACCATCTGTAGGAATTTAAGCTAAGGTTCGGAATAATCAACTGAAAACTGAAAAATCGACAGAAAGATCGGGTTCGTTTTGGCTGGAAGCCCTCCTATTGTTGGGCTTGCCGGTGGTGTTGGTTTTGGGAAGTTTTTTCTTCTTTCGGGGTTATTATCGTAGCGGTCAGGCTGATGAATTTTTTTCGGCGGCCCGCCGCCAGCTTGAAATTGTTCGCCGGGAAGGCGTGGACAGCAGCTTTATCCAGAAAAGGTTGAACCTGATGTACGGAATGCTGTCAGAAGAGATTATTACTCCAGAATCGATTCAGCTTTTCCTTGACCGCGTTAAAGCAGAGGGGTTGAGCTTCGCCAATTTTCGCTTTTTCGATGAAAAGGGGCAACATATCCCTCTTAAAGGTGAATCGGAAACCTATCGGGTTTTTATCCGCAAAATCTTTTCGGCTCTTATTCAACCCGAAGTTGAGGGCAAGGCAAGTTTGCTCAGCCAACATTCTTCTTTTTTCGAGTCTTTTTTGGGCAAAATAAAACCAGCTACCCTGGTAAATGAAAAATCAAGTCTTGTCAGGGTTAGCTTGAACGGAAAGCCCGGTTGGTTCTACTGGAATGCCTTTTTCTCTCACCTCGAGGGTGATCGCTTTAAAGGAGGAATGATAGTTTTTTTTGAAGACGCCGCGATTCCCGTAGACTTTGGCCTGAGAAAACTTATTGCCGAGGAGAATCGGCGAAGGCCCCTTGGAGAAACCTCTGTCGCTGCGCTGGTTAATCTGCAAAATCACCAGCGCGACTTTTTTAGCTCTGGGTTTCTCAGTCTTGTCGGTTTAAGCCATGATGGCCTTCGAGAGAAGATCGTTAAGATGCGCAAAGAGCTGGCTTATGAAGATGAGCTGGCTCGTGGTTTTCTGTTGGCCCTTCCGGTCGATGCGGAGAAGTCTTTATTGTATTTCAGGTCTTCTTTGCCATCAAATCTCGATAAAGCTTTATTTCTTCTGGGAATGCTCTTTCTTGTGGCTGTTGTCGCATTGTTTCGAGCTCTTTTTCAATTTTTTGCTGGCGGGCATTTGCCGCAATGGGGGATTCAACAAAAGCTGAAGTTCGTTATTGGGGCATCAATTTCGTTGCCAATGCTTGGAATGATGGTCATCGCCCTGCTTCTTGCCAACCTGCATCAACGCTCTGCGGTCCGTGAAATCTCCGATCGTTTGACCAGCTTCATAAATGCTGTCGACGAGAAATATATCGATGCAGTAAAAGAGCTTGAACGCAACTACCTTGTTTTTGCCGCAGACCTGGAGAAGAATGGAGGGGACGGCAAAATTCTGGCCATGGCTTCTTCTTTCCACGACGATGATAAGTTTCGCCAGGTCTTTTTGCTTGGCAGCAAGGGTCAGATAAAATTTTCTTACCCGCAGACTTCATCTTTCAGCGGCCTGCTTGCCAAATTCCTGCCCGCTCTCGGCCAGAAGCTTTTTGCCGGGCGCTCTCAGGGTTCGGGCTCATGGCGCAATCGAGTCAACGATATGATGTTCGATGCCATGACCGAAAACCTTGGTGAGCTTCTTGGGGATTCGGAAAGCCGTGCGAATTTCATGAAAATATTCGAAAAAAGAGATCAGATCGTTGAGTTTCGCCTGGCCAATCAAAGATTCTACATTTTCACCCATTTTCTCGAAACCGGGCGGTTTGAAAAGAACCCTGAATTACTGATAATCTGGCATGATGCGGGAAGCTTTGCCGGTCGTTATCTTAAACAGCAGGTGCAGAAATATCAGAATGAAGGCGCTTCGCCGATACGCCTGGCAATGAGGCCGCGTCGGGTCGATCAGCCGCCTTATCCCGGTGAACTGGCCAAATACCCTTTTGCCGTCAATATGTTCGAAAAGGTCGTTGCCACTGAAAATCAACAATTTGCTGTTGCTCCAAAAGACGGCGAAAACTGGTTGATTGTTGCTTCGCCAATGAAAAGGGCTTCTGGATTCGTTCTTTTTGCCATGCAGTCGATGCATGGTCTTGAGAGCGAAGTGTTTTTTGCAAAAATTCTTCTGATGATGCTGGTTTTAGCTTCTGCATTGACCGCCTGGCGCATTTTTGTAATCGCCGGAAAAATACCCTGAAAATTTTATTGACTCCTGTTTGAATTTGATCTACCATTGAAAATTCAATTCGCGTTTTACGATATGTTTTAACAGGAGTACCGCTTGGGCATTATTTCAAACGAAATAATAGCAGAGATCCGGGAAAGAACCGATATCGTTCAGATCATCGGGGAACATGTACGCCTGATTCCTTCCGGTCATAATTATAAAGCCCTGTGCCCCTTCCATAAAGAAAAAACCCCCAGCTTCAATGTCGTTCCAGACAAGCAGATCTATCACTGTTTTGGTTGCGGCAAGGGTGGCGACGTTTTTGCTTTCATTATGGAGCTTGAGCACATGACCTTTCCGGAAACGGTAAAATATCTGGCAATGCGAGTCGGTATCGAGCTGCCAACCGAAAAAGACCCTGAATATGAGAAAAAATCTGAAGTTTTCAATATGCTTGATCAGGCGGCCAGGTTTTATGAAAAGAATCTCGTCGATAATGATTTGGGTCAGGTTGCCCGTGATTATTTGCGCAAACGTCGCCTCTCTTTCGATACTGCCCGCAAATTTAGAATGGGGCTCTCCTTGGAATCCTGGGATGCTTTGACGCAAAAATATGGAAGAACCCAGGAAAATTTGCGGGTATTGGAACGGGCCGGACTGGTAAAGCCGCGTACAACCGGCAATGGATTTTATGATACCTTCAGGAATCGCCTGATGATTCCGATTGTCGATAATCATGGTCGGGTTGCAGGTTTTGGTGGTCGAGTCATCAGCGGCGATGAAGAGCCAAAGTATTTAAATTCTCCCGAGACTGAAACATTTAACAAGCGCAGAATGCTTTTCAACTTTCGCGAAGCCTTGCCGACAATAAGGCGTTTGAATTCTGCAATAGTGGTCGAGGGTTATCTCGATGCAATCAGTCTGACACAACATGGCATAACCAATGTCGTTGCCACTCTCGGAACGGCGATTACCCCAGACCAGATTCACATGCTGGCAAGAAATTGCGAAACGGTGTTCTTCTGTTATGATGCTGATGCCGCAGGGCAAAGAGCGACCCTGAGGGCGATTTCGCTCCAGAAGGATAC
Organism: uncultured bacterium; assembly: GCA_964596185.1. Taxonomy (GTDB): domain Bacteria; phylum Muiribacteriota; class Ozemobacteria; order Ozemobacterales; family Ozemobacteraceae; genus DYKG01. The sequence continues at coordinate 23,947 of CAZQUE010000006.1, read as the reverse complement.
CCCGATCAATGCAAGGGTTATTTCGTTTCCTGACCCTAAAGATGACCCTGATAGTTTTATCTGTCGTGAAGGGGCCGAAAATTTTAAAAAACTGCTTGAAAAAGCGGTAGATATATATACTTTTCTGATAGAAAGTCATACCCGCGGTTTAAAGCCTCCCCTTGAAATCCAGTTGAAAGAAAAGCTGATTCAGGAGTTTAAAGAGTTGATTCCCGCTATCCACAGTTCAATTGCGAGAAGTGAAGTGATTCGAAAAATCTCGAAACTGCTGGATATGGAACCTCTGACTCTTGAAAAGGAATTCGCCGGAAGCGAGGCGCCAAGAACAGTTGATGGACAGAAGAAAAGGGCTATAGTGTCTCCGAAATTAAATGCCTCTGTGCAGAGGCAGGAATGGGTGCTCAAGCATCTGCTCGAGCAGCCTGAAGAGCTGGAGCGTGTGCGCGCGCTTCTCTCGCCGGAAGATTTTACCGACCCCCGCTTGAAAAAGTTATTTGAAGCAATAAGCTTTCAGCAACAGGCGGCAAGTGGTGCGCTGAAACCGGCAGAGATTCTGGCAGCACTCGATGAACCAGAGTTGATTTCCCGTCTGAGTGAGTTGATCACTACGCTTGAAGATCGGCCGCCTGAACCTTTCATGGAATGCGTCAAGGGCCTGTTGAAGAGCCGACTGGAAAACGAAATGAAGACACTGCAGTCAAAAATCAGAGACGTTGAAAAGAAAGGCGATGACAGACAACTGGCTCTGCTCAGCATGGAGCAGATTGAAATTAAACGCAAGATTGACTTGCTTTATTGACTACCTAGTTGAGGAAAACACTTATGAATTCAGAGCAGGCAACGCAAACCAAGGCCAAGGCTTCCAAAAAGAAGGACCCTCGCACCCTTGAAGAAATTAGAAATGACTTGCTGGAGCTTGGTACCCAGCAGGGTTATTTATCTTATCAGGAAATAAACAAGGCATTGCCGGATGGATTGCCGACCGAAGCTTTTGAAGAAATCATCAATGAGCTTATGGATCGGAATGTCGAACTGGTCGACGACGATGAAGTTCGACTCGACAAAAAGGTTCCGGTAGCTGCTGAAGACAAAAAAGAAGAAGAAGAAGAAAAGGCTCAGCAGGATTTCGATGATATCGATGACTCAGTTCGCGTTTATTTGCGCGAAATCGGTAAAATTAGACTACTGACAATGCAGGAAGAAGTAACTCTTGCCAAGCGCATTGAACATGGAGATTCCGAGGCGCAGCGCAAGCTTATCGAAGCCAACCTCAGACTAGTGGTTTCGGTTGCAAAAAAATACACGAAGCGCGGCCTGTTGTTTCTTGACCTGATTCAGGAGGGAAACCAGGGTCTGATAAGAGCCGTCGAAAAATTCAAATACCGCAAAGGCTACAAGTTTTCCACTTATGCCATCTGGTGGATCAGACAGGCAATTACCCGCGCCATAGCTGATCAGGCAAGAACCATCCGCATTCCGGTGCACATGGTTGAAACCATCAACAAGTTGCGCAAGGCTTCACGCAAGCTGGTGCAAAAGCTTGGTCGAGATCCGGCGGTTGAAGAACTCGCGGTCGAAGTTGGCCTGCCGGTTGAAAAAGTTAAAAATATCATGAAGACCGCCATGGATCCAATTTCGCTTGAAACACCAATCAATGGCGAAGAAGATTCGCATCTTGGCGACTTTGTCGAAGACAAATCGGCTTTGCCGCCGGCAGAAACTGCTTTCAATCTGATTCTAAAAGAACAGATCAATAAGGTTCTGGCAACTCTTACCGAGCGTGAGTCAAGAGTTATTAAGTATCGGTTTGGTCTTGAAGACGGTTGGCAGAGAACCCTGGAAGAAGTCGGACAAAAGTTTGGTGTTACCCGCGAACGCATTCGCCAGATTGAAGCAAAGGCTCTCAGAAAGCTGCGGCACCCAAGTCGTTCCAAAAAATTAAAAGAATTTTACATGGAATAAAAAAGTGCTTGCTTTCTTTAATGGTCTGTGTTAAGATCATATTTACGTCACGGGCCTATAGCTCAGTTGGTTAGAGCCTCCGGCTCATAACCGGATGGTCGCTGGTTCGAGTCCAGCTGGGCCCAAACGCACAAAATGAATGTCCTGCCCCTTTCGTCTAGTGGCCCAGGACACAGCCCTTTCAAGGCTGCGACAGGGGTTCGAATCCCCTAAGGGGCGCTGGTGAAACGCGAGATCTCAATGAGTGCAGATCTCGCGTTTTGCTTTTAGTTTTATAAATCATACAAAATCATAAAAATGTCTGAACTTTCCTTGCGGGGTATGCAAACGGTGTGTATACTTTACAAATAAGTTATAAGGTACGGAGGGTGTACATGAAAAAGATTTTGATTACCGCCTTAGGCGCTTTTATTTGTTCGCAGGCACTGGCTTTTGATGTGTCTCCTACCCAGGTTAATACTGGCAAGAAACTGAACAAACAGGTGCAGGTCAATCCACAACTGATCAAGAAGCTTTTCAAGAATAAATCATTGGCAGGCAATGTTGAAATGCTTATCGTCACCGAAGATGGCGAAAGAATTTCAAGTTTGCGCGGCGATTTATCTTCCCCGTTTTCTGGCAACATCGTTGAAGCTGCGATGAATTACATTCGCGAAAATGCTGAAATTTTCAATCTGCCAACCGATCGTGACGTAGAAATTCTCAGAGTCGTTAAGAACGAACGTAACGGCCTGGTAAGCCATGTGGGCTTTCAGATGATTATCGATGGCGTATGGGTCAATGATGCGAAAATTGAACTGCACGTTGACAAAGACGGGGTTGTTACTCTGGCAAACGGCTCTCTGCCGACTATCGATGAGATCACCAATCAGATAACCCTGGGAAAATACCAGGCTATCGGCAAAGCCCGTGAATCGATCAAAGCCAATAAATTTCGTGCCATGCCTCAGGCCGAACTTCAGATTATTCCCTGCGAAAATAAAACCGGCAAAATGGCCTATGTCACCCGACTTCCTGTGGATGAACCCCTTGGTGACTGGGAAATCGTCGTCGATGCCGACACTGGTGATATTATCAGAAGCAATAACGAAATGAATTTCGCCGAAACTGGCAAAGGCGCACTTTATGTTACCAATCCCATGATCTGTGAAGTTACCGAAGAACCTCTTCTTCATCTCACCACCAATACTCTGACCGGGCTTTATGCAAAAATTGACAACGAAGATGGCCCTGAATCAGTCAGTGATGAAAACGTCCATATTTACGAACCCGATCACACCCACTTTGATGAAGTGAATATGTACAATTACATCACCACCATTCATGATTTCTATAAAGATGTTCTTGGTCATGACAAGCTTGATAAACCTATGAAAGCTGTTGTTCATCTTGGCGACAATTACGATAATGCTTATTTCAGCCCCTGGCAGCAGTCTTTTGCCTTTGGCGACGGCAATAAGTTCAACGATCTGGCCAAAGAAGCATCGGTTGCTTATCATGAATATTCGCATGCAGTTCTCAACTCGATTACTTATCTTGCCTACAGCGGAGAATCAGGAGCTATCAATGAAGGTCAGGCCGACTATTTTGCCTGTTCTGTAACCAATGATTCAAAACTCGGTGAATATGTTTGTGCCAAAATGGGTAAACCCTTTTTGAGAAATGTTGAAAACGATCTGCATTATCCCGAAGATATCCACGGCGAAGTTCACGCCGATGGTAAAATCTGGGGCGCAGTATTATGGGATATCAGAAAAGCGCTGGGCAAAGAAATCTCTGATCCTTTGATCTACAAGAGCCATTATTACCTGAATGGTAGCCGCCCGACTTTCATGGATGGCTATAACGCCCTGGTTACAGCAGACCAGAATCTTTTCGAAGGTCAGCATCAGGCACAGCTCGAAGAAATTTTTGCCAAACGCGGCATCGTTGCACAGAGCTATAATGGCGCTGTTATGACCGCCGATGATCTGAATCGTGCAAAAAAATTCCTCGAAGTCCACAACGAACTCTGATCGTTAAGTTAAAACGGGCTGCCCCCCAAAAGGGGCAGCCTTTTTTGTTTAAAAAGGCTTTATGTTTCGCGAGTTTTGCTATAGAATAGCAATTCAAAACAAGGGCTTGAAAGCCACAGGAGTTAAAAAATGAGTTACTGCGTATTTTGTGGAAAAGATCTTCGTCGCGGCGGTGATTTTGTTAAAAACACCGACGGGGTGATTCTATGCAAAACCTGTGTTTCAACTGCCAGTGATATTTTTCTGCGCAAGGATGCGAGCTTGAAAAACGCTCCAGGAGCGGCCTCAAGCCCAGGAAAAGTTGATCTGTATCAGATTGTTCGTGAATACAGCCCGAGAAAAATTTATAATGCTCTTTCGGATTATGTAATTGGTCAGGAAACCGCCAAAAAAGTCATTTCTCTGGCAGTTTACAACCATTATAAGATTCTTTCGATGATCAACGATACCGACGTTGAATTCGAGAAATCCAATATTTTGTTGCTTGGCCCAACTGGCAGTGGCAAAACTCTTATTGCCAGAACTCTTTCCAAAATTTTGAAAGTCCCCTTCGCCATCGGCGATTGTACTAGTTTCACCGAGGCAGGCTACGTTGGCGATGATGTTGAAAACGTACTCTTGTCATTGCTTATCGATGCGAATTACGAAGCCGAAGAGGCTCAAAAAGGCATAGTTTATCTTGATGAAATCGACAAAAAAACCAAGACCTCAAACAATGTTTCGATTTCGAGAGATGTCTCTGGGGAAGGCGTACAGCAGGCGTTTCTAAAACTAATTGAAGGTACCGAGGCCAATGTTCCGTTGACTGCCGGTCGAAAAAACCCCATGTCACAGCAGGTTGTAAAAATCGATACCCGGCATGTTCTATTCATCTGCGGTGGCGCCTTCGTCGGTCTCGAAAAGATTATCGAAAAACGCACTCGCAAAAATACGGGCATTGGTTTTGGCACTGATCCTCAGCCTAAAGACAAGGCCGACTCTTCATTATTCCACCAGGTTGAAGCTGAAGACCTGATGGAATATGGCTTTATTCCAGAATTCGTCGGCCGATTGCCGGTCAAGGTTGCCTTGAACGGTCTTGGCAAAGATGAATTTATCCGGATTCTTAAAGAGCCTAAAAATGCGATCGTTCGCCAGTATGCCAAACTTTGTGAAATGGATGGATGCGAGCTGAAATTCACTGACGACGGCATAGTTCGCGTAGTCGAAGTGGCCATGGAAAGAAAAACCGGAGCGAGAGGTTTGCGGGCCGTCTTTGAGCGTATTTTGCGCAACGACATGTTTTTGCTGCGGGAAAATGACAAAAAGCAGATCCTGGTTACCTCAGAGTACGTGGACCAACAACTGCAAAGTCAGGAAGACGATTTCAAACGTGAGCTTGAAGAGCTTAGCCAAAAAGAAGAAATAGTTCAGGAAACACAGGCTCAGGAGCTGATCGCCTGAGAATACTGAAAAAGCTTCTTGTGAGTTGCAGCGAAAAACAATAAGGGGCTTTTAAGTTAAATATTGATGTAAAAAGTGGCAGTCTCACAAAGAGACTGCCACTTTTTGTTAGTCCGGGTTATTTGCTGCAGATTTTGTCAGCTTGCGCTTTCCTGCAGGACTGGCCCAGCTTTTTTTACTTCCGCGTCGACCTGAGCTTCAAAGGTTTTGAAGTTGGCGGCGAATCTTCTTGCCAGATCAGCGGCGGTATTTCTGAAGGCTTTCTTGTCCTGCCATGTATTAACCGGAGTAAGAATTTCTTCAGGTACGCCAGGACAGCTTGCGGGAATTTCAACGCCGAAAATCGGGTCTTTGACAAACTTAACCTGGTCGAGACTGCCGTCAAGAGCTGCTTTTAGCAGAGCTCTGGTGTATTTGATTTTCATGCGTGAGCCGGTTCCGTATGCACCACCGCTCCAGCCTGTGTTTACCAGCCAGATTCGCGTATTGTGCTTCTTCATGTTTTCGCCGAGCATTTTTGCATAGGTAAAGGGATGATGTACCATGAAAGGTGCGCCAAAGCAGGCTGAAAATGTTGCGGTCGGCTTATCTATGCCTGATTCAGTCCCAGCGAGCTTAGCTGTGTAGCCTGACAGGAAATGGTACATCGCCTGTTCGGGGGAAAGACGGGCGATTGGCGGCAATACGCCGAAAGCATCGGCAGCAAGAAAGAAAATGTTTTTTGGGTGACTGCCCATACCTTCTTGAACACAGTTATCAATATGACTTGTAGGGTAGGTGGCTCGTGAATTTTCGGTAATGGTGTCTCTGTCATAGTCGGGTACACGGTTTTCATCGACAACGACGTTTTCGAGAATGGATCCGAAGCGGATTGCGTCGAAAATCTGCGGTTCAGCTTCGCGGGAAAGCTTGATGCACTTTGCATAGCAACCGCCTTCGAAATTGAAAATGCCGGATTCGGTCCAGCCGTGTTCGTCATCACCGATCAAACGTCTTTCGGGGTCAGCAGACAATGTAGTTTTACCTGTACCACTAAGGCCAAAGAACAGTCCGGTTTCGCCATTCTTGCCGACATTTGCCGAACAATGCATTGGAAAAACGCCATTCTTGGGAAGCAAATAATTCATTACCGAGAAAATGCCTTTTTTAATCTCTCCGCCGTAATGCGAACCGCCGATGAGTATTATTTTTTCCTGGAAGTTTACCAGAATGAAAACATCTGAATTGAGGCCCATTTCTTTCCAGTTCTGTGGATAAAAATCACAGACATTGAAAACGGTGAAGCCGGGTGTGTCATCGATTCTGTCATTTTTTCCCGGTTTGATAAAAAGTGTTGCAGAAAAAAGTGCATGCCAGGCCTTTTCTGCGACGACCCTGACTTGCAGGCGATGCTTTGGGTCAGCGCCGGCAAAGCCATCGAAAACAAATACATCTTTTTCTTTCAAATATTCTTTTGAAGCGGCAAAAACTTTTTTCCAGTTTTCTTCAGAAATGGGTTTGTTTATCTCGCCCCACCAGACATCGTCGGTTCCCGGGGTTTTTACGATAAATCGATCATTTGGCGATCTGCCGAACCGGGTACCGTTGTTGCGGTCGATGAGTAGAGCTCCGTTGGCTGCCAGTCTGCCTTCGCCACGGTTGATTGCTTTTTCCATCAATTCCGGGATTGGAAGGTTGCGATAAAGCTTCCCGGAATGGTCGAAATTTAGATAACTGATACAGCTTTTTCCAGACATGCGATTTTCTCCTTGCCTTGATGATGAAGCACCATATTTGCCGATTGTAACGCTATTGAGCATTTAGGGCAAGAAAATTAAGGGTTTTGCTTGATATTTTCTTTAATAAATTCAATAATGTTTTCAGGAGAGGAAAATGCAGGATAACTCGGGCCATCGTGAAAGACTGAAACAGAGGTTTGATCACACCGGACTTACTGGTTTTTCTGATCATGAAGTTCTGGAGTTTTTGCTTTTTTTTGTTATTCCGCGCAAAGACACCAAAGCGCTGGCTAAAAGTCTCATTCAGGAATTTGGCTCGCTCGAAGCTGTTTTTGTCGCCAATCAAGAGAGTCTTACAAAAATTAAAGGGGTGGGGGAAAACACTGCCAGGCTGATCAGGTTTTTCCGCGAGGCTTCTCAATATGCCGTGAAAAGAAAGGCCTTTGGTGAGGCTCCGATAATCTCTTCGGCGTCGGCATTGCTCGACTATCTGGGAGCAACAATGGCCAACTTGCCGGAAGAGCAGTTTCGAGTGATTTTTTTCGACAATTCAAATAGAATTTTAAAAGACGAAATTCTCTCTGAGGGGATCGAAGATCAGACGGCAGTTTACCCGAGAAAAGTAGTTAAGCGGGCTTTAATGCTTAATGCCACTGGTTTTATTGTGGTACACAATCATCCGACCGGACAACTCAACCCTTCGAATGCCGACCGAAACATCACCCGGGCTTTATTGGCCGCTGCCGAATCGCTTGATTTAAGGCTACTTGACCACATCATCGTTGGTCGAGAAGGCAAGGGGTATTTCAGCTTTCGCGAAAATGGTTTGTTGTAAATTATTCCTGGCCGTTGATGAATCCGTTCGGATGATCGCCCCTTGAAAGCAGGTCGCGGATTTTTCCGTAAAGAACTTCGAGGCCGGCCAAATTTGACGCGCCCTGAGGAATAATCAAGTCCGCGAGGTAACGAGATGGTTGAACCATATTGATCGCTGCGTCACGCACCGAACTTTCATACTGGGAAATGATGCTTTTTACCGTTCGTCCGCGATCGATATGATCTCGTTTGATACGCCTTATAATAGCAATATCCAGCGGAACGTCGACATAAATTCTCAAGTCAAGAAGCGGCATCAATTCAGGAATATTGAATAAAAGAAGCCCCTCTACGATGAGAATCGGATGAGGGGCTATTTCAACGGTTTCTTCAAGGCGATCAGAGGTTTTGAAATCGTAAATCGGCCTCTTGATGCTTCTGCCATTTCTCAATTCATTGATATGATTGATCATCAGTCCCGTTTCTAAAGCATCCGGGTGATCGTAATTCATAATTTTGGGCTTGTCTTTCTTGGCGAAATAGTACATGTCATGTTCAAGAACGCCGATTTTACCGGGGAAACGTTCAACAACAGCTCTTGAAACGCTGCTTTTCCCGGATCCTGATAAGCCACATATTCCAATTATGTACATGTCGTCATTTTATCACATTTGTATTAAAATTCCAACAAATAATAGCTTCAAACAAAGATCGCCCGAACAAGTCGGGCGATAGAATTCTTTGAGAAATATCTATTAGCGATTATCAGCCAATAAGACTTTTGAGGGTTTCGGCGATTTTTTCTGCCGAAAGACCGAAAGATGCGAGCAGTTCTTCGGGAGTTCCGGATTTGGGAACGCTGGTAACGGCAACATGCTTGAATTCTTTTATGCTGCCGGCCATGTTTAGCGCCACGGAACTGCCAACTCCGCCTTCAGGTGCATGCTCTTCAAAAACGACAACTTTGCCGGCTGAAGCTTTGATGATTTCCTGTAGTTCTGCTTTGGGGAATGGTTTGAGACAATAAAGGTCGACAACCTGAATCTGATCCTGGGTATCGATAGTTTTTACTGCCTTGAGGATTTCGTGAATTATAACACCGGCACTGATTACGGTTAAAGCTGGTTTGCCAGCTTTTTTAAGAAGTTTCAGGCCACCAATCGGGAATTTTTCATCAGCATCATAGATAACTTCGTTGGCTGGGCGCGAAAGTCTTACATAACCCGGGCCGTCATGCCTGCCAAGATTGACGATACAATTGTATGCTGATACTGCATCTGAAGGATACAGCAGAGTGCCATTCGGTAAAGTGGCGAATGCGGCCAGATCTTCAAGAGCCATTTGTGATGGGCCGTCTTCACCTATTGAGATGCCGGCATGGGTTCCGATCAACTTAACTTTAAGTCCTGAAAGGGCGGCCATGCGAACCTGATCGAAAGCTCTGGCAAGAAAAGCGCCGAAGGTGGTGGCAAATGGAATCAGTCCGCGAGAGGCGAGGCCGGCGGATACTCCTGCCATATTCTGTTCAGCGATGAAACATTCGACAAATCTTTCAGGAAATTTTTCCCCGAACTTCTGCGCATAGGTTGAGTTTTGGGTATCGCCATCAACGACCCAGACGCGTTCGTCAGCTTTGCCAAGTGCTACGAGAGCGGTGCCAACTGCCTGACGGGTAGCGACCTTTTCGCCTTTTTTGTAAGGGGGTGGCTCGACTTCAGGGGCTACCGGGCCTTCAATAATTTTCCCGCGAATCTCTTCCGGATGAGCGATTGCCGGTGCCGGCGGGGTTTTCATAATGTCTTTTTCAACTTCAGCAATGGCTTCTTCGAGTCCATTGCCCGGCATAATAGGTTTTCCGTGCCAGTTGTCCTTGTCGGCAACATTGCTCAGACCACCACCTTTAAAGGTTTTAGCGATAAGGCAAACTGGTTTTCCTTTAACGTTGAGTCCCTGTTCGAAAGCTTTGAGCACCTGCTCGATGTCATGGCCGTCCTCAATGACGATGGCTTCCCAGCCGAAGGCTTCGACTTTGCGAGCATAGGTGCGCATGTCATGACCGTGCATGGTTTCACGACTCTGACCGAGGCGGTTTACGTCGATAATGGCGATGAGATTGTCGCGGTTCATTGACGCAGCCAGAGAGAATGCTTCCCAGACTGAGCCTTCGGCCACTTCGCCGTCTCCGAGGATAACAAAAGTTCTCGCACCATTTTTTACGACGGCATGCTGCTGTTGGGCTATGCCGAGGCCTACTGACAGTCCCTGGCCGAGAGAACCGGTTGCAACGTCAACGAACGGAAGGATCGGCATGGGATGCCCTTCGATGCGCGACCCCATTTTTCTCAACGTGAAAACTTCTTCTTCTTTTAAATATCCGGCTTCACACCATGCGGCATAAAGAGCCGGAGCAGCGTGCCCCTTGGAAAGGACAAGTCGATCATTGGCGTGTGAGCCAGGTTTGGCCGGATCATAGCGCATGACTTTGAAGAAAAGCGCCGACATGATTTCGGCTATTGAACAACAGGAAGTTGGGTGTCCCGAACCAGCTTGAGCGGTGGTTTTAAGAGACAGCCACCTGATACGGGCAGCTCGGTGTTTCAATTCTTTTATAAGCGACAAATCGTAGGACATATTCCCTCCTGAAAAAGATTCTTTGTTTAAAGCAATATATCTTTAAACAAAACCGGAGGTCTAGTCAACTTAAAACAATTTGCAGCAAATTTACTGTAAACTCGGTCGGCTTTGCATACCCAATTTGATTTTCTTTCTTGGCCGGCGCTCACCGGTGGCAGCCTGACTGGAGTCCCAGTTTTCAATGTCATTCAAAATAGGTTTGATACTGGACTTGCATATCAGCAACTCAGGGACCTTGGGTAAAGCAACATAAGCCACCAAAAGGGATGACCAGATTAGAAAATTAGAGGTTGCCTGCGCCTGGTCGACTGAAATGCCGGTGGTAAGGTGGATGAAAGATGCAAACCAGATAGACGGTAGGAAATTGCGCAAAATTGTTGCTAACAGAGTTGGAACAAGTAGGCGGGTATTTCTCTCATCACTTTTTAAAAGGCCGGCGGCAATCATGTCGATCGTTCGCTGGGGAAAGTTGATGTACAGTCTGGTCCAGAAGCTGAAGTCAGTTGCGGAGGTTCCGGCAAGAGAAACCATTATGCCGGGCGGAATGTCTCGAAACAAAGATTTCTTTCGGGAATAATAAATTGCGATTATGCTGGCACAGAGTTGCGTTGCCACAACTATTGTAAAAGACATGGTAAATCCCAGAATCAGATAAAGTGGCGGGAAAATCATGAAAGTCGGACAACCAAGCAATAAAAGGCTGGTTACGATTATGAAATAAACGGGGATAAGGTACAACGGCAGGAATTCTGCGTTTACAGAAAGGCGCGTGAAGAATTGCTTGAGTTCGGGTTTACCAAGGTTTTCCGGATGTAGTCTGAACAGGTATGCGACCAGCAACAAGCTTATTAATGCCCCAATCGCGAAGAAAACCCATCTGGCTGTTATCTGTCTGTTATATTTCCACATGATGGGAAGGAAATGTATCGAAAAAATAAGGATGTGCAAGAAAAATCTTTTTTCTATATTTTAAGGTTAAAGCAAAAATTTGCATGTTGTTAAACTGATTTATTTGTGATACTGTGTTATTGGATAATTCCTTCCGGACGTCAGCAGATATATTCAGGAAGAATTTTAAGTCTCCAGGGAGCTTAAATACTAGTTATGTCAGAAGAATTCTCTCTAACGCATCAGGTTGATGGTTCTGTTCTGATCATTAGAACCAATGGATACTTGAATGATCTCGGTGCCGAGCAGGTCGATGAAATCTGTTCAGACCACCTTGAAAAGGGCATAAACAAGATTGTCATCAATCTTGAACAGTCCCCTTTGATTAACAGTATCGGTATTTCAATTCTTATTGGGGTTATTGAGGCAATTGAGGAGTCTGAAGGAGCACTGGCCTTCACCAATCTTACGCCGACCAACCGCAAAACCTTTGAAATGATGGGTCTCCTACAGTTCGCAGAACCTTTTGACACTGAACAGGAAGCAGTAAACAAATTTAAGGGTTGATAGGCTTTTATGTCTGAACAGCTAACTGCTCTCGAACAAAAAATGCAGCAGCAGGTGTTGCGCTATGAGTATGTTCTTGAGGCATTGAGTGACATCGGCGACGAACTCTGTCGCGTTTCAAGCTTTGACGCTCAGTTGAAATCGCTTTTACACCTCCTTCTCGGCACCCTCGGCGTGCGCAAGGGAGGGATTTTTCTTTTCGACAAATATGAGAATCGTGTTTCCATGCGATGTTCATGGAAACTCTGTCTCAAGTCCGGCGACTACGACATCTCCCAGGATGAAATCGTAGCCATCGAAAAAAATTCTGACGATATTACTTACCGGGTAAACGGTTTCAGTTACCTGCGCTCTATTTTAGATCTTTTTGCCGAAGATAATCTTGACTGCATCAGTATTTTGAAGGTGCGTGAGAAACTAATCGGTTTTCTCGTGGTTGGCCATAAGCTCAAAGAAGTGCCACTGGCCGACAAAGAAATGACTTTTCTCAAGACCTTGTCGCGCAATATTTCAGTTGCGATAAACAACTTTCTGTTGTTATCAGAATTGCGCGAAGCCAATGTTAGACTCGATGAAAAGATTCAGGAAGTAAGTATTCTTTACCAGGCCTCGCAGATGATTTCTTCTGAACTTCAGCTTCAGGCACTGCTTGATATGGCCATGAGCGCGATTTCAGAAATTACCGAAATTGAAAGAGGCTCGACCTGGCTGTTTGATGAAGAACACAAAAGTTTCAGCCTGATGAGTCACCTTGGCGATGCCAGCGAATTGCCCGACAACATCAACATGGAAGATTCGAAAACCCTTGCTTACTCTTATGAGAAGAAGGATTATTTCTCCTATCAGCAGGGTGATCAGGCGCAGTTTGAATTGATCCGCGCCGACGAAAAGCTTTTTGGTAAATCTTTCATCGTTGTTCCGATCGTGCATCAGGGCGAATTTCTTGGCCTGGTTCATCTCTGCGGAAGCCCGGAAGGTGCCGGATTTACTGAGCGTGACGTGAGATTGATCAAGGTTTTTGCCGTTCAGCTCGGTGCCGCGGTTAAAAATGCCCAGCTTTATGAGCAGGCTATTACCGATGGTATGACCAAGCTTTATCTGCATCGTTACTTCAAGCAGCGCCTTTATGACGAACTCAAGCGTGCTGCGAGGTTCAAACGTAATCTTGCACTGATCATGGTCGATATTGACCACTTCAAGAGCTTGAACGACAATTATGGACACCAGACCGGCGATGAGGTGTTGAAGCATGTGGCTTCCATTCTGCGTCGGGCAGTGAGAACACACGACTTGCCGGTTCGCTACGGTGGTGAAGAATTCGCCCTGGTTTTGCCTGAAACCGAATTTGGTGGAGCAGTTGCCGTAGCCGAAAGAATTAGAAAATCTATCGAAACCGATTATCTCGAAGTATCAGGTGTTGTTCTGAAAATAACTGCCAGCTTCGGGGTAGCTATTTTCCCTGATTGTGCCGATGACATGGATTCTCTTATCAAGGCTGCTGACGTCGCCATGTATTGGTCAAAAGAGCACGGAAGAAATCAGGTTACCGCCGCTCCAAGTAAGTTTTCCCGAGAGGCAGACGTTTAAGATACTGGTCTGGCCAGCTTTTTTAGCAGCATGATCTTGCTGTGGCTCGGGGTCATTTCATTTTTTATAATCTGCCAGCCTAAATCAGTCAGCCCGGCAAGTTCACATTCATCATAAGGTCTTACCAGCATGCCTTTACTCGGGCCTTTGCTGAAGTAAAACGAGCCGTCGTCTTTGTTGATAACCGATGAATCTGAAAGAGCCTCGCTGAAGGTATCCATGGTAAAAAGCAATACGCCTTCAGGTTTTAATACTCTGAGACACTCATTTATGGCCTTGCGAAATCCTTCCTGGTCAAGATGATCAAAAAGATGGTGGGCAAGAATGCCATCGATGGAATCGGCCATAAAGGGAAGTTGCCTGGCGTCACCGGTCAGGATCAGGCCTTTGAGGCTCTCTTCGAAAAAGTTGTTCTTCATTACACTCGTGGCTTTGAATGAAAGATCAAGGCCGATGATATTGAAGCCTACCTGGCTAAGATAAAGGCTGTTGCGGCCTTCACCACAGCCAAGATCAAGAATGACCCCATTCCGGGGTACCTGGGTGAAAAGATGTTGCACCAGCTTTGCTGAAGGGGCAATCATACCGTGGTATTTGAGAAATCGAGACCAGGTTTTATCCCAGTAGCTTCTTGCCTGGTGCTCAATCTGGTTTTCCATTTTTTCAGCTCCCTGTAAACTCTATTGAAACTGCAGTAATATCATCATGCTGACCAGCGTTCCTTGAGAACTCATCCAGAACTCTTTCCAGATCCTGGGCTGGGTTTGGCGATCTCGGTCGAGCCAGGTATTTTCGCAGTCCGGTAAGGCCAAATTCTTCCTCGTCAGTGTTTCTCGCTTCTGTGACACCATCGGTGTACATGAACAGCAAATCGCCTTTTTTCATTTTAAAACGAATTGCTTCGTATTCATAAGTGTCGATAATGCCGAGAGGCATACAGCTGACATTTTTCTCATGAAGCGAAAGGTCGTGACCGCGACCTGAAACGACAAAGGCTGGGTTGTGACCGGCACTGGACAATTCCACTTCACCTGTCTCTGAATCTATTATAACGTACATTGCTGTAATAAAGCGATCTGGGGTTATATTTTTTGCAATGACTTTGTTGGCCTTGGTTAAAACCTCGTCAGCAGATGTTTTGTCGAGATCCATGTTTGAGAGAGTTGTTTTGAAAACAGTCATGATAATTGCGGCCGGAACGTTTTTGCCTGAGGCATCGGCAATTACCACGCCAATCCGAGATGGGCCGAGAACGAAAAAATCATAAAAATCTCCGCCAACCTCCGCCGCTGATTTCCAGAGTTTGGTAATTTTGAGATTCTTTACCTCGGGGATCTTCTGTGGAAGCAGGTTGTCCTGGATTTCCTTGGCCATATTGAGTTGCTCGTCGAGATTACGTTTGGCGTCGCGTTCCTGCAGGAGACTGTCGGTTTCAATAATTGACGCGAGCTGACTGGCGATAATCTGAATGAAAAAAATGTCCTGCCAGGAAAGTCTGGTTTCGGGATCCAGAAAGTAGACGAAGAGTAGGCCGAGTTTCGGCTGGTCTTCGTCTGGGTCTTCCTGTGGCAGCAGCAATGGCTCAGTAAAAATACTTCCATTCAGACCTTTTTCATGGGTTGAGTCCTGCAAAATCGGTAAATCAGTCAGCTTTTGCAGGGTAAATTGATCCTGGAAAAAACTGTTATCTTCATTTGCCGTTTTAATCCCCGAATTTTGCTCGAAAAAATGCCCGGTCAGGCTCTTGTCTGCAGGAATAATCTCTTCCTTTGATAGTGAAGGGTCGAAAATGTCCCAGCCGACCGAATCGCAGTAATCCTTATACTCTTTTTGGTTTTTGATGAAGCGCTCTGAGAATTCCGGGTCGCCAAGACGGGTAAAATGCCGGCCATCTTTCGACCTGACCATTACTTTCAGCAGATCTATTTTCGGGCATTTGCCGATCAGTTGGGCAAGAATGAAATCGATTGCCTTTTCAAGCCTTTCGGCTGGTCTATCGATTCTTTGCTGGGTCTGATGAAGTTCTCGATAGACGTGAGCAAGGCTGTGAATGGATTGCAGGTAGCTACGATTGATGTCTGCCTGTTGATTGAGCTTTTGCCCCATCATTACGAATGCCGAGGCCAAGCTGTCAATTTCTTCTGTTCCTGACGAGTCGATAGGCTCAATGTCGCTGCCGAGCTTGAAGTTTTCGAGCTGGCGGTTGAGCTCTTTCAATGGGCCGCCGATTTTCGCCGGAATTGAAAAATAGAGATAAATACCGGCCAGAAAAACAAGCACCAAAAAGGCGAGAATGATGCGATGGTTGTTGGTAGCGTGGCTTTTGATCGTGTCAGAGATGGCAAAGATCTGGGTCCAATAAAAATCAGCCTCTTGAGCGGAAATGCTAATCCCTTTTCTGGTCAGCTCGGCAAGGCCCTGTAATCTTTTGACCAGCTGATCTTCAAGTTCGATTAATTCGCTTGCCGGCGCCTCGAGTACGTTGCGCAACTGCTGAAAACTCTGGTAGAAGGAATCAATTTTGTTCCGAATCTGGTGCAGAACTCTTTTTTGCAAGGGGTTCTTGCTTTCCCGAGCCGAATGGTCGAGAAGATAGAGAATCGAGCGAATTCTATTTTCAACCCTTTCTGCCGCCTTTTTCCCGAGATTTGGGTCGGGGTTCTGGGCCGAAGCACCGCTTTTTTGGCTGATATAAAGAGCAACTTCCGTTTCTGCCAGGAGCAGGTCTTTTTCGACCCGGGAGATTTTTTGCAGAAGGTCGGAAGTCTGACCTAGTGACGCCTGAAAATCAGGGTTTTTCAAAGCGATATTGAAGTCGCTGAGCATGCTTTTAAAGCGGTCTAGCAGGGTCACCAGCTCATTTTTCATGCCGACAGTGGCCTTCTCGCGACTGAGAAATTTTTTCCGATGCAGGCGGTTGCGATTGTTCAGGTGAAGATAATATGAAGAAAGCTGATTGGTAAAGCTGGCGCAGAAGCGACTAAGCTCAATGAAGCTTTCCTTGTGGTCAGGTAATTCGATAAGGTTATTCAGCCTGGAGCTGATGTTGTTTAACCTGTCGATTGTTTCGATGGTCTTGTTTTCAGGGACGTTTTCGTAGAGTAGCAGATGGTCCTGGGCATTTTGAAACGCCTGGTTCCAGGAGTCTGCGAATCGTTCGTAGGTTCTGGCAATGGTGACGTGACGTGGCAAAATCACGGTTACAAAACTGTCGATATCAAGATATGACATCGAAGTCAGGGCCATGAAAATTACGATAACCGCCAGAATAATGGCAATGCCTCTGGCAAGGCGATTCTGCAGGCTCATTGAGAGCCTCGCGCCAGAGAATCAGACGTTGAAACGGAAGTTGATAATATCTCCATCCTGTACAATATACTCTTTTCCTTCGAGTCGAGAAAGACCGGCTGATTTTACTGCGGCCATGCTTCCCTTTTCAACGAAATCTTTGTAGGCAACGACTTCTGCGCGAATAAAGCCACGCTCGATGTCGGAATGAATTTTCCCGGCGGCTTTTTGCGCGATCAAACCATTTTGAATCGGCCAGGCCCGCACTTCGTCTTCGCCAACCGTCAGAAAGCTGATATAGTTCAATACCTGGTATGCCTGCTTGATCAGACGGTTGCGGCCGGATTCGCTGATGCCGAATTCTTCAAGAAAGGCCGCTTCTTCTTCAGGTGAAAGATCAGATATCTCCATTTCAGTCTTGGCGGCAATCAAAATCGGTTCCCAACCACGGTCTCGACAAACCTGCCGGAAATCGGCAACGATTTTGTCATTGTCCTTATCGGCAAATTGGTCATCAGAGCAATTGCCAACCAGGAGCAGTGGTTTCTGGGTCAGAAATCTGAAGCCCTTGAGGCAGTGCTGCTGATCTTCGCTTAAATCAAGACTTGAAATGAACTTGTTGTCTTCAAGTGTTTTCTGCAACTGCTGCATCAATTCAAGTTCTTTGACCTGCTCTGGTTTCTTAACCCCTTTCATTTCTTTGTTCAAACGTTCAATTTTGTTTGCGACCATTTCCAGATCGCTGAAAATGAATTCGAGGCAAAGCTCTTCCACATCTGCGGCCGGGTCAATGCGATTGTGGATGTGGGGAACATCTTCGCCGCCAAAAAGTCTGATTACCAGCATCAACGCCTCGCAAGTGCGAATGTTTGCAAGTGTCTTGCTTGCAGATTTGTTGTCATCATGGCTGATTCCGGGGATATCGGTGAATTCAACCGTTGCATAAACCGTCTTTTTGGGCTTGAAAACTCCGGTGAGAAAATCAATGCGTTCATCGGGCACTTTTATCACGCCGGTGTTGATTTCATCGGTTTGCACCAGATAATCTCTGGTTTGTGCTTTGGCGCGGGTAGCCATATTGAAAATGCTGGTTTTGCCTGACATTGGCAAGCCTGCTAATCCGATTTTCATGTTGTGCTCCTGTTATATGCGGTGAATTTTAGTCGATGAGTACGCCGGCGATATTGGCAGTAATGAACGAAGCAAAGGTTCCGGCAATGAGGGCACGAACCCCGAGTTTGGCCAGGTCGCCACGTCGTTCGGGAGCGATTCCGCCGATGCCGCCAAGTTGAATGCCGATCGAGCCAAGGTTGGCAAAGCCACACAAGGCGTAGCTGAGAATGATTTTGGTACGGTTGGTTATTTCAACGACCTTGCCGTCAAGAATGAATTTGCCATCGAGAACATTTGCCAGATCAGCATAGGCGACAAACTCGTTGAGTACGGTCTTTTTGCCGAGCAGAATTCCAGCAATGGTCAGATCCTGGCTGGGAACGCCAAGCAGCCAGGCAAAAGGCGTTGCGATCAGCCCGAAAAGTGAATCGAGAGTTGTGTAACTGGTCAGACCGACAAATTTGGCGAACATGCCCCATACATGGTTGCCCATGGCGATGAGTGCCAAAAAGCCGATGAGCATTGCGGCAACGTTTATGGCCAGACTCATACCTTCAGAACAGCCGCGGGCGGCAGCATCAATCAGATTCTGATCGACTTTTTCAACCTTAAGGTCGATTGAGCCAGTCGTTTCAGGTACCTCTGTTTCAGGAACGAGAATCTTTGCAAAAACCAGCGCTGCTGGAGCCGACATAACCGATGCCGCAATCAGATGTCCCGCTATTTCAGGAAAATTTCCCGAGAGCATGCCGACATAACTGGCCATTACCCCGCCGGCAACGGTTGCCATGCCGCCAGACATGATACATGCCAGTTCGGAATAAGTCATTTTTTCGATAAAAGGCTTGATCACCAGAGGAGCTTCTGTTTGCCCGACAAATATGTTGGCCGCTGCGCTGAGTGACTCTGCTCCAGAAGTTTTCATGGTCTTTTGCATGATCAGAGCGACGAAATAGACCAGGCGCTGCATAATACCCAGGTGGTAAAGAATGGCCATGAAGGCTGAAAAGAAGATAATCGTCGGCAAAACCGAAAACGCAAAAAAGGCGCCGGTATTGGCTACCATCTGGGTTCCAGAAAGCTGGGCCGCACCTTCGCCGGAAACGGAAACCGGCACGGTGAAATTGACCAGATTGCCAAAAACGAAGCTGGCACCATCTTTGGTGAAGCTCAGCAGGCGCACTACCGCATCATTCAGATAATTGAAAACTACTGCTCCAGCGGTAGTCTTCAAAATTAGCAGGGCGAAAATGAACTGAAGGCCCATGCCCCAGCCGACCAGCTTCCAGTCTACCTTTCTGCGATTGGTTGAAAGTGCGTAACAGATTCCGATCTGGATCGGAATACCGATCAGACTGATATACTTTTCCATTTCCCTGCTCCTGATGTTTGTGAATGCAGGAATAATATCATATTATGCAGGGAATTTCATTCAGGAAATAATCTAGGGTTTTTCAATGCCTCGGTCAGGACTGATTTCGATTACCATCCGGCCGAATTTAACAATGACTTTTTCACCCAGGGCAAAGAATTTGCCCAGTGGCGGGAAGTTTTTGAGCATCGAGAAATATGCTTCTGACCAGACCTTAACCGTTTTGTCAACGGGAAGATCTTTCACTTCGCTGTCGACCCATTTGCCATCGATCAGATAGAAGGTTTTTCCGGCAACTTCTTTAATGTCGGGCATCTTGATCACTCCTTTGGTCGCCTGAACCGGAGCATAGTAAGATGAGGTCGGTTCAGCAGCCATTTTAAGCGAATTCATTTCACGAGAAGCGCCGATGGCATCAGCGCCTTCATCAAGGCTCTGCAAGCGATCGACCGAGTATTTTGCCCGTTGCGATTTGAATTCTGCATCGGGCATGGCGGCTGAGGGCGCCATAGTTTCGCGCAGATTGATTCGGTCAGGGGTTTGGTCTTCAAGAACCAGGAATGAGGTATAGGGCGTAAGTATGCCGTAACGTTTGGCCAGGGTAATGATTTCGTTTTTAAGCTCTTCGTCTGCGCCGTTTTTCCGAATCTGGTCCAGCAGGAAGCCGATTTTGCGGGTGGCCCAGATTTTTGCGACAAATGCATTTTCGTTTTCCTGGGTTGCAAAATCTGTTTCAAAATCAATTTTAACCCGTTCATCTTTAACGCGGCCGGTAAGGGTGATCAGTGCTGATCCTGGTTTACTGTAGCGACCGAGAATCAAAATGTTGCTGTCTTTGAAAACGTCGTGTACCTTGCGCGGGTAGACCTGACTGACTTCAACATTATGAAATTGCAGGTCCACGTCGCTTAGAACCGGATAGGTCAGTTTTGAAAAAAGAGAAGAAATCTTGATTTCCATATCTTCTTCTTCGGCCACATAATCTGAAGCTCCGCCATTTTCTTCGGCAAGACTGTCGATCAATTGTGCATTTAGATTGCTACCGACACCAAATGAGAAAATTCTGATGCCATTTTCATTCAGTTTTCTGATTTCCTTTAAAATGTCGTCGGCTTCGGTGATTCCAGCAGTGGGCTTGCCATCAGTGACGAAAACGATGAATTTTGGATTGCCCGATGAACTTTTGTTAAGGGCTTTGATTGAAAGTTCAAGAGCTTCAGAGATATTGGTGCCGCCGATAGCGTCAAGCTTGCTTATGAAATTCAATGCCCCGGCACGTGTGTCTTTGTTTATTTTTGTCAGTTCAGGTTTGTAGCTGCTGGCTTCGGTAGAAAAATTGCAGAGAAAAAACTGGCTGTCGTCAGTAAGCGAGTTGACGCAAAATTCAAGAGCTTTTTGTGCCTGTTCAAATTTTGCTCCGGCCATGCTGCCTGATGTGTCCATTACCAGGGCCACGTCTATCGCGGGAGTTTTCTCATTCTGAGCTTTGATCGAAGGGGCGAGCATCAGCATGAAAGTGCCGTCTTCACTTGGGTCCGGGCGATGGTTGATTACTGAAACCGAGAGATCTTTTCGTGAAACTGCATAATAGAGAACGAAATCCTTCTCTGGTTTGAGACTATCAGTTTCAAAGCCGACAACAACCTCTTTGTCACTTTTTCGATTGATGGAAATCTTATGGGTTGGGGAGTAAATTGAGGTAATGGGCACATCTGATTTGATGACGCCTTCGATGGCAACGTCTTTCATTGGGCCCGTGGCATAGCGATCGATATCAAGCGGGTAGACATATCGAACCAGATTCCCTTCCATTTTCAGGGATTCCTGATAAGCAAGTTTGACTTTCTTCTCACTTCTGGCATTAATTGGGTAAATGCGCGTTTTAAACAAGCCTTTGCCGAGATATTCGAGCAAGCCCGGGTCGCGCATCTGTCGTACGATATCTTCGTAAATTTTTCTTGCTTTGTCTGAATCGAGCAATTCGCCTTTGGTCATTTTTCCTTCAACATCCATGGAAAAGCCGCTGATTGAAGCATCCACCGGCAAGGGAAAAATGTACAAACCCTCGATCGTGCGATTTTCGTGATTGTAGAATTTTTGATCAACTTCAGTTGTGGCTGCGAGATTGCTGATGTTGATTTTTACGTGATGTTTGGTAACCGACAGTGGAACGGTAAAGCTTTCGGTCGGCCTCTGAGGGGGTACAAAAATAATGCTCGGGCGCATTCTTTCTTCTGGGTCCACGGGAAAAATCATGCCATCGGCAAAAGCCATATTCGCAAACATTAACAGACAAATAACAACAATGGCAGATCTAAATAAATATTTCATACTAATTCCCCCAGGTTAATTTTCTTTTTATAACGTTTGCATTTTACTATGGATTTAGCAAATAAAAAACGGGGCTGCCAATTTAATGACAACCCCGTTGCAAAAGGCGCTTAAATAAGCGGACGCAGCAGACTGAGCAGAAGTGTCTGCAATTTTATGGTCAGATAGCGCAGTATGCCATCGAGCCGCAGGGTTTCCAGCAAGCTCGATGCGTTGGCCGGGACGATGAATTTACCAAGAATGATTACCCCACAAAGAAAGGTGTTCAAACCCAGAGCGTAGACAAACCCCCATTCAAAGGTGCCAAGTCTGCGATTTTCCTTCTTTGCGTTGCCCCAGATGAACGACAACCATGCCAGAGTCACCCCTCCCATGACGAACAGGGTTAGAATCTCAGCCCATTCGGGATCGGCGATCAAGGCATAAAGTCCGGTCATAGGCAATACTTCCTGGAATTATCTGAGTTTTATTTCAAGCGATTTTTCGAGACGGGCGACAATTTTGTCGATAATCGGTTGAACCTGCTCGTCGGTCAAAGTTTTGGCCGGATCTCTGAAGGTCAGTGAATAGGCCATGGAACGGAAACCATCGGCAATGCCCTTGCCCTGGTAAATGTCAAACAGGTGATGATCTTCGAGAAGATTTTTTCCTTCTTCAACGATAATCTTGGCTATATCACGATGATTGACCTGGTTGGGAACCAGCAAGGCAAGGTCGCGCCTGCTGGCAGGTAATTCAGGAATAGCGACCATCTTGGGAATGGCGACGGATTTCTGGGCAAGCAGGCCGAGGTCGAGTTCGGCGATGAAAATGGTTTTCGGCATTTTGCGGTTATCGAGAAAGTTGGGGTGCAGCTGGCCGAACTGGCCAACGACAGTTTTTTCGCAAACTACTTCCATTTGCATTGCCGGGTGCATTACGCTGCATGAGCCGGGAGTGAACTTGAAGCGATACCCAAAAAGGTCGCCGATGTTCTGAATGATTCCCTTTATAACGAAAAGGTCGAAAGGTTCCTGGCTGCGGCGCCAGTCGAGGGAATTGCAGGCTCCAGAGAAGCCGAGACAAAGTCGAGAATGCTCTTCACTGAGTTCGCCGGCTGCCGGATGAAAGACTTTGCCCATTTCAAAGAATTTCAGATTGAATTCGTCGTTGAGAATATTTCTGCGCAGGGCATCATACATGCCCCATTTAAGGCTGGTGCGCATCGCCGCCTGTTCTTCAGAAAGCGGGTTTTTCAGCATCAGCGGCTTCTTTTCGCAGAACGCTGAGTCAACAGCGTTGGGAATGAAGCTGTAGGTGATGATCTGGTTGAACCCGAGCGAAACCATGTGCTGGCGAATCCGCGATTCGAGTTTCTGCAATGGAGTCGGCAATTTAAGGGCTGAAGTGATTGCCGGTAAAGTTTCGGGAATATTGTTGTAGCCGTACATTCTGGCGATTTCTTCGATCAGGTCGGCTTCGATTTCAATGTCATGGCGATAGGGTGGAACGCTGACAATGAGATCTTCGCCATCTCTTCTGGCTTCAAACTTGAGTCTGAGCAGATAGGTTTCGATCTGTGAAGGTGTCAGGTTAATGCCGATCAGGCGGTTCACCCTTTTCGATCTAACCCGAATCTGTTTAAGAATTTCCTGTTTCGGATAAGCGTCGCAAATTCCTTTGACCGGTTCACCGCCTGCAATCTCTTTAAGCAGTCGGGCGGCCTGATTGAGTGCTATGGGCACGTTGTCGATGTTGGTACCCCGCTCAAAGCGATAAGATGATTCAGACATCATCGCCAGCCTTTTAGCGGTTTTTCTGATTGAAACCGGGTTGAAGCTCGCGGCTTCAAGAAGAATATCGGTGGTATCATCAACGACGGACGAATCGAAATCGCCCATTACTCCGGCAAGTGCGACGGGTTTTTCGGCATCGGCGATGACCAGCATCGATGGGTCAAGATTGCGTAGCTGCTCGTCGAGAGTCATCATTTTTTCATCTGAGCTTGCCGCTCTGACGATGATTTTTCGCCCGGCGATCTTGCTGAGGTCGAAAGCGTGCATTGGATGACCGATATCGAGCATCACATAGTTAGTGATGTCGACCACGTTGTTTATCGACCGAATACCGATCTTCTCAAGCCTTTCGCGCAACCATTGGGGGGAAGGGCCTATTTTTACGTTTTTAACCACTCGGGCACCATAGCGGGGGCACAGGCTTTCGTCAGCAATCTC
>CAZQUE010000005.1:10259-110526 GCA_964596185.1 uncultured bacterium | reverse complement strand
GCAGGGAATAATCATAAGTCGGTTATCAAAGGCAAATTTATCGGCATGTGGAAAAACCGAGAAGAAACCAGTGACAGCTCAGGTTATGTGAAAAATCTTCGAAAACAGCATTGGGGCCAGAAAGATGCGTAAGGCCGTTATTGTCGATACAGACATTTTGGTCGACCTGGCACATGATGACGAATTAGCAGTAAATTGCCTTAAAAAACTCGAAAAAGATCATCAACTTGAAATCTCCGCAATTACAAAACTGGAGATTATTGTTGGCTGCCGCAATAAAACAGAGCTTAAAGAAGCCAACAAATTTCTTGAAGAATTGCCAATCAACGATTTGACTCCTGAAATCACACATAAAACGATTGAGCTTGTAGGCAAATATTTTTTGAGTCACGGTCTCCTAATTCCCGATGCTCTAATTGCCGCCACGGCAATTGTCTCTCAAAAGCCCCTAATAAGTAAAAATCAGAAAGACTACCGCTTTATAAACGAGTTGGTTTTGTTTCCATATCCTGTTGCATAAAAGAGATCTGAAATAGTTCGTGACAATAATTTGTCTTACATAGATTTTGGCGAAAGAAATGCAGGAACAAGATTACAAACTGATTTACGAAGTGGTTCATGGCAGCCAGGCTTTCGGTCTTGATGGTCCTGAATCAGACCTTGACTTGAAGGGCGTGATTATTGGTCCACCATGTTGGTATTCTGGTTTTTTGCAGTCGCCTGAGCAGCTGATCATTAATAAAGACCATACTCTTTATGATGTCCGTAAATTTTTCAAACTCGCGATAGACGCCAATCCCACTGCAATAGAAATGCTCTGGGTACCAGCTGATTCAATAAAATCCTGCAATAAACAGGCTGAAAAATTGCTGGCCGAACGTGAACGATTTTTATCACTTCGGGTAGCAGATTCTTTTGGAAAGTATGCTCTTTCACAGTTGCGGCGCATTAAAACTCATCGCAGATGGTTACTTGAACCTCCAAAAGCTCAACCGCAACGAAAAGATTTCCAGTTGTCCGGTAAACCAGTTATATCAAATGATCAGATTGGTGCAGCAGATTCATTGCTTGAAAGCGGAAGAATATCTCAGGATGAGATTCCCCCCAATTTTATGTTGATGCTGGATCGTGAGCGAAGTTATAGGGCTGCCGCTAAAGAATGGCAGCAGTTTCAAACTTGGTTGCGTGAGAGAAATCCTGCCAGAGCGAAACTAGAAAAGGATTTTGGTTATGATACCAAACATGCTTTACACCTGGTAAGGCTACTTAGAATGGCATTAGAAATCCTTACAACTGGAAAAGTTGTGGTCAAAAGGCCGGACCGTGAAGAACTTTTGGCAATCAAGCGTGGCGAATGGAAGTTTGACAAGCTGATTGAATATGCAGAATCAATGCATCAGAATATTGTCGAAGCGAGAAAAAGCTGTCTATTGCCTGAGTTGCCTGACAGTGAAAGTCTAAACATACTTTGTTCCGAAATAATCATGGGTTGCCTGAAATGTTAGAAAAAAGTCAGATTGAACTTGGTCGTGATTTTGCGAACCGATCTTTTGACAAAGGAAAAATCCTTCTTGTCGGAGTGACCGGAAGTCATTTTTACGGCTTTCCAGCACCTGACAGCGACCTTGATTTAAAGGGAATTCATGTTGCGCCAACAAGAGAATTGCTTGGCCTGGAAAAGCCGACGGCAGCACAGAATGTTGAGCAAATGTGGAAAAACACTTTATGTGATTTTACCAGCAATGAGGTTGAACAGGCTTTAAAGTTGCTTCTAAAGGGTAACGGAAACATGTTGGAAAGGATTTTCTCGCCTTTTCAGTTGTTTGAAACAGAAGAGGCTGCGCAGCTTAAAGCAATGAAAGATTTTTATCTTTCAAAAAGATTTTTTCATCACTATTCAGGCTTTTTTCAGAAAAAGTGCAATGAATTTTTGAATAATGGCCTTTTCAGAATCAAATCTCTTTTATACATCTATCGTGTTGCTCTGACCGGAATTCATTTACTAATTACTGGTGAGGTAATTGGTGACGTTAAAAAACTTGGGCCAGAATACAAATTTGAAGAAGCTTTAGAACTGATCAAAATTTATTCTGAGACCTCCGAAAAGAAGTGTCTGGATGAAAACTCTGCAAAACAATTCGTTGAAAGATGGCCTGGGCTTGAAAGAAGGCTGGAAGAAGCACATGCCACAAGTCATCTTCCAGATGAGCCTGCTGATATGAAGAAGTGTTCAGACTGGTTGGTCGAAGTTCGTCTGAAAAACATTACCAGGGAAACATCTATTCCCTAAAAAATAACGTGGATTTGTTCCATGTTGGGCCGCCTCCACTGAACAAAAACTCGTCCGCTTTACAAAAAAGTGGGCGGGTTTTCTTTTTGTTGCAAGGTTTCTAGAACATTTAGCACAGGAAAATTAAGTTTAGAAGAATTCTCCAAGCTTTTGATTACCATTTTTCTCTTAGAAGAGCTTTTACAGATCCTTTTAGCACCGGCAAAGTTGGGTCAGAAGGAATTACTGCAGCGAGAGAATAGCCATTTGCAATATAGTAAGGTCGATAATCATTTATCCCGCAATAGCCTGTCGCTTCAAGACAATAATACCTCTTGCCATAATAATCAAAATAAACAGCACCAGAATTTGTCTGAGCTTCAAGTTCCGGTGGCAAATTAAGACCTACTATTGCGTGACCACCAGAAGTGCCATAAAAAAGAATCAGCGCAACTTCAAAACCCACCTTTTTCATTAATGCGGCGAGTAAAATTGCCTGATCTTCACAATCGCCACTTTGTTTGTAAAGAGTCATTGAAGGAGTACAAACATACTCATTCTCGGAAAAGCTTATTATGTCTTCTTTGTAGGTAACTCCTTTGGTTACGAATCCAATACAATAGTTGATTTGGTTGGCAAAATCGTTAGGATAAACAATTTTTGAGACTTCGTAAATTTGATCAATTGTTGGGTCATAATTGCATGCATGCCTAAACACCCTGGCATAGGTTGTGTCAGCAATGTCTGCTACACTTAGGCTTGAGCTGTAATAATTGTTAATTCTGTCATTGTTTGCTTGTAAATTTGGTATGAGCCTTCCATTCAGCTTCAATGATAGAGATTCTTGATTGAAAGAGACAGGATTGATCCAGCTAAAACTACGATATTCATCATTGTTGTCCGGAATGATTGTAGTAATTGATCTTTGCTCACCACCGGCAAAATATGTTGAAACGAATTGATTGTTTGAAATTACATGTTCAGCCAAAAGACCAAAATCATCGCAAACGAGGTTATCTTTTACTGTTCCTGAAATTAGCTTTCCGGAGTAACCATCAATAATCAAATTGCCAACTCTGCAATAGCTAAGAATAATGGCTCCAAAATCCACCTTTCCTGACTCTTCTAAGGTTAAAGAATATTTTTGCGAAGAAGTCCAGCTATTGTTCGGATCGTAATTAGTACATTGATACAGCGCGTTTGTTACTGTTACCTTAAAAGTGCCATAGTCTTTTTCTGAGCTTCCGGAAAGGACTAACCTTTCTGTGTTGAAGTCCGGGGCTCTCTGCACCAAATTTGTGTTTGTAAGATATTTAATGTTTACATTTTGCTTGCCAATCGGATCAATCGGGTCATAGTCGCTTTCTGATAAGTAGTTAGTAAAAACAAAAGAAAACCCGTTCAGAGTATCAAAAGAGCTTTGTGTCGATGCTCTAAATGAAAACCTGGCTTGATTAAATCTGTTTGCCATAAGAATACTGGCAACTTTAGGCGCATTTTTTGCGAATATAGCAGTAATTGCACCGGTTTCAATTACTTCTATTGGCATGGAAAAAGCCATTATGTGGCTTAAATACTTGCTATAGTCCGCAGCTGCAATCTTTTCTTCCTGGGCAAAAGTGCTAATAGCAATATTGTATGCAGAGTCAGAGTTCAAAATAATTTTATCAACTATCGTACCAACCCTTGAAGCCAATAAGGGTTTTGCAGCAATAAATAATGATGATGATGCAATAATCTCGTCGATTGTATTGGCAAGCACATCTTCCTTCAAAAAACTTCCTTTTGGTGCAACATTAATTGTGTTCTCTCCAGCGCTCAAATCAATGGCCCCACGAAAGTTGGTGTGTGTTTCTACATGCCCGCCATGAATCTCTATTTCTCCAACAATTGTTGTTGTGGGGAGATTCTCAAAAGTTACGGTAGCTGAATTATTTATGACTGGAACATTTTTTACAATGCTGGAGCTGGGATTCGAAAAATTCCCAAAATTACAAATCTTTACCCTGAAAACTGCATAAGCTCCATCTGTTGGGCTGTTAACAATTGCGGAAACAAATTCACTTTTCTTTTCTGGCAAAACAAGGTTGAACGCCAGAGAACCTCTTGCCTCCAAAGCACTTTCTTCGACAGATACCGGATTAGAGTTCTTAAAACAGCCACAGAAAAAAAGTGAAAAAAGAATTATTCCCCAAGAAACAAATTTACGCATAGCCTCATCCTCTTTTCCTTTGAGCCTACATCAAATTTTAATTTGAATCAATTTTTGGCGCAAAATAGCCGTTTTTGTCGATTTCAAGCAAAAAAATTGACAATATATGTTAAAACATATATTATTGAAATAGGTAATAGATTTGCGGAAGAAAACAACAATGACAAAATTTGAAGTTGTATTCTTTGAAAAAGACAATGGCGAACAACCCGCCAGAGAATTCGTAGCTTCTCTCGACAAAAAGTTAAGAGCTAAAGCTCTGCGGCTAATGGAAAATGCTTGCAGATAACGGGCTTGAGCTTAGAGAGCCTTATTCCAAGCACTTATGTGATGGAATTTTTGAACTTCGCCCAAAAGTGGCAACAGATACCGCAAGAGTTCTATACTTTTTCTTTATTGGTCGGAAAATCGTTTTTACAAACGGTTTTATCAAAAAAACTCAGGAAACACCACCTGCGGAAATTGAAAAGGCTAAGGCATATCGCCATGAATTTGTCAGCAAGGAGGGTTGATATGAAAAACACTCTGGAAGACTTTCTAAGAGAACAATTGAAAGACCCGGAATTGCGGGCTGAGTATGAAGCCCTTGAACCTGAATTTGCCATAATTCAGGCAATGATAGATGCTAGGAAAAACACTGGCATGACACAAAAAGAGCTTGCCGAAAAAACCGGAATTACCCAGGCAGATATCAGCAAACTTGAAAATGGTAATGCGAACCCATCGCTCAAAACTTTGCGGCGTCTTGCCAAAGGCCTGGGTATGAGATTGAAGATCGAATTCATACCGGTTAAAGGCTGAATGCTACTGTACAAATTTGTGGAAGTAGAAGCTAAAACTTTTCGTTGTGCCGTAATCCTGTCACGAGAATTGCATGAATAAATAAGAAATGGTAAAATTCTGGTTGAGGGTTGCTGTTAACCTTTGCGGGCTGAGGTCTTGAGAGTTCTGAAGTAAAACCAGGCTTAGATCAGGTTTGCAAAAAAAAAGCGGCATGTAATTCTTATGTCTGGAGATGTCATATGGCAACAACTGCAACGATGGCCACCATGATAAAGATGCTTGAATCCCTTCCTGAACAAGTTCAGGAGCGTGTAATGGAGCACCTTCGCGAATACATTGAAGAGATTAATGATGAAGGCAAATGGAATAATTCTTTTTCCAAAACACAGAACAAGTTAGTTGCTGCTGCCAAACAAGCTCGAAAAGATGTTCAGAATGGTAAATCCGAGCCAATGGATATGAAAAAGCTGTGAATTCAGCAACTCTACCGTCATTCTGGGAAAACTATCTAAAACTGGACATAAATACAAGAGCTCAGGCAAGAAAAGCTTACAAACTCTGGTCTGAGCACCCGTTTCATCCATCTTTACGGTTTAAATGTATCAACCGTGAGGAAAACATCTGGTCGGCACGACTTTCTCTTGGGTATCGCGCCATTGGCATTCTTGATGAAAATACCATTACCTGGTTCTGGGTTGGGAATCATGACGACTACGAAAAGTTTTTCGGCTAATATCGCAAATTTGAAAAATTCAAATAGAAGATCAGAATTGCCTGAAATCAGGTAAAAATGAAGCATCTTCCAAAAATACAGCGTGTGGAAGGCATCCTGAAAAATGGACGTGGATATGTTCCATGTTGGGCCGCCTCCACTGTACAAACCCT
Organism: uncultured bacterium; assembly: GCA_964596185.1. Taxonomy (GTDB): domain Bacteria; phylum Muiribacteriota; class Ozemobacteria; order Ozemobacterales; family Ozemobacteraceae; genus DYKG01. The sequence continues at coordinate 104,377 of CAZQUE010000005.1, read as the reverse complement.
CGTCCGCTTTGAAAAGAGCGGGCGAGTTTTCTTTTGGTGCATGTTTTCTATCCGGTAGCTTCCAAATGGGCTCTGAGAAGGCCGAAAATCCTGAGCAGAGAAAACATGACCTCTGAAAAGCGGAATGAAAAGATGGTGACTTTGCTCAAATCTCTTGGGGCTTTTGAATAATTTCTTTCTCCTGTCCATTTCGGGCCTCCAGGAATGAATTCCTGCAAGCTTATTGGAAATTTTTAAGGATTGGCAGAATTTCCCAATATGTATGCCCATCCGTTTATTACACGCAAGGTTTCTTGAAAAAAGCACACAGGTTTTTGGTTTTCAAGAAATTCTTGTCTTTTTTAAATCTGGGCCTTAATGTAGATTCGTTGCAACATCAACCGGTTAAACTTAATAGCTCCAGCAAATTTTATCGCCGCAACCCGCCTTGATAGAAAGAGGATTTCGAATCCTCCAGAATGCTGAATTGAACTGAGAGATCAAAATACCAAGGAGCTATGCTTGAAAACGAAACATCGAACTTCAGATTGTCTTGTCAACCCGACTGATATGGCGCGCGGCCTGTCAATAACCCAGGCGGTAAATGAAGCCGCCCGCTGTCATTTATGTCATGATGCGCCCTGCAGCAAAGCCTGTCCGGTGGGTACCGATCCGGCCACTTTCATTCGCAAGCTTAGATTGAGAAATTTCAAGGGCGCGATCAGAACCATCAAAGAGAATAATATTCTGGGCGGAATTTGCGCGATCGTGTGTCCTACAGAGCAATTGTGCCAGAAAGGTTGCGTTGCTGCCGGGTTGGATAAAGCCATCGACATCGGTGGAATCCAGAGATTCCTCGTAGAGCATGGCTGGAATCTCAAATTCAAGGCCATTGAGAAGCAAAGCGAAAAGCCAGGCAAGGTTGCGGTTATTGGTTCGGGACCAGCTGGTTTGTCCTGCGCTTCTGAAGTGGCAAAGAATGGTCATCGCGTCACTGTTTTTGAAAGTATGGAAAAGCCGGGGGGAATTCTCAGATACGGGGTTCCATCTTTCAGGTTGCATGATGAATTCCTGGATCGGGAACTACAGGATGTGAAAGATCTCGGGGTTGAAATCAAATGCGGCAAGAAAATTCCAAAAGCTGGCGTAGAAGACCTTTTAAAGAAAGGCTACGACGCTGTTTTCCTCGCGCCTGGTACATGGAAGCCCGTCGAAATAAATATTCCAGGGATGGATTTGAAGAATGTGACAACAGCTAAAGATTTTCTCGAGGCAATGCGAACAAAAGGCAAAAACAAAATTGCCCGCATGGTTAAGGGAAAAAATGTCGCGGTATATGGTGGTGGTTCGGTCGCCATGGATGCTGCGACGACCGCAAAGTCGCTCGGTGCCAATAAAGTCTATATCATTTATCGAAGAAGCATGAAAGAAATGCCGGCAGCCAAACACGATCTGGATATGGCGCTCGAGAATTATGTCATTTTTCGCCCGATGTCATTTGTTACAGAACTAAAGGGCGAGCAGGGTAAACTGACATCCTTGAAAGGCATCGAAACCGACTGGAAAAAGCCCGGTGACACATCATCTGCGAATCTGGTTCCGGTTCCCGGTACAGAGTTCAATCTCAAGATCGACGTATTCATCTCTGCCCTCGGTTACAGGGCTGAGCCGGCATCGAGAATGGTGTCTGACAGTGTTAAATTTGTGAACAGCGGACTTGTTGAAACCAAAAAAGATGGAGTATCAACCAGCAATCCAAGGGTGTTTGCGGGCGGTGATATTGTAAGAGGCCCGGCTCTGGTGGTTGATGCAGTGGCTGATGGCCGAATTGCGGGACAGAAGATTGTAAAACTTTTGCAAAAAACATATAAGGCTAGGCAAACAGCTGAGAAAGGAAAGAAGTAATGGCTAAAATCAGAGATCTATCAATAGAAATTTGTGGCGTTAAATTTCCGAACCCCTTTCTACTTTCTTCTTCTCCGGTTTCAAATACCGCTGAAATGGTTGCAAGATCTTTTGATAAAGGTTGGGGCGGCGTTGCCTATAAAACCATTGCCCATGATCGAACGAAAATCATTCACCCTTCTCCGAGAATGGCCTCGTTCAACTATGAAAACAAACCCCTTGTTGCGCTGCAGAACGTTGAGCAAACGACAGACCGGCCGATGTCAGACAATTGGGCCGATATTCGCTGGTTAAAAAAGAATTATCCGAAACAGGTCTTGATTGTCAGCATCATGGGATTTTCTCTTGAAGAGTGGATTGACCTCGCAAGGATGGGTGAGGAAAACGGCGCGGATATGCTGGAACTCAATTTCTCTTGCCCGCACATGACGGTTGAAGGCGCAGGCATGAAGGTTGGGCAGGCAATGGAGCTTATTGAAAAATTTACCCGTGCAGTAAAAAATACGGTGAAAATTCCAGTTATCGCCAAACTAACTTCAAACGTCACAGATATTACTATTCCAGCTTTATATGCCCAAAGAGGCGGCGCAGACGCAATTACAGCCATTAACACTGTCAGGGCTCTTACTGAAGTCGGGCTTGATGATTTCGTTCCCAAACCCAACGTGCATGGAAAAGGCGCGATGAGTGGCATGTCCGGCCCTGCAATCAAGCCAATCGGTCTCAAGTGCGTAACCGAACTTGCCCAATGCAAAGAGTTGAAAATTCCAATCATCGGTTGTGGCGGGGCAGAAACATGGGTGGATATCGCTGAATACTTGCTGTGCGGCGCTTCAGCAGTTCAGGTGACAACTGGAATCATTCATTACGGCCAGAGAATAGTAGAAGATATGGCTGAAGGCCTTTCTGACTGGATGGATGAGAAGAAATTCAAGGATCTAAAAAGTGTTGTTGGCAAATCGCTAAGGAATACTGTGCCCACAGATGCATTTGATCTGTCTAAACAAGGTTATGCGAAGTTCGATCTTGATAAGTGTATTGGCTGCGGACAATGCTATATCGTTTGCCAGGACGCTGGCGGGCAAGGGCTCGGTTGGGATGCAGAAAACCGCCGACCTGTTCCCGATGATGAGAAATGCCTGAGCTGCATGATTTGCAGTATGGTTTGTCCGGTTGGAAGTATGGTTGAATACAGGTATATGCCCGGTAAAAAAGAAATTCTTCCGACCCCGATGAGTAAGATGAAAGGCGCACAAAGATAGTTGAGCAGTTAAAGCTCTTTGCGAACTCGTCTCAGACAAAAGTGGCTGTCCGAAAGGACAGCCTCATTCAAATCTTTGGCCTGAGAGAGACAATTTATGGGGCAAATGCGCAAATCAAGATTCGTGGTAAATCATGAACTTTTTGTCCGGCTGGAGCTCTCCGGCTTTAACGATTAGATCGAAGAAGCTTCTTAGCTCTGCATAGTCAGCAGATTTCATTATGATCATTGCTTTGTTGTGACTATCGATTGTAGCAAATATGTATCTTGCGCCAGGCTTTAAGAGTTTATCTTTGTAATCCGCCAATGATGGTTGCTCCTCAATGAATTTTTCCAGCTCCTGAAGATTGGAGTCATTGGCGGCCAAGACTACATTATATGGAGTTTTCCGGGCTCCTGAAATGGTGAAAGGGTGAGCTATGGGACTTGAAATGTTGTGATAACCGGCAAAATAGAATTTTTGTTTGATGATGCCGAAAACCTTGCGCGGATCAAATGAATCAGGATTTCCAATGAGGTAAACGCCGCAAAAAATGTTTTCAAAGTTCTTTTCAGCTTTGGGAAATCTGTCAGAGAAAACCCGGATGCATTCCTCGGCGAAGGCCTTGTCAATCGTTTTTCCTGCGAGCAGATACTTTTTTAAATTCGGAAAAACGCCCTTTGATAGGCTGTTTACAAATTCATCTTCATACCAGTTCGTTCTATCAAGCTCTCCGGTCAGTAATTCATTTACCCAGCCGTTTCCAACACAGGTGGGAATGATTTCGAAAAGGCGGCAATAGGTCCAGAATCGGCACTCTGAATCTGTCTCCATGAAGAAGTTGAAAACTCTGTTTTTGGTTTCTTTGCTCATTGAATTCATCAAAGAATGGCAGATTTCATGGCAGATTGTGCCAATTTTGCGATCCATGCCTTCTGCATCAACGTGAATGCCGACATACTGGATCGCTTCACCAAATGATCTTGACCTTGAGAGGCCTTCCTTCACAGGTATCGGATATAGGAAAACTATAAACGGTTCATTTTCCGGCCACTCTGAGTACAGAAACAACTTGACCTTCTCAAGCGCATTGCCAATCTTTCGTGCGGAAATCGTATTCTCAATCCTGGTTTTGCAATCGAGAAGCTTGCTTTCGCAGTTTTCCCCTATCAGTTTGTCGTAAATCGGTGAAAAATTCTCAATAATTTCAAAAAACTCCTCACGCAGGTTTTCCTCTATCAGGCTCTGGCCACGGATTTTAAAATCCGAAATCGATCTTGAATGCATGCTTTCAAGAACGAGTTTGTTCTCATCGAAGTCTTTCGAGCTGTTTATAATTGACCTAAATTCTTGCAGAACCTTTTTATTCTCTTGGGTAAAAAAAGGGCTCTGTTCAAAAAAAGTTTTTATCGCAGAAGGTCTGTCGGCGCTGATTGTATCGACAAAATTGTAAAGACAGTGAATTTTGCTGATTGCCAGCTCAATTCTAATCTCTGCATTTAAGACTGAACTTGCCAAGCCAAACAAAAATAAAAGAATGAACTTTTTCATATTTACCTCCCCAGGAGTCCGTCTCTGATTTGGGGCAAGCCGGCGTTTTTGCTGATGTAAATGGCGAAAAGGGCGTCGGCAAAATCCTTGCCGGGAACTGTTCCGCAGACTTTCCCTCTCATCGTAACTTTGGTGCCTTTGCCCGGCAGGTAGGTGAAGATCATTTCTTCGCCCTTGCGCAGATCTTCAGTATGAAATGCCAGGAACTGATCAACTTTTTCGCCTTGATATTCATGTCTCGCAAAGCTTTCCTTCCAGGCATCAGTCAGCTGTCTGCGAGTAACTTTCGAGTGAAGAAAATGCGTCACCAGGTGTCGGGGCGTGTCGCTGGCAATTATGGCTTCACCATTCTGGCTTTTTTCCAGAACATAGAGACCGGCGACGTAGATTTTGTAGTTGAAGAAAAGAACCCGCTTGGTGCGCATAGCCAGACCATTAAGGCTGAGTTTGTTACCCTCAATGGAAATGCTGTCTTCAAAATCAACTCCGGCCATTTTTTTTGCCATGGCTGGGCTGGTAATGAGAGATAAGGCAAGCGACAGTGCGAGGCATGATAAAAGCACATTCTTCATTATATGACACCTTTTCTGTAATTTTCGAATCTTTCCAGGCCCGGGTTAATCTTAGCAGAAGTTCTGGTTAAGAGAAATGCCCTGGATTTGCTGATCTGAGCTTTGTTCGCTCTTTTTCAGCTTAGAGAGCCGGGAGGCGAACTCTAATTTTAGATGCATAGTCTTTAGGAAGCAATGAAATTCTCCAGGCCGGATAATTGTGGTGTAAAGACTCGATTTCAGAGTTTCATTTCATTTAAAAGTTCTTTATCATATGGAAATCCTGTAAGATTTTTTTTTGCTTTATTGGCAAAATTAAAAAGAGGGGGCCACAGATGCTTGAGCAAAAAGTAAAGATAATTCCCAGGGCGGTGTTGTTTGGAAATCCAGAGAAAAGTGAGCCAAAGATTTCACCGGATGGCAATTTATTGGCATATCTTGCCCCTTCGAATGGCGTCAGAAACGTGTTTGTCAGGACCCTCGGCAAAGATGACGATCGGCCGGTTACTTTAGATTCCAGGCGTGGTATTCGGTATTTCTTCTGGTCGTTTGATAACCAGTACATTATTTATCTTCAGGACAAAGACGGCGATGAAAACTGGCATCTCTTTCAAACCAATCTGAAAACTGGCATAACCCGTGATTTGACTCCGCTTGATGGTATTAAGGCTCAGGTCATTGCTTATGAGCCAGACTTTCCGGATATTATGCTGATTGGACTCAATTCAAGAGACAAAAGGTTTCATGATGTGCACAGATTAAATCTGCGCGACGGAACTCTCAAGCTGGATACTACCAATACAGAAGAAGCTGCGGCTTTTATTGCCGACAATAAGCTTGTGGTGAGAGTTGCTCAGAAAATGACCCCGGATGGCGGAACAGAGATTCGCTATCGAAAAAACGAAAATGAGCCATTTAAAACCTTGCTGGCCTGGGGCCCGGATGAGACATTTGGTGGAATTACCGGATTCGATAAGGAAAATCGCCGACTAAGAGTTGTTTCAAGTGTGGATGCCAACGCTTCGCGGTTTCTCGAACTTGATCCGGAAACCATGGATATGAAAGTTCTCGGCCAGGACCCGGTCTATGATGTCGGTGATATAATGGTTAATCCTGTTAGCTATAAGGTTGAGGCAGTAAGGTTTATACGTGAACGCGCCGAAATGGAAATTGTTGATCCCTCTATAGAAGAGGATTTTGCTGCCATTAAAAAGGTTCGGGATGGCGACTTCTTCGTAATCAGCCGCGATTTGGCTGATAAAAGCTGGATCGTAGCTTTTGTCGTCGATGACGGACCTTTGTATTTTTACCTCTATAACCGTGTGACTAAGTCGGCAACTTTGCTTTTCAGCAATCAGCCAAAACTTGAATCTTATCAGTTGGCGAAATCCATGCCTGTTTCTTTTAAAGCCAGAGATGGCCTGAAAATTAATGGTTACCTTTTGCTGCCCCCAGGGCTGGAGCCAAAAGCTCTACCCATGGTTCTGAGAGTGCATGGCGGCCCTTACGGAAGGGATTACTGGGGATTGGAGCCGGAGCAGCAGTGGATGGCCAATCGGGGTTATGCCGTTCTTCTGGTTAACTTCAGAGGATCCCTTGGCTACGGAAAAGCCTTTCTCAATGCTGGTGACCGTGAATGGGGCGGAAAAATGAATGAAGATCTTCTTGATGCCAAGGCCTGGGCAGTTGAGCAGGGATATGCCGATCCAAATAAAGTTGCCATCATGGGAGCAAGCTATGGTGGCTATGCAACCCTTGCCGGGCTTGCCTTCACTCCCGGCGAGTTTGCTTGCGGGGTTGATATTGTCGGTCCTTCAAGTCTAGTGACGATGATGCGCTCACTTCCCCCATACTGGACGGCGGCAAAAGCCATGCTGGAAAAACGTATCGGATATGTGGAGACCGAGGAAGATTTCCTCCGCTCAAGGTCGCCGCTGTACCATGCGGCAAATATCGTGGACCCGCTTCTGATAGCGCAGGGAGCAAATGATCCCAGGTGCAAGAAGGCAGAGAGTGATCAGATTGTTGATGCTATCCGCAGCAATGGCAGAACTGTTGAATATCTGGTTTTTCCCGATGAGGGGCATGTTTTTATCAGACCTGAGAACCGTGCCAAATTCTACGCTGCCGCCGAGGCTTTCCTGGCTAAACATCTAAATGGCCGGGTAGAACCTCCATCGCCTGAAGAGCTCTGGGATGACGTGCTCGGCTGAGAAATTCAGAGTCTGAACTTGTGCCTATTGAAATTGCGATGTTCTCAAGCGCCTGAGAATCTATCAGTTATTTGAAAACTATTTTAATGTGACATTCTCTCGAATAAATTGAAGGTCTTTTGCAATTCTGCAGGCAATTGAATGAGGTAATTGCTTTTCGCGCAATTTGATCAATCCTTCCTTTATTTGCAAGTCAGTTGCCGGGGCAATCTCGCTGGTCAAGTCTGAAAAACCTGGCATGGTGCCAAAGTTATAGCAAAATGCTTTTGCAAGATACATAAATAGATTTATGGCTTTTTTCGCAGCTCTTCGTTTCTGCCTCTTGTCTCCCGGGTTTTTTGATGCCTGCCAAAGACCCCGCATTTTAAGAAAGATTGCAAATGAAAGGCGGGAATAATACCTCATTGCCTCTCTGGCAGACAGATTTTTATTCATCGTGATTGGCATCTTCCTTAAGCCAGGGCAAATATTTGTTGATGAACTCTGCATAATGATCATGAAATTTGACCAGCTCTGGGAAATTGGCGAGCTTTGCGATTACTTCTTCCCATGTTTGCAGACTCAAATGGGTTTTAAAATTTTCACTTAAAATTTTATCTCTGGCATTTTCAGCCTCTTTGGCAACCAGTCTGTTTGCCTTTGGGTAGATAAAAATGACGTATGAATCGTCTTTGATGTGAACGAGATTTCGCAAAATTTGATAATTACTGCGAAAATTTTCTTCATCAAGCCAATCAGAATTAATAACCCGATTTGCCTGTGCCAGTGGCAAATACAGATGCTTAATCTTCTCTTGGTGTCGCCTGTTATCTTTGGCCTTACCAAAACCTTTTTCTGTGTATTTGACTTCAATAAACAAATTGATAATTCTGCCATTTTGGTTTTTTGCCTGAACAAAGAAATCGAATGTAGTGGGAGTCTCGCCTCTGACACTATCGACCTGGGATGACATTTCGAAAACCGCGGTTTCGGGCATGATTACAAATTCTCCAGCGGCGAGTTCTTCGGGAAGTATTACTTTAAGCAGGTCTGAGTTGATTATTGGCATAAAGAAGTTAAGACACATTGCCTGCGAAGAATTGAGATGATGAAAGCATCTGTGCAAAGTAACCCTGGGTCGATCCTTTTTATTAAAGACATTTCTGCAGCAGGGCAAGAGGTTTTCCATTTTCAGTCGTCTCGGAAGTATGTGTGGATATTCTCTACCCTTATGGGTTCCTGAAAGACTTATCCCGAGTTTTGATTCTTTGTAACCTGCCATATGCTTAAAAATTTCAAAGATAAAACGCTGATATTTTTTCTCATGGCGGTAAGCAATTATCTGATCAGAAATTTCGTTTTTTGAGTTCACGATTTTTTCTCCTGAGTTGTTTTTCTTTCTTACGAAACCGGAGCGACAAAGCATGGCGTTTCAAAAAATTCTTGAGACGCCACCTTTTGGCGGAGCACTCACGTATTTGCTTGAAAGAAAACGAAGGAGAAAGCCATGATGATTAAGAAAAATCCAGGAATGATTCAAAAGGAAGACCATGAAAAGTTCATGAGCAACAGGAAAATTCTTGAAAATGCAAAAGCTCAGCTTAAACGAGAATTCATTGGCATTGACTCTATTATTGATGAGGTAATCAGGCAAGTAAGCCCCTGGTATCTGTTCCCCGAATTAATCGAAAAACCCTACGTGATAAATCTGTGGGGAATGACCGGAGTTGGAAAAACTGCACTTGTCCGTAGAATTATTGATCTGCTTGAATGCAATAACGGATTTGTGCATGTAAATCTTAATTCCCCCGAGGGGAAATGGTCTATTTCAAGCATTGAACTTGAAATAATTGCTGGAAAATCGAGGAAAATTGTTTTTTTCGATGAATTTCAGCATGCTCGAACTATCGATCAAAATGGCTCAGAGCTTGAAGTTGCAAAAAATCTCTATATATGGGATTTGCTTGATACGGGAACCATTAGTAAATTCTCTGCTGATAGGGATATGGTTGAGTTGAATGAAATTTATGCCATTTTGAAAAACCTTGTTAAGAATGGTGTGAGGGCAAAAAAAGGCGTTGTCACGAGTAAAAAAGACATCTTTAAAAGAGAGTTTTCTGTTCGGGGCGGTTATTATTACGAATCTCAGGAAAAATCCCTTAAGTTCTTCCCAAATTCCAGGCTTTATCTGCTATGCGGAAGAGGAAATCAGCAAATGCTTCGAGCTAAAGGCATAAGGAAAAACGATAGATTTGCATTCGAACTTGCCTGCGAGGCTAGAGAATTCCTCGATAAATTGAATGAACAGGAAACAATTGATTATTTGAATGAAGTTATAGAAGGGTTAAAGGTTCAGCAAAATGTTAAGCTGACAAATCTACTTGTTTTTGTGGCCGGAAATATTGATGAAGCCTATACTTCTTCGCGCAACTTTAACAATGAAATTGATTTTGATGAATTTCTCAAAGACAGTCAAAAAATTGATTTAATGAAGATGAAAGAAGCTCTCAAGTCGAGGTTCAGACCCGAACAAATTGCCAGGCTGGGTAATAATCACATTTTGTATCCAAGTATCAGCAAGGATTCCTATCGAAAAATTATTGATTCAGAGCTTAAAAAAATCGGCGACAATTTTTTAGCCGAGAAAAATATCAAACTGGAGTTTGGTCAGAGCGTTCGAAAAGAAATATTTTCAGAGGGAGTAATTCCCACTCAGGGCACCAGACCTTTGTTTTCCACGATAGATCAGCTGATTAAGGCTAATATTGCCCATATTTACACTAAAATTTTTACCATGGAATCAATACCGGAGAAAATCCTTATCGACACCAGAAATGGGAAGATCGAAGCAACTTACTGGCATGCAAACCAGTCCTTACATACAGAGGTCTGTTCTGCAATTCCAGGGAAAACGGATAAAAGTCATAATGTTCCCGATGAAAAACAGGCGCTGGTCGCGGTTCATGAGGCCGGTCATCTGGTTGCTTCGATCATTCTCGAGAAAAAAGTGCCGCAGATTGCCTATTCCAGGTCAAAATTGCCGGGGTTTGAGGGCTACACCTATTTTGGCAGCGTTGACAGGGACATTTTCAATCTTCAGGCGCTCATGGCCACAATTGTTTCAAATTTAAGCGGTCTTGCAGCCGAAAAGCTCTTATTTGGTCGTAAATACCAGTCTCTGGGGGCGAAAGCTGACATCATTAAATCGACCAGCCTGTTAAAGCATGCCCTTGCCGGATGCGGCCTCGGAAAAGACAAGGCCGCTTTCAGTCTGAATTCTGAAAGAGATGAATTCGTTCATAGTGTTGAAGAAATTGAAGAAAAAGTCAAAGTTCTGCTGAAAAAAGCTTTTCGCAGGGCAACCCGGCTTTTGCAGCAGGAAAAACTTCTGCTGGTCAAAACTGCCACCTACCTTGCCGAAAAGCCAAGCATAAACGGAGAAACCTTTTTAAATGACTTTTTCAATCAATTCGCAACTCAAGCCAGCTTCGAGAAATTTCACCAAAAAGCCTTTTCATACAAAGAAAAACTCTCTTCAATCGAAGCAGAGCTGACTACTGAAAATACGGCTAAAAAAACAACGATCCAACTAATAGAACCCCACAAAAAAACACCACCGCCACCTGAAGTCATGAGTTTGCAAAACTGACGGTCATTGAGCCTGTCGAAATGACCGCCTTAATTTTGCAAACAATCTTAATGCTGAATAAGAGGTATATGTATTTCGAATGCCAAGGTTTTTGCGAAACCGTTAAAGCATTTTTTGTGTTAGCCAATCTTTGATAAGACTATCTGGGGCTTTTTCTATCAAATCCTCATATGTTGCCCAGAGGAGTTTTAAGTCATCCAATCTTTCAAGGGTAATTTTTGACAAATTCTCTCTGAGTTCTAAACTACAGTTCTTTAGGTCAATCAAAATTTTTTCTTTCGAATTTTTATACTCTTCAAATTTATATTGGAATAGTCTGGATTTGCCTCTGCTTTCGTTTTCCAGACATTCTTTAAATTTTCTTAAAGTAACAAGTGTTACAACAACTGTTTTTGCAAAACAGGGCCTATGTTCTGAGCGAAAATAAAGTGCATTTTCAATTACTCGAGCCAGCTGGTTTCTTTCTGTGTCATTTTTGACATCTTTGGAAATGTCAGAAAATAGCTTGCATTCTAAGAAGTTTATCCATGTTGATTCCCCATGCTTCAATTCTATTCCGCTATTTTTTCGGCGACTAATGTTTCCAAATGCCAAGTCTAGATTTGTATTGCGTTCTTTTTTTCTTCCTGGAAATGGAAGGACTTCAAACCAAATCTTATCTGCATCTTCAAAGGCAATTTCTTTACGCTCTTCAGGATTTAAGTCAGAGAGTAAGTTCTTTGCAAATTGCTGAGAGCCACTTTTCGAAATAGCATAGGCACAAGAAAGTATAAATGTTAACAATTGTTCATCTTTTAATTCGCAGCTTGAATCTTCTGCTTTTTTTGTCCTTAAGACTAGTTTATCCCAACTTGCTTTCCCGATAAAAAGGTTATTTAAAATTGCCTTCTTGTTTTTCTCCAAAAATTCTGCTACAGAATTTTTCATAAACCACCCTTCCTTTTTTTTTTGCATTACGTGTTTTCGAGATTATACATAGAACTTGTTTCATCTAGGGTTGTCTTAATTTGACCAACAAGTGAAGTCGGCTCAAGAACTTTTACCTTCGGGCCGAACGAAAGAATTTTGCTGATCAGTTCGCTGTTGATTTTTACACAGATTTCGATTCGGCACTCTTTGTCGGTTTCGAATAAGATGCGCTGAGAAGAATGCAGTGGCAGCGACTTGATATATGGAGCCGTCTCGGACCTGAATGACAGAATTACTTTCTGTGGCGGCTCGGTGATGTTGGATATGCCAATTATTTGTTTGAAATTTTCTTTTGGCTCTATTTCTGCATCTGGTTTGAACCTTTCTTTTGTTGCTTCAAGTGAAAGAATGCGGTCCAGACCGAAAAGATAAAGTTTTTTGCTCTTTCCGTTTTTATAGCAGGCTGCGAGATACCAGCGTCCAAGATATTGCTTTAGCAGATAAGGTAAAACTTCTTCCGTCTTAACTTTATCATTTTTGTAGGATTTATATTCCAGGCGAAGAACCTTGTGTTCTTTCAGCGCCTTTAAAACCGGTTTAATAAATTCTACGCTCTTGTTTTTTTCAGTCGAATCAAATGAAATGTATTTCAGGGTCTCACTACTTTCGGCCAGACTGGCAGAAAGTATGTCTGCTGTTTCGAGTATATCGAGAAAATTTATGAAGGGCTCAAGCTTTAGCTTGTCTTCTTCTTTCATGTAATAACCTTTTTGGGAGCGGCTGTAAGAAATTCTCAGTCCGAACTCTGTTTCAAGTTGCTCGAAATCCCGCTGCATCGTGCGCTTTGAAATCTTCAAGCCTTTCCTGGTAAGGAAATCCATGATTGTCTGAAGTTTGGGATAATGGCTCTGCCGAACTTTTTCAATTATCAGGCAATATCGCTTTATTACTTCATATTGAGACATTTCTCTCCATCCTCTGTTGATAGATTTTACCAGATTTTGCTTTCGCGTTGCATTACTTTTTGGGTAAAAGTATTCAAATTTTAAATCAATAATTGTAAAAATCGGAGTTTTCTGAGAATATTGGATATGTCTGTCGTAACAATTGAAGAATTGCAGGTTCCAAATGGCTTTTATAGGTTCAATAATGAAGTTTGTCTCTGCGGTGGGCTCTATTTGCCTTGCGGTATACTTTGGTATGGCACTGGAACCCAAAAAGGAATTTGCAGACAGAGTCATCTGGATAATTGGAGTGTTTGCTGCGACCTGCAGCCCGGTCGGACTTTTTTTGTATGTTAAATACTGGGAAGAAAAACCTGAGTTCTCATCAGCATGTGGAAAGCAGGCTTTAGTCGGATTGGTGCTCTTCGCAGTGTATGCATTGGCAAATAAGCTCTTTCCTCCAGTATTCGAACCCTGGACCAGATAGAATAGCAATCAAATTGGATAAATGATTTCCGGATTTCTGGAATCGCAATTCTAATCTGCCAGCAGAAGTCTCAATCCCATAATAAAACAGACATCCAGTCTTGATTCTATAATTAGCTCATCGCCAGGCTGTATTGGAATATCCCCGGTATCGGGCGAAAATACTATTATGCCCTCAGGGCCAACGTTGGCTTTGTCAGAAATTAGTCGCATTCTGCCACTGTCAGCACTCTTGAAATAGCAGTAAAGCTCTGCCCAGCCAAGCCTGCCGAAATGGCCATCTTTATTCTTTTCAAGAATTGTATTATCGACATCGCCCGCTGAAATTTCAATTTGCCGAAATCTTTTACCAGCCGGCAGAAAAAGGTGCAGACGACCAGGGCTATCGATATAACCATCTATCGGATCTGGAGTCGCGGTAGGGAAAAAGTATTCAGAAGGGTTTTTATTTTGATAAATTGTGCGAAAGTATCTTCTTACACCAATCATAAGTGAGTCTGGATATTTGCCTGCGAATCTTGGTCCACCAGTAAACTCTGGTAAGGGCAATTTCATTTCGTGATTGGAAAATTTTGTGCCGCCGGTAAAGATGATTTCTTTAAAAGAAGCTCCTGAGGTCTCAGGCAAAAAAAGGACTTCAAGGCTGTAAAGGAAAGCGATTGATTTTTCCGGTGCGCCGTAACCAACGTTTTCAAGAACAATAGATTCTGCATCGATTCCGGGAAAGCAATTCTGACAGTCATGAAGATTCTCATTTTCCGGATCATCGGCGGTTCTAGGTTCAACATATTTTTCAGTTCCATAACGGTCATACCACGGCCATAAAAGACCTGATTTTCCATCAGCCACTTGCACAAGAACCTTGGCGGGATCAGGTTCTCGATACTTTGGGTCTGCTTTTTCAATTATTTTTTCTTCAGACTGGCGAAAACGCACTATCATGTAATTGATTGGCCTGGAAACATATTTCTCAGGTAGTTTTAGCTGCCAGGCTTCACCGATCTTCATGGGCTTTCCGGTTTTTTCGTCAAAAGAAAATTTGACTCTTTGTGGGTGATTGACCGAAGCATGAAAAATCTGTGTGTCTTCGTTTAAATCGCCTTCTGGTTTCAAAAATGAGCACTCAATGTAGTGAATCTGGGCAATTGCCAGCTTTGTGTTGCCGCGCCCATTGTTTGTAAGCCTGATTCTCCTGATTGGAAAATCACCGACAAGGTTTTGAATATTATTGAAAATATTGCGATTTAAATTTTCAGGCCCGCCGGCTGTCGCAAATTTCTCAGCGCCGAACTGGTCTTTCCATGTGTGCCAGCTCAAGCCATCATTTATTTGACCATCGTTTTGACATGAAAGTGAAATATACGCGCCATTTTTATCAATTTTTTCAGGGTTGAGGGTCAAATATCTAGGATCTTTGCGAAAATGAATTCTTACGTAATTCAAGCGGCGCGACCAAAACTTTTCAGGAAAAGTTATTTCAAGTGCCTGCCCATGGCGAAGCTCTCTACCCTCTTTTGTTTTTGTCTGCCATTTTAAAGCATGGTTTTCTATTTTAACTTCTTCAAAAGGCAGAATTTCGATTCGGTTCTGGGCAGCAATCTTTTTGGTAAAAAGCGTAAAGAAAAAGGCTGAAACCAGTACCAGTGAAAAAATAAATTGTTTCATTGGAATTAGTGAAGTCTGCTTTAAAAAGCTCTTGATTTTCAAGTTTGCAAAAATCCCTCTAGGTAGAATCATCTCTGTGCCCCATATGCAATCACTACTGCTGCTTCGATGACCTCTCTGTGGCTTAGTCTGAAATGCAATTAAAAAAGCCATGCTCGAAACCAGATTGGATTTCATCGAGTAGGGTTGGCGGTGTCCAGGTGCCGCCGGGAATCTGAAGCTTTTTTGCATAAGAAGTCACCGCAAGGGTTGAGGTTTTTCCCACTGATTTTCTAAATCTTGAGATTGTCATCATTAAATCATTGCCTTCATAACTGCTATCTAAAACCCTATCAATTGGATCGAATTCACCGTCATAACCGGCAGACCAAAGATACAGCCCCTTTTCGTATCTGATCATTACAAAAGGAGTCTTCCAGCAATCGTAGAGGAATTCCTCTGGCGTGTCATCCATGTAGGGACCCTTCCATCTCTTTTGGTAGGTCTTTTCATCAAGTCCAAGGTTTTCGAAGTTTATAATTTTATCAGAGACAAGACAATTGCTGTTGATGGTGAAGCCAAGACCTGCTTTGGGTCCTATGAAATAAGCTTTTGCATCATTTGCATCGTTGCCGGCAAAGGGATAATAGCCAAAATCTGCTTTGTAGTTGATTAAAGCCGTTTTTAAATTTGACATCATTGATTTGGTTGCCGAGATTTTTGATTGAGCAAAGCACGTTGTAGACAGGGCGAAAACCAGAAAAAGGCTTAATAGTCGCCAATAAATTGTCTTTGAACGTTTCTGTTTCATGTCTGGCTCCTGAAATTAGTTTGCAATTGCAATATAGGCAAAAAAAAGGCCAAGTCAATACTGCCCTGTAGAATTTAAGTCATTATATCTGATTTAAACTCGCGTTCATCGAATTTGGGTCTTTATAAAGAGATTTAGCAGCAAATTTTTGCCTTTGGTACAAAAAAAGTAGTAATCTGATTATCGTTAGAGAATCTGTTTTGTATTATCTGGAGGCAAAATTGTTAGAACTTTCGAGACGGGTCTTTTTAGTTCTTTTTACGCTCTTTCTTCTCTCTATAACGGCTTCTGCCGCGGAATGGAAATCATGGAGCGACGGGATGAGAGGGAAAAACGGTGTTCTAAAGGTTAAGTATTTAATTGAATCAGATTCTTCATTCAAGTTTGAGGTTTACAAAAATAAAGACTGGAGCGGTAACGGGAACGAGTGGGAAAAAATAGACCATTTTACTATTAACCGAAAGAAGAAAACGCATAAAAAGGACATTCCTGACTTTTACTCGACGCTAATCGGGAAAATAAGAGTGAATTACAAAATTGATGCTGATTTTGCCAAAAAAAAGGTTCGATCGAGCGGGTTCATCATTTCACCAATTCCAAAAACCTTCCCGGTAAGGACTCAAAAGCATGAATGGAACCAGGATTTCTTTTCGATTCCTGAGCCAAAGGCAATTATTACCACGCAAAAAAATGGTTATACATTCGTTGAAGTTTCAGAAATCTGGATGGGCACCTGTTCAAGAATCGCCTGTGGGCCATGGGTGCAATTTCCAGGTTACAGCGAAACTCATAGATATAATGCCTATATTCCCAAAGTGGGGCCGGTAATCATTCAGCTCTGGAAAGGGTTTTGTCCTAGCCTGAGCCAGACTTCAAAAGAATACAATCTTGGAGCATTGGTAAATCTGATTAATCTCGGCGATCAGTTTCCTGGTGGAATAGGAGCGGAAGTAGGTGTTTACCGGCCAATCGGCAAGAATGCTACCATGTATGATGCGGCAACTCGCCAGACTTTTTTGGGAATAGGAGAATGGGAGCCAGTAGTTGACCCGGATTTAAAGATTTCATTTCAGCTCATCGATCCGGGTAGCAAAAAAGTACTTGTTGATGCTGAGGAAAAAAATACCTGGTGGCGCACTAAATGGATGACCAGCGAGAGTTTCGAACGTTATAAAAAGAAAAATAACGTTCCGGCTGGGCTTAAGGATTTTGATTTCGTAAGATTTTTGGGTCGGATTCCACCACCCGAGGTGCTTTCATACGAACTTCACTATACTATTAACGGGATTAAGCAAACGCCATGGAAAGACGACAGCTTTCCCGGAGAGTACCCGGAGATTGGTTTCAATGGTCTCTGGAGAATCCAGGATCTCAGATATCTTCTTTCTCCCCGAGTTTTTGAGGTTCTTGAGATTTACAATAATGGTAAAGAGATTGAATTGAGCCTCGATCGGACGCCTTTGCTAAAAGTGCCACTCAATGGGACCGTCGCCAGGGGGCATGATTATCTGGGTAGTTTCGAAATTTCTGCTGAGTTGGCTGGTGAATATTCTGAAAAACTTTTTCTGGATTTTACTTACGTAAAAGAAGAGTTTGACCTGAAAAAGGAAGCTTTGAAAAAAAAGCGGGCCAATTTGCCGGAAATGAAGAACAAAGGATTCTTTGAAAAAAAAGTCGATGAGCTTTTTCCAGAATTTCGGCACGACAAAGTTGAATTCAAACATAGAATTGAACTGGAAATTTTGTTGCCTTCTCACCGGATCGCCTTGCGTGGGGTCGCTCCTGTGCCTATTATTTACAATCATCTATAGAGGAGTTCAAAGATGCAAAAAATCTGGGCAATTCTATTTTTGTTTGGGTTTATTATCTGTTTTGGCTCATCAATCGTTGCAAAAACGCCATATTTATCGGGAGCCTTTTTGAAAATTGAAGGAATCCAGGTGAAGAATTACCTGATCAAAGTTCATTATGAGAATTCAACCGAGGGAAGAGACTATGAATACCCAGTCAATCTCGAGGATGGCAAAATCTACATTCATCCCAGACCGACCGGCGATAAATCAATTATAACGGTTGAGCCTGTTGCAGAAGATTTTGTTGCCCGGTCTGCATATTCAATATCCAACCAGGATCTGTTACAAAAATGGTATGGCGCAGAGGGAAAAGATTTTTTCGATTCACATGATTTCAAGCTTGAAGGCAAAAATGGGGCCTCAATTGAATCTTTGTCCAACAGTTCTGATTTGATTACCCCAGAATGCGAATCTATGCCGAAATCTCCTAAATTGCCGCCAGATTCTTTAGAATACGACATAAAAGAGTTTAAAGAATCGCAAGGAAATTGAATTTCGGTTGGCAATTATAGAGGCATTTCAAACAAAGTTAAGATTCTTTTTGTCTGGCGTCAGACTCAGGAAAGATGAAGGCCCGGTGACAATTTTTTCACCCAGGATGTTCCGACACATTTCGAGCTCTTTTTTTCCAAGTTCGAGGGTAATTCTTTCGATTATCGATGGTTTAAGAGAATCTGAATTCCGACTCAATTCTTCAACCTCTAGGAGAAATCCGATGCCTGGACGACAAAGATAAGCCGTGCCGCGTTTCATGCTTTCAAGTGAATAGGGGTGAAGCAAAAAACCGCTTTGGGCAATGCTGGAAAGATACTCAGACAGCTTTTTAACCTTGATGCAAATGTGATGAAGGCCAGGGCCTCGTTTTTGCATGGCTCGTTGATAGGGGCCTTCGCCGTTCGGTTGCATCAGCAAAAGGGCGCCGGAATATGAACTTTCAGGGAGCACGTATTGTTCTCTGGTTCCTTCAGCCTCAAATTCTTCGATTTCCTGGGGATGAAGCCATTGTGGCAGCCGTTTTCCAAACTCTTCAATGCTGGTGACCAGTATAGCTACATGGTCTATGTACAGGTTGCTTTTTTCATCATTCGCATTTTTTTTCATTTTTTTCTCTCGATTCGGCAAAAAAAATATCTGTGCTGCTCGTAATATAGCCGAACTCAAAAAAAGACACAATTTTTCAGGCAAAGGGCGTTGTGGCTATGGCGAAAACAAGACTAAAATAAGTGCTTATTTTTTGATTAGCTCTTGAGACAGGCTCTTTGAGCCGCTTGCTCAGAAAAAATCAACTAAGATTTAGCAAAACGATCGCGGTCATTGAAAGAAAAATAACCAAAAATTTCTCTCTGGTTAATGACTCGCCCCAGATAAAGCGATCACACAGCATTGAGCCGGAAAGAACCGAGATTGCCAGAGTCGGAAAAGCAACCACAGAATCTACTGTCGACAGTGACATCAACAAAAACAGGCTGGTTAACTGATTGGGGATATCCAAAAGCAGGCCGATGCCGACAATTTGGCGCGAGAAGCTCAAATGGCGAAAACGTGTCAGCAGCGCAGAGGTCAGAAAGGCGGTAAAAAAAAGCGTTGCCAGGTAAAGGTTCTTGCCGGTTTGACCATAGAAATTGTAGGTTTTATCAACTACGCTTGAAAATCCGATCACCAAGAAAAGCAGCAGCAACCAGCCCATTGCTTTCGCGCTTATTTTTGAATGACTGAAATGTCCGATTGAAATCAGGGCAATCACCATTAGCCCAAGGCCGATGCCTCTATATAGTGAAAGGGTCTCACCGAACCAGAATATCCCTGCCAATACCGGCAGGGCAACTGAAAGGCGCATAACCGAAACTGCAATTGAAATGCCGCAGTTTTTTACCGCTTCGAAGTAGAGAAGGAAGCCGCCAACATAGAGCAAAGAATTGAACGCTCCCAAAGGTATATCAAGTGATGTGGCGGCCATCGTCTCGTTTGCAAGGCACAGGAAGCCGGAAAAAATTGCGGCTTGAAGATAGTTCATGGTCATGATCGGCAGAAATGGCAAATCATGCTGGCGCGCGTAGCGCAAAATGTTGGCAATCACCAACGAACAGATTGCAGAAAGGGCTAACCATGTCATGGCTGGATAATAACACATTCCAGTTCGTTCAAGCTTTTAAAACTCTGTAATATCAATAACTGTAAGAAAAAAAACATTCACTGAGGGGATGAAAGAATGAATGCCAGACAACAGACCATGCCGGTCGATTCAATTAAAAACGTCCGGAAGGTTTTAAAATATACGGTGATTCAAATGTCAGAAGAGAATAATGTAAGAGGACAATCGTTTATTTAAAAATTCGCTGAGTTCTTAATTATTTTTCACCATAGTAAAGGAAATCCAGATCGTCTTTTGTCAACAGTTTTGCCAGTTTCAGCGAACCAACGGTGCGGCGCAGCTGCTCGATTGTGATTGGCCCGATGACCAGAAAATCGGTTCTTTTATGAGCCAGGGCATAGGCGTTAACCATCTGGTCAACCGTGTAAGAGGTTTTGTGCTTTTTGTTGAACTCTTTGGTGAAGCCGACGACCCGATTGTATCTTTCTTCGTTGGCGCAGGTGAAAATAGAATGGTAGACGTTTTTCCAATATGGGTCGCCCTGAGAATATTTTTTTCGTGCGTCGCGTTTGGCGTTTTCCCAGGATGGTTCCGGGCGATCAAGAATGCTGACACCAGCCAAAGGTGAGTATGGCATTATCTTGATACCTTCAAGAAAGTTTTTGTCCATCATGTCTTCGTGAGTAACCTGCACGCCACCGGCATGAATCGATCTTTCAGACATCTCAAAAAGCGAGAAATAGGGACTGTTGAAAACAGGTTTTGCCAGATTTTTATACTTGTCTGCAAGCGTCAGCGATCTCGTGATTCTGTGAGGTTTCCAGTTCGACCAGCCGAGAAAAGTGTAGTTGTTGCGAATATCTTTGTCGCTAAGAGCTTCCATAATTGTTTTTACCGAATTCTGACTTCTTTTTACCGGCTCAAAATTGATAAAATCAGCGTCGTCTCTATGCATGAGATAAACGGTGGGGTATCTGCGCAGATTTTTCAAAGTGTGACCCAACTCTTCGCTGACTCTGGCGACAATTTGCTCTTTACTGCCAAAAAGGCGACTGGCGTAGGTGCCGGTCGGGGCGTTTGGTAAGGCGGCGTAGCCTTCGGCCATCATATTTTTAGCTTTCAGCATTTCAACCAGGCAATATGAATTTTCGCCCTCAGGCAGCTTTTTTGACCAGTACAGATCAAAAGGAAAGCCGCCCTTTGAGAGAGCATACACTCTGTGGTTAGGGTTTCTTTGACGGTGTTTCTCCATCCATTTGCCGAGCTTATATTCGATATCGCCGACGTAAATCGGTGAGGTGTCAAAAAGATTTATTCCCAGGCGCGCGGCTTCATCAAGAAGCTCGTGAACATACTGTTCGGTGATTTTTCTTGGGGAGTCGCCATACCAGTCTTCCTGGGCAATATGGTCAGTCCCCATAATCAGTCGGGAAAACTTGATTCGCTCGTTTCTTTCGTTGCGAACCTCGATGTATTCCATGTCCGATGAAGAAAGATTCTGAGCGAACAGAACCCCGGTATCAATAAATCCGCAAAATAGCAGAAAGACTATCAGTGGCAGTGCATGAAATTTTTTCATATTCTTTCTCCCGACGAAATTTTTAATCTGTCTGGCTTTTTGTTCAATGATTCTAAAAGAAAATTAAACTGTCAATCTTGATCAATCAAATTTTTGCGAGTTTCAGGCAAGTCAATTGAGAAAATTTCGACGGGATTCTGCTTACCCTTTAAGTCGAAAGCTCCCATGTTGACACAGTTGAAATCGCTGGCAATGACATCTTTCAATTCAGAGGTCATGGCCAGAGAAAAGGGAAGAAGCCTGGTCAATTGTTCCAGCCTTTGGGCTGTGTTGACTACATCTCCGAGAATTGTGTAGTCCATGCGGGTTCCGGACCCCACATTTCCTTCGATTGTACTGCCTATTGCCAGGCCGATGCCGCATGAAATGATTTTTGTGGAACTATTCTGATTTTGGGGAACACTGATTTCTGAGGTTCTGCGCAAAACATCAATTGCTGCATGAATGGCCTTCGTCGGCTTTTCGGCCAAAAAAGAAGCCATGACACAATCGCCGATAAATTTTTCAATTTCACCATTCTGAAGTTCGACAGCTTGAGTGACATTTTCAAAAAATCTGGAAATAAGTTCAACAACCTTTTCTGTTGGGTTTTCCTCACTGATTTTGGAAAAGCCCACAATGTCGGCAAACATTACAATTTTGTCGATGCGCTTTGGCGATATATCCACAGGATTAAAACCCGCCTTGATTTTTTGCAGTATTCCAGAATGATTGTATCTGCCAATGATTTCATGGGTTTTAATCAGGCTGCGCAAAAGAATCTTGACCGAATATTCCAGGGCGTCTGGGTTGCGGTCGAGATTGAAAATCTTCATGTGCCAATCTGCAAAAAGTCTGGATTGAATATTTTCTTCGTTCTGAATAATTGAGATTTCAGAATGGCGCTTGTCCTTGCATATTTTCTGGAACAGGCAATTAATTTCGTTTTCGGGACCTTCGATAATCTGGAAAAACAAACGATCGAAGGTAATAAGAATGCCGGTTATTAAAAGTTGGCGATTTTTGGTTGCGGCGGCATCCGCAAGGTTCTGCAGTTCATCGATCTTCCAGTCATAAGAATAGTGACTCAGATAAAGAATTCTCTTCAATATATGCCTCTTTTAAAGCTTATAAATAGCGACACAAAATTCTTTCAAGAGAATCAAAAAGAATGACGGAAATTTTCTGCTGCTTTCTGAATCCTAATTTATCGCCTACCTAAAGTCAATTTGTCCAGATAGGGATGAGAAATTTTTCGCACAAATGCTCAACCATTCAAGCAATTAGGTTTTATAGTCTCCTCCCCCCCTCTGTTACTGGAGTCAGAGGGGGGGGCTATAATATCAGGTTAAATGGTTTTACGCAGGAAAAATCTTAGAATTAGTAATGAGAGATTTTGGCAAATAACACCGGTCTAAAAGCCAAACTGCTTTTTAAATTCACTGCCGGGTTTTAGCTCTATTTCTTTTTCAAGAACTTCCTTGCGAGAATCGTAGTTGTAAGCTTTTATGTCGTACTTTCCGGGAGGCAGGATCAGTTTTACTTCTCCGGAGCCCTCATCAGCTTTGATTTGCTCATCAGTGCCCGACCTTAATATGCTGAAGTTTGTATAAACCTCTTTGCCGTCAGCATCAACGCAGCTAAGAAGCATTGTTGCTGAATAAAACTTGAACCTTTTTCTGAATGGGGTCTCGCCGGTAACCTCCACATCCTTTTCCAAAATTTCCTGCTTGGTAGCCGGATGATACGCCTTGATGTCGTATTTTCCCGGGGGCACGACCAGTTTGATTTCTCCGGAACCTTCATCAGCTTTAATTTCCTTTTCGGTTCCAGCTTCAAGAATGGTGAAATTGGTATAGGTCTCTTCGTTGTCGTTTTCTGCCGCGGTGAGCAGCATTTCAGCCATGGCGAATTTGAAACTCTGTTCCGAAGTTACCCCTTCAGAAAGCTCAATATCCTTTTTCCAGAGTGTTGTTCTTGTTTCACTGTGAAATGCTTTGATGTCATATTTTCCGGGTGGCAAAACTATTTTTATCTTTCCCTCGCCTTCGTTTGCGGCGACTTCATCCTCGGTGCCGGATTTATAGAGAGTATAGTTCGTGTAAGTTTCCTTGTTTTTATCATCGAATGCTACAAGAACAAAATTGGCGTCTGCAAACTTGAAAACAGTTTCTGTGACTTCGCCGCTTTTGATAACCACATTGTTTTCTCTCAAATCTTTTTTTAAGTCTGAGTTGATGGCCCTTACTTCATATTCTCCCGGGAGTAGAGCTTGAACGACTTTGTCTTTTCCTTCAATTTCCGCGACTACTTTTCCTTTTTGCAGAATCTCATATTTGGTGTATATTTCCTTGTCTTTGCTGTCAAAGCTTTTTAGTTTTAAATAGCCTTGGTTGAATTCAAATTCAACAGTAGTGATTTTAATTTTAGATAGGCTGATATTTTGCTTCAGAAGCTTTTCCCCGGTGGCCTGGGATTCAGCTTTGATCATATAAGCAGCTTCGTCAAGAGAAAATGCAACCTCGTTGCCGCTTTGCCGGGCAATTGTCTTTTCTTCACGCAAAACCTGAACATCCATAAACACAGGTTTTTTATTGCCATCCATTCCTTTAACCACAAGGTTGTTTTCTACGACAACGGCTTTTGAGATTTCTTTGAAAGCGCTTATCAGCTCAGCGGTATTATTGGCACCGATAACTTTTCCGTCGAATGGTTTGGCAATACAATCCAGTGAAGATAATTCACTTTCCTTTAGGCCGAAGCCGACAACGTGTATTTTGGATATAATTCCAGCCTTTTTCAGTAGTCCGGCGGCGACACATGGGTTGCCGCCGCAGCTTTCAAGCCCATCAGTTACCAGAATTACAACCTTTTTGCCGGGAAGGTTTTTATCGAAGTCTGAGGCAGACATCTGTAGAGAATAGGCAATCGGAGTTTTGCCCAGCGGTTTAATGTTGGCAATCTTATCTTTGATCGCCTTGGCGTTATCTTTGCCGATCTTTATTTCGAGAACAGAGTTGTCGCAGCGCTTATTCAAGTGACCATAAATTCTTAAGCCCAGATATATGTTCTTTTTCGGTTCGAATTCTTTTAGCAGTTCATTCATTGCCTCGCGAGCAATCTCTATTTTAGCTTTTCCATCTATTTGTCCCCACATACTGTTTGAAGCATCAAAAATCAGGTCTATCTGGGTTATGGGCAATTCCTGAGCAAATGCTGCCGGCAAGACCGAAAAAGCCGAGAGTAAAACAAAAAGAACAATTCTGCAAGAAAACTTCATCGCAAGGTCCTTTCAAAAAAACATTTAATTTTGCTTTGTTTTAACTTTCGTGAAATAAATCTCAAACAGGACGAAAGAAAAACTTTCCTACGTAATACAATGTGATGTCAAGAATTAATTCTGCAAATAAGTTGAAAGATTTTCTGAACGCTAGTTTTGGCAAGCTCGTATTTTGCTCAATGTTTTAGCTGGAGAATTTGCTGATTTTTCAGCGGTGGGATTGCCTAAAAAAAGACAGAGTTGTTTGCGATAAAGAATGAATATAAAGGAAATAGTGATCAGCAAAGGGATTGCCGCCGCCAAGGGTTTTGGCATGGTAGTTGCTCTAAGATGCAACAACTTCAAAACGGAGGATTATATGATTTTCAATAAACTGGCGAAAAGCATTTTTGTAATAGTTCTGGTTCTTTTTTGTGGGCAGGCTGTCTGGGCCGCTGATAATGCTGACAATTATTTGAATACCGTCCCTGAATTCAAAGTTCAGGTTCGTATACTTGATTTAACTCTCGCAAAAGTAGAAGGCAAGCATCGTGTAACTCACATGATCGCCGAGCTTGTCAGAATCGATGAGCCAGAAGGCCTTGAGAATAACAGCGAATTGAAAAGTGCATATGAATATCTTAAAACTAATGCCAAGCAGGTTACGATAATGGTTACTCCGGAAGCTGAAAAACAGGGCAAACTTCTTGGTTTTTTCAACTTCTTCATCAATGGAATTCACAAAACCGGCGTATTCAAAGCAGATTCAACCATGAAGGTTTTCCAGCTTCAAGGTATTAACGGTTGGCAGATGCTTCTTACCGAATGTAACCTGCTGGATCAGGGAAACAAATAACACTTAGATAAATAGGAAAGCCCCGGGAAAAGCAACAAGCTTTTTCCGGGGCTTTTTTTTGTGTACACAACAAAATCTGTTGATGCCAGGGAATAGCTTGAACTTAACTTGGGGAAAGAAAAAATAATTTAGTTCCTGTTTTTATCCAGCATATTGATACCGGATTCTACAAGTTCGACCAGTCTTAACTCTGAAAGATTGGCAAACCTGTGCCATTCACAAAGATCAGTGGTGCCGGAAGCTTCATGTCTTAGCTTTCCGCCGGTAACAATTGCATTGTAAACTATTCTCAGGCCATGAAACTCTTCATGATCTCTTTGAATGAAGAGATTGTCGATTCCGGCAATTCCATCTGGTCTGACTTTCAGGCCGGTTTCTTCTTCAACCTCTCTGACAACTGCTGCTTCTGGGCTTTCGCCAAACTCGATTCCCCCGCCGGGCAGGGTCCAGCTTCCTTCCCATTCAGGCAATTCTTTGGAAATCCGGCAGAGAAGAATTTTCTCTTCGTCGTGAATAAGGGCATAGGCGGCAATCCGCAATCTTTGTGATTTCATTGCGCTATGAAATTATAGGTGAAGGCTGTCAGATAAGTGGTCTAAGAAACTTCATGCGGCCAAAGCGCTCGAGTTTTTTCATTACTTCTGCTTCAGTGTGCGCTTCGGGTCCGAAAAGAACTTTTATTCGGCCATCGGCCTCGACACGAATCTTGTATTCAAGACATTTGGCGAAGTCTTTTTCCATGCGCAGGGCAAGACGCCGGGCGAATTGTTGGTTGTTGATCACGGTTACCACTTCTGAGTTGATGACCATGCTAAGCGGGTCTAGATTGTAGGTGCCGACGACTGCTATTTGTCTGTCGAAGACGAAGGCTTTGGTATGAATACATGGCATGCCTTTTGGGTAAACGAGAATGCGGGCCGTGGGCATTGTGGCCAGCAGCCTTTTCCAGTCGGTAAGAAAGAAAGCTACTGTTGAAGGGTGATTGGTTGATTCACCACTGTTGGTGCAAAGGAAAATTTTAACTCCACGTTTTGACGCGCGACGCAGTGCGGCTTCAGCTGCTTCGTCAAGAACCACGTAAGCATTTTGAATGAGAATCTCAGTGCGGCAGGCATCGATCATTTTTATCAGGTTGGGGGTGATGTCGCGTCGGGTGCCAAGCAGTGAATGGCGGTCTAGAATGCGCACCGGCATCTGGCGTTCGCCTCTGAACAAGCGAAATGAATTGTATGAAGAAAGCTTCTTGAATCCTGATAGCTGGTCGCAAAAAGCCTGCGCCGTTTTCTGAATGCTTTTGGGAAAGTTGAGTTTGCGCAGGTCTGGAACGCCTTGTCCCTGCATGTAGCGCCGCATCAGGTGGTAGGCAAGGTCGAGTTTCGCTGAGCGTGACACGAGATTGATTCGATCGGGTTTAACTGTGCGATTAGGCAGGGCTTTCCACTCTTCTTCGAACGCTTTTTGCAGCTGAATGACAACTCCGGGGCCTTCCATGGCGACATCCAGATCCTGAAATACATTTTTGAATTCGCCGAGTTGAACGAAATAATCCTGGCCGATGTTGCGGCCACCGGTCAGACAGATCTGGCTGTCGGCGATAATTATTTTGTCGTGATTTGAAGCGAAAACTTTTCTAAGATCGCCAAGCGCAGGCAGCAGTTGGCGGCCGATCGGATTGTAAACCTTTATTTCAACGTTCGGCTCTCGGGCCAGCTCTTCAAGCTCGTCGTAATCTTTGAGCTTTTTTGCTCCGCGCATGAAGCGGTCGTCGACCATTAAACGAATGGTTACGCCCTGTCTGGCCTTTTTGCGCAGAAGTCCGAGAAATGAAAAGCCAAATACATCCTGGTCAACGATAAAATAGGTTATGGTAAGAGATTTTTGTGCATTGTCGATCAGGTTCCAGCGTGCATACCAGGCTTCTTCATTGCCGGAAAGGAGTCTGACCCTCGCTGCGTCGCCGCTGGGCGTTGTCGGGAAAGATGCAAAAACCTTGCTCAGCCCGTCCGCTCCGGGATTTGTTGCCGCGCCGGCAGATGTCAGCAGTGACAAGATTGCGATGATCGCAAAAAGAGGGATTGACATGCGAATCTGGCGAAGTTTCATGTTTGGTCTCCTGGTCTTAATAAACTGATGAAAGCTCTGATTTCTGAAAAGTATACTTTACTGTGCAGCATGAAACAAGCTCGTCTTTTGCTGCTTCAGTGTTTTTCTAAAAATTCAAATTTGAATTTGAGACTATTTCCGGTCATACTCCCGACGCATTTTTTTCTGCAGTTTTCTTTGTTGTCGGATCTGGGTTGCGGCCTTCTTGACCTGATCTTCTGAGCCTTCCCAGGTTAGAATAACGGCCTTGCCGGCCTGAATGTTGGAAAATCCGTCAAGTAGGGGCATAACCTCATCGTAATCGGCAAATCGAAGACTAAACATTGCTTTCATACCTTCGATTGCTTTCTGATAAAGGGTTGCCTTTTCCTGATCAGTGGCCTGGAATTCATAGCGTGCCCGGATATTATTGTCAAGGCAGGTCCAGCGTGCGAAAGCTTCGTTGCAGTGCCGCAAAACCGGGCAGTAAGTTGAGAACTGGTAGGTGGCAGGAACATCGAGAGCGCGAGAGATGAAAAGTGTGCCGGGCGTCAGGCCTTTGAATAACGGGTGTGTCCGGTTTGCTGATTCGCGCTGTTTGTCGAGAACCTTTAGGGCGTTGTCAAGGTGGTGAAGATCGATGCCGATGAGAATTTGCCGGTCGTTGACAAAGCAGCCTGAAAGACACATTTGTTTGCGCCCGCAGCGCATTTGCCAGGTGTAGACATTGCGTCCGCAAAGGCTGGTTTCTTTATGTTTGGGAAATTTCTGGGCAAAGATTGCATGTAGATTTTCTTTGGGCAGGTCACTTCTGAATTTCATCAGAATAACGCCGAATTCTCCCTCATATTGTGTTGCATAAATGGTGGCGCTTAAGAATTCGCTCATCAGCTGCATGCCAATTTTGTGAAAAAACTGGTTGAAGTAATTTTTTCTTTTCTTTTTCATTGCCGATTTATGAAGATCTTTGACCATGGTAAGCTGCATAATTGCTTCCATGTCCACATGGCCATACCAGACCGCCTGGGCATCTATGTCGGTCGGAAGAACCGGGCCGGCAAAAGAACAAGTTGCAGCGAGAAGCATAAAGCAAATAAGCATGGCAAATGAGCGCATTGTGTTTCCTCCTGAAAGATCTTTTTTTGATAACTATCAAGCTTAGCATAGAACTGCAGGCAAATACCAGCCATTGCCAATATTGGAATAATGCGGCTCTGATTGGCAGATATTTTGTTTAATTGCCAGTTGAGCCTTAACTATGTAAAATATGAAAGAATGCAAATGTCGTATTGGTTGTATTGAGGCTCCGATAAAAAGGTGCTCATACTGTATGACCTGCCGACAGAACCCTATGCCAGCAGGAAGGAAAAGAAAAATGACCGTACACGATGGAACTAAAAAAGCTTTTATGCTGATTGCAGAGAAATACAATCTGCCAAGTCTCGCCAAGATTATTGAGAATGATGATCATATTATCTGGAAAAAGGATATTACCATCTGCATAACCAATATTCTCAAGGCAATTGAGGATGAAGGCGAAACAAAAGAGCTTCTTAAACAGGCCAAGAACATGTATAACGGGCCTATTTTTGCCATAAATGCCCAGGAAGGCAAATATCTCATTGAGGCCGAGCCAAATCCTGAAAAGGCCGTTGAAGACCTTGCCAGATTTGATTTTTGCTTTAAACTCAGCCCTTATCACGTAATCAACACCTATCTGGCGATTCTTGTAGCTCAGGTAACTGCCCAGGATCTAAATGTGTTGCTTAAAAAGGGTGAAGAGCACATGGAGGCTTTCATCGCCGCTTCTCTTAAAGATAATAAGAATTGGAACAAGGACGAGCTTACTTCAGAAAAACCCGTTCTTATAATTCCAATCGGTGCGGCTGGTTGCGGCAAATCGACCTTTTATCATGAACTTGGCAACGTCGTTAATGCCTCTTGTGACAATATAAGATATATGCTTTTCAAAGAATTTGGCCCCTGTTTCACACCATGGGAAAGCACTTTGGCATGGTTTGTGGTGAATCGAATGACCGACCTCTACCTTGGCCGTGGCTACAGCGTTTTTTACAATGGTGTCAATACAGATCTGGAATACCGTTCGCCGATTACCATGGAAAATCCAGACCCGCTTTATGCCGGGATTCCGTACAGAATGAAACTTGTTTATTTTGAACCAACAGTGAGTCTTACAAGTAGTGAAGTAGATGAGTTGCGCTCGATCAATCTTTGGGCAACCACTCTGGATAAAGTCGATCGAGCTGGTTTGAGCCCAAATGTGTGCAAGATTCTCGATCTAATTCAGAGAAACACCGAACGTACCATGGAACGCACCAAAGCTATTCGTGAGGGAAAAGCTGAACAGGACCCCTTTGATATTCTTTATCCGGTACCGCCGGCGATCGTGAAGATGTTTATGGAACAGTCCTTTGCCAAGCCTGAAGGGGAAAATGTCGTCGTTGTTCCACGCAAAGAGATCCCTGATGCTGCAGAGCGTGCAGCGTTTTATCGCGAGTATGCTGAAAAGGCTGTAAAATAATCTTTCGTTTAATGGAAACCGTCCCATAGAGCTATACATCCTATGGGACGGTTTTTCTAAAAAGCTTAACGGTTTAAAACGGCGCGGCTGGGCAGATTATAAAAATGAATGCCTCTTTCAGTAAGGGTGTTTTCCAGGTCAGTTGCTGGGTTGACCAGTAAGGCGAGTCCGCCCTGCGATGAGGCGAAGCGAAGCATGTGACCATCGGTGCGGTAGCTGTCACCAAAAACCATGATGTTCCCGGGTTTGAATTCTCCGGCGAAATTCTTGATATACCAGGTTTTGCCGGCAGCGAAGCTTATCGGATTGATGACTCTGGTTTGAATTATGCCCTTTATCTGCTGTAGTCTGATGCCATGCACATGGTCGTCGGGTACACCGAAGAACTCTGCAGACACTTTTACCACATCGTTGGCGCTGGCGGAGACAATATATACATCTACGTTCAGAGCCTTCAAAACGTCTATGAGGGCTTTCATTTCAGGATAAATCGCGGGTTGCAGGTATTTCTGATAATAGGCGCGCGCCTGGCGACGAACATCGCTGATCTTCTGGCCGGCCAATAGTGTGCATATCCATGGATATGCTTCTTTGGGATTGCTTCTTGCCCAGGTGTGATAGAATTCCCAGGGGTCAGATTCATACAAACCGCTTACGGGAACGGGCACCGAACGATTGGCGTGTTTTTGCAGCAGCATGCTGTGCATGAAGCCAGGCTGACTTTTGCCGTTTCCTTCGGTGATGTCTCCGCAGATCAAGGTGTTGTCGTGATCAAATACCGCAACGATTCGATCTTCGGTCGACAATGCTTTGTCGGTGATCATTTCTGCAAGCCTTAGGCTCCAGCCCGAATTCAGCAGAGCAGAGACCGCTTGTCCTCTTGTCATGCACAGGGCGGTGCCGGGGATCAAAATCAGTGTCGCAACTATTGCCGCAAAAAATATTTTGGAAATTTTCTTGAGCATCGGATCCTCCAGAATTGATGAGAATTTTCGGAAAAAATCCGGTTCGAATATAACCAGATTCAGGTCATTATAATGCAAATACAGAAAAGATGTCGTAAAAAAAGCTGCCCGATTTCAGGCAGCTAAGATAAAAGATTTAGTCTACTTTAATTGAATTTTCAGAGTCGCTTCCAGGTGGTTGACAACTTGCCGGAAATTGGCTCCCAGATTACGATATAATGGCGGCCACTTGCATGAATATGAAATTTTACTTTGGATGTTTTGGCTCTGGCCGGTTCGATATTAAGTTTGGTCGAGAACTTTACATTATTGTCGCGTCTAAAATCCCGATCATCCTTGTGAAAGGAAAAGTCGCGGTTGAGAGCGGTATCGGTCTGCTGCCAGCGAACTTCGCTGTAGCCATTGGCGTCATCGACGTATTCAACATTTTGCAAAACCGCCTGGCCATCGAGACAGGAAATATCGTAGCGTATTCTGTCTACTTTGCCATTGTGATCCCAGCCGAGCTTGAGATGGTTGAATCTGATTTTGACCTGTGATTCAAGCCAATGAATGTCGCCGAATGCGGTATCACCCTGAAGATGAACAACTTTTTTGTCGAGGGTGTAGGTGCCGGCAAACACCGAGGGTGCAAACAACATGCAGGAAACAAGAAACAGGAACAGGACTTTTTTCATAGATTTTCTCCTCTCTATTTTTTAGGTTCCAGGTATTATTTTGCAACAACATCTGAACAATTTCAACAAACGTTATAAGGCCTGAAAAGACTTGGCTTACAACCGGTTTAGTTGCGCAAATTACTTGCTGAAATGAGTTTGCGCAATTGGCAAATCGAAAAAATCAATAATTGGCTAATAACAGCAGATGTAAAGAGTCCTGAGCAAGGCAAGCATGGCGAAGTCCAAAATCTGAACCCAGAATGCGATCGGCAAGATCGTTGATTTGCCGGCGAAAATCGGAAAGATGTGCGTTGCCTTCTGTGCCTGAAAGTAAGGGAAATTGCCAGCACAGATCGTTGCCTGACCCTCGGTAAGGCATTTTGAGACCGTAGGCTTGTGGATCGGCTAACATATCGGTTTCAAGCTCTGCGTTCAGTGGGAAAAGATCGAATGAAAAGCCGAATGGATCAAATTTTGGCAGGACCTTGGCAAGAAGATTAAGGGTTGCCTGGCGATCGCTTCTGGTTTCATCGGGGAATCCGGTCATCAGAAAGAAATGGGCGGCAATTCCCGCAGCAGCAAGATCAGTTAGAACTCTTTCGGCGCGTTTCGCATTTGTTCCTTTGTTAAATTGACTTAGTATTTTGTCAGATCCAGATTCAACCCCGATAAAAAGCTTGAGGCAGCCAGATTGGCGGGCTTTGGTAAATATTTCGTGATTGTGCCCTTCGTCAAGTCGAGCGTAGCCTATCCAGTTCACCGCTTCAGGAAGAGACAAAAACATGTTTGCCAGCATTTGCAGGCGTGAAGGTGGAATTGCTTCGTCGATGATAAAAAAATGCCGACAGCCAGAGGCAAACAATTGCTTTATTTCCTGTTCAACCATTGCCGCAGGCTTTGGTCGATAACTTGGCCTGCCGTTGGCTGCTCGAACCGGATGAATGCAGAAAGCGCATCGGCCCCAGGGGCAGCTGCGGGCAGTTTCTAGCGGCATTACGAGGCTGGGAGTAAGATAATCGCTCAGAGGCATTCCGGAAAAATCAGGTATCGTCGGCTTTGCGAAATTGCAAAGTTCAGCATTGTTTTGTTGAAGATTTGCGGGGTGCGTTTCAAGATTCTGTGGTTGGGCTGTTGTGGCGATGTTTCCTGATGTCAGCGCTTCAATTATTGGTTCAGCTTCGCCCAGACATATAAAATCAAAGGTATGGGCAAGCCACTTTTGGTTGGCAAAAAGACTACGCCGATAAGCAAAGGCAGAGCCTCCAGCAATTATCCTGGTGTCAGGCCGGTGGCGACGGATAATTGCAGCCAGACTCAGGGTGACAGCAAGCTGAGTATCTGAAATAACTGAAAAACAGGCCAAATCCGGTGCCCAGTCCAGCAGCGCGGAAATATGCTTTTGTAGATGCCTTATGGCCGGCATTGGTTTTTCGTTGACAATTATTCTCTGCCAATCTTTCGAACTGGCAATCGCCGGAAAGCCTTGGCAGGCATCCCAGAACAGGCGACTTGAACCTTGAGGATCAAATTTTTCGTCAAATATTTTTTGAAGCTGTTCACTTGTCTGCAGGTAGGCTTGGGCGTTGCGAAGATTTTCAGGATCGAGCAACTTTTTTTGAAGGTAGTCTTCGATGTCACCTTCAATTGATGGTTTGAGCAGTTGACGATAAAGGGCAAGATTGAGGTCGAAATGGCGAATTTCGATTCCAGCGTTGTGGAAAGATGCCGCAAGAATTGCCGGAGCCAGCGGAGGCTGACGAGGATCCCATTGTGGTGGGAAAATTATAGCGGCACGCATAGGTTATTCCTGAACACAGACATATTTTTCTCCGAATTGATTTTCATTGAAAACCTTCTCTTGACTTTGGCAAGCGTGCGCTGCGAAAATGAAGCGTGAAAGGTTCAGCATTGTTTTTGGCTGTTGAATATTTTAGCAGCTATGAAGAGTGAATTCGACATAAAGAGGAGAATAATAAATGTCTGATTTTTTGAAAAAAGCATTCCCCGCTGCGTCGGAAATACCCGAGAAATACCGACTGCCCGGTCCCTTAAACCAGAGAGAGTATCTTTGCTACGGTGAGTTAAAAACCTGGTCTGGACCATGTGCAGAAGTTCTTTCGCCGATTTGCCTAAATGAGAACGGCAATCTGGTTCAGCAGAAAATCGGTAGTTACCCGATGCTTGAAGAAGAGCAGTCAATGGAAGTTTTGGAGGCAGCCTGCAGGGCCTATGGCCATGGTCGCGGTGTCTGGCCGATGATGTCGGTTGAAGAGCGTATTGCTCATGTCGAAAAGTTTATCTGGCGAATGCAGGAAAAGCGCGATGAAGTCGTGAGACTGCTGATGTGGGAAATCGGTAAATCGTTGAAAGATTCTGAAAAAGAATTCGATCGTACGGTCGAATATGTCAGGGATACGATTATTTCTTTGAAAGAACTTGATCGCACAGCTTCTCGCCTTGAGATAGTCGATGGTGTCATCGGTCAGATTCGACGGGCACCACTGGGAGTCGTTTTGTGCATGGGTCCGTTCAATTACCCTCTCAACGAAACCTTTACTACCTTGTTGCCGGCTTTGATCATGGGCAATGTCGTCATTTTCAAACCACCTAAACTGGGAGTGCTGTTGCATCAACCTTTGTTACAGGCGTTTTGTGATTGTTTTCCTCCTGGCGTCGTTAACACCGTCTACGGTGATGGTGCCACCGTTACCGGTCCCTTGATGAAATCTGGTCGAATCGATGTTCTGGCATTCATCGGCAGCAGTCGTGTTGGCGATATTCTCAAGCATCAGCACCCAAAACCGCATCGATTGAGATGCGTTCTTGGGCTGGAAGCTAAGAATGCCGGTATTGTCCTTGAAGATGCTGACATTGATCTGGCAGTGAAAGAAGCTGTTCTTGGAAGTCTTTCATTCAATGGCCAGCGTTGTACCGCATTGAAAATGCTCTTTGTTCACAGCAGTCGTGTCGATGAGTTTTTGCAAAAATTTGTCGATGGCGTGGCCAAACTCAAACCGGGCATGCCATGGGATGATGGCGTCAAGATCACGCCGTTGCCTGAACCGGGAAAAACCGGCTGGATGTCAGAAATGATCAAAGACGCAGTTGAAAAGGGTGCTAAGGTGATCAACCAGGACGGTGGCACTGTTTGCAATACGCTGATGTTGCCTGCGGTTATTTATCCGGTCAAGCCTGGCATGAAGCTTTATTCTGAAGAGCAGTTCGGGCCACTGGTGCCAATAATGGCTTATGACGACATTGAAGAGCCGATGAACTACGTGATCGATTCTAATTATGGTCAGCAGGTGAGCATTTTTGGCAGCGACCCAGATCGAATGGCTGAAATGATAGATGCTCTGGTCAATCAGGTCTGTCGCGTTAATATCAACGCCCAATGTCAACGAGGGCCGGATTCATTCCCGTTTACCGGTCGCAAAGATTCTGCGGAAGGTACATTGTCTGTTTCCGACGCTTTGCGTGTTTTTACGATCAGAACTCTGGTTGCCTCAAAAGAGAATGATATCAATCGACAATTGATCAAATCTATTTTGACTGAAAGAAAATCCAAGTTCCTGTCAACTGATTTTATTCTCTAAATCAAACTTTGAAGCCGGTCACCAGCTTTCAGAGATGAGGCTGCGTTGACCGGTTTTTTATTGAGAATTCATAATTCAAGATTCTGGAAAGAATCTGTTGATGCAGGTGGATAGCATTTCAATAGAAACGGGTTTGGAAAGATAATCATTCATGCCAACAGCGTCGCATTCGCGGCGGTCTTTTGCCATTACGGATGCAGAGAGGGCAACAATTGGCAAATCTTGAGAAATTTCCCTGCGGATTGTTGCCGTAGTATTTATGCCGTCAAGTTCTGGCATTTGCAGATCCATAAAACAGATGGAAAAACTGCCTGCTTTCAGTTTTTCCAGGGCTTCAAGGCCATTCTCAGCGAATTCGAATTGGTAACCAAGGATAGACAAGTATTCTTTCATCAGTTTGCGACTACCGGGATCGTCTTCTGCAACGAGTACTCTGATTTGTTTTTCTGGCTTTGTGGTTTCTTCAGGCTTGTATGGTTTTTCGGTCGAAACGATTATTGTTGAGACCGTTTTTTCCTGTTTTGGAACCTTCAATTTCAACGTGAAAATAAAATTGCTTCCCTTGCCGACCTCAGATTCTACCCGAATCTCGCCTTGGTAATTTTCAATGATTGCTTTGCAGATAGACAAACCAAGGCCGGTGCCACCATATTTTCTGGTGATGGTCTCATCGATCTGGGTAAAAGGTTGAAAGATCGATTGGGTTTTTTCTTCAGGAATTCCAATGCCGGTGTCAGAGACTTTGATCAGCAAAATTACCAAATCTTCAGAAATGACTGATTGAATTGAAACGTTTATTTCAATAGTTCCTTCTGGAGTAAACTTAAGCGCGTTGTTCAAAAGGTTAACCAGTATCTGTTGAATTCGAGTTGGGTCACCGATGAGTTTTTTGGGTACGTCAGGAGATATGCTGACAAAAGATGTGATTTGAGAGCTTGAGTGTCTTGTCAAAGCAATTTTCATGGCGTCATGGCAAATTCCGGCAAGATCGAATTCAATTTCCTCAAGGGTAAATTGCAGAGATTCGAATTTGGAGATGTCGAGAATGTTGCTTATGATTTCCTGAAGCAATTTTCCACTTTTTTGAATAATACTGAGGAACTCTTTTTGTTTTTCATCGAGTCTTGATTTTTCCAGGAGTGAAGCAAAACCAAGAATCGCATTCATGGGAGTTCTGATCTCATGGGACATGTTCGCAAGGAAATAGCCTTTCGCTTTGGTTGCTGCTTCAGCGTCTTCTTTTGCTTTTAACAGCATCAATTCCGTTTTTTTTCGATCAGAGATGTCGTAATCGCTGCCACGGTAACCCTTGAGATTTCCCTCATTATCGATGATCGGAAAACCACTGGTGATAAGCCAGACTAATTTTCCGTCCCTGGTTATTGCACCATTTTCAAGGTTTATAAAAGGCCGTTTTTCAGAAAAAATTCTAAAGACTTTTTCTTTTAGTTCTGATCGATCGTTTTCAGGAAAGAAATCAAAAAAACTTTTTTGTCCAATTATCTCTTTGGGATCATAACCTAGACAGTCTTTAACGGATTTACTCAAATACGTGTAAAGGCCGTTGGCATCTACTTCCCAGAAAACTTCATGAGAAAACTCAGAGACCTGTTCAAAACGGTTTTTAAGCTCTATGAGCTCTGTTTCTGCCTGGATTCTTTTAGAAATTTCTTTTTCGAGTGGCACATATACGGCCAGTGAAAAAAGAGCTCCAGCCAACAATAGGCCAAATATGAAGTAGTTTAAGGTTTTAAGGCCGAGATGGTTGATTTCCCTTGGCATTGAAATATTGCCGATAAGGTGCATCTTTCCTGATACGTCGGCTAATGGGAAAAAGCAGACTATGCGGTTCTCATCTAACTCCTCGATATGATAGGTGCTGCCATTGCTTAAGCTTAAAAGTGCTTTTGAATAAAAGCCATTTTCTGCAATCTGGTTAATTTGTCTGATATCGATGTTGGCTTTTAGAAGATTGCCTAAATACTCAAGTTCCTTGGCATCAACGACTTTTGCAAAGAGAATGGTTCCGTTGATCTCATTGCCGCTGTAATCGCTTTTGGTTATCGGTCGGGAAGCAAGAATTGCAGGCCCGATGGGAAGTATTATCAGGCCTTCTGAGAAGCTCTGGCAGGTTTTATGATTTAGAAAATGGCTGTCTGCTCTCAGAAAATTTTTCATTCCCGGCGGAATTTCTCGACCGGGACTTTTATCTGAACTGAATTTTTCGGAAAGAATCGAGCTGACGACTTCTCCGGCTTCATCAAGTATTAATAAAGCATCGATGTGCAGGTTTGTCAGGGTAATCTGGTTTAAATTAGAGGTGACAAAAGCTTGGTTACGGTCATCAACAAAGAAAAAAAGGTCGTCCCAGGTCGACCAGTCAGAAATCTTGATCGAAAACTGTCTGATTCGGTTCGCGATTACCTCACGGCAGCTGGCCATGCTTTTTTGAAGCATTTCACGTTCCAGCTGCGCAAAGGCCGAAGTTATAGTGGATTTTGAAATGAAGTATATCGATACAATCAGTATCGATACATAAATTGCGATCGAAAGACCAGTGGTTAATCTAACGTTATTTTTCATATGAAATTTTGGAAATGAAAGCGATTATACCATTGTCGACATCCTGAGTGGACAAAAAATTATTTGGCCAGCAGCAGCCACACTCTTCCGTAATGGTGTAAATCACCGGCCTTTTCTCCAGACTGGTTGCCGAATCCATGATAAAGATCGAGGTGCCCTGGGCCGCGAATTGCCCCGCCTGTATCCTGTGCAAAAAGAATTTGCGGCTGGTGCCCCTTTAACTTGCCGTTGTCGTCTAAAACCGGCATTTCAGCCAGCAAACAAGCACCGTAGGGAATGAATTCTTTGTCGACGGCAACCGAATGCATGGGCGTGAGTTTTACACCAGCTCCCCCGGTAATGTCTTTTTTGCGCCATTTGAAAAAGCAGTATGATCGGTTTTTATTCAAAATCGGAATCATCTGTTCCGGGTTTGCGGAAAACCAGGCTCGAATCGATCGCAGCGAAATTTTTTCGGCGGGAATGTGCCCCGCAGAAACGAGAATCCGCCCGATACTCTGGTAAGGGTGACCATTTTGGCCGGCATAGCCTATTTTTCTGATATCGCCATTGCCAAAATCGAGCAGACCAGAGCCTTGAACCGAGAGGAAATAATTATCGAGGAGGCTGCTGGTAAAGGCCATTTCAAGGTTGCTGCCGGCAAGAGCCTTCTCATGATCTATCGCCTGTCTTGTCGGCAATTTATTGCCAGAAGGCATCGCGTAAATCGGGTATTTGAAAATTTCATCGGGTCGAAGACGGGCTTTGATCATCGGCGTGAAATAGCCGGTAAAATGCACGTTACCTTTGCCATCTTCCCCCTTTATCTGGTAAAAATCAAAATATTCAGCCAAGTTGATTTTATCTTCGCTTAAACCTTTTGCCAAAATTGCCCCGGTTTTTTTTAATTGCTTGCCCGAAAAGACGAGGTGGTCGAAACTGAAAGACTGCTGATCCGAAATCCTGGAAAGATATGTATGGTTGTTTTTAGCAGCTTCTCGACAGTGCTTTGAAACTTTAATCACACTTCTTTCTGGCAAATTTTTCCAGTAAATGTTTGAAAAATTGGGGCCGTTGATCTTACCGTTGTCGACGAATTCGTAGCCAAAGCCTAGCTTGTTCTGACTGATTTGTGCTGATAGGGGCGAAAGAAACATTGAAATCAGAAAGAATGCTGATAGAATAAATTTTTGCATTTTCAATCACTTTCGTCGGGTTCAAGAATATTTGTCTTTTGACAGGCTACCTTTTTTATTTCGCTTGCGCCAGACCTTCAGGGCCCAAAAGTTTCGAATTGTGACTGGTTCTTGACGCAGTCGCATCAAGGCAAGAGATTTTGTTGGTTTTCAATGAACTATTTGTATAGAATAGGGCAATGACAGGTATGGAAAACGTAACTTCAGGGTTTTTGCTTTCTCTGAAAGGCCTGGTGGCAGCTTTAATATTTGCTGTGTGCCTGTTTTCTTTGCTTGGCTATTTGGGCGAATTTTTCTGGGTTTTTGATTTGTTCGCTCACTTTCGGGTTCAATATTTTCTAATTCTTGCCCTATCTGCTATCATCTGTTTTTTTTCCACAAGTGTAAAATCTGCCATTTTTGTAATGGTTTTTGCTTTGATCAATTTCATCACCATTGCCCCACTTTTTCTCAGTGATGTTGGAAAATGCTCTCTTTATCCTGAAAGACTTCGTGTTCTTACTTTGAATGTTAATTCCCGCGCTGGCGATATTGAAAAGGTCATGAAATTGATCGATGAAAGTGACGTAGATCTGGTCGCACTTCAGGAAGTCAGTATGCGATGGCTTGAGCAATTAGCGAAGCAGCAGGTAGCTTATCCTTTTTCTGTCATAAGCCCTCGCGAAGATAATTTTGGCATCGCTTTGCTCAGCAGAATTCCTTTTACTGCCAGTAGAACCGTTGAAATCGGTGGGGCGGGGGTTCCTAGCATATTTGCAACAATTGACTGGAAGCCCGTTCCGGTTCAGGTATGTGTAACTCATCCTCTGCCGCCAATCGGTAGGGAATATGCCCGCTATCGTGATGCTCAGCTAGATCAGCTGCCAGAATCCATTGAAAAAAATGTGCCGACAATATTAGTCGGAGATTTGAACACTACTCCATGGGGTTTCACGTTCAAAAGGCTTTTAAACCAGACCAGACTGAAGAATAGCGCGCCTCCATTTGGTATTCAGGCAACTTGGCCGGCTGGAAATCCCTTATTGCGCATTCCCATAGATCATATTCTCATTTCTCCGGATCTTCTGGTCATCGAACGAAAAGTGGGTGAAAACACCGGTTCAGATCATCTGCCGGTTCTGGCCGAATTGGCCCTGATACAACCATCTTCTTCATGAGTTTTGTTGATGCTTTTTAACAAAATTCCATTTGACTGGAAAAAGTATCGGCAGTCGCATGATATGCGAAAAAAAAAAGCACTTTCTCGAAGAATGAAAAAACCCGGCGCTTTCGCCTCGTTTAAAAGGCCTGGCAACCGGGCTATAATCTTGTGGTGAAAGAAAATATCCGACTCTTACCTGTGGGCGCTGGTGTTACTTATGGTTCCTTCTTTGCTGACAAGAGCGCTGAGTACCGGGTCGCGCAAAACATCTTCAATATTCATTTCTCTGCCATCGACCATGACTGTCTTCTGAATCAGTCGCACGCCATGGCTGTAGTCTGCATATTCTTCGCCATGAACTGTCGATAGCGGCTGGATCGGTGAGCCATTACTGCGATGCCATCCATAAATCGCAACCTTGTTGGGATTGCTGTTGAGGCGGTTGGTTATTACAATATCCTTTTTGTGCCCAGCAAGTAGCTGACCATTTTGGTGCCCGGCGTTACGTCTTGCCGTTTCGATCATTTCTGAATGCTGGGTAAAATAACTGTTTGAAGTCATGCTGCTGTTTGGGGTCATGGTCTGAGGACTAAGGCGAGTTGCAGCGTTCTGGTAAATATCATCGACCATCTGAGTGGTTGGAAGAATGCAACCAAAACGATCGGCAATTGCCTGGGCGGCCATTGGCGTCATCGGTACTCTGACGAAATCACTGTCAGAACCGATAGAAAGATAATCTGGCATTACTTTATAAGTGATGGTGTGCTCGCGGCCATCACTGAGACGTCGGCGTACGGTAACGTCGCGGAAATTTCGCAGGAAGCTCGGCATATTCCCTGAAGTGATGGCTTGTATTATTGCCTGATCTTTCTGGGCTCGTGACATGTTGGCGGTTCTCTGCATGAAAGAACTGCCAGATTCCTGACTCGATGCATTGGGAATTTCAGTAGTAACTGACGGGCTGGCCGCAGAATTGTTTGATGCAAGGTCTTCGTTGTCTTTGGCTGTGGCCACCGTTGTTGTCGAGCCCTTATTGTTGTTGTTCGTTTCAGCAGGTGTATTGGTTGCGGTTTGTGTGTTGGTGACATTATTGCCGGCCTGGGTAGTATTGCCGTTTACGGCTTGAGTTATTGTGTTTACCACGTCTCTGATCGCAGGCATAGCCTGCTGAATGCCTTCAGCCACTTTTTGAATGACTTCCATGACCTTGCTGGCATCACAACCGGTTGTAAAAATTGACGCTATCAGTAAGAAACAAACGGCGGTCGTTCTCAGCTTATTCATAATGTCCTCCAGTTTGGAAAATGCTTTTCAAAATATAATACGCCTTAAACTCGTTAAGGATAACAAAAATCGGTTTGTCCTGACGACAAAAGAAAATCTGGTCTTGTTAGAAACAAAACTTCGGGTTTGCATAAAAGCTGTATTCATTCTATGATATTTAAGTTGAAAAATGAACAAATCGGGGAGGCAAAATAATGTTTCTTAAAGACTTAAATCCGCATCAGCAAAAACTTTTTCTTGGACTGGCCAGAGAACTCATCGAAGCAGATGAGCAGGTAAGTGCCCAGGAAGCTGAAATGATCGCTGCCCTGAGCGCTGAGATGGGTCAGCCCGAGCTCATTCGTAATCCTTCTGATGAAGTATTGCAGCAGTTTTTCCCTGACAAGAACAGTCGGGTGTCGATCATGCTTGAGTTGATTTCTCTCGCCAGCTGCGACGGCAATTTTTCGCCCGAAGAAGCAAAAATCATTAATCGTCTGAGAGATCTCTTCGCAATGACTGAAGAAGACGTCAAGGAATATTCTGGCTGGGTCAAAAGACTGTTCTCTACTTATGCAGAAGCAGCAAAATTCTTTGAGGTTGGTAAATAGTTTTGTAACAGTGATGATTTGACATTAGCCCTTCCCTAATAGGGAAAAATCTCACAGGCCGGTCACAATTGCCAAAGTTGGTGGATTGACCGGTCTTTGCTTTTAGTCTGTTGAAAAAGGCTTTCTGAAAGAAAGCTTTTGCTGCGACGACGCAATATATTGCATCGCGGCGAGAGATTGTTTGCTTTGTATATATCATTGGCGGCGTGCTTTTCCTGGAAATAGCCTTAAAAGATTGCCTCCTTAGATTCATTAATTTCGCCATTGCCAAGTGTGTTCCTGGTTTGTTATGGCTTGGCAGTTGGGTCTGGCTGAAAATTCCGTCGAAATTGCGAGAATTTGCATTTGTCGTGCAAGTGCAAAAGTGATAAAACCCCTTTTGAAAAGGCGATGTTGATGTGAAAATAAAAAAAATAAAAAAAAGTCTTGACACTTTGCAGCAAAATGACGATAATAATCTTGCAATGCAGCAAGAGTTTTTAAAAACTCAAAACCTAAAACTTCAAAGGAGTTTCAAAATGAACAAGTGGATGGAATTTTCAAACGAATATGCACAGCTTATGAAAGACAATTTCCAGGTTATGAACAAATTCTGGAGAGCTTCTATGGATCAGACCAGTGGTTATACCAAAAAGAGCATGGAACTTTTCTTCGACCACATGAACCGCAACGTAGAATTCATGCACGAAGCATGGAACAACACTGCCAATACCAACGAAGAACTTCGCAGCCTTTTCCGCGAAAATATCGAAAAATTCAACAATCGTTATCAGAAAGTTTATGAAGAAACAATCAAAGCTATTCAGCCCAAAGAAAAAACTGCTGAAAAGTAATTGATTCTTGTCTCGACGCCAGAGTCGGCGCCACTCAACTGAAAAATTAAACCAACCAGATGCGGGCGGCGGTCTGAAAAAGCAGATCGCCGCCTGTGCAAAACAGGAGAATGATATGAACAGAATGAATGGAAAAGTAGCACTTATAACCGGTGGTGCCGCAGGCATCGGACTAAAGGCCTCCAAGCTTTTTGCTGAAGAAGGAGCGATCGTTTACGCCCTTGATATTAGCGACAAGGCTCTGGCAGCTGTCGGCGAAGAAAAACTCGCAGAAGGCAGCACTGGCAAGATTATCGGCAAAAAGCTTGACGTCTCATGCGCTGCCGATGTCGAAAAAGTTGTTGAAGAAATTTATGCCGCCCATGGCAAAATCGACTGTCTGGTAAATAATGCCGGCATCACTGCTGATGCTCAGTTGATAAAAATGACCGAAGAAGCTTTTGACCGCGTCATCAAAGTTAATCTCAAGGGCGTTTTTCTGATGAGCCAGGCTGTTGCCAGAAAAATGGTTGAACAGAAATCCGGTTCGATTGTTAACACAACTTCAATCGTGGGTGTACAGGGCAATTTTGGCCAGACTAACTATTCAGCTGCTAAAGCTGGGGTTATCGGCATGACTTACACCTGGATGCGCGAACTCGGCCGCAAAGGCGTAAGAGTTAACGCGGTCGCTCCCGGTTATACCATGACTGAAATGCTTGCTACGGTTCCTGAAAAGGTCATTAAAATGCTCGAAGAAAAAACTCCGATGCAGAGACTTGGTCAGCCTGAAGAAGTTGCCCAACTCTACCTGTTCCTTTGCAGCGATGAAAGCTCTTACATTACCGGTCAGGTTATCGGTATCGACGGTGGATTGAAACTTTAATTCAGACTGGAGGGTCGGAAGAATGATCGGAAGCCTAGACACACTTGTCCAGCACATGGACGCAGTTACTGAACACTTTATGCGCAAAACCGCAGAAAATTGGGGTGAATATCCCCGCGGCGTAACTCCACGCGAAGAGATCTGGCGTGCCGGTAACGTTTCGTTATTGAAATTCGAAAGCCCGGACGAGGTTCAGGGAACCCCGATGCTGATCATTCCTTCATTGATCAATCGCTGGTATATTCTCGACGTTACCGAAGAAACCAGTTACATCAGACAACTTGCACAAAAGCGCCCAACCTTTATTCTCGACTGGGGTTATCCCGGTACAGAAGTTGGACACATGCCACTGAGCCATTATTATCACAAGACGATCAAACGTGCCATTCGCCAGATCAGAAAAGTAACCGGTTCTGGCAAGGTGGATATGCTTGGTTATTGTATTGGTGGCACCATGGCCTACGCTTTCAGTTGTCTCGAACCTGAACTCGTCGATCATCTCATTCTTCTGACCGCTCCTCTCGACTTTGACCAATCAGGGATTCTTGGCAATTATGCAAATACATTTCCGGTTGAAGAATTTTCTGCTAGTATGGAAAAAATGCCGGGCTGGCTTCTGGCTTTTTCGTTTCAGTTCATTCAACCTCTGGGAGTCTATCAGAAAACCAAGATGTTTCATCAGAAATGTGAAAGCGAAAGTTTTAAAAAGCTGTTTAATGCTATGGAACGCTGGGTGGCAGACCCGGTTGATTTTCCAGCCAAGGCTTATTAC
Source organism: uncultured bacterium (assembly GCA_964596185.1). Taxonomy (GTDB): domain Bacteria; phylum Muiribacteriota; class Ozemobacteria; order Ozemobacterales; family Ozemobacteraceae; genus DYKG01. The sequence goes on along the minus strand of CAZQUE010000005.1, from coordinate 59,810 downwards.
GAACTTCTGACAGACCTGTATCAGGACAATCTCTTAAGTCAGGGCCGATTGGCTACTGCTGATGGAAAAGTTGTCGATCCGGCACTACGTAAAGCCAGAACCCTGATTCTTAATGCTTCTAAAGATCATATCGCTCCGGTGCCAACTACCATGTTGCCAGAGACCGATCATGGTCCGGTTAAGCAGGTAACCATACCTTCCGGTCACGTAGGAATCACCACGGGCAGACATGGCAAGGATGCCTGTCAGAGCGTTATTGATTTTATAATGAATTGAAAGGAATAATAGCATGTTTACAATGGGCGAAGATATGATGAAACAATGGACTGAAAACTGGGAAAAGCTAATGGGTGAGCACCTTGAAAAGCTGGTCCATAATGAAAAATTTATTGCCGAAATGTCAAAATCGATTGCTGCAACCATGACCGGTAAGGCAATGTATTCTAAATTTATCGATGAACAGATGGCCGCTATGAATCTGCCTTCACGCACCGAAATGGTAAAGGTTCTGCAGAAGCTTACCGACATCGAAGAACGGCTTATCGACTTGAGTGAGCGCTTTGAAGACTATGTCGAAACACAGGCAAAGGGCGAGCAAAAGGCACCTGCAGCTGAAAAAAAGGGAGCTTCTGAAAAACCTGCTAAAATTAAAGCTGCCAAAAAATAAGCGTTTGTTTTAATATTAGAAAAAAACAGGAAAAGGAACAACCGTGAAAGAAAACAAGGAATTACCGGAAGGCTATCGTGAAATGCTTTCAAAGTCGGTGTTGAAGCAATATACCGAGGGCGATCGCAAACGACTGGGAATGGAACCGACTGAAAAAGCGCCGGTTTTTCACCAGGCCTCATGGACTCTTTATCGTTGTCAGCCAGCAGGCAAATCGAAGCATTTGCCGGTTCTCATGATTCCATCTTTGATCAATCGCAACTACATCATGGATCTGTTGCCGGGTCATTCTTTGCTCGAAGCAATGAAAGACGCAGGCCTCGATGTCTTCATCGTCGACTGGGGCACACCTGATGCCGGAATGGGCAATTGCGGTTTCGATCATTATGTAAGTAAATGGGTCAGACGCGCCGTTCGCCAGGTAAAAAGAATTGCCGGTGTTGAAAAGGTGCAGCTGGCAGGTCAGTGTATTGGTGGGCTGATGGCAGCTCTCTATGCCGCTCATCCGGAATTGAAAAAAGACGTAGCAAGGCTGTTTTTGCTGACTGCGCCACTTGATCTCGAAGATTCCGGCCTGCTGGCTCAATGGACTGCTACTGATGGCTTCGATGTTGAAAAAATGACTTCGCCTTTCCAGGGAATCGTTCCTGCTGAATTCTTTCATGCTTCGTTTCCTCTACTCGATGTAAAAAGTCAATTGGGTAAATATAGAAAGCTGCTGGAAAATTTTGATATGCCGGGTTTTAAAACCATCTGGGAAGCCTTGGATATCTGGGGTAGCGATAATGTTTGCTTTGCCAAGAAAGCATTTATAGAACTGATTAAGGATTTTTATCAGGAAAATCGGTTCTACAAAGGCAACTTCGTTATCGACGGGTTGCCGGTCGGCGTCGAAGATATCGATGTGCCGACGTTGAGTCTGGTTGCCCGTGACGACCATGTGTTCAATGAACGGGCTGCCAGAGCGATCAATGGCGCAAAATGCGCCAAAAGCAAGAAGCTTGAATATCATGTTATGCCGGCCGGGCATGTCTCGGTTATCGCGGCTCATCCGGTGCGGATCGAAAGTTACCGCATTATCAACGAATTTTTAACCAGAAAATTATAAGGAGAAAATGAAATGACTGAAGTCTATATTCTTGGAGCAACAAGAACAGCGATTGGCGGGCTGATGGGAACTTTGAAGGCTGTTCCGGCACATAAACTGGGCAGTATTGCCATAAAGGAAGCTTTGAACCGCGCTGGTGTTAAACCTGAACAGGTTGAAGAAGTAATCATGGGTTGCGTTCTTCAGGCAGGGCAGGGCCAGGGTCCCGGTCGTCAGGCAGCTATCGGTGCCGGAATTCCGGAAAATGTTCCGGCATGGGCAATCAATCAGCTTTGCGGCTCTGGACTCAAGACCGTCGGTCTCGCAGTTGATGCTATTCTTGCTGGTAATGCCGATTGTATCGTCGCCGGCGGCATGGAAAGCATGAGCCAGTCTCCTCACCTCACCGACCTTCGCAATGGCACTGCGCTAGGCCATGTAACTACCCGTGATTCAATGCTTGTGGACGGCCTTACCGACGTTTTTTCCGGTGAGCACATGGGTATGACCGCGGAATGGTTGGCCGATGAATTCAAAATTTCCCGCGATGAACAGGATGCTTACGCCGCTGAAAGTGTTAAACGCACTACCGAAGCCTGGGAAAAAGGCAACTTTGAAAAAGAAATCGTTACGGTTGAAATTCCTCAGCGAAAAGGCGATCCGATTCAGTTCAAAAAAGATGAGCATTTCCGCCCTGGGACAACAGTAGAAACCCTTGCCAAGCTTCGCCCGGCCTTCAAAAAAGACGGTTCTGTCACTGCCGGCAATGCTTCTGGTATCAATGACGGCGCTGCTGCGCTGGTGATTGCTTCGGCCGATTTCGTTAAAAAGAACAATCTTAAACCTCTGGCAAAAATTGTTGCTCATGCAACAACAGCCCTTAACCCAAGCAGAATGGGCCTTGGCCCAGTAAATGCCACCAGAAAGGCTCTTGAAAAAGCCGGCTGGAAAGTAGAAGATCTTGATCGCGTTGAAGCCAATGAAGCTTTTGCCGTTCAGTCACTGGCAGTTATTCGTGAGCTTGGACTCGATAAAACTAAGACCAATGTCAACGGTGGAGCGATTGCACTCGGACATCCCATCGGAGCCTCCGGGGCTCGCATTCTCGTAACACTGTTGTATGAATTGATGCGTTCTGACCTCAAAAAAGGCCTTGCTACCCTCTGTGTAGGCGGTGGTATGGGCGTGGCTGTGGCCATTGAACGTATCTAAGGCTTGATTCCTTTCCTTGCCTCTGCGGGACTGTGGTAAGTCTCGCAGACCTTCCGGGCCCATGGGTGAAATCCCGCGGGCTTTTCTTTTTTTAGAAAGAATCAAGAATGCGTTGTGGCGACCCATCGTCTCCAGGCGTATGAGCGTTATGTCCATCTTTTAGCTCATTTGGCATGACTGGAATCGTTGTGTCTATTTGAGGAACCTGATCGCTGAACTGCCCTTTGGGGCTAACAAAAATGTGTCCGGGTTGAGATAGAATTCTTTTTATGCCTGTTCTGCCGGCAATTGCCAATTGCCCTTCTTCAAGTTGAATTTTAATGAAATGTTTATTCACTTCTAGCGAAAATTTCGTGCCCAACGGGGAGACTTCAGCAAACGGCATTTTTACTATGAAGCCTGGATGCGGGTTTTTCAATTCAATAGTCGCATTGCCGGCTGCAAGTTTCATCTCTTTTTTGCTAAAGCCGAACATGGCTTCTTCACTTAACTTAATCTGACTGTCAGCTATTCTGACGATTATCATTGCATCCTTGGGAAGTTGCACTGCCTTACCAACCGGTACTTTGTTAAATTCTGAAAGCTTTAGTTGCTTATCGCTGCCCACTCTGAGCATGACGCCTGGATCGAAAACAGTTTCGACGACGTTTGACTCAAGACTGAATCGTGTGGTTGATGGTTTGTAAGTATTTTTTTGCTCTGGTTTATTGATAAGAACTATAATCAATAGCGAAACAACCACAAAAACCGGAGCAAATAACCATTTAACATTACCTGAGAAAATATCGCCGAGATTGATTTTCTCAGATTTTTGAGGTTTTTTATTTTGTTGTGTGATTCTGTTCATCACCGACTCAATCTGTCTTGAGGAGGCTTTTGCCGAAATTTGCCTGACAGAATGCTCGGCTGAAACCTGATACAGTCTGGTAAATGCTTCAAGTTCCTGGCGGCAGTCCGCACAGTCCTTGAGATGTTGTTCGCAATCTTTCTGCTGTTTGGCTGAAAGATTATGATCAAGATAATCTTGTAATTGACCAGATTCCAGGCATTTATTCTTCATGGCATTCTTTTCCTGAAAAAACCATGTCGGTAATTTGCTGGGCCTCTTTACCCTGTTCAAAAATCCTTTTTAAATGGTTTCTCACTCGAAATAATAATCCTTTAATTGTTCCGACCGGCAGGTCAAGAACGTGGGCGATGTCATCATAAGAAAACTCAAGTCCGTGTCTGAGAATGAAAATTATCTGCATTTCAGCAGGCAATTTTTCCAGGCATTCATCGAAAAGTTCACGCTGTTTGAGAATTTGTTCCGGAGCAAAACGATGACACTCAGTGAAGTCCGGGTCAAAATCAATGACTGGAGAACGTTTCTCGCGACGAAGAAATTCAAGTGCTTTATTGACGGCAATTTTTGACAGCCATGGCGAAAAATTGAATTCAGGACGGTACTGTTGTAATCGTGAATAGGCGATCAAGAAAACTTCCTGGCTAAGGTCGGCCACTGTTTCAGAGTTTTTGACATATTTCTGAATTATTGAGAAAACCAGACCCCAGTATTTTTCAACCAGAGGTTGGAACGAAGAAGTATTGCCGTTGAGCGTATCGTTGATCAGTTGTCGCTCAGCGTTTTTTAAAGAGTCATTTGACATCAAGAGGTGTCGGCAGAAAACCGGGGCCTGACCGGCCCCGGAAAATTTCTGTCGTTAGAACGAGTTCATCAGGTTGGCAGGTTGATTCTGATTATTGATATTTTCTTCAATAACCTGGGTCGGAGTTGCCATTCCAGTGCCGCGTTCGTAAGGTTCATCAGGCAGTTGCGGAGCTGAAATACTGGTAAGAGAAAGGCGAGGATACTTGAGCCACCAGCGATATGCAATGTCTTTTTGGCTGTCAACGCCTGTTTCATTGTCGCTGGTAGGTCTTTCATCGGTTGCTGTCGCGATTCCGGAATTGGGTTCGATTAGGGTGGTAACTTCGCCGGAGAATTTCACTTCTAGTTGGTTGATGCGGTATTTAGCCGGCAAATTAACCGGGTAATACAATCTGCCTTCAAACTGAATAAACCAATGATCGCCGTCATTGCCACGTTCATTGATAACCATGCCCATTCCGGCAATCTGGTTAACTGGTTTTGGTTCTGGCATGGGAATCGGCTGAGGATCATCGATTACGATTGGCTGTTCGAATATCTTTTTGTAAAGGTCTTCAAGTGTTGGCTTGAGATTGTTGAATTCGCGATCTTTTGACCATACTTCACGGAAAAGTTTTACGAATTCCAGCTTTTCTTTCAAGCTGAGCTTGTTGAAGGTTTTGGTGTCGACAAAAGCATCTTCTATGGCTTCCATGAGCTTTTCTGCTTTGGCCATAGCTTTTTCGAGTCTGGCGCGAACCATTTTTGCCAGAGCATAGTCTTTTTCGGTCAAAGGAGCCTTGCGTGCCAATACATCGAGCTGTTTGCGCAGACTCCAGATTTCATCCTGCAGCTTGCCGAATTCGCTGAAATTTTCCTTCAGATCTTTCCAGGTAATCTCATTGTTTTCAGCAATATTGGTTAGATGCTGATGGATTTCCTTGTACATCTTGTAGCTCTGAACCTGCTTGGCGCTGCGCTCCATGACCAGCGGGCGCAGTTTTTTCTGCTGCTCAGCATTGAGAACGATGTCTTTTTTATCGAATCTTTCACGCTGCACGGCAAACTTGCGGTGGGTTTCGGTGATGGTTTTGTTGATCGCCTGAAGTCGGCCGTTGATCTGCTTCAGTTGAGACTGAAGTTTCTTGAGTTCTTCATCACTGAGGCGTTTTTTGGTATCCATCTGGCGCAGAATGGCGAGTTTTTCTTTGAGAAGTGGCATTCTGGCATCAAGAAGCTTGCTTAAAGATCTTTCATAGTTTTCTCTGATGTCGAACCATTCTTTTTGCAGGCCGACTTTTTCCTGGGTGTTTAGAAGAAGGCGCACATCGCTTTTGATTTCATTATATTTGATCGCGGTACGCACGGCGTTGGCAGCTCTCTGGTATTTCCCCTGGGCATTTTCGAGAGCAACGACTTCCTGACGATGCAGGTCAGCATAGAGTGCGCTGTATTGTTTTTTATCGCGAATGTCTTTCAATGCACTTTTAACTTTTTCTACGAGTTTTTCGGCTTCGGCAAACTTGCGCTGACGAGTCAGTTTCTGAATTTCGGCACGCATGGCTTTTACCTGCTGATAAACCGGCAGTACAGGTTTAATAATGCCGATTTTGGTCTTGGTCGGGGGATTGGTCTGTCCGCTATTGCCCTGAGCTTCTTCTTGCATAGCCTTTGAGAGCGCAGACATTTCATTTTTGCTGATGTCTTCTTTTAATTGCTGATATTGATCAGGCACATCAGTAATAACGTTGAAAAGCTCAGAAATCTTAACTTCTGCTTCTCGGAATTCGCCTTGTCTGATCAGCTCCTGGATGTTGGCCCGGCGTTCTTTGATCTCGGCGAGAACCTTTTCGCGGCCTTCTTGTTGACTGCTGGTCAAATCATTCTGTGCTGCTGTGCCCGTATTACTGTTGTCGTTACTCTGGGCATACCCTGTGGTTACTGTTAGCAACAGCATTAGACAAATACACAAGAACCAATTTCTTTTTCCCATAAATAAACTCCTCCTGAAAATTTACTTTTTACTTTGAGCTGCCTGGGTTGCTTCCTTCTTCGATCCATGCATCCGCAGAAGGCATATCATCAAAGGCAGATAAATCACTCTTTTCTCCATCTGTGTCTTTGGGAACCATTATTGTCGTCGCAAAATCTTTTATTTTGCGGCCTCTTTTACCAATGACCTTTTTCTTTTTTGCTGGAAACTTTGGCGGAGAATGCATTTCCATCTCCTTCAACTGGTTGTCTTTATCGCGGTAGACAACTTTTCTTCTTTTAAGCTTTAAAACCTGTTCTGGTTTTATGTTGCCATCTGTCTGGCCTCGGGTTTTATTCTGGTCGATCTCTTCGCCGGCCGTTTCTATCGATCCGAAAAGATTTTTGCTGGTTGCTTTCGAAGGCTGTGGTTTTGGCTCTTGTACCGGCTTTTCATCTTTTTTTTCTTCCTTCTTGAATACCTTTCCATCCACCAATACCATTTTTTCATACTTATCAAGGTCGGCTCGCCGTATCAGTTCAGCTTTAATAAGCCTGAGCAGAGCTTCTTGGTCTATTTGCCGTATTGGTGGTTCAGGCGGGCAATATTGTTCGTTGAATGTGGAAACAGCCTTTTCAAGGCTGTTGGTATCTTCATCCTGGGTGTATCCAGATGCCGACTCAGTCGCCTTTTCATTTTGACTTTTGGCACTTGTCTGGCTAAGGGAACTCAGATCTTCGGTGGTTGTTGCCACTGGATTCTGATTGTTTGGGGTTTGCCCATTAGCGCTCTGGGCCATGCATTGCCCTGAAAGGACGGAAAAAGCAATCAGCAGAAAAAAAACTGATTTTACGGACCCTTTCATTCATTTACCTCATTTCCATCATCTAATTTCATCTATGAAAAAAAAACAACAAAGGTTACAAAAATTTAAAAATCCAGATAATTCCAATCGCTATCAGATAAACGTTCAGAAAAAAAGACCGAAGTCAGATTGAGCTCTTTTGTTGCGAATCTCTCATTCTCTGAATCGATAGCAAGCTTCACCAGCAGTTGGCCTGCGCCCTTGATCATCGAATTTATCTTATTTGGGGTTCGGACATACATCACCCCAAAATCTTTCATTCGCGGCACACCAAAAAGCTTGCGCTGAGGAGTGGGATAATCAGGGCTTTGCATTACCCTTTCAACGTATTTTTTACTGCCAGAGGTTACAAGAGAATAGGTCACGATTTCTTTTGGTTTCTTTATTCTGAGAATCTGGGAAAAAGTAGCTGTGGCAGGAATATTCGTGCTTGTTAAGCTGATGGTAGATATTGCCCCCTGGGTTGAAAGCGAAGTAAAGGTCAGCATGTCTTTGCGAAGGCTGGAAAAAATCTGGCTGGCTGCTCGAATTGAATCAAGATTGTCCTGCCCCTTCAGAGTCGTGCGCACTGCATGCGAAAAAAAAGCCTGAATGGCAATCATCAATGAACAGGCGATTACCGTCACGATTAATGCCTCGACAAACGTGAACGCAGCCTTTTTCTGAAAAAAACTCACTGCTTAGCCCTCCTTCAGCAAAACAGTCATGATTACCTTTCGGGGACTGTCTCGGCCAGAGTTTTTGTCAACCCAGGCCAACTCAATTTTGACTTTCCAGAAACGATCGACTTTTAACAGGGTATTTGAAGAGGTATCGAGGGCGGTAGCTGTTATTCGACGCTTGGTAAAAGCCGGGTCAAGAGGTGATATCAAAAGGCGAACAGGCAGTTCATTGCCATTGATCTGCAAGGGAATTGCTTCGGCCGCAGGTAAATGATCTTCCAACTTGCTGCGAAAACCATTGTCGTTCAGTATGCTGGCCAAATTCAAACTTGAGTCGCCGGTTAAGCTCTGGGCATCGCCGACAATGTCATTGAGATTTGGTGCAAGGCGCAGCAGCTGATCGGAAATTTCTCGAGCATAATGAACAGCCGTTTCTTCATAAATCGAAGCATTGCTCATTTTGTTCGATGAGCTCAATACACCAATGAGAGGACCTACTGCCAGACCAATAATGAAAACTGCAACCATGATCTCAACCATGGAAAGACCGAAGCGCAACTTTTTCATGATCCCGCTCCTTCTACCGAAAATTTTCCGGCAGTGTCTTCAATGACAAATACCCGTGAATTCTTGTAGGCTGGAGATGATGGATTGAAACGAGGATTGTAATTGATTTCTCCGCCATTGGTAAAATGCAGCATCGTGCTACCTAGATAATTTTTCGGATCAGTCATAGGGTCTTCATACAGGCCAATTTCGGTAAGCGCGAGTCCGCCATGAATTTCGAAGGCCTGTGGTCCACCTGGACTTGGGGGCTTAAGAAGACGACCTGAATTTGGGTTGAGTGAAATGAGATAAGCATGGATTTTTCTGGTGAAGCCTGAACCGTGCAAATAGAAGTTGCCGTTAACTAAAGCCAAGGAAAAAAGCTTCTCGGGTGCGCCATCGACCATATTGGCGGTTACATCATGTTCAATGACCAGGCTGCCACGGTCAAGAATTACTATCTGTGGTTCTACTATCGTAAGAGGCAACGAAGAAATCTTCAGGGCATCGGCATAGCTGTCAGTGACCCCAGCCCTTCTCTTGATTAGGAATATGCCGGTTTTATCGGTTTCATTTCTGGCTCCGGGGCCGCTGCCAATCTTTTTGTAAAGGAATTTTTCCATGGCATCCTGTTCTTCAGCAAGATTCGCACATGATTTCAGGTCTATTTTGTGGGTGATGCGATTTGAAAAAAGATTTGAATTAAAAACGGTCAATGAACTCAGGTCGCCATAAAAATAGCAATTGTCGGGATATGCATTCGGGTCATATTGGCCGTTTTCTTCAAAGTAAATGCCGGTTTCATCATAGGGATGAATCCCTTTAACCGGGCAGGTTCGCATTTCGTCAGACTGGGGAACCAGAAATCTTTCGGCATCGTATGAAAGTGCGCAGATTCCGGGAGCAGAAAGCAACTGCGGATATGCGGCACGTTTATACTTCATGAAATCAAAGATAAGATTCAAGGCAATTCCATTGCTTGGCAGGGTTGAAGATGGATCCGGAAGGCTGTTGTAGGGCATCAGTTTGCTGAAACTGTTGTAACCATTCTTGAAAAAATCCGCGCCAGGAATAGGAGGATTTATCGGTGCGTCAAAAATGGCAGCAAAACTTTCAATGCCATGATTGGCAGTGATCTTCGAGTCGTAGAGGCTCTCCGACATGCCATCCCACATGCCTTTGTACGTGGCTCCGGTGAGAGTGTTTTTGCCACGGTAAAAATAGACTTTTAAAAATCCTGCGAGGACTGGTCCGAATACCAAGGTTCGCGATGCTTTTGACCGATTGCCGAATGGATAAAGCCAGGTCGAGGCAGATCTGAGATGATCCGCTGGGACAAAGGTTGGGCCAGCAGCCAGGCCTGGCCACATGTTTTGCCCTCCGGCACCGTAAGGATTTCCGTCCTCCCAGGTGTAGAAACCCTGGAATTTTGCGCCCAGGTCATATTCGTGCTCCGGAAAATCAGAATCAGGGGCAAAGTTTGTAGGATCATCGATTGTTTCGGGGGCCAGAACCGGCATGGCAGAAAGCGATGGCCAGCCGAGCATAAAGTGACCACCAGTCATCGAATTGAACCCGGATGGAATCTTGATAAACACTGCTTCATCTGCGGCGGCACCTGCAGGGCCAAGAAAGATCCAGCCGCGCGATCTTAGATGCTTTTTATCATCGATGTCCGTTCTTTCAGCGATATCGTTATTGATGGTGGCAGTGTCGGTTCCGTTGAAAATCAGTAGTGGTGCCTGATAGGTTTTGTTTTGCGCTGGTGGGTGCTGATAGGCAGTGTCCACCGCTCCATCGAATTTTACACCCATGGAATTGTAGGAATCTGGATAAGGGGTTTTCTTAACGAACAGGGAAAATCTGCTGACCGCTCCCGGGACCATACTCACCACACGAAACTGTCGCGCGAGGGTGGCCTGACGCTTGAGTCCTCGAAATTCAACGGTGCATCTGACGACGATCTGTCCGCATTTTTCAACCGGATCACGCCCGGCTTGCAACTGTACCGCTGTTGTGTCAGGGGCCAGGCGGTGAATATCTTCAAGTCTGACATCCATGGAATGGCAGATGGGATACCCGCTGGATGTGTCGTGTAGTTCGTCGAGGTTGTCGAGAAAATTCTGAAAATCGGCACGAACTGTGTCGCAGATAGGGTTTGAACTGGTGATGTCAATTGATGTCCCTATTTCCTCTGCGGTTTTGGTAAAAAGATCGGGGCAACTGGCTTTAATTGTTGCTTCGTATGAAGATCCCAGTTTGTCGCTGAGCAGGCGCAAGCCTGAGATTGCCAGATAATTGGCTGTTTCTGAAATCATCAGATGATGTGCCTGGATGTTTCTTTGTCGAACAATGCTGTTAAAGGAAAAAATGAAAACAGCCATAAGAATGCACACGAGAAGCACTACCCCGAGAAGGAAACCACGCCTCGACAGATTTTTCCCTTTAATTATGCGATCCAATTCCAAGACCATTCCTGAGTAAAGCTGTGATATTACAGGTGACATTTTACCATAGTATGAGAAAAGTTCTAAAAAAGTTCTCTCAATTTTTAAATTATTTGACAAACACAACAATGTTAAATACTTTAATATTAAATTAATTGCAAAAGAGTACATCATGACAACAAAATTTAAAGGAAGTCAGCAACAGGTCCAAGCTTTGAATACCTTTATCAAATTGGTAAGAGCCAGCAATTCGGTTTCATCAGACTGTAGCAGAGTCATAACCGATAATGGCCTGACCGAATCACAGTTTGGTGTAATCGAAGCTCTATATCACCTTGGGCCAATGCCTCAAAAACTGCTTGCTGAAAAGATACTCAAAAGCGGCGGAAATCTGACAATGGTTATAGATAATCTGGTAAAAAACAATCTGGTTCAGAGAACTAGAAGAGACGATGACCGAAGATTCTATTGGATAGAGTTAACCGATAGAGGTGAAGAACTTATCAGAAGGATATTTCCTGATCATGTTGATTTGATCACTTCCAGAATGAGCGTCTTGAACCATGATGAGCAGATAATGCTTGCAGATCTGTGCCGAAAAGTTGGTGCTGGAACTGCCAAATAGATGCCATAGTCTCAAAAATTATTATTTCTCAGGAGAACAATATGAAAAAGGTTTTACATATAATTGCCAGTCCGCGTGAAGAAAATTCGAGAACCCTGAAAATCTCACGGGCTTTGCTTGAAAGTCTGAAATTACAGACAGCCATTGAACTTGATGAACTCAACGTATTTTCCGAAGCTTTGCCTGAAATGAACGTTACCAGAGTTGGCGGTAAGTACATGTTGATGAATGGTGAAGAGTTGGCTGGTGACGCCGAAAAATCATGGCATGAAATAATTGTCCACATCGATCGGCTTAAATCCGCAGATATCGTCATTGTTAGCACTCCAATGTGGAATTTCAGCCTTCCTTATCGTCTCAAGCACTACATTGACATTGTGGCCCAGCCAGGCTTTACCTTTCGCTATGGGGCAAACGGCCCGGAGGGCATGCTTACAGGTAAAAAGCTTTTTGTCGTTACCAGTCATGGCGGAGATTACGGCCCGGACAGCAGTTTCGCTGCTTATGACAAGCTTCGCCCTTATCTTGAGCAGGTTTTTGCATTTCTGGGAATGACCGATCAGACCTTTATAAGTGCTCAGCCCATGGATGCTGGTGGAGCGGAAGTGCGCACTCAGAAATTGCAGGCGGCTGTTGAGCAGGCTAAAAAGATCGTCATTTAGATGATTTGTGAATGTCGATGATTTTGCTGTAACCTTCAAGATAAGAAATGGTCTTCATGTCGGTTATATTCATTATTTTTCTGGTCAGCTCGCCCATTTTGACAATACTTTCAGAGATTTTTTCAAGAGCCTCTCTGCGCGAATCGTCTTCTTGAATAGCCAGCATCAGCATGTCCGCATAACCTAGTGCTACCTGCAGTGGCTGGTTGAGCTCGTGACAGACAGCTCCGGCCATCTCGAGCACGCCCTGAAGTTTCTGCTCCTGGGCGGCTTTCTCTTGAAGCTGAAGCATGCGGCAGCCAACGTTGATCCTGGCATGCAACTCTTCGTTATTCCATGGCTTTGCCGAAAAATCATCTGCGCCTGCATTCAGGCCTTCAATAAGATCCTGTCGTTCTCCTCTGGCTGTCAGCATCAAGATGTAGAATTGCTGGCGATTATGTTCTTGAGTGATTTTGCGACATAATTCAAGCCCGGTCATCTCAGGCATCATCCAGTCAATTATCAGCAGTCTTGGATAGTCTTCTCCGGAAAGGATTTCCCAGGCAGCAAGCCCGTTATCTGCTTCGACCACCTCGAATTGCCATTTTTCAAGAATTGCCTTTAGCATTATTCTTGAGGTTTTGTCATCGTCAACAACTAGAATCTTCATATCTTCTCTTCCTCAAAATAGTTTGCGAATTCTCGAAAGTCCTTTTTAATTTCAGCGACCATCTGCGTCAGATCATCGGTTTTATTTTCTTTTATTGCCTTTTCAAGATTTTCAGCACTGCGATTCAATCTTAACGCACTGACGTTGCCGGCGGCGCCTTTCAGTTTGTGGGCGAAACCGGCCAAATCATTTAAATTGCCATGGGACAACAAAGAGTCAAGCTTCTCAATCTGCAAATTCATGTCAGAAATAAATGAATACACAATGCTGGTCATGATTTTCTGATCATCCATTACCCGCTCAAGCATAATATTTCGATCGAATATTGGCAAAGAAATTTCTTTTTTTCCGGTCTGGCTGGGGCGATTTTGCCCACTGGAGATCCATTTTTGCAAGATTTTTGCCAGTTCCGAGGCATTGAATGGTTTGGCAATATAGTCATTCATACCACAATTTATACATTTTTCGCGATAGCCTTTGAGAGCGTGAGCAGTTAGGGCTACAATCGGAATTGTTGCGCCATTTTTCAGCTCCCGGCGAATGACGCTGGTGGCCTCGAAACCATCCATTTCCGGCATCTGACAGTCCATGAGGATGAGGTCAAAATTCCCGCCGGCAACGGCTTTTACAGCTTCTCGTCCGTTTTCTACCACTTCGATTTCATAACCCAATTTTTTGACTATGCCGACGGCAACTTGTTGATTGGTCAAATTGTCTTCGGCAAGAAGAATTTTGGGTTTGAAATCTGGGGACTTATCTGTCTTAATCTGGGCTTCAGCAGCGATCTTTTCGTATTCGTTTTTCCAGAATTCACGGCCTTTCTGAAGCAGCTCGTGAAATCTATCAGGGCTGACAGGTTTGTAGATGAAGCCATCGTATCCCTTTTTTCTTGCTCTTCTTACATCATAGCGCACGCCCTGCGGAAGTATGAGAACTTTGACCGGATCATTCTGCAGATCAATCGAGCCAATTCTTTTGGCGAATTCATTTGGGTGGGCAACCTGGGCACTGTTACCGATCAGAATGAAGTCTGGCTCTTCGTCAGTTTTGCTAACCGACTGCAGGTATATGAAAAGCTTTTCCAGATTGGAAAATGACTTGAAGTCGCATGGTTGACAAATCTTTTTAAAAGAATCACGGGCCGATGAATTTTCCTCAGCCAGTATAATTCGCTTATTCTTTGTTCTGGTGAGCTCTTTTTCGTTTTCGGAACAGGGCAGTCCAAGCTCAAACCAGAAGATTGAGCCTTGTTCTGGTACACTTTCGATATTGATCTGGCCACCCATAAGTTCGATGAGATTTTTGCAGATAGCCAGTCCAAGGCCGGTTCCGCCGAATTTTCTTGTTGTTGAACTGTCTGCCTGAACGAAGGGGGCGAACAAATTTCTCAGTTTGTCCGGGTGTATGCCGATTCCGGTATCTTTAAGCATAAATTTAATTTTTATGTTTGAATCTTCTTTGCTCGTGACTTCGATGCTAAAACAAATTTCACCTTTTCTGGTAAATTTCAGGGCGTTATTGCCGAGATTCTCAAGAATCTGGCGCAGGCGCATTGGGTCTCCGTAGACCAGATGAGGAATCTCAGGATCACAGATGAAATTGAAATCCAGGTTTTTTTCATAGGCTCTGAAGGCAATCAAACTTGCAAATTCATCGAGTAGAGCCGGAAAGTTGAACTCAATTTTTTCAAGTTCGAGTTTGCCCGCTTCAATTTTTGAAACATCGAGAATGTCGTTAATCAATGCCATTAGCGTGAGACTGCTGGTTCTAATTATTTGTGCGTATTGCCTCTGCTCTTCATTCAGACCGGAGTCATTCAAAAGTTCGGTCATGCCGATAATTCCGTTCATTGGCGTACGAATCTCATGGCTCATATTGGCAAGAAAATTGGATTTGGCGATGCTTGCCTGCTCTGCCTGTATCTTTAGGTCTGTTGCCTGTTTTATCGCTTCACTCAATTGATTGTTTGAAAATTCCAATTCCTTCAGTGTTCTTTGCAGTTTTTCCTGAGTCTTTTTCAATTCGGTTATGTCTACGAATGATTCAAGTAGCAGATCTCTTCCGTTATCACGATATACTACTACGGATTTGAGAACATCCAGTTCTATTCCAGCGGCTGTTTTAAGACAACGAAGGGACGAATCGAGTTTCTGTTTTAAATCGGTTATCGGACAACTGCCAACTTCACTACAGCAGAGAAAGTCTCGGCATGGTCGGCCAACAAGCTTGGCTGCCTCCTGTCCGATCATTCTTTCAGCAGCAGAGTTGACAGAGACTATACGATGATTTGCGGGATCGATACTTACAAGGGCTACCGGCAAACTGCTGAAAATAGTTTTTAGAGAATTTTCACTGTTCTTGAGTCTTTCGTTAACCAGAAATTCTTCGGTGATATCACGGAAAACTACCACCTGGCCGGATATTTCACCCTTATCATCGCGAATGACCGAAAAAGTCAGGGCAATTTGCCGACTTCTTCCTGATTTGTTGATAATTCTAACCACCTTGTTCTGAACTGGAACTAGCTCGTCGATGCTTTTCCTGAAAAGATCGCGGAGATTTTCTTCATCTTGCAGCATCAAAATATTTTCCAGCTCCTGCCCAACCGCTTCGTTGTTGCTGAAACCGGTAATCTGTGTTGCGGCCGGGTTAACGCTTTTGACAATGTAGTCGAGGCTGGTGGTAAGAATACCATCGCCAATACTTTCGAGGGTTGCCGACAGTTTTTCTTCGGTTTCCTTGCGGCGAGCAGCTTCTATCTCACGGTTGGCTGTAAGTGAGGCTATTCGCGATTCTATTCCGCCCAGATAAAATGAGACCAGCAAAAACATCGCTGCAAAAATTACCAGACTGCCGATCAGGCTGAGAAGGAGTTCTTTTCTTCGGGCAGAGTTCTCGTCAGTCATGTTTTGCAAAATGAAAATCTCGGCAATGTTTTGTTTGTCCAGTGCCTGAATTGGGAAACTGAAGCAGTTCCAGGAGCGACCTTGATCTTTGAATTCGGCAAAGCGGTTTCGCAAGGCGTCTATCTGGTTAATCTTGAGAAAGCTTTTCACCGATTCGGGGAGTGTGGTAAGAGATTGGCTGATGATAACGAAATTTTCAAAATCGTCCCAATTTCCCGAGAGGTTGAAAACTTTTCGCCCAAGTTCAAACGATTCTTTGGAAACGGCTTTCTTGTTGATGGCAACGAAGAGATTCTCTCCTGCCGCCTCGTTCAAATCTGAAAGAAGGTGCTCTATTTCCTTGCCCAGCTCAAGATAGCCCTGAACCTTGTTGGCAAACTTCCAGGGTCTGACGCACCTGAGCGAAAAAGTCCCCAGGGGTCCGAATTCGATGCCGTGATTGTCCTTGCCTGTTTCTATGGTCGATTGCAGGGTCTTTCGGGTGATTTGATCGCCATGGCGGTCTGCCGCATGGACTCTTAAGAAAACTCTGGAATCCGGGTTAATGAAGTAAAAGTGGGTGATCCCATTGTTTTCCTGTATTCTGGAAAACCTGTCCCGACAATACTGGAGCAGTTTCTCTCTCTGCTGATTCAAAAAAAGCTGTTGCATTTCTTCGTCGTGCTCAAGATTGTCGAGCTGAATTTTCAAAAGTTGGGCTTCTTTTCTGAGATTTTGTTCCCATATCTGTTTAATTCTGGTTGTAAGATCCTGAGAGCGCTGCCTGGTTCGCTCGTAGTCAAAATCGGATTTTATAAACAGTAGTAAAAGCAGGAAAAGAAAAATGGATGCGGCGGCTGGCCAGAGTATTTTTGATTTTATACTGATCTCTTTCATCAGTTCGCCAGCCTGGGCTTCGGCTAATACCGAGTAAATAATCTGCACCCGACTTTCCTGGTGCCATGAGATGCTTATGAAAAGGGCGCAGATCAAAAAGCCGATGATCAGGGCAAAGATGGTTTTCCAATGCCATTTGAAACTCTCTCGACCATGGTTGGAAAAAATTTTCAAAACGATATGCCAGTTGGCGTAATTGAACTCATGTTGGGTTTCATAACCAAATTCTGGCCAGCCGGGATTGTGAAAAAACGGCACCAGCTTGCCATTAACAGCTGAAAAAGCCGCAATTCCAATTTCGTCTTCAGAAGAAATTCCGCGAAAAAGGGTTTCAATGTCGACGATTCCAGCAACAAAACCCTTAAACAGGCTATTTCGACTTAATGCGACCGGAACCTTGTCGGATTGCTGGTATACTGGCACAGCCACAATCAATGACAAACGCTGTCCTCTTTCCTGAATCGCTTTGAAAGGCTTTGAAATGAAGGCTTCTCCACTCTTGATCGATTTTTGGATTGATGCTGGGTCAAGTTCCCGGTCAGAGAGGTCCAGGCCAATGCATACCTCATTCCCAAGTCGCGGATGCAGAAACAGAACCGGAAAAAACTGATCCCGGTCATCGGCCGTTTTGATCTGGTTTTCACCGAAAACTTCCGTTATGCGGTAACCGGAAAAATCTATTGATGCCTGAGCTTCGAAGGCCCTGCGCTCATGCAAATATACCCGGGGAACCCAGAAAATCGTATTTAGCGATTGGCTTTCTTTGATGATATCTTCACAAAAACCCTTGAATTCATCAGGATTCACTGTCTCAGATGAATTATAAAAGCTTCTGACGGATTTAAGGCTGAGCTTGATATTGTCCATTCGCAATCTGAGCTTTTGAATGCCGGTTTCGGCTTCCTCGATGAAACGATTGTGACGATCCTCCAATTCTTCGCTGCGAACGGCAAAAAACAAAACGCTGGTTACCAGCAGGCCTGCAATGGTAGCCCAAAAGACTGGCCGATAGTAAAATGGCTGGTTTGGAATCGAATCTTTCATGGATTTAAAATCCGCAGCAGAATCTACTTGAATGGAATTTTGAAAAACAACAAGAATGACCAGGCAGATGATCAGCAATGTCAGAGCGGAAATAAAGGTGCTTTTGGCAAAAGTTTTGAACTGCTTGTTTATTTCCAGAGTTATAATCGCAACTGGTCTGCCGGAATAATCGTGCTTTATCTTGTGGATCAACCAGTAATCCTGGTTGTCTTTGACGTAAACCTGGTTGGGTATCTGTCTGAAAAGAGCCGGGTCGGAAATAGTTTTGGTATTGTATGGTTCAATAGCCAGCTTTCTCAACCCCTTGAACCTGATTTTTTCAAATAGTTTTTCGTTGAAATCGATGGCCATGAAAACAGCGCCTGATGGCGGTCCAGAAGAATCGGAACGCAACACGGGATGCGCGGCAAAAAGCTTCAGGCCATTCGAGCTGTTGAAGATTCCAGAATTCCCGGTTGAATTAGATATGAATGAAAGTGCCGATAGAAGGTCATTAGGAAATTTCTCTGAAGAAAATTCCTCGTAAAAAGAGGCATCACCGGTTTCCTGGTTTATGGTAGTCGTAGCTACAATGGCACCATCGACATCAGTTATGATCAAACAGCCTATTCCGGCGGATCTAATTGAATCTGCTCCAAGGCTGCTTTTATAAAAGGCCGGGTTTTGATACCTCAGGTATTCATATATTTCATCCCAGACAGCCCAGTCCCTTGCATGGGTTTTTATTCTCTCTGTGTGTTGTGCAAGCGATTGATCGACGTAGGCAAGCCCGTTAAGTGCAAGCTCCTTGTCGCTTTTATTTAGTCTTGCAATCAGAAGCTCTTCAAAAATCAACGCTGAAAAAGAAATCAAAAAAATCAGTATCGCAAGAAGCCACAGAAAAAACAGGCGTTTTTTTCTGTGCGTTTCAACAGTAGAATCTTTTATTAAACCCTCGTTCAAGCAGATATCTCAATAATTCCATTGCTTAGGCTTTCTGAAGCTTTTGCAATTTCAAGAAAATTCCCTAAATGGCAAAACAAAAAAGCCGGCAATGTTTGTTTTTAGTTCTCCTCAGAAAAATTCCTCAATTTGTTTGATGATAACACATTTGTCGCTGTACATAAAATAGTCCTGACTTGAATTTTAAATAAATAATATTGTAATATGAGGTATTACAAAAGTAATGTTTAAAATCAGGAATCATTCATGACAACAGCAACATGGGTCAAAATTCACGGTTATATCTCGATCTTTTTTCTTCCTTTGGCTTTCATATACGCTATTACCGGCGCTCTGATCATTGTTGACCAGCGCGGAGAGCTGGTTAAAGAGAAGCACGTTCTTCAGCTTGAAAATTCTTCTTTTGAAGATCTTTCTGCGCAGAAGCAACTGATAAGCAATTTTTTGCGCCAACGTGGTGAAAGTTCTTTGCCGGTTGGAGAACCTCGGCTCGTTCGAGGAGAAATATACTGGGGACAGCCTTCAAGCATAAATTTGAACCTGTCGCCCGGTGAAAATCCAGGCGAAGCAGTGCTTGACCTGAGAAAACCCGACTTGCTCTTTTCTTTGGTCATTTTGCATCGAGCTCGGGGCGGAAAAGTTTTTGATTATTTGGGTTTTGCCTTCGCCCTCGCCATGATTTTAATGTACATTTCTGGCATTTTTATTTTCTGGAAAATTAAAGCCAAGCGCAAAGCTCTATCTTTAACTTTTCTCGGAGGAACCCTGATTACGATTCTGGTTATCTGGCTGAGCCTTTAAAACAAAATTCATTGCTTATCTTCAAGGTTGAATTCCGGATACAGAATTCGGGCGCAGTCTGGACAAACTCCAGTTGCAAATTCGCTAGTGTCATGGTTTTGCATATAATTTTCAATTTCTTCGAAATATTTTTGATCGTCGCGGATTTTCCTGCAGGCAGAGCATAGTGGAAGCATGCTGCGAAGCTTTTTAATCTCAAATTTTGATTGTTCAAGTTGTCCGCAGAGTTTTTCATTTTCAAGACTGATTATCCTGGATTCGGTAATGTCAAAGATAAAACCTTCAATTCGCAGCTTTTTGAAATTGTTGGATGCAAAACGCCCTTGTTCATGAACCCATTTAACTGAACCATCGCGGCATTTTATGCGATAAACAATCTTGAACGGCTCGCCACGATGAAAGCTTTTTTTCACCTCTTCATAGACCATTTTACGGTCATCCTGATGAATGATATCGGAAAAGGCAATGGCCTTGTTTTTTACCATTTCATCTGGATAATATCCGGTTAAATCGAAAGCACCCTGGCTGACAAAGACCATACTGTATTTTTCGTCAAATTTGCAGCGATAGGCCATGCCCGGAAGATTGGCCAACAGCAATGAAAAACGCTGTTGTGCTTTGCCTAGCCTGCGTTGCAGGTCGAAATTGTTGCGTTGTAGATCTTCATTCGAAGAGTAAATGCGAATGAAACGCCAGACAAACCATACGGCGAGAATTGCCAGAATCACTTCTATTACCTGAATGATGATCAAAAAGTAATTGGCTGGCTTCGGTTCGGCCGAATAAATAAAACTTTCAAGGTTGATCGGTTTTTTTAGGAGGCCGAGACCCTGGTATTTTTCCAGAATATGGTTCCAGCGGCCTTCATTCATGTAGCCGATAGGCACAACTTCCGGTAAAATAAGCTTTCTCGCACCTTCGGCTTCAAAACGCAGATGTTCCCGACTATGGCGCTGGGAATATTTGGTGAAAATAAGCTCGACAATTTCTTCCGGGTTTGCAAGAGCATAATTCCAGCCTTTTATCGATGCGGCAAGGAAATTTTTCACTCTTTGCGGATAGTGTTTAATCTGGTTCTCGGTCGTGAATAAAACGTCGCCATAGAAATCGATGCCACTCGATTGTGGAAAAAATGTTCGATATGGAATTTTTCGTTCCTTAAGATTGAATGGTTCGTCGTTTACATAGGCCGATATAACATCAACCTGCCCATTGATCAGTTCCTGTACACCGTAGGAATGCTCGACCAGATTCAGCTGCTTTAGATCAATTTTTTCCATTTTCAGATAGGCCAATAGCTCTGCAGAATGCTCTTCAAGCATTACTTTGCGGCCAGAAAGCTGGTGAATATTTTGAATTCCCGTGGACTCAGGGGTAAGGAAAACCATAGGAGAATGTTGGTAAATAGCAGCCAGAACGACTACCGGATGTCCTTCTGATCTTTTCAGGGCAATGTCGGAACCGGCGATGCCAAATTCACATTTGCCATCAAGCACAGAATTAAAAACATTTTCAGAGGACTCTAGCTCGTTAATCTCTACATCAAGGCCAACTTCACGATAAAATCCTTTGGCAAGGGCCGCATAATAGCCGGCAAACTGAAACTGATGCTTCCATTTTAGTTTCAGGGAAACCCGATCCAGGCTTGGAAGCAATTGTGAAGCGGAATTTGCCAGAGTGATTGTTCCTGGCAGGAAAAAAAGCAGCAGAAAAATGAATGATAATCTGCAGAAAAAACTTTGACCCTCTTTGTAAAACGAGCGAAACATATTTGTTAATATTGATTCTAAAGTAAGAATTGTAACTCGTCAAGCGTTCAACAACGGTAAAAGTGTGCTCTAGACTTGATTCTAGCCTTTATATCCGGTTAAAGATCATGACAAAATTAAAAGTTCCCCATTAATGTTATTTCGGAAAAGCCGCAATCCGGATCTTCATTGCCGGTCTGGTGAACCGCAAGAATGGTAATTCGAAGATTGTGTCCGCGCAAATTTAGCTCAAAGCTTTGCTCTTCAGCCTTGTCAGCTACTTCAACAATTATCTCGTCTGAATGTTCATTGGTGATTTTGATTCTTGCAGGCCTGAGATTTCTTTTGAAGGCCGAAGAACTTTGATTCAGGTTTCTCTGATATCCATTCAGAATAATGATCTTTTTGAAATGGCATTCAGCTTCATATTGGAACTCAAGCCATTCTCCAATGCCATTCCCTTTTTGTCCTTCTATCCAGGCAGTATAGCGATTGCCATCACAGACGTTTTCCGGCTTGTAATCGGTTCTACCGCTTTTCGATGGCGGCAGGAAAGATGAGCAGGCCATTGCATCCGGGCTGAGATTGCCGCAAATCTGGTCGGCCGGTCGGTTTTTTAGTTCTTTGGTAGAGCAGATCACCTTGCCGGTGGTGTCTATATAGGCCTCGTTGCTGAAATCGCCGATAAAAACTCTGGCAATCCCGTCAATGAAGGGTTCGGCATAGGTGTAGCCAGCGGCTATGACTGTTTTGCCACTCTCGTCGATATAACCCCAGCTCTGCTCGTTACTGGGATTGGCAAATGCAACCGGTGCCAATCCATCGCTGAAAGGGCCGGTTCTTGCAAACTCCTGCCTGAAAGCAAATGAGCCATCTTTTTTGATATATCTTCCGCCTTTTTCAGAGTCGTCTGAAGTGCTTACCGGTGCCAAACCCTGACTAAATCGACCGCCTTCGATGAACGCAGGGGCAATTACCGTTTCGCCGTTTCGGTCAAAATAACCGACCATGGGTTGCTCATTGTCTTGCTTTATCCAGCCACTTGCAAGTCCTTCAGAAAAGGCTGTTGGCCATGAAAAATACTGATTGTCGTAGAACTCAAGAAATGGATCAATGGCAAATTTCCCAGTCGAATCGATGTAACCGTATTTGGCGCTGCCATCTTCTTTTTTGCCAATTTGCACGCATGCCAAACCTTCGGAAAAATCATAGGCTTCTTCGAACTGGCATGCAATTACCATTTTTCCCGAGATGTCGATATAGCCCCAGGAATTTTCTTCTTTAACTGCGGCCAGACCTTCTTTAAAGCCTTTTATCTCAGTGAAAGTTCGAGAAAAGGCGTTTGCTCCACGCGCATCGATGAAAAACCAGGCCCCTTCGAAAAAAACCGGTGCAAATCCCTGAGAAAAGCGCCCGGCATCTTCAAATTGGCCTTCAATCACCAGTTTGCCTTCGCGGTCGATGAAACCGTATCGTTCCTGCTTGTCCGCTTTTATTGGTGCCAGGGGCGCAGATGCTTCAACAAAATTTAAATTGGCTAGCAAAAAAACGAAAATCCATATCAATCTGAAAAACCGGAGATTTATTGCTGACATAATGGCTCCTTCTGATAATTCAGAGCCATTGTAAACTTTGCTGGCCTTGGTCGCAAACTATTATTTGCCGTTAGCCTGTTGAAGAAAATTCAAAAATTTTTCCAGCCGCCGATTTGCTGATGACAATTTCGGGTTTGAACATCGATTGAACTAAAGTTGCGCCAGTGCAGTGGGCAGGGATTATAAATTCCGGCTCAAGCTGGTTTAGAAATTCAACTGTTTTATCAAGCCTTGATTTGCTGGTATCTGTAAGGTGCATGCCGCCGATAACCCCCCTCAATTTGAATTTCTCGCCAAGGAAATCTTTTATCGCCGAAATTGTATTAATCAGCCCAGAATGACAACAGCCACAGAGAAGAATTACCCCTGTCTCCGTCTCTAGCCAGAGCGAGTTGTCATCTTTGACCGGGTCTGGTTTTTCTGCCCGAATATCCAGAAAAAAATACTTTTCAGGGGGTTCAAAAGCAGAAGTTCGTGGAATTTCGCCAGTAAGGCCAATTCTCGGCGCAAGGTACGTCGGTTGTGCCCGACCGGTCTGGGGTTGGCACTTTCTCCATGCCGGCAGATCTATGAAAAACTGGTGGTTTTCTGCGGTCATACCGATTTCTTTCATGGAACCATTTTCTCGTTGCCGATATCTTGGTTTTTCAGTGCCTTGCAGGCTATAGACCCTGGCGCGGGAATTGGTTTCAAGAAACCATTTTAAATTGCCGGTATGGTCGTAATGACCATGGCTTAGAACCAGAAAATCGATTTGTGTCAGATCTACTGCCAGCATGGCGACGTTGTCGCGAAAAGCCTGTCCTTGACCGGTGTCAAAAAGAATTTTGCTGTTCTCGGCCTCAACATATAAAGAATAACCATGCTCTGCCTTAAATGAAGGCAGAGCATGGTTGTCGACAATCGTAGTAATTCTGATCATTTTAAACCGTCCGCATGAACTTGGCCTGGGCACTTGCCATAAGGCTTTGCTGAAAATGCAACTCAGCATTCACCAGATAAAGAGGGTCAACTGCCTTGGTTAAACCTGCGCTGACAGTTATTTCAGCGGTGCAAGGAACCGATTGGTGAAATTTTACGTTCAGTTCGCCGGTTACAGCCTTTATTCCTTTTGAAAAAAGAAGATTGGTCATCGCTGAATCAAGCAGAGCGCAGATAACTCCACCGTGCATGATTCCGGTGTAGCCCTGCAGATGCAGATGAGATCTGAATTTAGCACTTACTTTGCCCGTGTGCTCGTCAATCACGAATTTTAGCCGCATTGACATCGGGTTTTCATTGCCGCAAAGCAAGCAATATTTGTGCTGATCTAATTGCATCTGCAAGTTATTGGCCGGTTTAAGCATTTCAGATACTTTGTTGAACTGCCGGCTTGATTCTTTCTTCCGCCAGTTCGAGAACTTGGTCGAGAATTCGTGAAAAAGCTTTGCCTGATGCGCTTTTTCCGTAATCGTAGACGAACATGTGACCATTGTCGCTGCAGGTTCCCACCGCGGGATCTATGGGGATATTGCCGAGAAAATTCAGTGAAAATTCCTGGGCAATTTTAGCGCCGGCGCCAGCACCGAAAATTGGGTATTCCTTGCCGCAATCAGGACAAACAAAACCGCTCATGTTTTCGACAACACCCAGAATTTCAATGTTGAGCTGTCGACAGAAATTCACCGACTTTCTGACGTCGGCTGCGGCCACTTCCTGTGGTGTGGTAACAATTACTGCACCATAAGGATTCTTGATCGATTGGCAGATAGCCAGCGGTTCATCACCTGTACCCGGCGGACAGTCGACAACCAGGTAGTCGAGGGTTCCCCATACGACTTCGTGAAGAAGTTGCTCGATTACTCCGGCCTTCATCGGGCCACGCCAGATAAGGGCATCGGTCTTATTTTTCTGGAGCAGACCAACCGACATTACTTTTATGCCGCCGCGTTCAGCCGGAATCAGCTTATTGTCAATCGATTGTACCATGCTGGTCTGCAACTTCATCATGGTTGGAATGCTTGGGCCATGCAGGTCGATATCGAGCAGGCCGACTCTCAAGCCCTGAGAAGCCAGAGAAGAGGCGAGGTTAACTGCCACGGTGCTTTTGCCAACACCGCCCTTACCCGAAAGAACGACGATGGTTCTGCCAATAACCGTCTTTTCAGTGACAAAAAAGCCTTCACCGACCACATGGTTGTCCTGGGAATCCTTGTTGGCCTGGTTGCAGCCCGATCTTTGGCTGCATCCCGAGCAACTCTGGCTGTTGCAACTGCTGTCTGAATTGTTGTTTTTTGGATTGGCATTGTCTTGAGCGGTCATGTTCGGTTTCCTTTATTTGCTTTCAAGTTTCTGCTGGAGTTCATCGATAATTTTCTGTTTTTCTTCCAGTTTCTGGTTGAGTCCGATTATAGCATTTTTTATTTCACTGAGCTCCTGCTCAATATCATTCGAACCGATATCCGTGGGTGATGGTTGAGCAGTAGGCGTATTGTATTGCGGCATGTTCTGCCAGCGTCTGCCATAGCCACCGTTTCTTCCCATTCTGGCTCGATAGGCAAATCCTCTACCATTAGCGAAGTTTCTATCGATCGAATCGGGGCCGACACACCTTCCTGCGCTTCTACCTCTGAATCCTGTCGGACCTGTTCCATCT
Organism: uncultured bacterium; assembly: GCA_964596185.1. Classification (GTDB taxonomy): domain Bacteria; phylum Muiribacteriota; class Ozemobacteria; order Ozemobacterales; family Ozemobacteraceae; genus DYKG01. The sequence continues at coordinate 34,236 of CAZQUE010000005.1, read as the reverse complement.
GGTCCTGTTCCGTTTCTTCCTGGCATAATGAGTCTCCTTTCAATAATTTCGTTGCGGCGAAGATCCGCGTCGTCGTCGCCTTCTTTGGCACATGCGTTGTCGACATCCCGGCATGCTGAACTGAAACAGTTGCTGAGGGTTCTGACTGCTGAAAGCAAGAATGATTTGTTCGACAGTGCCGGTAAGAAATCCATAGACGACGATGCCGTGATACTCGGCCAGCATTTGCAGTGGTCGCGAAATTGCGCCGCAGATGAGAATGTTGCAACCGGTTTCCGCCATCTGGAATATCTGACTTTGTGCTGAATTCGCTCCAAAGCTGATTATTTCAGGTTTACTGCCTGATTCATTGTTGCCGGGATCGTAGCAGAGCAAGTCCTGAGCAACATCGAAAACCGGGGCGATTCTGTTTTTATCTACGCTAATTACCACTTTCATAATTCTAACTACTGCATCTTTCGTGCCAGATGTCGATTTAGATGCTTGTATCGGCTTTGCAGGCATTTCTTGCTGAATTGGCAATTGGCCATGAATGATAGTGATGTTGCAAAAATGCAACGATATTTGTTGGTGAAATCGCAAAAATGCGACAAAAATGGTTTGCCTAGAATCGATGCGGCCGCGAATCGATGTGATATCGCTTCATTTTTCGGTAAAGTGTGGCGCGATGGATGCCGAGTTCCCGCGCCGCGGCTTCAATTTTGAAATCGTTTCGGGCCAGAGCTGATTGAATTGCGGCAGCTTCCGCGGAGAATCTGGTTCTCTTGATGCTGTCTTCTTCTATTGTCGGGCTGTCACACAATTCTTCCGGTAAATTGGCGACACCGATTGTTCGGCCATTGCACAAGATTGCGGCCCTTTCAATCAGGTTTTCCAATTCGCGAATGTTTCCTGGCCAATCATGGTTGAGCAGCATCGAAAGAGCTTCATTGGTCATGCCTTTTATTTGCCTGGAATAAAGATGGTTAAAACGTGAAATGAAGGTCTCGACGAGCATTGGAATGTCTTCTTTTCTTTGTCTGAGAGGCGGCAAATCTATGCGAACAACATTTATGCGGTAAAACAGGTCTTCACGAAAATTTCCCACCTTGCTCATGGCCATCAGATCCTTGTTCGTAGCAGTTATTATTCTGGCTTTAAGCCTAAGTTCGCTGTTACTGCCAAGGGGTTGAAAAGTCTTTTCCTGAAGAGCACGCAATAGTTTTACCTGCATTGCTGTGCTGATATCACCGATTTCGTCGAGAAAAAGCGTTCCATCACCAGCGGCCTGCATCAGTCCAGGTTTGTCCTGGTAGGCTCCGGTAAAAGCGCCTTTTTTGTAGCCAAAAAGCTCAGACTCAAGCAATGTGTCGGGCATTGCGCCACAGTTTATCGCGACAAAAGGTTTGCCGGAAAAAATGCCACTGCCATGAATTGCTTTGGCGACCAGTTCTTTACCGGTTCCGGTTTCGCCCTGGATTAGAACGGTAGACATGGTTGAAGCCACCGCGGGAATCAGGTCGAAAACCTTGCGCATGGTTGAACTGCGACTGACCAGGTCGCCGACCTGGTAACGTCCGACTAGTTCTTTGCGAAGTGCTTCAATTTCACTTAAATCACGAAATGTTTCTGCGCCACCAATGATTTCGCCTTTGTCGTCGTAAAGAACGGCGGTAGAAACGCTGATTGGGATTCGGGCTCCTTCATTGTTGATGATGAAGCATGAACGGTTGATGACCGGTTTTCCTGTTTTAAGGGTCGTTTTCAATGCACAGCTTGCCTGGCACATGCTTGATTTGAAAACGTCGCTGCACCTTTTTCCCAGGGCATCTTCACGCTTGATTCCGGTAATGATCTCAGCAGCTCGGTTGAAAGAGGTTACTTTCCAGTTTTTATCAACGGTGAAGACACCGTCTGAAATGCTTTCTAGAATCGATGCTGTTAGATTGTATTCAGTTTTTGGTGTGGATTTCCTCGAGCGAGGCATTTTGTGGCTCTTTTTCAATCAGCATGCCGGCGAATTCAAGAATATTGGTGGGCCAGTATTCAGGCGGTCGGGGGCGATAGACTCCCGGAGCGCCTTTTTCCGGGCGGCAGTTGAGGATGCATTCTTCCCATTGGCGAGGAACCCCTTTGCGGCCGTAAACCGCCCCAAGCAGTGCGCCGCAGATGGCAGCATTGGTGTCAGTGTCGCCGCCGCGCAAAATGGTGTCGGAAATTGCCGACTCAAGGTCTGGGGCATGTAGTAGTTGCCAGAGGGCATTTTGAAAGGCGATCAGAACCCAGCCCTGATGCTCGATATAGTCTTTGGGGGGGGCTTTAGCCGCGAGTTCAATTACATTGGCCAGTGATTTATCTACTTGGAGTTCTCCGGCCCAGGTTCGAATATCTTCATAAAGCTGCTGCGGTTGTGTACCAGCAATAATTGCCCTGGAGATGGCCATTGCCATTAAAGCGTTTGTTTGCTGGCAAACCGGGTTGGGGTGGGTGAGCTGCGCATCTTGCATTGCCCAACCGGCGACTGTTTCAGGTTCAAATTTTATGCCGAAAACGCCAAGCGGACTTATTCGCATCAAAGCGCCGTTTGCTTGACTTTCAGGTATTGGGATGCCACTTAACCCATTGGCGGTGGTGATGCCGCAGTCAAAGGGGTTTGAATGCAGCCAGTCCAGATAGTTTTCTCTGGCGGTTTCAGGGTCATAGGTGTTTTTCGCCAGTAAAGCTCTGGTCAGTGCCAGGGCCATTTCTGAGTCATCGGTGGGTTGCCCGGCAATTGTGTTCCAGGTACCCCCGCTTTGCAGCTCTTTTATGCCATCAGGATACTGGACTCTTATTTTCCCTGGACTCATAAATTCAACCAGACTGCCAAGCGAATCGCCCGAGAATTGACCGAGAAGACAGCCTTGAGCACGGTCAAGAACAGGATTTGCTTCTGAGTTGTTCATGTTTGCATCCTCAATTTTGTATTTTATTGTATCAAGATAGCAGATAAAGTAAAAACGCGCCAGTGAGAATTCTTTGTCTGGCTGTGCGACAAAATTGTCGCAAATAGAAAAGGTTATTCAGGGGGAACCGGCCCCCCGAATAACCAGAACTGATTCCCGTGGTTCAGCACCTCAAGCGGAATTCTTATTTCATGACTGAGCAGAGACTGATGCTCTCAACCTCCACCTTGCCCTGTGGAATAACTTACCCAACGGAGAGGAATCTATATCTTCACTTATTCAGAAACTGCTCACCGCCTTCCCGACTTTTGGAAATCAGCTGCAGAATTAGAGCGCAATCTGCATGCCAGAATTTCAACGGTAGAAAAATGGAAGGGTAAAGAGACTGATAGAAAGGCTTTCGGGAAGACTCTACATCTGAAATTAGGCTGTTTGAATAATTAGTTGCTGCGACAAATCTGTTTGATGCCTAGTCTTCCTGCTTTTCGAGAGAACTGAATTCTTTTTCAAGTTCTATGTCAGCAAAGTCGCTGCTACGCAAAGATGGTGGAAGAGGCATTTTGTCGCGCATTTCGAGTGGGAGCAGCTGGTAAATTGCATGAAGATACTTTACAGGCAGATGAGTCGATGCTTTGCCCGGCCCTTTCATTTCATAATCTTTCAGAACGAGCTTGCCATCATCGTAAATATTGTTAGGCCTGGTGAAATGCTGATACTTCATTACTTTCAGGGGCAATTTCGTAACCAGGTCGTTGTTGTTGACCCAACGCTGATGATCGGGAAATTTTTTGCGGTACAATTCGCAAAACTTGCTGTTGCCGATTCTTGGTCCAGCATAGGTGTAGATGCCCTGGATGTCGTAGCCATCTTCGGCCAGGCGGTAAGCAAACAAGGGTGCAACTCCGGCGCCGAGACTGTGCCCGGTTATCCAGAGCTTTTTTGGTGTTCCACGCAGATGGGATTCGATAAGGCTTTTTACGTCGTCATAAACGACTTCCATGGCGGTATAAAAGCCGCGGTGAACTTTTACACCAAAACCCCACCAGATCACACGCTTCTTGAAAAAGTTGAAATCGGTCAGCAACCAGTCATAAGTCATTTTTACCGGGCTGAACTTACCGTTAGAACTAGCTTCAGAGCCACGAAATGCCACGATGACGGCTTTGTCATTCGACATTACTACCGCCTGTGTATCAGCAGTTTTCTTGCGCACATTGACAAAGTCGAAGCGATAGATGCCCAGTGGGGCGAAGTGATTCTGGAATTTCTTCTTATAGTCAACAAAATCGCTGGCATTAAGTTGATTCTCGTATGTATAAAGAGAAGTGTACATCAAGAGATATGCGTTAGCCAGGTCATGACCGACGACTTCGGCTTTGAAGGCTCTATTGAAACAGTCTTTACCTTGGATTTGTGCCTGAAGAGAGGCTGGTATAGACAGCAAAACACAAATGAATAAAATACCTATGCGCTTGATCACGGCGACCACCTTATAATCCTTATTCAATACTTATGCAGGTCTTAAGAAGATTTTAATGCAAAAAAATAAAAATGTAAACCTTTGAATTTACAAAAAAGGTTGATTGGGGCCATTTTTCAAAATCCTGAGCCGTTCATTCATGAGTTTTAGAAAACGACAGCAGCAGGTGCTAAATTTTCAACAGAGTTTCAGAAAAAAAGAACTAAATCATTTGCTGTAGCGAAAAGTGCGTGATGATTTTTCTGGCATGTTTGTTGCTGCTTCTTGGACTAACCTGCTTTGGGAGATATTATGAATTTTTGCTTTCGCAATTTCAAGTTTCTTTTGCTGGCGCTTCTTTGCGTCGCAAGTATTAGTAATGCAGGTCAGAAAGAAAAGATTTCCGGAACCCATTTTCTGGATTCTTATGCCAAAAAATTGGCACCACCAACTCAGAGGACTTCTGCCAAAAGAATACCGGTGCGAAAAGTTGGTGAACAGCATAATTTCAAAACATTCAATTTTGCAAAAAACGGATGGGAAGAAACCAGCGCGACTTTGACGGCGGTCGGAAAAAATATTTATGTTTATCTTGAAAACGGCCGTTTTTTCGATGCTGAAATGCAACATCGCCTCATTCAGGAGTTTGATGAAAAAATCTACCCGGTGACTACCAGATATTTTGGGAATGAAGCCCGTCCGGGAATTGATAACGATTTCAGAATAACCATTCTTCTAATGGACATTCAGGACAATTTTCAGGAAACAGGAACATATACCAGTGGCTACTTCAACCGCGGTGACTGCTACCTACCCAATGAGATTCCCGAGGATGTAAATCTGCAAAGCAACTGTCGAGAGATGCTTTATGTTGATATAAATCCATCAGACATTGAAAGTACGGAATTTTTTGCAACCATTGCCCATGAATTCCAGCATCTTATCCACTTTTATCATGATTCTGAGGAGTTTGACTGGCTAAACGAAGGTTGTTCGCAGATAACTACCTGGCTTTGCGGTTATGGGCACCCGCGTCAGATCGAGGCATATCTCAAGACTCCTGATAATAGTCTCGTTGCCTGGGCACCATGGAACCAGGTTGCAAATTATGGCCAGGTTTACCTTTGGTGCTATTATGTAATGAATAAGTTTTGTGGCAGTGACGCCGACCGGGTTGAGTTTTTCCGATCTCTGGTCGACGATCAGGAAAAAGGCATGGCCAGCTTTGATAAGCAATTCAAAAAATCTGGAGCCGATTTTGCCGGAGTTTTTACCGATTTTTGCATTACTGGTTTTGTGAATCGTCCAGGCCTGGAACCTTCTGCATATACGTTTGGTGAAGATTTAAGCGAATATCAGTTACCCGCCACAGCTTTTTTCGAGCAATTTCCGGTTATGTACCGAAACTCTGTAAGCATTTGGGGGGCAGATCTGATAAAGGTTAAAATCCCTGGCGGCATGAAGAAGCTCAGAGTAGATTTTGCCGGCGATCTAAATAGCCTTCCAAACAGTTTCACAGTTGCTTTGGTATTTGTTGGAGAAGCTACCAGTTCAGTTGATTCAGTTGAATTTATTCGTAATATTGAATCGACTACTAAAAATCCTTCACGGGTAATGTTGCCTGGCCATAATGATGATTATCCCCCGCCTTTGCCGGTCAAGACCCAGATGGGGCACCTGGTTGCAAGTGTTCCGCCCAATTCAGACAGTCTATATCTTGTAATAATCGGAAAAGCGCCAGCCGAGATTCCCGATTCGACCCTGGCCTGGGCGGGCAAGGCCAACTATCGCATTGATATTCAGGGCATCGAGAATGAAGCTGTTTCTGTTTGCGCCAGGGGAAATGCTAATGCAGGATCGCTTTTGAGAAACTATAGGGTTTTTCGAAACAATCTCGAAGAATTTGCTGGAGAAGAATCTTTTATTGCTTTGAACTCAGAAATAAAGTCTTTGATCAGGGATGAACTGGTTTCTGAAAGCCAGCCCCTGCTCGAGGCGATTCGTAGTGAGCCTGATTTTGAAGAACTTCAAAGTCTGGTTGCAGAGTTATTAAAGTTTTCACAGTTGCATCCTTAGAATTTTTGTTTTTATCAATTATGTTGTAAACTTCAGATATGAAGATTTCCAAAGCACAGTTTCTGCTTGCAGTATTAATAATGTTCGTGCTGGCTGGATTTCTTGCTTTCTCAATCGGAACAGAAAAAGACCTGAAGTCGGGTGAATCTGTCGAAGTTATTTATTTTTTAATTGTTTTCGCCTTGAGCTTTTATCTGGGCCAAATGGGGCTGATTTTGCCGGCAATTTTTGTCGGCTATGGCGGTTCATTGTTTTTCTGCTTTTTTTATTTATTCATTGCTCCTTTCGAAGCGCCTTTCGTCATGGGTCTGATTTTTTTCCCTGCTGTGCTTTGGCAGAGAAAAGTGATCGGTTGTTTTCCTTTTCTGCTCAGCGGTATAGCTTTATTCGTGTTCTCCTGGAAATTCTTTGAACGACCCATTGTTCCAGTTTTATTGCTGCCAACATGCCATCTTTTGGCGATAAGGTTGTCGACTCAGGTTCATTCAAGATTTTCCAAAGAATCTGCCGACATTGGTAGTTTTCTCAGTCGTCGTCAGCGGAAACGCCGGGGCGAAAATGTTGATGCTCCAAAAGACTGGTGGGATTATCTGCAACCTGAGCTGGAGTCGATTCCACAGAAAATTGTTGAGTCATGGAGTGAAATGCTGGGCGAAACCCCGAGAAAACATATGGGTGAAGACAGTGTTCTTGATCGCGGCCTGTTGCAGCTTCAGAATGCTGCGATGATGTCGAAAGCCTTGACCGAAATTAAGAAACGTGATTCGGACTTTGCTTCTGAAGACTTTATCAGCAGGGTTGACAAAGTGTTTTGGAAGATTCAGAACGCCTGGTATAGTCAAAAGCTTGATCAGATACAGCATATGGTTTCCGATGCCTTGTTCGAGCAATTTAAATGCCAGGTCGAAGAACAGCAGGCAGCGGGAATTCGCTTTCAGTATCATGATATGACCATTTATGAAACAAGAATCGCTCAGGTTAACACCGATCGCAACTTTGATGCATTGCATGTTTTCATTCGCGCCTCTACAGCCGATTCATTGCACGACATTGACACCGGAGAGGAATTGGCCAGAAATGAAGACCGTCGCAAGTTCTGCGAATATTGGAGTTTCATCCGCCGACCTTCGGCAAAAACTTTGAAAAAGCCAGGACTGCTTGAGGATAATTGTCCTAACTGCGGTGCGCCAATTGAGATTGGCCAGGCGACGGTTTGTAAGATCTGTGAATCTTTTATTCGTTCTGGAAGCTACGACTGGGTTTTGGCCAAAATTACCCAGGCTTGCGAGTGGGATTATTATGAAAGTTCGCTGTTAGATGGCTGGAATCGCATGATTGGCGGTGATTCCAATTTCAATGTTCAGCAGATAGAAGACCGTGGTGGAGTCATTTTCTGGATGCAGCGTTTTGCCGAAAGAAAAAAACAGACTGATCCGATAAGAAGGTTCGCTACTGAGCCGGTTTGCGAAAACTATTTTACTGAAAAGGGTGGCTGTGCTTTGCCCAAGGGCAATTTTATGGAAAACGTTGCGTTGGCCTCAGTAAAGCTGCAGGGTTTCAAGTTGTCGAATTTTTGGGATCGTATTTTTGTGCTGGTCGTCTGGAGCGGCGTGCCCGTATATTTCGACAATTCGGGTAAGGCAATAGAGCAGAAGAGGATCACCCAGATCCGGCGGGATGTTCTGGTCCTAATCCGCCGCCACGGTGCCCAGACCGATTTGAAAACGACTTTGACCAGTGCTCATTGCCCGAACTGCGGCGGACCTCTGTCGTCTTCATTTACGATTGAATGCAGTTATTGTAATTCGGTTCTCAACGAAGGTACCAACAGCTGGATTCTGGAGCGAATTACTACTGAGAGCGATTCTGAGTATCTTAAGATCCTGAAGAGCAAGCAAATGGCTAAGGTCGAAGATCATGAAAGCGCTGAAGTTCGGTCAGCAAGAGATGTCATCACTGTTGCCGCACAGATGCTTCTGGCAGATGGCAAGACTCAGGTTGAGGAACTGACGCTTCTCGAAAAAATAGCCGCTTCATACGGCATGAAACAGGAAGACGTAAACTGGATCATTTATAGCTTGCAGAACGGCTTGATTTATATTCCGGCACCAGTTGATTCGAAAGAGTCATGGGGTTTGTTGCAGTCGGCTGCAAAAATGGCTTTATGTGACAATGAATTGACGCCTGAAGAGGAAAAGTGTCTTTATGCTCTTGCGCAGCACATCGGCTACTCTCAGGCCGATGTAAGAAGAGCGTTGAAAGCCGAGGTGAAAAGAAGATTTGCCGCCGGTGAAAAGATTGACCCGAAACTGGTTCAATAATAGTCGCTGTCGCTTTTCTTCTTTCCTGGTCGGCGATAACCACATTTGCAGACGTTTTTTTTACCCATCACTCTCGCGCACTCCGGACAGTATTTGCTCATTTTCTCGGCAATTTCCTGCTCTTTTTTCTTTTGTTCAAGCTTTTTGGCGAGGGCAAGGAACTCCTGCTGCTGACTTTCATCTTTTGTAGTTGTTTCCTGAAGCTTTTCAGCATAATCAGGGTTTTCTTCAAGATACAGTTTAAAAGCTTCTTTGGGACTCAGGCCTTTTTTCCAGAGGTGTTCGTAAGGGTAAAGAGGCTCTTCTTCAAGAATATCTTCGCAAATTTGATAAAACTCGTCTTCCCACTTGTCTATTGAAATTTTCGCCATGGCAGTTCCTTTCCCGAATAACCGGCAGAGTAGCAATTAATAGATTATATCAGGATTGATTTAAATTGAAAAATTTTGCAAGAACGAGCTGAATTTCTGCCCTTAGTCAGCTTCCAGAATCAATAATTCGTCAAATACGGTTCAAGGTTCAAATTGCCAAAAATGCCAGAACTGTTTTAAATGCTCCAACCCAATATGATCAATATTTATCAGAAAATCCAGAAAGTCGAAACTTTGCAGCGCAGGGTCGATCGAGAAATTGCCAATTTTAAAAGGCAGACCTGTCTCGATTGCGATCAACACTGCATTGAATGTTGCTCCTATGCTGATGTCCAGGCTACACCTCTTGAATTCTTGCCTTTTGCCTATCATGCACTAAAGCTTGGCTTGATCGACCAGTGGTTTGATGAACTCAACAGACATGATTCGCCCATGTGTTTTTTTCGGCGCTCGGAAAAGAATGCCTGGGGCTGTAGAATATATCCGGTACGCGGCTTAATTTGTCGATTGTTTGGATTTTCGGCTGTGACCAACAAACACGGGCGCCCCGAATATGCCGCCTGCAGAATCATGAAGCGCAATTGGCCCGACAAAGTCCGGCTGATAAAAGAATCCATCTCCAGTGGCAGGAAAATTCCTGTAATCAGCAGTTACTACCGACGTCTTGCTTCAATTGATCCTTGTCTGGGGCAGGAATTCATGCCGATAAACGCTGCCATGAAAAAGGCTATTGAAACGATTTACTTTTCAGTGGCATACCGTCATGGTTTTTGAGAATCATGGGTCCGGGTTTTTGAACTCATGGCTTCGGCGACTTTTCGGGTAAGTTCATCGGCCCGGCAGGGTTTGCAAATAAAGGAAGACAGGCCCTGATCTTTCATTTCAGCCAGGTCAGCGTCTTGTGGAAAACCAGAACACAAGATCACTTTTACTTCTGGTTTTATTTCAACTATTTTTTTGAAACACTCACTACCGTTCATCTTTGGCATAATCATATCCAGCAAGATCAAATCGATTTCAGCGAGATTATTTTTTAAAATTTCAAGTCCGGTAATACCGTCTTCGGCTACCAAAACTTTGTAGCCGGCACTTTCAAGAAGCAACCCATTGGCAAAGCGAATTGCCGGTTCATCATCGATAAGAAGGATGGTGCCAGTTCCCGGGGTAATTTCGTGATTCTCTTCTTTGAAACTTGCATTAGCGTTGATTATTGGCAGGTAGATGCGGAAAATTGTTCCACGGCCAGGTTCGCTGTAAGCATTGATTGCGCCATGATGCTGAACCACTGTGCCAAACGCCGCAGAAAGGCCCAGGCCGGTCCCTTTGCCCTGTTCCTTGGTCGTGAAGAAGGGTTCAAAAATCCGATTCAGGTTTTCTGGAGCAATGCCGATTCCGGTGTCGGCAACCTCAAGAAGTAGGTATTCGCCAGGGTTCAGATTGAAGGTCGATGATTCGCAGTATTCTGTGTTTAAATTTATATTGCTGGTGGAAAAAGTCAGATTTCCTCCTTCGGGCATTGCGTGAGAGGCGTTGATTCCAAGATTGAGCAAAACGTTTTCGAGTTCGGAAAAATTGCCGGCAACATTGAATCTGCAGGCATTCAAATCGTTTTTTAAGACAATTCTTCTGTCGATGGTACGGGCAAGGATATCAGTTGCTGCCTGAACCACGTTATGAAAGTTCTGGGGAATCATGTCTAATTTGCTTTTTCGGCTGAATGCCAGTAATTTTGCGGTAAGATCTGCAGCACGGTCGGCTGATTTTTCAATAATTTTCAGCATTTTCACTGATAAGTTGCCGGGGTTATCTTTTTGCAATAACTGTACAGCACCGATTATGCCAGACAGGGCATTGTTGAAATCATGGGCAACCCCGCCGGCAAGCTGTCCGATGGCGTCCATTTTCTGACTTCTTCTGAGCTTTTCCTGGAGCAGCTTTTCTTCGGTCATGTCGCGAAAAACAACTACTATTCCAGAGATTTCTCCAGATTCATCTCGAATCGGCGCTGCGGTGCAAGATACGGGAAGCTCTTCGTTGTTGCGCCGAATCAAAATGTTGAACCTGGTAAGATTCAGAGGGGTTTCACCTGAGTCGAGGATTTGCTTTTCGAGAGAGCTGCATATTTCATTGCTTTCCTCTGCCTTCAAACAAAGAACCTGCGATAAAAGTTTGCCTTCTGCTTCTTTAAGTTTAAAATCGAGTAGCTTTTCGGCGATTGGGTTCATGCGGGTTACCCTGCCCTCGCGGTCTGTGGCAATGACCCCTTCGGCTATCGAATCAAGGGTGATTTTCAGACTTTGCCGGCCTTCTTCAAGCTCTTTTTGTGATTTAAGTAACTTGAAAATACTCAAAATCAATCCGATGGAAAGAGCTATAAAAAGCATGAATACGGTAGTGATCTGCCAGAACAAAACAGTGTTTTCCCGGTAAAACGAATAGGGCTGATTGAGAATTACGCTGCCGTCAGGAAGTCTTGATTCAGGAATGTTGAAATGTTTGAGCTTGTTGTAATCAAACATGTATTTGGTTAAATACCTTGATTGAACTGGTATTGAAGAGGCTTTTTCCCCGGCAAGAATCCTTTTGGCCATTTTTGCTGCGGCACGGCCCTGATCAAAGCCCCTGGTGATGCATCCGCCGGTGGCGCAGCCATCGAAAAAGAAGTCCCAGACACAGTAAACCGGAACCCTGGCTACTTCTGCCACGTTTTTCCCGAGTTCACGATAAGGAAAATATTGACCAAATGCATCGAGATTGTAAGATAGTAATAAAATTACAAAATCATCAGAAAGTGCGGCTATTTTGTTTTTTAGTTCTTCCATTGGTAGACTACCGCTGAAATGAATCGTTTTGTTGGCGGGAAGAAACGGTCGCATGCTTTCGATCGCTTCTTGATTTGCTTTACCGGTCTTTGTCGAATCATTGATGATAAAAACGTTTTTTGCTTTTGGGTGCAAAGAAAACGCAAGATTTATCGTTTTAAGTAAATCGTTGCGTTCGACGACCCCGGTAAAATTGGTCTCTGTTTTGTACAATTCAGGATTGAAGAAGTTTACCCCGCAAAAAACCACCGGGGCATCGTTGAATAGTTTTTTGCGATGTTCCAGGGCAAAGTTGAAGGCCAGATCGTCAGAGGTTAGGATCACCGAAAAATTCACGCCGGCAAATTTTTTGCTGAATAGTTCTGCAACATTTTTTCGGTGCGATTCTGAAGGATGCCGCTTTGCATCAAGGTATTCAAAGTGTACAATCCGGTCGACAGAAAAAGGCAGCTCCGAATCTAGACCCTGAGAAATCGAATCGACCCAAAGCATGCCGCGATGATACGAATGAAGAACAAGAATGTGAGTTTTGTCTTTGCTGAAGCTCTTACTGTCGGCAATTGCCGAATCAGGATCCGAAAGCAGGAAGGCTGCGAACAGTAAGATTTGCATGAACAGCAGCAAAGTCCTGTGATTGCGAGACATCCAGGTAGATTTTCTCATATCCTCGGCCGGTATTTAGTTTTTCGGCTTATACTTCAACTGCTTAAATTATAACGGCTCAGACCAATCTTTTCAATATCTATCCTTTAATTACGCCGAGAGGACGAAGAACAACCAGAGGTTCGATCAGATCGAGTTCAGACTTAATAACCAGATCGATATCTTTATAGGCCTGAGGCGCTTCACCGAAATCGTATTCTGCACCTTTTTTCCTTCCCTTTGCTTTTTGCCAGCGATCGAAAACAATGCCCTGCATGGCCCGATCGCATTCTTCCAGGGTCAGGTTGCGACTGGCTTCATTACGTCCCATTTTTCGACCAGCCCCGTGTGAGCAGGAACAAAATGATTCTGGGTTGCCAAGACCTTTAACTATATAGGATCTCGCTCCCATGCTTCCCGGAATAATACCAAGTTCGCCTTTGCGGGCAGAGGTGGCTCCCTTGCGGTGTACCCACAGATTTCTGCCAAAATGGTTTTCCAGGGCTGCATAATTGTGATGAATGTTTATTTCTTCAATGAAAGAAACCTTCATAAAGTGTTCTTTTAGAACCTGTTTTGCCACTGTCATCATTTTCTGTCTGTTCGCGAATGCATAGCGGAGGGCGAACTGCATGTCGCGAATGTAGTTTTTACCTTCGTTCGAGTCGGCTGGCAGGAAGGCCAGGTCTTTGCATGGTATCTCGGTATGCCAGCGCTGATTCAATTCCATGGCAATATTATTGTAGTAAGAAGCAATGCGATAACCGAGGTTTCTTGAGCCAGAATGCAGCATCAGCCAGATTGTTCCATGCTCGTCTGCCTGGATTTCAATGAAATGGTTGCCGCCGCCAAGAGTGCCAAGATTCTTTCGATCGTGTTGGTAGCGATCCTCGACAAACCAGCCTGGGGCCTGACCTTCGATTATGCTCAGGTATTCTTCAAAGCCTTCCCAGGTCTGCGACTTTTTGTGGCAGTTGCCTTCACCAACCGGAACAAGTTTTTTGATATCGTCGATGATCGTTCTGATTGTTCTTTTTTCAGCGAGATGTTCGATGCTTAGGCTGGTTTTGACTGCCCCCATACCACAGCCAATATCGACGCCAACCGCATTGGGAATGACTGCATCGCGGCAGGCAATTACCCCGCCGATCGGCATGCCGTAGCCTACATGGCAGTCTGGCATCAGAGCTACATGACTATCTACGACGGGGTGCGCCGCGAGATCGGCAGCCTGTTTCATTGCTTCTGGCTCGGGATCAGCACACCAGGACTTAATTGCAACTCTGGCCTTGCCAGAGACGCTTTTTTTATCTTTAATCCATTCCATGGTCATTCTCCTTTCGTGTTTTTAACTATTCTGATTGTCCAGGAAAGCTTGTCAGACTGCTCAATGCTTGTGGTTACCGGTAGAAATTGTTCGATTATATGAAGGTTGGTTTTGGTATGCAGGCTAGGTCTGGTCGTTTTTACGGTGCCCCCGCCGCACAGAGCCATGATCACTATGATCTGATCGGCCAGGTGCTCGTCGACCGGACACTTGCTGGCAAAGAAGGCGTTTGCCGGGTTGAATGCGTTTGCTGCAACCTTCTGTCGCGATACTCCCAATTCGCCAAAGCCGGTAAACATCGCACTGCAGTGGGCAAAATCGAGGCGAAGCCAGGCGACATTGCCGGGACCGCTTGAAGGTGCGCTCAGAACCTTGCTTTCACTGATCGGAAAATTACTGGCATTGACCATTGATTTAACCTCGTCTTCGGCAATTTCACGGCTGATTTTTGCTGTAGCACCGACAGCGTAAGCAGAGAGCAACTGGCCTGAATCTTCAAGATGCAGTGAGTAATTCAAATTTTTGATGTTGCCAACTCTAAAGAATGATTTTCCACCGCCAGCGGGGAAAAATCCCCATCGGTCGAGCCTGGCATCACATCTGGCGTAATGCTTGCTGATCAATGGCAGAAAAACCTCGTCAATGTAGTGGAAAGTTGGTGACATCGGATTGTGAGTGCCGCCCTGAAGCTCGATTGTTGAAGGCTTTTCGGCCAGCAGAAGCGGTGGCAGAACCGTCTGTAATACAAGCATTGAGCTGCCGGCAGTGCCGACCGCGAAACTGTATGAGCCGGCTTCAACCTGTCCAGGAAAGAATTCAAGACGGTCCGAGCCTATTTCAGCGCCTTCTGTTTTTGCAGCACAAATTTGGGTCATTGCGTCGACACAAGTCAGGTGTTGGCGCAACAGTCCGTTTTTTTTGCGCCCAGACCTGATTTTGTGTATTCTAAAAGGCTGGCCGGTGCAGGCTGATAATGATAGCGCAGTTCTGAGAATCTGGCCTCCGCCTTCACCGAAAGATCCATCAAGAATGATCATTTTTTTCTCCGATTTTCCTTATTCATTGTATTTTAGCCCGGTTAAAGAAGATTTACCAGACTTCCAGACAAGCCTTTTTCACCAACGATGAGCTTCATTTCAGATTTAAGCGCGATCTTCTCAATCAGCTCAAGTTCACGCAGGCGCATCAACGTCGGATTGTTTTCAAGCATTTTCGCTGTGTTGAACTGACTTCTGGTGGCTGCAGTCTCTTCCCGACGCATGATCTGGTTCGCTTCAGCCTCTTTCTGCGCTGAAACGACACGGTTCATTATTTCGCGCATTTCGCCAGGAAGAATGACATCGCGAATACCAAAGCTCAAGATTTCGACACCTGCTTCCTCACCCTTACTTTTCAGCATGGCCAGAATTTCACCGGCGCTCTGATCCTTTTCAGCAAGCAGTTCGTCGATTTTTCTCGAGCCGATGACTGCGCGCAAGGCAAGCTGAGCTTCACGATAGAGCATGGCTTCAGTTGTGTCGCTGATGGTGGCAAATTTCAAGGCGTCAACGACCCGGTAGCTTACAACTGCATTCAAGCGCAGGCTGACTTTGTCGGCACTGATTATTTCCTGGCCGGCGAGATCAAGAATCTTTTCTTTGAGTGCAACTTTAATGAACCTGAGGTTGGCAAAATTTTTCCAGTAAGCGTAAAACCCTGGATCGAGTTTTTCGACAAATCGCCCATCGCGAAAATGTAAAGCAACTTCGCCTTGTTCGACTTGAATGGTTTCAAGAAGCTCTCTGGCCGCCGGGGCAGAGGCGATGCGATAGAGCTGGCGGTGCTCGAATCTCAGCTTATCTGCGTCGATGGTTTCAACACGAACGTCTTTGATGGTTTTCCAGATAAGGCAGCGCCCGCTGTTGAGAAGATCGTAGAAGCGGTTGTCTACCCATATCAACGCCCGCTGATTGTCTTTGAGGTCGACAAGTTCTGTCTTTTCAGCGAGAAAACCCGATTTGACTATCTGGTCAAATTCCGGACTGCAAACGAAGAGATCTTTTTCTTTGAGGATTTCGACAGTTTCGCCGCAAATCGTCTTGATGAGATGCCAGCCCGGCTGAAGCAGGGCAACGAGCTTGCCGTTTTTGAATTTCAGACCGTTTTCAAAATTTCTGATTTTCAAGATTCTAATCATGATTTTCTTGCCTCCGTTTGCGTTTTGGGCCTTCAGAACGCCCGTCGTTTCAACCTGCGGTGCCGATAGTGGAGGTTGGGTGTGTGTGTCTGAAGTATTTCTGGTTTTAGCCTTTAATGCTCAGACACTTATCGATTGAAAGCCAACAAAATTAGCCTTGTTGGCAGATCAACAGACAGTATGCCTTGTCAGAAAAGGCCGGCACCTGAATCTTCAGCTACAGATAACCACTCCTGCAAACTGTCATTGCCGTTGCCAGAATCCGGAAATTTTTCCGTCCCTGGCCAGGAATCTACCGACGGGCACTCTTCGGGCAAAGACTGCTGTTCAAGCAGTGAGTTGGAACAGGATTCGAACCTGTGACACATGGTGTTGAACCATTGCTCTACCCATTGAGCTATCCAAGGTGTCGGTCTCACTTTCAAACCGCTTTTCGGAACATCGTTACCCACGGGGCCGGTGCCGTCGCGGCTGAATCAACTGACGATATTAACAATTGCAATCATCGTGCCAATTCCTCGAAAAGGTCTAAAAGCCTTTTCTATATTGAATTTTGTGGCTGGAGTTTGTGTTTCGATAAATTTATTAGATATAATTAATTATAAAATAGTATAATAAATTATATGAAAAAAGTGGTTATCGGATTTCTGGGCAGTACTCTTGATCGAAGAGGCAAGGCGGAGCGCTGGGAAAAATGGCGACCCTCAGTTGGCTTGTGCCAACATGAAGACCTGTTGATTGCCAGATTCCATCTTCTTTGTCGGCGGCATGATGAAAAGTTGGCGGTTCAGGTAAAAGAAGATATCGGCATGATCTCGCCGGAAACCACGGTAAAAATTGAATTTGTCGAGTTTCGCAACCCTTGGGATTTCGAGGAGGTTTTTTCGGGACTTCTGGACTATTCACAGCATTACCGGTTTAAAGAGAACGAAGAATACCTGTTGCACATAACTACCGGCACTCATGTTTCGCAGATTTGCATGTTTCTGCTTACGGAAGCAGGTTATTTCCCGGGTCGGCTTGTGCAGACCGGTCCAGGGCGCAATAATTCTCCGCCCGGCAATTATGAGATAATTGATCTTGACCTGTCCAGATACGATTGTATTGCCAGGCGTTTTGCCGTGCAGATGCGCAACGACATTTCTTTTCTCAAATCTGGAATCAACACTCGTAATCAGCGTTTCAACGATCTGATTGCCGAGGTTGAAAAAGTTACCTTGCGCAGCGATGCGCCGATACTCTTGAGTGGTCCAACCGGAGCGGGTAAATCCCGTCTGGCCAGACAGATTTTTGCTTTGCGCAAACAATATCAGCAGCTCAAGGGCGAGTTTGTCGAAGTAAACTGTGCGACTTTGCGAGGCGATATGGCGATGTCAGCGCTCTTCGGCCATAAAAAAGGTTCGTTTACCGGAGCGACTGAGGCGCGGCAAGGTTTGCTCAAAGCTGCAGAGAATGGCGTATTGTTTCTCGATGAAATTGGAGAATTGGGTGGTGACGAGCAGGCAATGCTGCTTCGGGCCATAGAAGAAAAGCGTTTTCTCCCGGTGGGTTCAGATAAGGAGTTTGCCAGTGATTTTCAGTTAATTTGTGGAACGAACCGCGATCTTCACGCGGATTGTCGAAGCGGCAAATTTCGCGCAGACCTTCTCGCACGTATTAAATTCTGGGAATTTAGCCTGCCCGGTTTGAGTGATCGACCTGAAGATATTGAGCCCAACCTGGATTATGAGCTTAATTTGCATTCTCAAAGGCTTGGGAAACCCGTCGGATTTTCAACGGAAGCTCGACAGATGTACTTGAAATTTGCCCAGGCTCCGGCATCATTATGGCCTGCCAACTTTCGTGACCTGAACAGTTCTATTGCAAGAATGGTCGTTTTGTGTGAAGGCAATCGCATCGGTATTGTCGATGTCGAAAATGAAATGCTGCGTTTAAAGCGAGAATGGCGGAAAGATGAAGAAGATGATGCTTTGGCAAATTTAGTCGGAAGAAGTGTCTGTGAAAGTCTTGATCAATTTGACCGTTTTCAACTTGCTGGTGTCGTAGAGGTCTGCCGTCGTTGCGATAGTTTGGCAGCAGCAGGCAGAGAGCTTTTTGCCGTGTCTTTGGCCAGGAAAAGCTCGTCCAATGATTCTGATCGCCTGAGAAAGTATCTGCAGCGCTTCGGCCTTACCTGGGATAAGCTCAAATTCTGAGGAGATTTTCGAGCGCCTGGTCTAGTTGTGCGACGAATTCTGAAAATGATTCGGGAAAGCCACGGTTCAAGAACAACAACAGCATTCCGGTAAGGGCAACCAAAAGCTGTGTTTCAATTCTTTTTGTCTGTTCTTTGCCTATAATTTCATTCTCATTGAGGATCTTGAAGTCTTGCGCGGTTAGTTCGGAAAGAAGTTTGTTGGCAATGTATTCGTGGCTTCCCGAGCTTTTTGTATCCTTGTAGGTAAAAAAAAGATTGAAAATACCTGGATTTTGCAGGAAATATTTTGCATAGGCGCGGCAGACGGATTTAATTCTTTCAACACCTGGTTCAGAGTTTTGTGACTCATTGCGTACGTAAAAGCTGCATTCAATGCAAAACTGTTTCTGGCATTCGAAGGCGAGGTCGTAAATATCTTCGAAGTAATTATAAAGAGTGGCGTAAGAATAGCCGGCTTGCTTGGCGACGTTGCGGGCACTTATTCCCGCCGGGCCTTCGTTTTTTAAAATAGTGATTGCGGCGGCGACAAAGTATTGTCGCATTCTTTCCTGCTGGAGCTGGTTGCGCACTTGGTAGTGCTCCTTGAAATTTGCCTGATCATGCATTGGTGCATTTGTTAACATTGTTAGCTTAATTAACAGTGTTAATTTTGTCAATGGCAGGCCCGGATTGAATTAAAATCTGCAGCCTGGGCTAATCTGTAGTAAAATTGTGGAAAATAGAGCCTTAAGGAGCAGGGAAATGGAAAAGAAAAGCCAAAACTTTCTGATGGAATTACTGAAAGTGCCTTCGCCGTCGGGCAATGAGGTTGCCTACCAGAAAGTCTGGAAAGCCGAAGTTGCCAAATTTGCCAAAATTGAAACGGATGAGGCGGGCAATGTTATTGGAATGCTCAATTCTGAAGCACCTTTTCGCGTTCTGCTGTCTGGTCATGCTGATGAAATAAGCATGACGGTTACCAAGATCGATGAGAATGGTTTCATTCGTTTCACCCGTTCCGGTGGCATCAATCCTCAGGTTTTGCCAGGTTTGAAAGTTAATGTGTATGGTTTTGCAGGTACTTTGACCGGGGTAGTTGGCTACAAGCTTGATCGAAGCAAAGAACCTGAAGCCAAACTCGATATAGACGATTTCTTCATCGATTGCGGCGCCAAAAGCGCAAAAGAAATCAGCAAGATTGTCAGAGTAGGTGATTACATTTTGTATCAGGGCGAACCTGAAATTTTACTAAATAATCGTATTGTTTCAAAAGCCCTGGATGATAAAACAGGTTCGTTCATGGTTGCAGAAATATTGCGTCGGCTTAGTCGTCGCAAGCTTCAGGTCGCGGTTTACGGTGTCAGTTCCACTGGCGAAGAAACTAACATGCGCGGTGCTTATTTTGCCGGGGCCAGAATCAAGCCCAATCTGGCCATTGCTCTTGATGTGACTTTCAACACCGATTCTCCCGGAGAAGAAGGACAAAATCGCGCCGAAGTAAAAATCGGCGAAGGCCCGGCTCTTTCTTTGGGAAGTGCCGTGAACACCAGGCTCAACGAATTGATTGAAAAGACGGCAAAAAAGAACAAGATCAAGATTCAGCTTGAGCTTACGCCTGATCGCACCAGCACCGATGCCGACAAAATTCATTTTTCCGGCGAAGGCGTGCCGGTAGCGCTGGTTTCATTGCCAGTGCGCTATATGCATTCTCCGGTCGAACTGGCTTCACTTGACGATATCGAGGCGATAATAAGTCTACTGGTCGAAACCATCGCTTCCTTGACCGGTAAAGAGAGCTTCAAGCCAATTTAACCGGCTCATAATCGATATTGTAATGCAGTCCGATGCTTTGCTTCCTCGCCAGTGCCGATTTGACAATGAGTTCGGCAACTTCGGCGAGGTGGCGCAGCTCGATGAAATTGCGGTTAACCCGATGACGGGAATAGTATTCGTGGATTTCTTCTTTCAGCAAAGATATGCGTCGCTCCGCTCTGATCAAACGTTCGTTGCTGCGTACTATGCCGACGTAGTTCCACATGGTTGCGCGAATTTCGTCCCAATTATGTAATAAAAGAACCTCTTCGCGCGAGCGGTTCACTTGCGAGTCATCCCAGGCGGGAGCGTCAGAGAGACCCGCTCCAGGGCGGTAATTGGCTGCGATATGCCGGGCAGCGGCTTTCCCAAAAACCAGGCATTCAAGTAATGAATTGCTGGCAAGCCGATTGGCGCCGTGCAAACCGGTGCAGCTGGCTTCGCCAATCGCATATAGTCCGGAAATGTTCGTGCAGCCGTCGAGATCTACCTTCAGACCGCCACAGGTATAGTGTGCGGCGGGAACAACCGGGATTGCTTCTCTGGTGATGTCAATTCCGTATTCAAGGCATTTCTGGTAAATATTCGGAAAATGGCTGCAAATGAATTCAGCGGACTTGAATGAAATATCGAGAAATACATGGCGGATACCCAGACGTTTCATTTCATAGTCTATGGCGCGGGCGACAATGTCTCGGGGAGCGAGTTCGGCCCGCTCATCGAAATCCGGCATGAATCGACTACCGTCTGGACGGAGCAGGCGTGCACCTTCGCCTCGCATGGCTTCTGTTATCAGAAATGAACCAGCCTTGGGGTTGTACATGCATGTGGGATGAAACTGGTTGAATTCGAGATTTTCGATCTGGCACCCGGCGCGTGAGCCCATGGCGATGCCATCGCCGCTGACGACAGAAGGATTACTCGAATATAGATAAACCCGGCTGGCACCGCCGGTGGCAATTACAGTGGCACCGGCGATAAAGCTGTCGACCTGGTCTTCGGCTTCATTGAAAACATAAGCGCCGATACAGCGGTTGTTTTTCTTTATCAGGTCGATGGCGACATGTTGTTCAAAAAAACTTATATTATTTCTTTTTCTGCTCGTGCTTATCAAAGTGTTTTCGAGCTCTTTACCGGTTGAATCGGTGGCGTGAAGAATGCGGCGCTGACTGTGACCGCCCTCGCGGGTTAAATGCCAGTCATCATTTTCGCGACTGAAGGAAATGCCATTTTCGACCAGCCAGGCTATGCACTCAGGTCCATTTTCAACGGTAAAGCGAACGGCTTTTTCATTACAAAGGCCGGCTCCAGCAACCAGGGTGTCCTTGACGTGTTGATCGAAAGAGTCTTCTTCGGTCATTACGGCAGCGATACCTCCCTGGGCATAACAGGTAGAATTTTCGCCAATCACATCTTTGCTTATAACGGCTATGTTGTAACTTTGTGGAAGTCTCAGAGCCAGGCTCAGTCCGGCGGCCCCTGAGCCCAGCACCAGAACATCGAAGTTATGTTGCATACATCATCCTCAGACAATTCGGAAGTCGAAACGCATCGATAGATTAACGGCTTTTATATGCTTGGTTAAAGAGCCTACTGAAACGAAATCCACTCCGGTGGCAGCGATATCGCCGATGTTTTCGAGACTGACATCGCCGGAAACTTCAAGTTTTGCCTGATTGGCATTTATATTTACCGCTGCGCGGATTTGTTCGATAGAGAAATTGTCGAGCATGACGATATCTGCACCTGCGCTGATAGCTTCCTTGAGTTCGTCGAGACTTTCAACTTCGACCTCTACACTTTTGTCGGCAGCAATGTTGCGGGCTGCATGGATTGCTTCAGTAATTGAGCCGCATGCAAGAATATGGTTTTCTTTGATCAGAAATGCATCGAACAGGCCCATGCGATGATTGTGTCCGCCGCCACATCTTACCGCGTATTTTTCAGCTATTCGCAGACCGGGAATGGTTTTTCTGGTGTCGAGCAGGCGGGTAGTTGAAGACCCAATTTTGTCAACGAATTTTCTGGTGATGGTAGCCACACCTGAAAGCGTCTGAAGAAAGTTTAGGGCGGTTCGTTCACCGGTCAGGAGACTTCTGGCCTTGCCAGTAGCAGTGAAAATAAGACTGTCTGCCTGTATTTCTTCGCCATCCTGATAATGCCATTCGATTTCGATTTCCGGGTTGAGATGTTTGAAAACCTCTTCAACCCATGGCTTGCCGCATAAAATCATATTTTCTCGGGTAATGACCCGGGCAGTGGCCTTGCGACTGTCTGGAATCAACAATGAAGTCAGGTCGGGTTGGTCTTGCAGGTCTTCATGCAGGGCAGATTTAACATTCTGGGCGATAGCGTTTGCCATGAGCATATCATTTTCTCACTTTCTGAAGCTGAGCATTCGTTCAAGCGGAACAAGGGCTTTTTCAATAGTTTCGCCGGGTAGTTCTATCTTATTCTCTTGTGAAAGCAGGCTCTGGTATATTTTTCCAAGACTATTCAGCTTCATCCAGGGACATTCTGCTTCGCAATTGCAGTCTTCAACAAGCTGGCGGGTTGGCGCAAACATGAACTCTTTATCCGGAGAAGCCTGCTGCATTTTGTAAAGGATTCCCGATTCTGTAGCGACAATGAATCTTTTTGCTTTATTGCTCTGACTGGCTTTCAGTAATTGTGACGTGGAGCCAACGATGTCGGCTAAAGCGATCACCTCAGGTTGTGATTCGGGGTGTACCAGAACTGGAGCATCGGGCCAGGTTTCTTTTAGCTCGGCAAGCTTTATCGCATCGAATTCAGCGTGAACAACGCACCATGCATTCCAAAGTAGCATGTCAGCGTTGGTCATTCTTTTGATGTGATCGCCTAGATAGCGGTCTGGGGCCCAGATGATTTTCTTGCCTTTCTCGGCAAGGTGTTTAACGACATCAACCGCGATACTCGAGGTGACGACCCAGTCTGCAAGAGCTTTTACTGCAGCTGAAGTATTGGCGTAAACTACCACCGTTCTTTCAGGGTGTTGCTGAAGAAACGCCGAGAATTCATCAGCGGCACAGCCGATGTCCAAAGAACATTCAGCAGTCATATCCGGCATCAGAATCACTTTTTCAGGACTGAGGATTTTGGCGGTTTCTCCCATGAAACGAACGCCGGCAATCACCAGAGTCGTTGCCGGATGGTTGCTGCCGAACTTCGCCATTTCAAGAGAGTCGCCAATGAATCCGCCGGTTTCTTCGGCCAGTTTTTGAACTTCGGGGTCGGTATAATAATGCGCTATCAGCACGGCATTTTTTTTCTCCAGAAGTTGACGAACTTTTTCCTGAAGTTGGCTATCTTTTTCTTCTGGCTTTTGGATTTGTTTCTTGGGAAAAAACTGTTTAAGCCTTTGTTTAAATACGTTGCTGTCGATCATCCTGAATTCTCCTGTATAAAGAGACTTTTTAATTATCCTATCACAATATTTTTCTGTAAAAATTAAAAAGGCGCCGACAGGTTGACCTGCAGCGCCAAAATTGTTTGCATTTCTTATTTTTCAGTCACTTATGCTCCATTACCAATCTAACACATTCATTGAAATTTGCAACTTGATTTTATTTCAAAAGATATGATTTTTTGATAACCTTGTTGCAACGGGCAAAACATGTCTCAAGAAAGAGTTTTTAATTGGAAAAGGTTGTTGGTTCGGGAAAAAGCAGAAGTCATCTGATTGGCAGGCTGCTGCCAATTGTTTTGTGGTTATTGCCAATCATTGCCTTGAACCTGGGTTTCAGTTCCCTCGCCAGAATTGAGTTTTACTGGCACGAAAAATTGCAGCACGAACTTGCACGAAGAGAGCTTGAGGCTCTCAATGCCGGCGCAAAGATCGAGTATCACCTGG
>CAZQUE010000005.1:0-10159 GCA_964596185.1 uncultured bacterium | reverse complement strand
TTGCAGCAACCGGCTATATATATCAGTTCAGTTTTTCCAGTAAAGATGAAGTTGCGGTTAATTTAAAAGCGTGTTTGAATCAGTTTGATGCCAGGAAGTCCCAGATTCAGGATGCATACCGTGTCGCGGCCATGCAGGTTTTCAAGGATGAGGTCCTGACCGGGCTGATAGCCAGCAAAGGGATTACACATAAAGACGTGGAAAAGAGAGTATTGCATTTTTTCAAGGATCGACCGGATCCTTTGCCACTTCTTGGTTTCTATGTGCTAGACCTTGCCGGCGAAGGATTGAAGTATTACGAGGGAACGATTCCTGCCCGACTGGATCCTGCGGTTGAAGTTTTCAAAGTTCCGATAATCGACACTCTGCGCGCGCGTTTTAAAAAAAGCATCCGGACATTCCTTTACCGGAATTTAGAACTACGGAGTTGCAGAGGTTTGGCGGCATGGCCTACGAATCGGTTTCTGGCAACAATCTTGCGACTGAAACCGAAAGAAGAAGAACTTACCCAATTTCCAGGCGAATAGGCGTGCATACAGCAACCCAGATGCATGATTTCCTCAAGGTCAATGGTCGAGAATCGGTGATGGTTTTTATTGTTTGGGATGACAAATCTTTGGATAAAAGGACTCTAAGAGCAACTAGCGATTATCTTGGCCTGAATTTCCCAACTTATGCTTTTGTGGCATTTCAAAATACCCCTGCGGGTTTGGAGGCAATTTTGAGCCCCGGTCGGCACGTCGATTCCTAGTTTTTAAGGAATTCGACAAAGGTTGCCGAATTGGCGGTTTCCCGTGGAAGTTCAGTTAGTCAGAATCTTGGTAAATACGTGTATCTGGCCAAGCCTTCGCAGAAATATTCTGATACGGTCATTGTCGGCGGAGTAGATCAATATTTCGTCCGGGTGGAAATGCTCAAGAGAGTGGCTTTGTTAGCTGGTCTATTATTGTTTTCATTCTTAATCATCGGTCTTTGTGCATGGTTGGCCGGCTTTTTCCTGGTCAGACCGATTAGAGAACTTCGTTCCGCCCTTGACAAGGTCTCTCAAGGCAATCTTGAGTTGGAAATTACTTCCGATCGACTGGATGAGCTTGGAATGCTTGCCGGCAACTTCACTTCAATGGTTCGAGGAATGAAGGAGCGTAAGCAGTTGGCGGAATTGTTGTCTGATCAGGCTATTGAGGCCATTTCAGGCGATAAACTGACTCCGGGAAAAGTTTTGCCGGCCCGGAGCTTTGCTGGAGTTGCTCTGGTTTGCGATATTCGAAATTTTACCACCTTGTGCGAAGAGAAAAGCGTTCTCGAGAAACCGAGTTGCTCGATCAACATTTTGCCGAAATGGCAAGAATAATCACCAGCAATGGTGGCAGAATCTACAAGTTTATCGGCGATGCGGTGAACATTTCGGCGAGAATAGAAAAAGAGGCCGAAAAGCTTAGATTTCAGCGGGTACTCTTCTCTGAAGAATTTGTTAAATTAAGCCAGGAAAAAGAAATGTTTCGACTGCACGGCGAATTCCAGTTAAAGGGGAAAAGTGTCCCGATAGCCCTGTATGCGATTATTTAACTGAATCAGGTTTTGATAGTCTGGCGTCTTTTAATTATTTCGAGAGATTGCTTGAAACGGTTATAGACATCTCTCGATCTTTGAGAGCAGAAAATGAGGGGTCTGGTCAATTGTGGCTGGTTTTTTCGCTGATTAAGTTCGTGCCCAAGTCGATTGAGTGCTTCGAGAATAATGCCGAGCTTTTCGAAAAGAATGTGGTTCAGGCGCTTTTCTGCGGCCATGCAAAGTATTCTGGTGTTATCTGAACGTGAAACCATTGCCATAACCATCTTCGTCATCAACTCAGGCTGCTTGACGAAGAACTCTTCAACCTGATTAAGATTTACAACGACTGCAGACAAATCGGTGGCGCATACAACATCTGCTGTTCTTCGCATATTTGGGGAATTAGAGCCAAGATTCAGAAAAACGGCGATTTCGCCAATAATGCTGCCGGGAGCATCAATGGGAATGTTGGTCATATTACCGCCAATGATTACTTCGGCGGTTCCTTCGGTGATGATGTAAAGGCGATCACCGATCTCGCCTTTTCGGCAAAGCAACGAGCCGGCTTTGAATCTTTGTAGAGTGACTTCTTTGTCGGCAAAACGGACTACGCCGCATGTCACTGAGGTGCTATTGACTTTGATATTCGAGCTTGCTGCAATTTCTTCTGCAATGGTGAACGCTTTATGATTTTTTGCAGCCTCGATTGCTGAATCTTTCCTTTTATTGCCGACGATACCTTCGAGTTCATTGATTACCGCAAGGTAATCGCGGGCCGTTACCCTGGTGAACGCGTCCATTTCGACTTCTTCCCGGGCAATACTTGAAAAATGATTGAAGAACTGGTTCAGGAAACTGGCAAATGAAATGCAGGTTCTTACACCGATATTTGGGTTTTTCGAAAAGACCGATTGCATCTCATTGTGATCTTCAGCGGGAATTGATAATACCGAAGCATCGTCCAGAGCGAAGACCGAAAATGGTTGAGGTTGGCCCATCAATGCTTCTATTTCTCCGAAGAGTTCATGATGTGAAACGACACCAATTAACTCTGCTTTGGCCAGCATCTTCTTCACCGGGATATTGCCGATTGATTTATCTGATCTGACTTTGGCAAATTTACCGGAAACTACCTTGAAATACTCCGGAATCTTATCACCCTGAAGAAACACTGGTTCACCAGGGAAAAAGGATGAAGTAACCACCTCTTTGTTCATACTCCACTCTCCGAGAAAGGATACAACTTTAATCTGATATTTAACTACAGTAAGATTAATTGTATCAAAATTTTCTGATTACCGATAGCTGATTTTTATTTCCTGTACGGAGCCTTAAGTCTTAGGATATGATATATTAACGGAAAGATCTGAAAAAAGTTTTTGGAAAAAAGAATTGAATAAACAAGAATATAGATTGCCAAGACAGGTAGAAAGCGACCCCCGCGCCGAAGCCGTAAAAGCGGCATTGGAAAACCATCAGAAATTATGGTCGGGGGCTAGAAATCGGGTTGTTGCTCTACCTTTTGCCATGTCGATGATTCGGGCGATGCAACTTGAACATAGAAAAGGTCGGCTGATTAGAAGCTTCGAGTTGATCGAGCGAGCGCTGAGCGCTCAGGCCAAGGGGTTGAAGATGGTCGAGGAAAAATCTGGCATTTCTGGCGGCAAAAGGATTTCGCGTTTGCTTGTTATTGCCAACGACTGTAGCGAGAGATACCTGCGCAAAGTTGACAATTTACTAGACCAGCATCATGAAATTGTGCTGCCTTTAATGATAGATGCCGATTCTGAACGTTTGGGTGAGTTGTTCTTCGGTGAAGGGAAAACCGTCAAATTGCTGTTGATCGAGCATAAAGACTCGGTTGCGGCGGTACTGTTTGCATTACTTACAAAAGATTGAATTTTCAGGAGGACTGTGTGAAAGGATTTTTCATTTTAATCGCCGGTTTTTTGTTGCTGATCAGCTCTTCTGTTTTGGCAGATTCTCCAGAAATTGACAGTATTCTTTTTCGAAAAAGCTATGAAAATTATGCCTGGGTAAAAACCTATGAGGGAATTCTGGTAGATGTGCAGGGGCAGGTTTTTTCGTTTCGTTTTCCTGCTGAAAAGCTTGGGCCAATGTTGGGCTATGTTCCGCCGAGAACAATCGATGAACTAAAAAAGTATTTCAATCAGAATTTGAAATTTATCAAAACTGTTGATAAGGATGAATTGCAGCGAATGGCGGCATTGATTCCAGAGGTAGCAGTTGCTTCACACAGCGCAAGAACTGATAACGCCAGAGATGCCGGCCAGAATCTATGGATTGCTTACCAAATAGACGAGACCGCAAAAACCTTCAAAACCATCAAGATTAAAGAAATGGGCGATTCTGTACAGAATTCGCTGGCCCCTTCGGCCAAGGTTCTTGTTGAATGGCTCGACGGCTTAAAAAAATAACGGAGGATAGGCTCTTCGAACAATGATAAGAATTTTGTCGAGAACTGTAACTTTCGCTCTGATTCTTCTGGTTGCCCTTTCGGCCGCCCTCGATGCTTCAACTAATAGCAAACTGGCTTCAGGATCGATCCGCATTCATTATCACCGGCAAAGTCGCGATTTTGCCAATGCCGGACTCTGGGCCTGGGATGACATCATTCACCAGATGAAAAACTGGCCATCTGATGCTATTTCGCCTTCGGGCGAAACTGATTTCGGCATATACTGGGATTTAAATCTGGCTTCAGAAGCCAAAAAGATCAGTTTTCTCATAGTTGATCTAAAAACCGGCGAAAAGGAGGCTGGGAGCAAAATTTTTGCCATGAATGAAGCACATAATGAACTCTGGATAAGAGAAAAGGATGACAAGGTCTATGTTAGCAGCGATTTTGCCGAGAAGTGTGAAGCTTTGTCGGCAAAGATCATCAATGAACGACAGATAGAAGTGCTCTTTTCGGCTAAGGTTAACTTAGAGCCAGAGCGAATTCTTCCATTGTTTCAGCTTCAAGATCGCACAGGAAAAGAGTTGCTGATTGAACAGATCAAAGTTAACGACAACCAGGTCGAACTAACCTCTGGTTTTGACATCAAAAAAGCTCCATTAAAACTGAGATTTGATTATCAGTCGCTGGAATGTGATCTTTCCTGGAAGCTGGTTGACCTCTTATATGCCTATGAAGGAAATGATCTTGGCTGTGTCATGAATTCATCACAGTCTGCCAGTCTCAAACTTTGGGCACCAAAGGCTGAAACCGTTTCCGTATTGATTTTTGACCGTAATGACCAGTCCAGGCAAATTGCTGAAAAGGCAATGAGCTACGATGAAAAGGGAGTATGGTTTGCCGAGGTCAACGTCGTCGATCTTCCTGATGTTGATGAGCTGAATGGTTATTTTTACCAGTATGAAGTCAAAAATCCTGGTGATGAGCCGGTAAGAGTTCTCGATCCCTATGCGCAGAGTATGGCGGTGGTTACCGTTTCGCCAGATGGAACCGATGCCGGAAGCAGCCGTGATTCGGTTGGTAAAGCAGCTTTTGTTAATGCTGCCAGCATTGGTAAACTGCCGATGCCTGTTCAGATCAGCAATTTTCAAAAGCGTGAAGATGCGATAATTTATGAAGTCCACGTTCGCGATTTTACCTCTGATCCAGAGATTGCTGAAGATCTCGAGGCGCGTTGGGGTACTTTCGCTGCCTTTAAGAGTCGCCTTTCTTACATTCGCTCACTAGGAGTCACTCATATTCAGCTCTTACCGGTTATGGCATGGTATTTCGGTGACGAGTCGAGAATGAATGCCCCGGAGCTCGAATACTCCGCCAAGAATAACCAATACAACTGGGGGTATGACCCGCACAATTATTTTTCTCTCGACGGAGCCTATTCAGAAAACCCAAGTGACGCAGCCTTGCGGATTGCTGAATTCAAAGACCTTGTTGATGCAATTCACCAAGCGGGAATGGGGGTAATTCTCGATGTTGTTTACACCCATATGGCCAAGGCCGATATCCTGGAAAACATTGTCCCCGGTTACTTCTTTTTCCAGGCCCCCGACGGCGCCCTGCTTGGCGATTTCGGCAATAATCTGGCTACCAACCGGAAAATGGCTGAAAAACTGATTGTCGATTCTGTTCGCCACTGGTTTGAAGTTTATCGCATCGATGGCATGCGCTGGGATATGATGGGCGATGCAACGCGAAGCGCAGTTCAAAAAGCATTCGATGCTGCCAGAGAAATCAATGGTCAGGCCATTTTTATCGGTGAAGGCTGGCGCACTTTCAAGGGACACCTTGAAGACCCGAATCTGAAAGGTCAGGGCGCTGACCAGGATTGGATGAGCGAAACGGATTCGGTCGGTGTTTTTTCCGACGAATTCAGAAATGAACTTAAATCTGGTTTTGGCTGCGAAGGCGAACCGATGTTTCTGACCGGAGGTCCTCGTAATATCGGGTTTTTGTTCAACAACATCAAAGCTCAGCCTGAAAACACACCAGTGACGGCTCCAGGCGATATGGTTCAATATATTGCAGCTCATGATAATTTGCCATTGTTCGATGTCATCGCCCAGTCAATTAAAAAAGACCCCGATGTTCCGGAAAACTTTCTGGAAATTCACCGTCGCATCAGGCTGGGTAACGCTATTTTGCTGACTTCACAGGGAATCGCATTTATTCATGCCGGACAGGAGTTTGGACGCAGCAAACAATGGCGCACCCATGGAACTCCAGAGCACAAGTTTCATGAAATGCTCGATGCCGATGGGCAGCCTTTCAAGTTTCCGTATTTCATTCATGACTCATACGATGCGTCTGACGCTATCAACAAATTCAACTGGAAAAAAGCCACCGATGCAACTGCTTATCCGGTGAACGTTACCACGCGTGAATATACCAGTGGCCTGATCCGGCTGCGTCGATCAAGCGATGCTTTTCATCTTGGCAGTCTTGAAGAGGTTAATGCCAATGTTAAATTGATTGCTGCTCCTGAAATCGATGAAAAAGACCTGGTTATCGCTTACAGCTGCGAAGCGGTCGATAAGTCGGTTTTTTACGTATTTATCAATGCTGATAACCGCACAAGAAAGCTGACCCTGAAGATAGATCTGACTCAGGCGGAAGTCCTGGTCGATGCTAGAACTGCTGGAGTCACTGCCCTGGCACGTCCTGAGGGATTCAAGGTTTTTCCGGACACGATCGAGATCGAGCCTTTAACTGCAGTAGTTTTCAAAGCCCGAAAATAAGCTTTTTTAAAAAAGACCCAGCCCGTATCTGATGGCAACATTCAAAATTGCCATGAGAAATGCGGCGATGAAAGCCACTGCCGGGGAGCGCATTTCAAAGTCTTCCATCGCATTGTCGATAATCATAAGAAGAATCGCAGTCACGCCAAATGCCAGAATGAACATGGTGACCAGTCCGCCGACCCCGGCGAGAAGCGGTCCGATTACTGGGATTAACGCCAACAGCCAGAGTACAGCTCCGGTAATGAATGTTAGAGGCAGAATCAGAAAGCCGGCAACTGCCATAAGTATGCTATAAGCCACGGCAATGAAAAAGTTCGTTTTTTCATTACGGACGTTGAAGCCTGGCAAAATTTTCGAAATGACCAGAAAAGCAAGAGTGTTTACCCCTACGGTGACCAGTGCGCCCATATTCGGTCGATCCTCCTGTCAGTTTACTCGAATCATTATAACAGAAAATCATCTTGGCTCAACAACTGCATAAATTTTGCATTGACTTTGATTCGGCCTGCGATTAACCTTTGCAACATCTATCTTCAACCCGGGAAAAATTCATGAGCAATACCGAGCAACCGAGAAAATACCAGATAACAGCTATTTCCGATGCTTTGACCGATATCATTATCGAGGTCGAAGATGAGGTCCTCGACCGCATTGGTCTACCAAAAGGAAACAGCATCGAGCTTAACGCAGAAAATCTTGGCAAAATTGAAAATCTAATTCAAACACACAAGCCAAAGGTTGCTCCCGGTGGTTCTCCGACTAACGTGATCTATGGAGCCGGCAACCTGGGGTTGCGTTGTGCTTTCATCGGCTGTGTCGGCAGTGATGATTACGGCTATGACTATATAAACAATCTGCGTGAAAATGATATCGACACTTACGTTTCAATAAAGCGAGGCAACTCAGGGCTTTGCTATACGCTGATCAGCCCTGATGGCCAGCGCTCTTTCGGCCTTGATTTCGGCGTGGCCAAGCAGCTTTACGAGTATGAAATCCTTCACAGCCTGGTGAAAGATTCTGAATTCCTGCATTTTTCAGCTTATGAATTTCGTGGTGAGAACCCGATAAATTTTGCAACCCGGCACGCCGCCGAAATCGCCAGAAAACATGGCACGAAAATCTCATTCGATCTTGGCGACAGTTTCGTTATTCAAAATTCTCGCGATCAGATCGAAGCTTTTCTGACCGAAAAAATCGACCTGCTTTTTGCCAATGAAGATGAAGCCAGGTCTTTGTGCGGTGACAACGATTACCAAAAGCTTTTGAAATATACTGATCTGGCAGTGGTAAAGCTTGGCCCAGGTGGCGCTCTCGTGCTGACACCCAAGCAGCAATTCTGCGTGTCTGGCTACAAGGTTGAAGACGTTCGTGATACCAATGGAGCCGGCGACAACTTTCAGGCGGGCTTTTTCTACGGATTACACAAAAAACTCGATCTGGAAACCTGCATCAAGATCGGAAATTTTCTCGCAGCCAACATTATTCGTCGTATTGGTGCCCAATCTCAGGTAAAAATTACCGGAATAGAATATTTTATCTGATAATTTTGCCGAAAATAAAAGCGTCGTAAAATTTTTCGCCAACTTTTAAGTAATCTTTTAAAATTCCCTCCCGGATAAATCCGGCCTTTTCTGCAACTCTGATACTTGGAAGATTGGATGTGGCGATGTATGCCTGCAATCGGCTTACTTGCGGAAGGTGTTCGCGGGCATAGGCTTCTGCAAGGCAGGCAGCTTTGTAGGCCAGTCCCTGCCCATGATAATTGCGATCGACAAAATAACCTATTTCGGCATTGTAGGGGCGGGTTGCTTCTGGAATAATGCCGACCGCTCCAACTACTTTGTTTTCAAGAATAATGGCGAAATTGAAGTTTGTGCCAGTTTTAAAATTTGCGACACTTTTTCGCAAGAAGCGCTTTTCAGCCTCTATTGAAGCTACATTCATTGGAAACAATTCAAAATTTCCTTCACTAAGAATTCGAAAAAAATCTTTCGCATCTTTTACTTTGTGAGGTCTTATCGATACATTCGGCATTCTTTTCATGCTGATTACCACTCCCGGTAAATGTTAAAAAGAATTATACCAGAATAACCGCAAAAATTTGGGCAAAGAAAAACCGCCCCAAAATTGGGGCGGCAATTTCACAATTCAGGTCGATCAGTTTTCGAAGTTCATGCCGGCAACCTGCTTGTAAATGCTGTATCTGAGTTTAACATCTTTTTGTGCCTGTTCAATGAGCTTTTCGGAAGCTTCTTTGTTGGCTTTGAGCAGCATTCTGAAGCGGTTTTCACCATAAACGTAGTCTTTCAGGGACAGTGTCGGTTCTTTTGAATCGAGCTGCAGCGGGTTTTTACCTTCTGCAATCAGGTCTGGGTTGAAGCGGAAGAGTGGCCAGTGACCAGATTCTACGGCTTTCTTCTGTTCCTGAAGACCGGCTGACATATCGATACCATGAGCGATACAATGAGCGTAAGCAATTACGATTGCCGGGCCATCGTAGTTTTCGGCTTCGATGATGGCTTTGAGGGCATGGGCCGGGTTGGCGCCAAGGCTGATTTTTGCAACGTAGATGTTGCCATAGGTCATTGAAATCATGCCCAGATCTTTTTTCGGCATTGGTTTGCCGCCTGCGGCGAACTTGGCAACTGCGCCGAGCGGAGTTGCTTTGCTCATCTGTCCACCAGTGTTTGAATAAACTTCGGTATCAAGAACGAGCACCTTTACGTTTTTGCCGGAAGCAAGCACGTGATCGAGTCCGCCGTAGCCAATGTCATAGGCCCAGCCGTCGCCGCCGACGATCCAGACTGAGCGCTTAACCAGATACTGGGCCATGCCATGCAGTCGTTTGCAGATAGCATCTTCACAAGCAGCCAGTTGCTTTTTCAGTTCTTCAACGTTGGCACGCTGAGCTTCAATTTCTTCCTGGGTTTTCTGGGGGTTGTTCAGAATCTTGTCGGCAACCGCTTTGATGTTGCCTGAGCACGAGCAGCTGCATTCTTTGGCTTTGATCAGTAGTTCTACAGCTTCTTCCATCAGTTTGTCAGAGGCCAGACGCATACCCATACCGAATTCGGCATTGTCTTCGAACAGGCTGTTCGACCAGACCGGACCACGGCCGTCAGCACGCACGCAATAAGGAGTTGTCGGCAGGTTGCCGCCGTAAATTGAAGAACAACCGGTAGCGTTGGCGATCATGAGTCTGTCGCCACAGATCTGGGTAACCAGCTTGATGTAGGCGGTTTCGCCGCAGCCGGCACAGGCGCCTGAGAATTCGATCAAAGGTCTGACATACTGACTGCCCTTGATGGTGTTGATATTGATCAAAGAGCGTTCTGGATCAGGAATCTGTTCGAAGAAGAATTCCCAGTTTGCTGCTTCGTTCTGGCGCATG
>CAZQUE010000004.1:70256-122297 GCA_964596185.1 uncultured bacterium | reverse complement strand
TTTTGGGGGAACCCGAAATCCGATTGGCATCCTTGCCGGACTGAAAAAGCCGCTAACTGTTGCTGCCTTAAAAAAGAAGGTAGCCTCGGTGATTGGCCCGATAGTCACTCACCTTGATTTTGGCAAAAAGGAAATTCGCAAGATTGCCATAGTCTCAGGCGGTGGCTGGAGTTACGTTACCGACCCTCTTGTCTATGAAGGCCAGGTCGACCTTATCCTTACCGGTGAAATTATTCATCAGGGTGTGGCCGCCTGCCGCGATCGTGAAATTCACATGATTTCTGCCGGTCATTATGCGACAGAAGTCTTTGGCGTTCAGGCATTAGGCAAGCATCTTGCCGACAAATTCAAGCTAAAATATGAATTTGTCGACCTGCCAACCGGACTTTAAGGTGAGACGACTGTCAGTCAATGTAATGCTGAACTGAGGTTGGTTGCCAACTGTTCGGCAGTTATGTC
Source organism: uncultured bacterium (assembly GCA_964596185.1). GTDB lineage: Bacteria > Muiribacteriota > Ozemobacteria > Ozemobacterales > Ozemobacteraceae > DYKG01. The sequence continues at coordinate 121,838 of CAZQUE010000004.1, read as the reverse complement.
GCCAACCATGCGCAAATCACTGATTTCATTGCCTTCAGAGTCTAAAACAATCAGGGTTGGCAGACCGATTACTGAATATTCCTTTAACAGCGCTTCGATTTCAGGGGTGTTGTTTGTTGCATCAACTTTGACAGTCACCATTTTTTCGAGGAGCACTCTAATCTCAGGACGTGGAAAAACTTTGCGTTCAAGTTCCCGGCAAATGGTGCACCAGTCTGCGCGAAAATCAATGAAGACAGGTTTATTTTCGGTGAGAGCTTTTCGTCTGGCGGTTGTGAGGTCTTTGAGCCATATCAATTCCGCTTTTTCGGTGATCTGAGTATTGATGGGCTGGGGCATGCATAGATAACCCCATTTGGTTGTGGCGCTGATGGCAAAAGCACAGGCAACCGAAATCGTGATAATGCCAAAAGCCTTCATTATTCGGTGTGAAAGCAGAGAATCCTCGGGAAGGTTAGAGAACAGGCCGAGGAAAGCGGCGAAAGCAGCCAGCACAAGTGCCAGTAAAAGCTCGGCCCAGGGTTCCCCGATCAGGGGTTGCGCGAAATAAAGAGCGGCGCCCAGCATCAGGAAGCCATAGAATTCTTTTACCCGATTCATCCATTCTCCGGCTTTCGGCAACGAATTGAGGCTGCCGGAAAAAGCACCGACAAGCAGAAGAGGAACGCTCATTCCCCAGGCAAAAATCAGCAACATGAGGAAGCCTAATAATTTGCTGCCGGTAGCGGCGATAAATGCCAAAATTCCAGCGAGCGGTGCGGCAACGCAGGGAGAAGCCATCAGGCCGGAGACCATTCCCATCAGAAAAATGCCGAACATTCCGGTTTTTTTGATGGTGCCAAGACGATTGCGCAGAGCTGCCGGAGCTTGAATCATGAAGACGTCAAACATTGACAGCGCCAAAATGAAGAAAATAATTGAAATAGCTGCTTGAAATGCTGTTCCCTGAAGAAAGCCGCGAATCTGTGCGCCAAAAGATGCCGCAGCGAGGCCGAGAAATGCGTATGTCAATGAAAGGCCGGCAACGTAAATTGAAGCCAGTCCCAGCCCTTTGCTGAAGCTTAAGTTCTCCTGACGGCCTCCGATTATTGACAAAGTGATGGGAATCATTGGGTAAACGCAGGGTGTAAGACTGACCAGTAACCCGCCAACGAGCGAAAGAACAAGAACCCAAAGCATACCTTTTTCTTTAAGGGTTTTGGCAAAGTCAACGATTCCTGAAGGGGTTTGCACCTTACTTTGTTTTGCTTCAATCGGATCTTGCGCTGCTGTCGAGGCGGCCAGGGTTGAAGACGCAGGTTGTGCTGTGGCGAGGTTGCCGGTAGAAGGGTTGGTTTGAGAACTGGCCTGGTTTTCTAATTCCTGCTGTGCCTGGTTCAGGTTGAAGCTAAAAGTCTGGGAGCCTGGGAAAAAGCAGGTAATATTTGAGCAGCCCTGGTAATTTACCTGAAGCTTCAATTCTTTAACTGAATTGTCTTTCGGGTAAAATCGAATTGGGAAAACATGATCGCCCTGATCGTAGACAACTACGTCTTCAGCGGTGAACGGATCTTTTTTGATTTTAGTATCTGGCCAGTCGATTTCGAGCTTGCCATTTTCGGCGACAAATGACATTTGCTCGCGGTAAAGGCTATGATTGAAGCCGACACGCGCCAGGACCTCGACAAAGAAATGGTCTGCAAATTGTTCGGTTTTGCCGGATTTGAAAGAAAAATCACCATTCTGGCCAGGGAACTGGGCGAAGAGTTGTGGTAAAACCAAAAGAAATACGGTGATAACAAACAGGTGCTTTTTCATGTTTAACCTCTAGTAGTGAAATTTAGCCCCAGTTCATTTTTTTTCTCAAAACCTCAAAGAAATTTCGGGACTTGAAAACAACGATGCGACCAAGTTCATTGGCGCGGGAAACTTCAATTTCGTCACCGTCGAGAAGGCGAAAACCTTCTTGCCCGTCGAGAACCAGATCAACCTTTGAATGGACACAACTGATGCGGGCGTTGAGGATTTCCTGATCGGAGGTTATGACCGGACGCGCACTGAGGGTATGGCAATTGAGCGGGCAGAGAACGATGACATTTACCCATGGCGGGACGATGGGGCCGCCGGCTGAAAGGGAGTATGCGGTTGACCCGGTGGGGGTCGAGAAAATAATGCCGTCGCCGTGGTAGGTGTTGACCATGTTTCCTGAGATTGAAACATGTATATTGATGACTCGGAGCATGGTGCCTTTTTGGATGACGACGTCGTTGAGAGCGATGCCGCGAAACATCTTGCGACCATTTCGTCTGACAATTGCCTGAAGCATCATGCGGTTTTCAATGCGAAATTTGCCGTCTCGAAGCTTTTCAAGAGTGTTTATCGCGTTGCGTGGCTCATCAAGAGTCAAAAAGCCAAGATGGCCAAGATTGATCCCGGCAACCGGGATACCATCTGCGGCAAATGCACGGGTAGTCTCAAGAATGGAGCCGTCACCACCGAGAACCACTACCATGTCAACTTCGCCCGCCATGTCCTGGCGCGGTAGTCCGAGCTCGGGTCTTTCAACGATCTGGGCCATGCGCGGAGTCAGCCGAACATTAATGTTGTTGTTTTCAGACCACTCGATCAGGCCTTTTAGAATCGGTGGCAGTGATGTGCGGGTCGGGTGACAGATAAAGGCGATCGTCTGTAATTTCTTTTTCATCGAGATTCCTGTCAGTTTGGCGGGAAAATCTGATAATAGTTTCTGCCAGATCTGATCGATCCGGCGATGCTTCTTGCTGAGAGTCCGTAAACTGTGCCTTTGTGTTTTTCGGCGATCTGGTCGAGAAGGCTTAGGGCTGGATTTTTCTGCCCCTTTTTGAAATAGAGATTCGCAAGTAAAAGCTGTGCATCGAGATTTTCAGGCTGATGCTTAAGGCAGTTGCGCAATGCAACTATTGCCGGTTCGGTTTCGCCGAGGCGAAAGAGGGTGTCGGCAAGTTGGTAATGTGCTTCTGCCCAGCGTGGGTAAAGAATGACCACCTGCTCAAAGGCTTTGAGGGCATCGAGGTAGTTGCGACTGAGTTTGGCGCGCATACCCCGGTTAAATTCGGTGAAGACGGTAGTAACCTCTGCGCCGACTTCTGACTGGCGGCCGTGTTTGCTGCAGACGACATCGGCGTCAGCATAGCTGTATTCGCCTGATTCCGGGCAAAGCGGGATGGAAGTTAAAAAGCCGCTGCTTACGAGAGTTGTCGGGGAAAAACTTTTGTCTTTTGGGCTGCTGGCAAGATAGCTTTCATAGGCTCTTTTAAGCGAGGCCATGGCGTAATAACACTGCTGTTTGTTTTTTATCTGGTCAAAATAAGAAGATTCGAGAACTTTCTTTTTAACCTCGACTTCTTTGACGAGAAGTGGAGCTGCTGGATTGTCTTGAGTAGATTTTGCTGCCGGTTTGGGGTTGGTTACGATGATGTCATTGCGTTGTGGTTGAAGAATACGTTCAACAGAGCGCAATGATGCCTCGGCATATTTGTCCTCGGGGTCGAGCTGCAGAACATTTAAAAACAGGCGCCTGGCTTCGGCAAGGCGACCCTGGCGGGCGCGAATTGCCCCTTTGAGGTTCAGCAGGCGGGTATTGCGGGGGTTGATGCTCAAGCCCGTGCCGATAGCTTTTTCGGCGGCTTCGATATTGTTTTTTCGGGCTTCGGCCAGGGCCATCAGATAATAAGTGTCCGCTTTGGGGCTTCTTTTAAAGCCTTCAAGAAGATCTCTGACCGAAACGTCAGATTTGGTTTCTTCGCTGAATTGAGCTGGAAGCTCAACCGCAAAAAAAGACCCGGCAAGAAGTGCCACCGTTAAAAATTTGTTTAAAAGTTTCACTTTAATTGTTCCTTGAAAGTCTGCGTCGCATCAGTTCCGCCCAGCTGATCATATCTGGATCCGTTGCAGAAGAGGCGACGATGGAAAATTCTTTTAAAGCTCTTGGAGCAAGGCCTTTGGCAAAATAAATTTTTCCAAGGAGAAAATGAACGCGAGGGTCATCTTTAACGATTTTCTGGGCAGTAACGGCATGGCGAAGGGCTTCATTGAGAAATCCAAGGTTAAGGTTGGCCTGGACCAGATAAAGGTGAGTTTCGGCGTTTTCCGGCTGCAGTTTGAGGATTTCACGATAGCAGCGCATGGCCATTTTCAATTTGCCCCGTTTTCGTAGTAACTCTGCATAACACATCAGGCCGTCGATATGTTCAGGGTTTATGGCTAGAAGTCTTTGATAGGCCATCAAAGCGTCGTCTGGGCGGTTGATAACTTCAAAGGCCCGACCCATTTCGATATAGGCGTATAGATCCTCTGGATCTTTTTCCAGCTGTGTTTTGCGGGTTTCGATTATGCGTGTGCAGCTTGATTCGAGCTTTTTCTGGACGGCTTTGAGGTTGCCGGCAATCTGTGGGTCGCTGTAATCGAAGCTGGCCGCCTTTTTGAAAGCTTTCAGAGCTTCTTCATAAGCTTTCTGGTTTCCCAGCAAAATGCCGATATTGTTCCAGATGCCTGCCTGGTCTGGCGCGCTTGTTGAGGCCCTGATGAAGGCAGAGAGTGCTTTGTCTTCCTTGCCGAGCGATTGATAGATTTTACCAAGTTCGAGCCAGGCTTCGTAACCGGCATTTGGGTTTTCGGTGAGCTTTTCGAGCAACTCTATGGCTTCGAGATTGCGGTTTTGTTTCAGTGCGGCGATAGCCTTAAGAAAGAGGCCGTGCAGGTTGTTTTCCGAGAGGCGTAAAACTTCGTCGGCAAGCATTTCCAGATCGGCAAATTCTTCGAGTTTTCTCAAAATCTGGCCAAGGGCGATCATTGTTTCGACTTTGGGGTGGAATTGTCGGGCAAGAGTTTCCTGATAAAGCTCGGCAGCACGTTGGTACAAGCCTTTTTCAGCGACAACCTCTGCCAGGCGTTCAAGAACGAAAGGATCGTCGGGCTTCAGGTTCAGGGCCAGGGAATATTCTGCGATAGCCAGATCGAACTGCCGTGTCTGCTGGTAGATCTGGCCGAGTTTGCTGTGTCCGTAGGAGTCGGTGGGATGGAGAATGGTCGCACGCTTGAGTTCCATCATTGCCAGGCCGGTTTCTCCCATTTCCCGATAAATCATGCCGAGTTGGTAGTGGGCATAGGCATCATCAGGGGAAAGTTGAATACATTTCTGCAGATTGTTTCTTGCGTCAGGCAGATTACCCTGACTGCGCTCGAGCATTCCCAGCTGATAGAAGGCTTTGGACATGAAGCGGTTGAGCTCTAGAGCCTTGTGAAAAGATGCTCTGGCCTTGTCGGCAAAGCCGCTGCGCATATTGAGGATGCCATGATAAAGATGGATTTCGGCGATTTCCGGATCGAATTTAATACATTCTTCCATGGTTTCAAGGGCAAGATTCAGCTCACCTCTTTCTTCATGGAGTTGTGCCAGATGCATAAGCAAGGCGTAGTTTTCGGGAGAGCGCCTGATTTTTCGTTTAACCGATTGAATCTCTTTGTCAATCCCATCAGAAAGGAATTCTGCCAAAGTTTCAAAACGCGGGCGCTGTTCTTTTTCGTGTTCAGCGATCGTTTTTGGGGGTTCTTCTTCGCTTACAGTTGCTGAATCGGCTGCGGTTAAGGCAGCGGCTTCCTCGGCGCTGAGGACAGATTCCGGAGTGGCGGCCTGCATGGTTTGTTCCAATTCCCGCTCTGCTTCTTCAAATGATTCGCCGATGACCGGCAAACCACTTTGGGATCCGGTTGGGTAGCTTTCGGGAAGCTTCTCAGAATGGGGTGCCTCATTTATTTCGTTGTCTTCAATAAGCCAGAAGGTTATTTCGATCAATCCCCATAGGGCGAAAATACCGCTTAAAAGGCCTGCACCCAGCAGGGCAATCGGGTATCCGCTGAGGATCTGGCTCAAATAAAGGAGAGCGAAGACAAAGCCGCCGACAAAAACCTTAAGAAAAGCGCCAAGGGGAAATTCGCCGGCTGTGTGACCGATTGGGATTTCTTCATACATGTCGGCAACCGGATCGCCAATTTTTTGCTGCATTATTCTCGGATCATTTTTTTCGTCGAGAATTCGGCCGCATTGGCCGCAAATAGCTGCTGAAACTGGATTTCGCAACGCGCATTGGGGACATACCACTAAAAGAGTTCGATTGCATGCTATACAGCTTAAAGAATCTCGGTTGTTTACCGCGCCACAACCAGGACAGTTTACCATTTCCACGTTAATGCCTGCTCTCTTCAAAGTGATGATCTATTATGCTCCAGTTGCCGTTGATCTGGTATTCAATCTCTTCTTTGTCTGTTTCGAGAAATTTGCCGTTGTGTGGAGTGACGGTGCCGGTTAATTTTAACGGCTGATAGACCTGAAAGGACTCAATGCAGCAGTGGTCCCAGCTGATTACAAGCAGGCCGTCATCAAAACCTTCCAGAATGGGGGAATCGTCGGCATTCGATTGATAGTGATCTTTGAGTCCGGGGTCGAGTTCGGCAACCTTTTGCCAAAGAGTTGTGCTGTTGTTGGCTCCGGCTGATATCGCCCACATTATTGCCGGGATTGACGGCGATGGAATGTTTCCGGAAGTGGCAAGATTTTTTTCAACTAGGATAAGTCTGATTTCACTCAATTTTACCGATTCTCCGTGTCCTGACTGGTATCGGGTTCGACTGTTTCGGCTTCTTCAGATTCCTCTGACAGCCCCTCGGCCTCTCGCCAGAAATATGCCATAGGTTCGCCCATTACAGCTCCGAAAAGAGCCAGGACAAAAACCATCAGATAAGAAGTTTCGAAATCAATGAAAAAATAAACCAGGGGTGATACAGCCAGTCCGGTGATCATTCCAGCCATACAGCCAATTATCGTCGATTCATAGACAGAGATGAACGCCCCCAAAGCTGAGCCAAGAAAAAGTCCCATCAGGGCATACTGAGGCGCAATATTTTCAGCAAAAACTGCGCCGATCGTCCCAAAGGCAATAACCAGCGTGCAGACCATGGCGTAGACCATGAATCTGGTTGTTTGTCTTGGCGAAGCCAGTATGCTCATAATTTCATTAAATCAATATTTTAAAATCGTTTTTTCGTAATAGTATTTATTCTTGGGGTTTTCAGCAACAAATGTCGTCAATTCTGACAGGTAGGCATTACCATCTATGGTCGCGGCCTGAGTACAAATTGCTTTGATTTCAGCAAGATTCTGCTGAATCTCTTTATATGAATTGCGGGTTTTCAGGGGTCTGGTGGTTCTGACTACAGCCCTCAACTTGTCCTGGTTGCTGCCTTCCGGAAGATCAAGAAGCTCAAGTTGCACTATTTCATAGCCGTTGAGGGTGAGTGCTTCGCTGATTCCGGCAAGAATCTGACTGCGAAGTTCATCGGAAAGAGCCGGCATACCCTGGTTGGGGTTCATTTTGTTCCAGTAGTTTCCGATTTTGCTTTTGATTTCAAGTGAGCGATCGGCCAGGTCGGCCCTGATCGATCTACTGTTTGCCAACTCGGTTAACTGTTTTTGCAGGGCAGTTGCTTCATCCAGGTCTTCATCTTCGCCGGTTTTAACCGGATCCAAATCCAGTTTGGCGTCTTCGCTGTCGATATCACCGTTGGTTTCGATAATGCCCATGGTGTCCTGCATCATTTCTTCTGAATAACCCAGAAATTCCATGTCACCCTTGGTGGATCCAATTGCGGGAACTGCGGCCAGTAAACTCAAGATAAGGCCTGTTGAAAGCAGGTTTCTTCTCATCGGAACATCTCCTGAAAAAATAGTTTTGTGGATTATAACACAATTTTTGCCGTTAATCAGTTATGGTTTAATGGTAAATTCAAGAAAGACTTTTTTGAGTTTTTCCAGGGTAACGGCAGGGTCTTCAATTATAATTTTCGCACCGGCGGTAATATCGACAAATCCAAGTTCGCGAGAATAGCGTGGGACAACGTGTTGATGCAGGTGGGGGATGCTGGCGCCGGAAGCTTCGCCAACATTGTAGCCAATGTTGTAGCCGGCAGGCTGGTAGATCTTGTCGAGAGCAGTCAAGGAATGATTTAGCAGCATCTGCATTTGCAAGGCTTCTTCTGCATCAAGTTCCCGGGGGTCATTGATGTGGCGCAAGGGGAAGAGCAGCAAGTGCCCGGCGTTGTAAGGGTAGAGATTGGCGCAGGCGGCTACTTTATGATTTTTCCAAACCAACAGATTGGTAACCTCAGGTGCTTCTTCAATTATTGAACAGATTATACAGGGACCACCTGTCTGGCGGGCCCTGGTAATATATTCCCGCTTGTTGGGAATGAAAAGTTGTTTTTTAAAGGTCATTTCAGGTCCTGTTTTGAGTTTTCAATTCTGATTGCATTATCTCCGGGTAATATTTGCGACCCAGAGAAATTGGCAGACTGCCTTCATATATTATCAGGTCATGAAAGTTCCTGTCATTAAAATCTGCAGAAAACTGATTTTTTAAGGACTGTTTAAGGTCGAGCAGCATCTCTTTGCCTATTGTATAGCCGATTTGCGCAGCCGGATTCTGTGAATATCGCCTTATTTCAGCTTCGGCTGATGCCCGGTCCAGGCCAACCTCCTGCATGAGACAATGCATTGCCTGGTCGAAAGTCCATTTTCGGGTTTGCAAATTTATGTCTATTTTCATTCTGGTCGCGTTGAACAATTGGTCGAGGGCCTGGGCAAAAACTTCTTCACTGCTCTGGTAAAAATCACGCTCTTTGAACTGCTCTTCACAGTAATGAGCCCATCCTTCGATCATTTCCAGGCTTTCGGCGAAAATCCTCATTTTCCCTGGATGCAGGTTTTGTCCCGTAAGTTGAAGATGGTGACCAGGATAGCCTTCGTGTAGCGCAGAATTGGCTATTTCGGCGTAATTATAGCGACTGTTATTACTGCCGCTTTTATCACGAGTCAGCAGATAGGTGCCTTTTTGGATGCCAGATGTTCTTTCTGGTCCAATGTAAGCCGAAAAAGGAATTAAATGAGCCATGAAATCAGGCGTTTCAATGATTTCGAGCTCCTCATTGTCAGGCAGGGTGGCAAATTCGCTTCTTCTGACAAACTCGCGGCAGCGATTCACCGCTTCACGATAAGCGGCAAGTGCCATGTCAAAGTTTGGCGGGCAATGTTTTCGCACTCTTTTGAGGGCCTCGGCACGAGCCCCGGAGGCGGATCCGGTTGTTTTGCCAAGAATGGTGCAGCTGAGGACCTCAAGCTGGATTTTTGCCTGCTGGCTTGCTTTCTCAGAAATCTCCAGCATTTCTGATTTTTTCAGACCGGTTTTTCTCAAGCCCAGATATGCTTCAAAAGCGTTCTCGCCCATAGCCCATTCATGAACGGCTTTTGGCATAACAGCATGAATGAACCAGGTTCTGAATTCGCCAATACATTTTTTTGCCTGATATGAGGCTTTTTCGAGCTCAGTATGCTGAATTGGCAAGATTTCGCTTTTTACTGCCTGAAGGATTGTGTCGATAAAACCAGGCAATTGCACTAATGATTCGATGAAGATTTCGCCCCAGAGTGCCGGAACCTTCTGAAAAAGCGATTTGCTGCTCATCAAAAAGACTGGCACGGCCTTGAGGCGCATTATTATTGAGTCCACCCGGTTGTGAATGCTGGTAAAATCTCGGGTCAGCAGTAAAAAAAGAGAGTCGCCGATGTTCATTGCCAGGTCACGACCCATTTTCCAGCGTTGCAGATCTTCGTCGAGAAAAAGTTGAGATTCAGCAAAATGCATGGCTATTTCTCGATCGAGTTTTTCATCGACACTCAGCTCGTTTTCAGGCAGACTTGAAAAAGCATCACGCATTTCCCGTAAAAAATTAAGATTTCGTTCAATGGAATCAACGCCGGTTTCTGGCAGCAAGCCGTCAAATGAGTGCTCGCCTAGCCAGGTTGCGGTCACCGGATTCCGACTAAGAAGTTCCTTGTAATAATGATTCGCGATCTTCTCAAAACCAGGGTGTTTATAGATGGCTGTGCGCCGCATCAGCAAGCCTCCTCAAGCATTTTTCCAGCATTATAGCATAAATCTGCTCCTTTTCTCAAAACTCTGTTCTTTTATTTGCTGCGAGATTGATAAAACTTTGTTAAAATGTTCTCCAGCGGTTTGTCCGACTTTCAGAGTTACCCGTCTTCGAACTGTGTACTCGGGTTCTCTTCAAAAGCGTCTGGAGTGAAAAATGAAAATAGCTTTTGCTGAAACTGTTTTGGCGGTTTTTCTTGGAGCTGCCGTAGTTCATGCAACCCAGCCAATGATTATTCAAAATTCTGATGGCAAAGAGGTGATTGTCGATGCCGACAATAAAATTCTGGCTTCGCAATCGGTAATAATCAAACCTTTAGGTTTGGCCGAGGGTGTCGTTTTTCCAGCTAACGCTCCAAAAAGGAAAAAATATCGCCCGGCGGAAAAGATCTTTACCGGTGTCTATTCTTCTCGTAAAACCGTGCAAAAAGATTCTGGTAAAAAACATGGAGCGAAAAGCTTCGTCGAATTCGACGAAGATCTTGAGGCGGTTTCTGAAAAGAATGAAGATAAACCAACAATTGCGTGGATTACCAAAGAAAGCGATTTTTTCCATGATCCATACCTGGTTGAATGCGCAAGCCAAAGCTCACAAATCTGGGTTAAAGAACTTGAAGCCTTGAATGGTCTCGAACCCTGCCCAAAATGCTTTCATCAGACCGGCCACGCCCCGAATTTTATTGTTAAGGAAAGTGGCGGTCTTGATCTTGCAACCGCCGGCGCTTTGCTTGACAATCCAGGCTTTCTGGTATGGGTCGAACAGAATCTTCCGATAAAAAAGGCAATCTTTTTAACAAGTCGCAAGCTGCTGATTTATCCGAAAATGGAAATGACCCGTGAGGGGCTACAGGAGCTCGCTCATGAAACTGCGATGGCTTATCGGCGGCATACTTGGAAAGTAATTGAAGTGCTAGGCAAAAAAAATGAAGCAGATCTTGAGAACATCAGCTCTTTCTGATCCCTTTAATCAGACTTTGCCTGATTAGTGGTCTCTTGAGCATTCATTGAAAACCGGAGTGATATAATGATTAACAGAGAAAAAGCGGTTGAATTGTTGAATACACATTTAAGTAATGAGAACCTGCGACGTCATTGTCTGGCAAGTTCGGTGGTGATGAAAGCGGTCGCCGAAAAACTGGGCGAGCCGGCCCAGGATTGGGAAATACTCGGTCTTTTGCATGATATGGATCTTGATACCACCAGAGACGACATGAAGAACCATGCCCGGGTGGCTGCAGAAATTCTTGAAAAAGAGGGTTTTCCGCAAGAGTATCTTCACGCAATCATGTCTCATAATGAAGAGACTGGTGCCGTTAGAGAATCGATACTTGACCATGCGCTGGCTGCCAGCGAGAGTATTACCGGCCTTATCGTTGCCTGCGCCATGGTTTACCCCGATCGCCGAATTTCATCAGTTAAAGCCAAATCAATAAAAAAGCGCATGAAAGAAAAGCATTTTGCTCGCAGTGTTTCGCGCGAAAACATTCTTGAATGCGAAAAAGCAGGCATCGCCTTCGACGATTTCGTTGAGCTTTCGCTCGCGGCAATGAGTGCTATTGAAAATGAGCTGATCGATCCGCAATGAAAGATCTTTTTTCCACAGAGTCGTCAGGGAATCTCAGAAGAAATGCTCCCTATCAGCCTCTCGCCGACAGGATGCGGCCGCAGCGGCTTGATGATATTCTCGGGCAGGAACACATTCTTGGTGTTGGCAAACCCTTGCGAATTCTTCTTGAAGCTGGTCTGAGCGGTTCAATTATATTTTGGGGCCCGCCTGGTTGTGGAAAAACGACCCTCGCAAGGGTTATGGCCGGGGTCGCTGACGCCGAATTCGTTCAATTGTCGGCGGTAACCTCAGGTGTCAAGGATCTTAAGCAGGTCTTTGAGCAAGCTACTGAATTGCGCAGAACCAATGGTCGAAAGACTTTACTCTTTGTCGATGAAATTCACCGTTTCAATAAGGCTCAGCAGGATGCTTTGCTGCCGCACATAGAATCTGGAACCGTCGTTTTTATCGGCGCAACCACCGAAAACCCAAGTTTCGAAGTTGTCTCGGCATTACTATCCCGCTGCCAGGTATTAACCTTGAAGTCAGTTCCTGAAGATGCTTTGATCAGTATCATGCTGCGTGCTCTCGATTCGGATTCGGTCTTGAATAAGGAACCCAAGGTGGAACTCGCCGATCAGGCTTTGATCAGAATTGCATCTCTAGCCGCGGGCGATGCCAGGATTGCCCTCAATGTTCTCGAAACCTGTTGCGAAATTGCCAGGCAGCAAAACCCATTTCAGCCGGCTGTTTCTTCCGAGCTTGTGGCAGAGAGCTTTCAAACTAAGGCTTTGCGCTACGATAAGGGTGGGGAAGAACATTATAACCTTATTTCGGCTCTTCATAAGTCGATGCGCGGCTCCGATCCTGATGCCAGCCTATATTGGCTGTACCGAATGCTTGAAGGCGGAGAAAACTGCCGTTTCATCCTGCGGCGTATGATCCGCTTTGCTGCTGAAGACGTTGGCATGGCTGATCCCTTTGCCTTAACTCTCGCCATGTCGACCGCGCAGGCTTTTGATTACATCGGCCCGCCAGAGGCTCATCTCTGCCTGGCACAATTGGCGGTTTATCTGGCGGCGGCTCCCAAAAGCAATTCTCTGTATCTGGCTGAGAAATCCGTGAAAAAGTGTATTCGTGAAACCGGTGAGCCGGGGGTGCCTTTTCATATCCGAAATGCGCCGACCGGCTTGATGAAAGAAATCGGCTATGGTCGTGAATATCAATATCCACACGATTTTAGGGACGGTTTCGTCAAGGAAACTTATTTGCCTGACGAACTTGTTAGCGAGCAGTTTTATCAGCCGAAGAATATCGGCAAGGAAAAACTCACCGGCGATAGATTGCGGCAGCTTTGGCCTGAGAGATATTCGAAGAAATGATTGGGCGGCTGCAAAAGTTTTTTGAGCGCATTCTCTATCGGTGCTGGCAATTCAAGCAAGTGCTTTTTCCGGTTATAGACCAGCATCTTTGGCTGGAAGCCCTGGCATTTATACCAGAAAGCTGGCGACCGCACTTGAAGCGATTGCGTCGTTCTGAACGGGCACATGTTCTGCGGGTTTTTGCCGCAATCAAAGTTGAGCCTGATCTTGAAGAGGCTGATCGGCGTAAACTTTTACTATTGGCTCTGGCTCACGATATCGGAAAGGGAGTCACCCGACACAGCATTTTTTTTAAAGTTGCCAAGGTAGTTTTTCCCATTTCGAATGGGGCGCATTGTCTTGCCGGCGCCAAACTTCTGCGAAAACTCGGAGCGGAAAACTGGCTGATTCGCATGGTGTTGCGACATCATTGCGATGCCCCGCAAAATCATCTTCTGAAAAGATTTCAAGCGGTTGATGACCGGCTGTAAAAATTTGTTTGCCTTACCCTGGCAAATCGAATAAGCTTTTACTGATATTAATACCTATATGGAGGCAATTAAATGCTCGATAAAAAGATGGCTACCGCGATAAACAATCAGATTCAGGAAGAAATGTATTCATTCTACCTCTATCTGGCAATGGCTGAATACGCTGCCGACAAAGGTTTGCCCGGAATGCAACATTGGATGCGCAATCAGGCTATGGAAGAAATGGGGCATGCCGTTCGCTTTATGAATTATCTTGAAGAAAAAGGCGCTGCAGTAGAACTCAAGACCCTCAAAGCTCCGCCAAAAAGCTGGAAATCTCCCAAACAGGCGTTTGAAGAAGCATATAAACATGAAGGACACATTACCGCATGCATCAATGGTCTGGTCGATCTGGCTCTTTCTCTGAAGGACCATGCTACGGTAAACATGCTCAACTGGTTTGTCGGCGAGCAGGTTGAAGAAGAAGCCACAGCAAAAGGTGTAATAGATATGATCAATCTTACCGGCGCGGCTCCCGGTGGCATGTTTATGGTTGATCGAGAGCTTGCTTCAAGACCAGCTGCACCAGACCCGATGAATCCAGTCGCAGCTGCCTGAAAGGCTTAAGGAGCTGAGGCCAGCAATCTCTGCCCTTTGAAATGGCTTGAAAAAAAGAAGTTGAACTGTTAAGCTGACAGATCAACTTCTTTTGTCATTGCAGGAGGGTTTTTTGTGAAGTTTTACAGCCGATTACTTTTTTTTCTTTGTTTATCACTGGTTTTAACCGCTGGCTGCAATCTCCTCGATCAGAGCGGGACCGGAGCCTTTAACTCTGCCGAAACTAATCCTTTTGTCGGCAATGCCCAGGTCAGGTTCAAGGTTATCATATCTGATGAGGCAACAGCTGCAATTAGACCGACATTACGAGCAAGCACTTCCCCCTCGGTTATCTTTAAACTTGCCATGGTTTTTCCCGGAACAGAGGGCAGTTCGCAGAGCATGATAATGCAGAAGCGGGTTTCAGTCGATGCGGAGGGAAAAGCCGAAGTGAGCTTCAGCGGAGTTCCAGAAACTCCTGTCGTTGGGCAGATGCTCATAGACGGTGGCTCATTGGGTGGTAAATCTGATTTCCATGGAGCGGCCGACTTGGTAAGCGGAGAAAACGTTCTTGAATTAGCTCCTGTGGGATCAGGTCACACTGCTGACCTATCTGCAAATCTGTTGCTGGAAGTGATGAAAGTTCCCGAACTGGTTAAGGCTGCTCCAGCAAAACTGGTTACTTCAATAAAAAGTAGCGTTCAAAAAACTATCAACAAAAACTTGAGTGGCTTTGAGCTTTATCAGCAGGCGATGACCGATTTTGTCGCTGCGACCCCTTTCGTTGGTTTAACCTATACCCGTATTGCTATTGGCAACGATGGCGGACTAAAGACAGAAACTGGTTCGACCGATAACTGGGCCAAGACTCCGGAGCAGTTATGGCAAGGAATTGATAACGGCACAGGTTTGCTTGCTTATCGGGTTATCAGACAAGGTTTTTCAGAAGTTACTCCGCCGCTGGTCGTTTTCAAAGATTCAGCTAAGGCTAAATTTGCTTTGGCATTGATTGAACCGGCAAATGGCAGCATTCTTAAGTATTTCATTGCTGACGGCACCACTCTTTCACACCTTTCTGCAGTAGTTGCGAACAAAGATTTTGTCATTGGCGGTGCAGTTGCCAACGGGTTGCCGGTAGTTTTTCGCTGGAATAGCAGTGTGTCTGTTTATAGCGGTTGGCCGGCAGAAAATGATTTGGCCTGGGGAATAGCCTTCCCGGGTATTACTGCTGATTCGGGACTGAACTATCCTGCTGTCGAGCAGTTGGCTTTTATGCCTGGTGTCGAAGATACTCTGCATGCTGTTGTGCGCGATCCGGCTTCATTAATGCTCGGCACTTACCTGATAAAAACTGATGGAACCATTACAATTCGCCAGGCACCGCCGGCACCGGGTGAGGATGTGCTGTGGCCCCTGACCGTTTTTCCAGGCAACAAGTCGACCACAGTTCACTGGGATGAAGTTCCAAATGCTGATTTTTATACTCTTTATTGGAGTTTGACTGAGGATGTGCCTACCAGTGGTGAGGGAGTAAACAAAATAGATCGACCGACGCGACCTTTTGTTCATACAGGTCTCCAGGGTGAGGTAACCTATTTTTATCGCCTCTCCTGGACGATAAATGGCACTGAAAAAGGCCCAAGTCGTGTCGCTTCAGCTACAACCTGGATTGTAACAGAAAATCCAACCTATCGTGTCGTATATTACGGTAATAATCAACACAGTGGTCTACCACCTCTGGACGGTAATTACTACGAAACCGGCGCAAAAGCCACGATTCTTGACAACATCCGCGAACTTTCGCGCAATGGTTTCGTTTTTTCAGGATGGAATACTGCTACAGATGGCAGTGGCACCAATTACAATCCGGGCTCGGAATTCATTTTTGATAACCAGAGTCTGACTCTTTATGCAAATTGGCAGGTGCCGGGCTTTAAGCTGACCTATGATGGAAATGGCAATACCGAGGGTTCTGTGCCGGTAGATGCGGGTAGTTACAGTGATGGAGCTCAGGCAACTGTGGCGGCCAACAGTGGTAGCTTAGGTAAGACTGGCCTGGTTTTCGGTGGCTGGAACACTGCAGCAACTGGTAATGGCACTACTTACCAGCCGGGCGACACTATTGCCATGGCGGCAGATACGACCCTGTATGCTCTCTGGCAAACTACTTTCAAAGTGACCTATGATGCCAACAGTGGTGTTGGCGAGGCTCCGCAAGACAGCGCGGCCTACGCTACCGGAGCAGAAGTAACGGTAAAAGCCAATTCAGGGGGGCTAAGTCGCTCTGGTTATACCTTCTCTGGATGGAATACCGCATCTGATCGCAGTGGCACATCATATCAGCCGGGCGAAAAATTTTCAATGGGCAGTGGTGATGTCGTTCTTTACGCAAAGTGGATTCCAAATACCCTATATGAGGTTACCTATGATGGAAACGGCAGCGATGGTGGTTCAGTGCCGGCCGCTGCCTCTTATCTTGAAGAAACTTTAGTAACAGTTTCCGCAAATAGCGGAAACCTGACCAATGGTGGCGCGGTTTTCCAGGGCTGGAACACCAAAGCCGATGGCAGTGGGCTGGGATATGCTCCTGGTTCGACTTTTGTTATGGGTACTACTGCTGTGACCCTTTATGCCCAATGGCAGGAGTTTGCCGGAGGAAGCGGAACCCCTGAAGATCCTTACCTGGTCGCGAATGCCCTGCAGTTGAATCTGGTGCGTAACCACCTTGACAAGCATTTCAAGCAGACAGCCGATATCGATCTGGGAGTTGTTCCCTTTAATTCAGGTGAAGGCTGGGAACCGATAGGCAAGTCTTTTTTGAGTGGCACATCTTTCACCGGGACCTACGACGGCAATTTTAAAAAGATTTCAAACCTTTTTATAAACCGTCCGACTGAAGATTACGTTGGTATTTTCGGGTATGTTTCTGGTTCTGAAATAAAAACCCTTACGCTCGAAAACTCTCAGGTAACTGGGAAAAATGTGGTGGGCCCCCTTGTTGGGCAGGCGATGAACTCCAGTATTACCACCTGCGTTTCCTCGGGTCAGGTGAATTCTTCAGGTGCTCGCGTCGGCGGCCTTATTGGCTCTGGGGCCAGTGTAACCATTCATGACTGTGATTCAACCGTCACCGTAACCGGTGTGACCAATGTCGGGGGATTGACCGGAGAAATTCTGGTATCTGTTAATGCATCGACGCTGACAGATTGTAACGCTGGTGGCGCAGTTACCGGCGAATCCTCAGTCGGAGGCTTTGCCGGGTTCATAGATGGTAAGAGCACTGCCAAAACTACTTTGCAGACATGCAATGCAACTGGCGCTGTGACTGGAAACACTGCCAGCATCGGTGGTTTAGTCGGAACGAATGGTGGTTATGCTGAAATTACCAATTCAACCGCTTCAGGTAAAGTAACTGCGGTGGTTAAAAATGTTGGCTACACCGTTAACGATGTTGGCGGGTTTGTTGGTTTCAGTTATGGAGTTTTAAGCAAATGTTCAGCTACAGGCAATGTCGAGGGTGGGACGGCAGGATTCAGGGTAGGTGGACTGGTTGGACAGGCCGAAACTGGGTCTATCAGCAAATGTTCGGCAACGGGTAGTGTCAGTTCAGAAAACGACCAAATTGGCGGTTTCGTGGGACTGGCTTATGTCGATATCAGCGACTCCTACGCAGGAAGTATTTCCTCTGGCGTGACCGGAAGAAACAGCGTAGGTGGTTTTGTGGGAAAATACCACAGCGGAACCATTGCACGATGTCATTCAGTCTCTCGGGTTACTGGTGGCGCTGATCAGCCCAGGGTTGGAGGTTTTGCCGGGTTTGCCGATGGCAGTATCTCTGCTTCATACTGGGATGCCGAGGCAAGTGGGAAAGCTACCAGTACCGGTGAGGGGACTGCAGACGCAACAGGTTTGACTACGGTACAGATGAAGCAGGCTGCAAATTTCGGCGGTTGGGATTTTACCACGGTTTGGATGGGTGCTGACGGAAACTATTATCCAATGTTGCGGCCCTGATCTGTAAAGGACTTGCGTTAAGAATCACTTCAAAAAAAAGCTGGTCCAGCCGGGCCAGTTTCTTTTTTTTAGTTTGGGCAACAGTGATGATATTGGCGATGTAAACCCCCGCCATTGCTTGGTAGTAGGAGCTTAGAAAAGCCAGGATTAGTTTTGTTGAATAAGTTTTTTAATAGGTTATGCCGCCGGAAAAGCGCAAGAGGAAAAAGCGGATGTCGTGAATCGGATCGCCGGCTAGAGAATTGAGCATATTATAGGCATTGCCGATCAATGGTGAAAGAAGCATGCCAAGTCCTCCCATGGCAAAAAGAATCAGCAGCAGAAAGGGGGCGAAATCTTCGAAGTTGCGATATTGTACGCGGTATTTTGCCGGCAAAAGATAAGAGACAATACGGGAACCGTCAAGAGGTGGAACCGGCAGCAGATTGAAAAAAGCCAGACCAAGATTGATTACGACCATGGTTTCAATGGTGCTTTGCAGCAGCAATACCGCCAGAGGTGACAAGTAGCCTACTGACACCGCGAGCAGTTTCATCATTGCCATGCCAACTACGGCGAGAAAAAAATTGGAAAGAGGCCCGACAATGGCGACAACTGCCATCGCTCTTCCGGGAATTCTGAAGTTGTTGGCGTCGACCATGACTGGTTTGGCCCAACCGAAACCGGTGAAGAATAAGAGTACTGCGCCGAAAAAGTCGAGGTGGCGAAGGGGGTTCAAGCTGATTCTGCCCATGCGCCTGGGGGTTGGATCACCGAGAAAGTCGGCCATTAAAGCATGGGCCAGTTCGTGAAAGGTCAGCGAAAGAAGAATGATCGGAACCAGAATGATCCATCTGAAAGCTGAGGCCATAAGATCTTCCGGGCTACGTAGTGCGAGACTTACGGCAAAAAGAAATAAAATAATGCCGCCAATCCATAATAGCTTGTTGAAGGATTCCGGCGGCATTCCACCGGGAGAGTTGAATCTATATACTCTTATATTCCTGTAAGGCAATTTCCAGCTCCTTTTCGCGGGTAAAGCAATGTCCTTGAAGTTTAAGTTCAAGCAATTTTTTGAAAATCTGCCGCATGTGCGGTCCCGGCGGAATTCCGATAGCAATCAGGTCATTGCCACAGACTTCCGGTTTTATCATGCGTAGATCGCCAATATAGCGCAGAACCTTCCGTGAATTCTGCTTCTCAAGAGAATAAGCCATCAGAGCTATTAGTGCTTCGAGAGAACATTCGCTGAGAAGTTCGTAAAGAGCTACATGGTCATCGACTGCGATTGCCGACAAAAGGCCGGGGATTCTTTCAATGCTTTGTAGAATGTTGCAGATGATTGTCTGGCGAGAATGTGGTGCGCCCATGGATTCGAGAATGCCTGTTGCCTGTTGCAGACTGATTGCTGAGAGCAATCCTCCCCAAAGAACTGCTTCTTCGTCGATTTCCTCGTTAAGTGCGCGGAAACGTTTTATCAGTCCTCTTACCAGGCGAAACCTTCCCGGAATCATTGACAGATCGCTTAGTTCTGAACTGAGAGTCTGCATAAGTCCTGCATTGAACAGCTCTTCAACAATTTTATGCGGCTTTTCCTCATTCAGACATCGGGAAATTTCACTGCCGATGCGTTTTTTAGATAGCCGATCAGTGCAGCCTCGATGAATGGCCAGATCGAAAGCTCTGCGGGTGTCTTTTTCAAAAGAAAAGTTGAATCTATGGGCAAACCGAAGAGCTCTGAATAACCTTGTGGGGTCTTCGACGAAGCTGAAAGAATGCAGTATGCGGATTTTTTTCTGTTTCAGGTCTGAATAGCCGCCAAAAAAGTCCTTCAATTCAAAAAGCGAGTTGGGGTTCAGGCTCAATGCCAGGGCGTTTATACTGAAATCACGTCGGAACAGATCGTTGGAAAGCCCTGAAAACTCGATCTGGGGCAAGGCCCCAGGATCGGAATAATGCTCGATACGTGCCGAGCTGAAATCAATTTTCATATCTTCAAAATAGATGCGGGCAGTATGAAAACGATCGAAAACTTTGAAATCACAGGATAGTTCCTGGCTAAGATGTTTTGCAAATGGCATTGCATCCCCGATTACGACAATGTCGATATCGAGATTGCAGCGTTCCAGCAAAAGGTCGCGCACAAAGCCGCCGACGGCGAAAACCTGCAAACCGGAATTTTCTGCTTCCCTGCCAATGCGTGAAAGAATATGCAATACCTTTACCGAAAAAACCCGCTTTAGTGCCTCTTCAATCGTTTCTGTTGACGGCAGTTGCACCTGTTGCGCCAGAGGCAAAAAATCCGGTGGCAAGGGCAGGGCGTCGGGAAGAGCTCTAAGCAATTCGCGGGTGGTTATGATGCCGATAACTTTTTTGTTCTCGATAACCGGAAGTCGGGTAAGGTTATAGCGAACCATAATGGTTTTCAGAACACGGACCGGGGTCGAGGGGCCGACAGCCGGAATGCTTGTTGGCACGTAGGGGCCGATGGCAGAGTCGAGAAGTTCCATTTGTATGGCGCGGTCGAGGTCGCGACGAGTTATCAGGCCGGCGAACTCGTTGTCTTTCAAGACTATCAGTGACATGATGTTGAATTTGAGCATCAGCTTCAATGCATCGTCGATGGTGGTGTTCCAGTCAACACATTGTGGAGCGACCGACATGATTTTGTCAGCAGTGAGGTCGGGGGGAAGGTTTCGATGCAAATATTCACGAATGCTCAAAGAGTTTAGTTCGGGAGAATTGCCGCTAAAATTGAAGCAAACCCAGTTGTGCTGAAGGCGCGGTCTGAAGCTGCGGAAAACTTCCGCCAGGTCAATCTGGGCAATGTTGCTTCGGGCCCAGACTCGCGAAAAATTTCCGGAGTTGAAGCAGATTACCATTGCCGGCGGTGAAATGTCGGACCAGATGGCATTTACAACTGGTTCCAAATCCTGTACCTGATTGGTTGTATTGACACAAATCAAAGAGACCGGCCAATTTCCGGGATGAATGTCTTCAATATTGCTTAGCATTCTCTGATACAAAGCTGTTTGTCCCTCTCGCAGCCCCAAAATAACGTTGTTGGAAATTCTCGAAGCCGAAATCTTTTTCGCCCTTAGTCCGGCCAGCATTTCAAGATCTATTCTGGTTGTGCGTGAAGCAAGACCTGCCCAGGTCTTCTCGGTGATAGCCATGGTAAAAAGAATGGTATCTTCACGGCTGATTTCTATTTTTTGCTTTAAACATTCATTCAATAAAGAAGATGTGAGACTGAAGGAATTGCTGCGACCATGCTCAAATTTGAATGGAAGGCGGCCGGGTTTGCTGCTGAGCAATTGACATTCCGGGGTGTATCTTGACAGCTGATCGATAAGTTCTGGATGGTGTTTCGGCAGACTGATACCAATAAGAAAAACTCTTTTTACCTGACCGAAATCAAGATCTTTGAATTTGACCGTTTTGAACCAGTCCTGGCGCCTGGCGAATTCCCAGGCATTTTGATTCAACCTTACCGGATGCAACAATTGTGCCCGGGGGTTCTGCAAAAGCAAGCATCGAGCCGCTCCAAGTAGATCCAGGTCGGCATTGTGGGCAAAAGCAATTATTTCGAGACTGGGAGTGCTCATTTTCGGCGATTAATCCAGACCTTCGCGTTTGAGAATTTCAAAGAAAACCTTTACTATTTCAGGGTCGAGCTGGGTTCCAGCCGCTTTTTTCATTTCTTTTTTAACGTAATCGAATGGAAACGCATTGCGGTAGGGACGGTCTGCAATCATTGCGTCGTAGGTATCTGCCACTGCGAGAATTCTTGCTCCAAGGGGTATTTGATCACCTTTGAGGCCAAGGGGGTAACCGGTTCCATCATATTTCTCATGATGATAAAGAGTCAATGGCGCGATATCCTTGAGAAGTTCGACTCTTTCCATGATATTTGCACCGTATTCGGGGTGGCGGTGCAATTCATCGACTTCTTCAGGTGTCAGAAGTTCTTTTTTGGTAAGAATCACGTCTTTGATGCCAATTTTGCCAATGTCATGAAGAAGTCCCGCATATCTGACCGTCTCGATTTCCTCTTCACTCATATCCATTTCAATCGCAATTTTAACGGCATATTCCATTACCTTGGTGCTGTGTCCGTGTGTGTAAGAATCTTTTGCTTCAATAGCTGCAGCCAGGGCCATGACCATTGATAAATACTGCTCTTTCATGTTGGCGTAGAGTTGTGCGTTTTCAATGGCAATGCTGGCCTGAGAGGCGAAAGTTGAAAGCAGGTCGATTTCATCCTGTGAAAAGTCGCGTGGCTTACTGGTATAAATTGTAATCACGCCTATGGGGCGACCTCTCTGCATTATGGGAACAGCCAGCAACCCGGCAAGCTTTTCGCGTTTGATCATCGTCGTATATTTGGTGCGTGGGTCTTTCCTGGCGTCGACAACGGAAATCGGCAGGCGTTGGGAAAAACAGTTGCCGATAAGCCCCTCTCCAACTCTAATGGCGGTCGATGCCAGAAATGATTTTGAAAGACCTCTGGAAGCCCTTACTTCAAGATACTCGCCAGTTTCATCGAGAAGGCGCAATTCGCATCGCAAAGCGTTCATCATTTCCATGGAAAAATTTACAATTGAATCAAGAACCTCATCGATAACCAGTGTGGAAGTAATCGACTGGGAAATTTCAAACAATACCGAAATTTCATCGATGCGGCGTTCGAGGTAAAGTCGGATCTTGACGTTTTCAATGGCTGTTGCCAGAAGATTCGACAAAGTTGTAAAGGTGCGCAGGTGTTCGCGATTGAAAGCCTTGCCCTTCGTTGAAGATATGTTTACCAGGCCGATATTCTTTCCCTGAACCGTTAGCGGAACTGTAAGGAAGGACTGAATGCGGCGCCGAAAGACTTTGTCCATATTCAGGGCTTTCTGGCCAGGGAGAAAAAGTTGTTGGCAGCGAACCAGACGACTTTCTCTGCCGCGAATTTTCATGCTGATATCATTGATGTGTCCTGAAAGGTTGTCCAGGCTGGAGGGTGAAAGAGGCAGGCGTGAAACAAAATAGCGGGTTTCTTCGTCATCTTTGAAAAGACAGACCACGCCAAGGTCGTGCCGGATTAATTGAGAAAGATATTCGAAAGAAAGTCCAATAAGTCCTTCGAGAGTTTGCACCGAGGAAAAGCGCTTTGCCAGGACGTTGAGCTTTTCCATTTCCCTGATTCGGCTCTCGCGTTCTTCAACCAGATTCAGATGCTCAATGGCCATTGCCGCCAGATTGGCGAAAACGGTGGCTTCTTCCATATCGTTTACGGTGAAAATGTTGCGATTACGGGTGTTTGCGACGGTGACCAGCCCGACACAGCGGGTATTGGTGGTTAAAGGTATTACGATCGCTGCTTTGAAAGGTGTGTCTTTAAAAAGCGGATCGTTCATTTCACCGGTAAAAAGAAGTCTTTGCCGGGTTGAAAAAGCGCTGCGCATTAAAAGAGCCTCGCTGTCAGGTTCGCCCTCCAGTGAGGGACTGCTTTCTACTGGACACGGAGCAAAGCCGAACTCTTCTTCTGAACTGAGTATGGTTCTGCGGTCGGGGCAGGCAATCGTCGTAGGACGTTTGCGCCTGGTGCCTGCAGCTGAGGAGAGCTTAAGCTCGTAGGTTTCCTTGTCGAGCAGCAGAAAATAAACTTCGTCGGCTTTTAGCGCTTCTCGAATTGAAGAACACATCATTTTCAGAAGTTCTCCGAGCTCCATACCGGAAGAAAGGGCCATGGAAACATCCGAAAGCCGGGTAAGTCTTTTAAAGGTCTGCGCGGTTGCGTTAATCTGTTTTTCAATTGCCATTGTGCAAATGTCTTTCTTCGTAGGTTTTTACCAGATTGCGCCCTTGGTCTTTGGCCTGATACAGAGCTATGTCGGCAGCGGCGATCAGGTCTGAAGTTTTTTCGCAGTCCGTGACGCTGGTGCATGAGACTCCAATCGACAAGGTAACCGAAAGTTTCTGGTCTTCCTCGACCAGAATAGCTGCTTCAACTTTGCTGCGAATTCTTTCGGCGAACTGGCCGGCACCTTCAAGGGAGGTTTCGGGAAGAATTACGGCGAATTCTTCGCCGCCATAACGGGCGACGGTATCGATCTGTTCGCGAATAGAATGGCCAAAAATGCCGGCGACATGCCGTAATACCTTATCGCCTACAAGGTGTCCGTAGGTGTCGTTGAATTTTTTGAAAAAATCGATATCGATGACCATCAATGACAAGGGTTTATCATAACGGCGAGCACGAATGAATTCGTGAGTAAGGGTTTCCTGGAAATACCGGTGATTGAATAATCCAGTCAGAGGATCAGTAAAAGCAAGTTTTTCCGTTTTTTTGTGAATGATGGCGTTCTTGATGCTGGTAATGAAAATGCCCGTGAATTGAGAGGTTATGTCAAGTTCTCGTGAGGAAAAAGGCTTGTCGGCAGAGCGTGCCAGATGAATTAGCCCGGTAACGCGCTCACCGATTATTATTGGCAGGTGCAGAGTTTGTTTGAACGAATTTGCTGATTTTCCGGTTGGCAATTGGGGTTTGAAAATAACTGGTCGAAGCAGGTTGTCTTTGTTCAGCAATGGTTCGCAGGGATAATCTTTGAAAACCTCAAAAATATTCTCGACCAGAGCCTGCTGGTATTTCTTGCCGATGGGATGAGCCGGCTGGACAATTATCCGATAACTGTTGTCAAGATCGTCATAAAGCAGAATTGAAACAGATGTATAAGTAATGACTTTGCTGAACTGGTCGAAGGCTTTTTGCAAAATTACATAGGGATCGAGGGTCGATGTCAGATCTTTACTTATTTCCAGGAAAATGCGATCGCGGGTTGCGCTTTCAAGCAGCATTGTCTGGTCTTCCCGGATGCGTTCGATCATGGCCTCTCTTTCAATTGCCATACCAAGGTTTTGTGATATCAGGTAGAGAAAACGGTAATGCTTTTTTGCTTTTTCATGATCGTCTGAAAGATAGCGCCGACTGACGAGAAGGAGGTGTGATGGCCGGTTTTCAACCATCAGCGGAATGCAAAACAACTCGTGTAAATCTCCGTTTTCATCGAAAGACAGAGACAGGGGCGGTTGTAAAAGCTTGTCCTCGCCTGCATTTTCTGGCAATGACTCAAGTAACTGTTTTTTGAGTCTGGTCGAAACTGATTGAAACATTTGTTTAAGCTGTTCGGTTTTCAAGTTTTGCGCAGCAAGAATCCGGAAGCTGCCGATTTCCGGGGGGGCTGGCACAAGCAGGTCAAAATGTGAACTGTCGAGGCTGATAATCGCCGAACGATCGAGTTTGAGCTGTTTTGACAATTTTTTTAAAAATCTTTTTAAGCTGTCGGTGAAACTTCCTGATTCAGAGAGAATGCATGACAGGGCATACAGGCCGCTAATCTCCTGACGATTATCATCGATAGTGGCCATAAGTTTTTCTTTTTCGATCAATCCAGCTATGGTCGAGTCGACGGAGGTCAGTTTGACGAGATCGTTTTCACAAAAGCCTGGCATTTGAGGATCACGGTTGAAATTCATCACCCCAACTATCTTATTGCTGACCTTAAGCGGAATCGACATGAAAGAACCACTCGCATTTTGTGTGCGAAGCAGCAGATTATTTGATTCTTTAGCAAGATTGCCGGCCAAGATTGGCTTGCCGGTAGAGAATACTTTGCCGGCAATTCCTTCGTTGACAGAAACCCTTTTAATTGTTCCGGTTTTCTTCAGGCGCGGGTGTCTGGAGGAGGCGTGAAGCTTCAGGCAGAATTCTTCAGGGTCATAAACCATTATTGAAGCCGAAGAAGCTTCGATGAAAGTTATCGCCTCGACGATGATTGAATCTATAAGCTGATGCAGGTCAGTGCTGGCCGCTGATTTTTCAGCCAGTCTGGCCTGAAAGTCGAGAATTTGTTTGAGTTCACTGATTTTCATGCGCTGGTGTCCTTGAATTTCATGCTCAGTAAGGTTAAATCATCGTGTGCTTCCTGGTTGCCACGCCAGCGGGTAGCCTCCTGAATCATGTTCTCGGTTATCTGTCTGGCACTTAGTTGGGAAAACTTGTTCAAAAAACTTTCTATTCGTTCACTACCGAACATTTCCCGTTCGGTTGAATGTTCTTCTGAAAGGCCATCTGTAAACATTATCAGGCAATCTCCTGGATGCATTGAAAATGATTGCTTGTCATAAACGCCGGATAAACCTGGAATGCCCAATGGTGGCCCGCCCTTGGTTTCAATCAGTCTTGTTTTCTCACTCAATCTCACCATCAACGGTCCATGACCGGCAGAGGACATCTCGGCCGCACCGGACTTCGGGTCGATGGCTACGATTTGCAGGGTTACAAAATGATATGAATCAAGCTCTTTTGAAAGCTTCTGATTAACCTTTTCCAGGATTTGTGTCAGTTCAATTGTGTCTTGAACAACCTGGCGAAGAATCATTCGTGAAACGGCCATGAGAATTGCCGCCGGCATCCCCTTGCCGGAAACGTCTCCGAGAGCCAATAGAACCCTGCCGTCATCAAGGTTTACGATGTCAAAGAAATCCCCGCCAATCTGGCGTGCCGGAAGGCTTTTTCCGTAGATTTCGATGGTATCAGGTAAATCGCCGAAAGTCTTTGGCATAAGCGACATTTGAATATCACGGGCATCGTTTAATTGGCGGTCGAGCAGATCCTTTTCATGTTTTTCTTCCAGAAAACGCACCTTTTCAAGGGCGGTTACGACCAGATGGGCAATTGCTTCCAGCAATTGCTGGTCTTGCTGGGTGAATGTCAGGCCGTTGGTTTTGTTGTTAACATTGATTACGCCAATGACCTTCTCTCCAGTTCGACTGTTTTTACTGATCAGCGGAACCGAGAGCAGAGAGCGATTGAGATAATGTTCCATCGAACGTTTCTTGAAGTTTCCGTCGCGCTCGATGTTGTCAATGCGAATGGACTTGCCGTTAAGTGCAACGAACCCGGAAATTTCATCACCGATGGGGATCCGGGTGGTTTCTTTAATTCCGGGCGGAAGACCATATTCCTTCTTTATGAAAAGGTATTTTTCAGATTCATCAAGGGTTAAAAAAGAGATTCGGTTTACCTTGAGCAGTCCCCTGATGATAGTGATCATTTCATCAAGCAGGGCATCGGTATCAGAGAGCTTTGCCATCAGCCCTTCGAGGGCCTTTATGGTTTCAAGTTTTTCGGTATAGTTGCGTGCAACCTGCAGAGATGCGCTGATGCCATTGAGTAGAATCGGCACGAGTTTCTGCAATGTTTCTTCGGAAAGATGTTTGTTGGTCGGGTGCTCATACAGGATTACTGCGCCAAGTGAGCGCGGCGTCAAAAGCTCGGGAGATATTATCTGTGCTTGTGGAGTAGCCGAAAGCGGAAGAATGTAGCGAATTGGCAGTGGGTATGAGCCGTCACGATTATCAAAAACCGCACCCTCGTTAATTAAATCAACAATTTGTGGGTGGTTGGCGATGACTTCATGAATGTTCAAGTCTTCTGGAACTGGTCCGCCTAGTTGGGTGGTCACTTCCAGTTCCTGGGTTTCGAGAGAATTGATCAAAACCGCACCTGAATACTGGCGAAAAAGATTGTTGAGACTTTCGACCAGCTTGAAAAGAATTGCACCAATATCGACAGATGAGTTGATGGTGTTGCAGGTCTGGTTTATCTGCTGTAGCATCCTTGCTTCCAGGGCTTCACGTCGAAGTTGATAGAGGTGACTGAAATAAAAACCCAGTTGATTGGCAAGCATTGGCAGAATTTTTGAACGATGGTTGATATATCTGGCCAGATTATGCCGGGTGGTGAAAATCCCAAGGTTTCCGAAGGTTAATCCACCAGCCTGGCACGAGAATACCATCGGCACGAGATTCGCAGGACAGTCTTCTTTGTTTTCGCAGCAGGAAAAGTGTTCGGTGATGATCGACCTTTCAACTTCGTTGTCGAGCTGTTTAACCGCCTCGATCATTTCAGAAATTTCACCTTCAGCCGCTTTGGCGGTAGACGCAGAAGTCAACGTCAGCTGATGGTAAAATCCGGGAGCTGCATTCTGCAAAATGAAAATACTATGCAGATTCAGCTCCTGCATGACTTTCGCCATGAAACGGGACAACACCGGCTGATCTTCATTGAACCATTGCCTGGCCTGGAGCTTTTCCTGTTCGATGGTAAGGGCGACGGCATTTTGACTGGCGGTAAGTATAAGCTGGGTTTCTCTTATGAAAGACAAAAACTTGTCTGAATCACTGCCGATCTTGGGCATAACGTGGTCTGCAAAATGAAACTTGGCGCAAATAAAGTTGCTGAGAAGGTCACAGAAAAGCTGGTGTTCTTTGAGTTCGGCGAAATTGGGAGTTTGCTGACACTTTTGTAAAAGCATCAGATCGCCAAGATGATAACCTTCAACAATGTACGGGCTGAGAAAAGTTGCGTAGGTTGCCTGTTGAAAATCAACCAGGTGAAAAGCATGCAGCTCGTTTTCAGAAATTTTCGCAAATCGATCCGAAAAATCGATCAGCGTCGAAAAATCAGCCGCTACCTCTGGTTCGGAGCTGAAAATTAACCATGACCCGTCCATTTTTCCGGCATATAGACGAATTACCGCTTTGCAGTCTAACTTTTGCAAAAAGTCCAGGCGTAGTTCATTCTGATTGTGGAAATATGGGATTGATTCAGCTTCTTGCAAAGCTTCAAGAAAAACATTTTTCAAATTCTGCTCCGGTGAGAATGGCAAATTATAGTCTGATGTCAGGAGTATACCGCTTTTTCCCAATCTAATCAATATTCACTTTGGGTCTGGTTTATCGCAGAACTCTTTGCTTTAATTATGAATGAAAACTTTTTTTTGCTGAGCGAGTAATATAAAATAAAGAAATCTTCATTCAGGAGAAAATCATGAAACGATTGCAAATTTTGCTTCTGGTTGGAATCCTGTTCAATCATGGCGCGCTTATGGCTGCCACCAACCCTTTCGAAGAAGGTGAGATAAAAATTGAACAGGCAACTTCCGGTAGCTCGGTCGAGGCTGATGAAAAGATTGTGCAGACTGCTGAGGTAACGATAAGCAAGGCCGATCTTGATAAAGCTATTGCCAAACTTCAGGAAGCCAATGAAAATTATTCCAGGCTTTTGAAAAAATTCGCTGAAGATCCCAATAAGTTTGGCGATGAAAAAGGTGATTATCGAGAATTTATCAAACAGCTCGAGCTGATGTCGAAAAAATTGACCGAGATTGCTGAGCGACTTAAAAAGGTCTCTGAAAAGCTTGGAGAAAATAAGGCAGAAGAAAAGAAGGATGATAAAAAAGTTGTTGAAGGTACGATCCGAGTCGGCACGAGTCTGAATGTAAGAACCGGTCCCTGGGGAAGAATTATCGGCAGTCTTTACGATGGCAATAAAGTAAAGATTACCGGGGAAAATGGAGACTGGTATAAAATTGATTACAACGGTCAAACTGCATATATTCACAAAAACTATGTGGATACTTCCAATCGCAAAGCTGGAACAACCCCGGTTAATCAATCGAATGGAAACCAGAGTCCGCAGACTGATCCGGGCAATAAATCCAGCGGTGGCGCCTTGACTGCTGCGCCCTGTTCGCCTATGCCCAGTCGAGTTAGCAGTGAATTTGGATACAGAATCCACCCGACTTTGGGGTATAAAAAATTCCACAACGGTATCGACCTGCCGATTCCTAACGGCACGCGTCTTAATGCCCTTGGAGACGGGGTTGTAACTGCGGTTGGCTACGAATCTGGGGGTGGACGCTACATAAAGGTGAAATACGCAAATGGTTATGAATCCTTCTACTGTCACCTCAAGAGCTATTCGGTGAAAAAAGGGCAAAAAGTCTCTGCTGGTCAAGAAATCGCACGCTCGGACAACACAGGGCAATGGACAACCGGCGCACATCTTCATTTTGG
This sequence comes from uncultured bacterium, assembly GCA_964596185.1. Taxonomy (GTDB): domain Bacteria; phylum Muiribacteriota; class Ozemobacteria; order Ozemobacterales; family Ozemobacteraceae; genus DYKG01. The sequence goes on along the minus strand of CAZQUE010000004.1, from coordinate 91,963 downwards.
TTTGAAGAAGAACGGTCAGTATGTTAACCCTCGTTCAGCTGGAATTCCCCTGCCGCGATAATATGGTGAAGGAAAAATGAAAATAAAAAACAATGTTTCAATTAGGTTCTTTTTGCTGGCAATCTTCCTGTTTAACCTTGTTTCGGTAATTGCCGCAGATAATGAAATTGTTATGGTAAATGCCTTGCAATACCATAAAAGCATGTTAGGCGCATTAAAGCATCAGGATCTGATCAAAATACCCCTTGGCCGCGAAATAGCTTCGGTAGGCGGTTCTGAACAAGACCCTGAAGTTTATACCGAAGGAGTTCCTTTTGCCTTTCGTTTTGATGAGAGCGGTAATGCCTGGATTCTTGATTCAGCGAATAAGTCTCTGAAGCAATTTGGGGCGGATGGCAAACTGAAAAATGCAATTTCTTTGGGTAACATGGGGCAGATCGTCAGAGATTTCGCTTTTGCCAAAGACAAAGGCTTCTGGTTGCTCAGTCCGATCGAGGGTTATATATACCGCATCGACTCCTCTGGAAAAATATTGAGTAAAATAGAGGGTTTTCAGGATGCCAGAGCGATTGAAGCCGCGTCCAACAACGGACTGTTGGTTGATACCCCAATGCTTGGTTCTGTTCTTCGTTTCGGCAGCGACGAAACTTTGCAGGAAAAATATGCCTATGAGCAGGGGTTGAGCCTTTTCGAGGGCGTTGGTAGTCGCCTGCTGGGACTGACAATGGAAGACAGAAAAGTTAAACTGCTTATGCGAACGGTTGCTTCTCCGGCGCAAACAATCACTCTTGAAGAGTTTCCCCTCGAAATTGAAGATGAAAAGGTAGTATATGCCGGCGCTGAAATTATCGGCAAAGATGCCTCTGGAAACATATATCTTAACCTGATCGCCTGCCATGAAGAGGGACCAATTTACAGGGATCGTATTTATCGGTGTAATTCGGTGGGCAAAGTAGTAGATTTTACAGACATTCTCATCATGCCCTGTCTTACCCCTGATTTGCCTCGTTCAAAGATCGTTACCCCAGAAGGAAAAGTGGTTTATTTCTATCTTGACAAGGAAAATTACGTGCTCGCGGGGTACAGCTTTCCAGGGTAGAAGAATGGGTTCTGTTAAAGTGTACAAAAAATACAAAATGTGCTTGAAAATTTAACGGTTAAATGCTAGACTTAAAATCCATACTTTGAATTATTGGAAGGTGAACAACATGGCTAATACTCTGTCAGCAGCAAAAAATGCTCGTAAAGCAGTTCGTCGGCACGAACTTCGCGTGTCAGTAAAGTCTGAACTCAAGACTTATCGGAAAAAAGCTCTCGCTGCAGCTGAAAGCAAACAGCCTGCTGAAACCGTAAACAAAATTACTGTTGAAGCAGTCAAAAAAATTGCTAAAGCAGCTTCTAACAAGTACATTCATCCTAGAACCGCCGCACGAAAAATCAGCCGCCTGATGAAGGCTGTGAATAGAGCTCAAAACGCCTGATTTTTTGTAAGCATTCTTAACTGAATTAGCTTATTAGCCATTTTCCCGGAGATACTGAGAAGGTGTCTCCGGTTTATGGTTTTAGGCTGATTGTAAATCTCCGGAGAGAAAGCGCAAAGTAAAGGTCTGCAAGGCTGTTGTCGCGTCTGGAACCCCGGATTTTAGCAATAGATCGGTTTTAATAAGCATGGGCCAGGCTTTGACCAGCTCAGACCTGTTAAAGTTCATAGCCATGTAAAGATTCCTGTTTTTGGCAGAATTTCCTATGGCGATTACTTCTGCAAGGTATGGCGGAAAAGTTTCGGCGATTTTTTGCAGCCGACTGCTAAGGCTTTTTTTCTCCTGGTTGGCTTTGAAATCTGTCTTGTCGGCAATGCGGCCGTAATTGCGTAAAATTTCAATAATCTCTGAATATAAATCCGGGCGGTCAGAACTCAAATCATGAAGCAGGCGAAAATCTCGCAGTTGACGACAAAGCATAAACCAGATTTTTTGAGGTGCTTCGCCACTGTTGATCATTATTTCAAGAGCTCTTAAGGCTTCCTTGCTGCGGCGATTGCCAAAATTGTTGAGAAAATCAAAAATGCCGTCCTGATTCAGATAGCGAACAGAAGTTTTGACCTGATCGACACCGATGACTTTGCCCGCAGCAGCAATTATCAACTTGTTCAGTTCCTGGAAAAGGACCGCCAGACTTGAACCGGTAAGTTCGATTAATAGTTCTGCCGCATCGTTGTTTATTTTGCCGCCAAGCTCCGCGGCCTCTTTTTTAACCCAGTTCGGGAGTTGATTCTCAAATGGTCGCCAGAAATCGATCTTTTCACACTGTTGTTTGAAGGCACTGGTGATTTCTGTGGCGGTTTTTGCGTCGTTAACCGAAAAAACAAGAATGCTGTTTAATGGAATACCGTTTTGTGAAATGGTTTTCAGAAATTCTTTTCTTGGAGCGGCATTAAGATTGCTGAAACCGTTTAAAAGGAAAATTCGTGGGCTGGAATTGAAGCAAAAGCTGTAAAGATGATTTCCTGCTTGGGACGCGTCTTTGCCACTACAATCAAAGCGCAGGAAATTTTCGCTCCGGTCTTCTTGTGGAATAAGGCTATTAACCATTTTCTGAGTCATTCGCTCTTTGAGGAAATCTTCTGGACCAGCGAAAATCAGGACTGGTTTGGGTTCTTTCTGAGCCTTGATAAGACTTTCTAGAGCTGCTATATCCATGCAGGGTTCCTGTTCGGTCGGCTTGGTTTTCGCCGGTTAAAAAGTTTTTTCACGGGGTATCATAACATATCTTGCATACCGGATGAAAAAATATGCGGAAAACCATGCTGTCGTGCGACAAAAAGAATGCCCCGGCTGAACCAGGGCATTCTTGAAACATTTCAGGTATATTGTCAGTAGGCTTTTTCCATGAAGGCTTTGTAAGCGGTTACCGAATAATGGTAATCGACCTTGGAAATGACCTCGAAAGGAGAGTGCAGGCTGAGGGTCGGCAGGCAAACGTCTAAAACGTGCATGTTTAGATTGGAAAGCAGAAATGCCACGGTTCCGCCGCCGCCTTCATCGACTTTACCCATTTCGCCGAACTGATAGGGGATGTTCTCTTTGTTGAGCATGCGTCTGATGTAATTGATAAATTCTACATCAGCCTCGCCACTAAACATCTTGCCGCCCGAACCGGAATATTTGCTGATCCAGACTCCCTTGCCGAGAAAGGCTGAATTTAACGGATCGTGGGTGCTTTCAAAGCTTGGGTCTACAGGCGGACTTGTGTCGGCTGAAATGACCATGGTTTCAGCGATTGCCGCCCGAATTGCGGCAAATGAATTTTCGCCTGATGTCGCTTCACAAAGCATGCCGAGAAAATCGGTCACCATCATCGATTGGGCGCCATTGGCACCACATGAGCCTATTTCTTCTTTGTCAAGCATTAGAACGCCAGAGGTGTACTCCGGAATTTTTATTCCTTCAAGAGCTTCGTAGGCGGCGAAGGTGCAGCCACGGTCATCATGGCCATAGCCACCAATAAGGGCTCGGTCAAAACCGATTTCTCTGGCTGGGAAAGCCGGCACGGCATGCAATTCAGCCCAGGCCAGGTCTTCTTCTTCCAGGCCAAGCTCTGATTTCAGATGTTCGAGAACCATTTTTTTAACGCGATTTTGCGCATCTTTATCATCTTTTTTTCCGGAAATTGGCTTATGGCCTACCAGAACATTAAGCTCTTCGCCCTGAATGGCCACATTAGCTTTTCTTTCATCCTGTAATTTTCTGCTAAGGTGGATGGCAATATCGGTAATGGTGAAAATCGGGTCGGTTGGCTTTTCGCCAATTTTAAAGCTGACTTTTTTGCCGGCCCTGGTGATTGCAAAGCCGTGCAGTGCGAGTGGGATAGTTGCCCATTGGAATTTTTTTACCCCGCCGTAATAATGGGTCTTGAGTAGCGCGAGGCCATGTTTTTCATATAAAGGCATAGCCTTGATATCTATGCGTGGCACATCGTGATGCGCGGCAATCAGTCGAAAACCCTTGCTGGCTGGTTTTTTGCCGACAATGGCCAAACCCATGGCCCGGTTTTTGTTAATGAAATAGACCCGACTGCCTGGCTTGAGCTTTTTGCCAGAGCCGAATGGCGGCAGTTCTTTGAAGCCGGCTTTTTTGGCGATTTCTTCAATATAGGCGATTGATTCGCGTTCTGTTTTGCAGGTGCTAAGATACTGCATATAACGCTGAGATCTTTCTTCAAGAAGTTTGTTTTCTTTGCTTGGAAGGCAATCCCAGGCGTTGGGAATCTGGAAGCCGGAATCATTCTTTTTGTTATTTTTTACCATTCATTCATTCCTTGCAATGTAGAGATTTTATATGCAAGTATGTTAGCATAATTTTGAAAATTTGCACTATTTGAAATGTGATTTTGTGATATTTTCCTGGCAAATTTAAAGGAAAATTTGAAGATAGTCTCAGAATTGGTGAAAAATGGAAAAAGAAAAAGTAATTGAATTGCTTGATCAGCTTCAGAGAAATTTAAATCAAGTAATTATCGGTAAAGCTGACCAGATCGAAAAAACCCTGGCTTGTCTGCTGGCAGACGGACATCTTTTGCTGGAAGACCTTCCCGGTGTCGGAAAAACTACGCTGGCTTCTGCTTTGGCTCAAGCCATAGGCGGAACTTTCAGCCGAATCCAATTCACTGCCGATCTTCTACCTTCTGATATTATCGGTACAAGAATTTATCGGCGCAGCAATGAGGAATTCGAGTTTGTTAAAGGTCCGATTTTTGCTAATGTAATTCTTGCAGACGAACTCAATCGTGCGCCGCCAAAAACTCAAAGCGCCCTGTTGCAGGGAATGAATGAATACTCGGTGAGCGTAGATAAACAGCATTTTGAGCTTGAAAGACCATTTATGGTTATCGCGACCCAGAATCCGCGAGGATTTCATGGAACTTATCCTTTGCCCGAATCACAGCGCGACAGGTTTCTTATGCGCCTAACCCTGGGTTATCCCGACGCTCCATCTGAAGTTGAAATTCTGAAAAACAATTGTATGGTTCAACCTGAAAACAAAGTCGAAACCTTGTTGACTTTAGACGAAATCGCCGACTGCCAGAAGATGGTTCGCGAGATTGAGGTTCCCGACCATGTTTTTGCCTATATAACCAGGCTAACCGGAGCATTGCGCAATCATCCCGAAGTCGATTTGCCAGTGAGCCCGAGAGGTAGTATCGGCCTGGTTCGGGTTGCTCAGGCAACCGCCTTTTTACGTGGCCAAAACCATGTGAATATCGATTTGGTCAAAGAACTTTCGCCGGTTGTCTGGTGTCACCGCACGGGTCTCAAGGGAGCTACAAGCTTTTCCAGTGAAGGTGCGCCGGTTTCATGGCTGCGCCATGAAATTCTTCAGAAGGTAGACGTTGATTAGCCCTAAGAAAAAAGTCAGATTCACCAGTTTTGGAAAAATGACGCTTTTTTTAGCGGTTTTTCTGTTTTTTTCTGCCCAGAACACTGGAAATAACCTTCTTTTTTTGATGAGCAGCTGCTTTATTGCGGCAATAGCTTTTTTTTCATGGATTGCTTACGCGAATCTTTCAGGAATAGCATTGGATGTCGAGATTTCAGAAGCTCCAATTGCAGGAGATGAAATTGTCGTAAAATGCTACTTAAAAGAGATGCGTGATACTGACCATTTCTCTCTTGCCTTTGAGCGCGATTTTTGCAACATTTTGCCTGCCGGTGACAGCATTATGCTTAAGGCGACAGTTAAATGCAGTGCCAGGGGCATTTATCAATTAAAGGAGTTTCAGGTTTTTTCTTTTTATCCATTCAGCCTGTGTCTGGTTTCAATGCTTGTTCCAGAACAGGAAATTTTTGTCGGGCCATTTCCCGCTGCAAATATCCCTGAGCTAATCGATCAGGAAATCGGGGGGGCAATTCAGAAATACCAGGCGGGCAAAGAGGGCGAATATTGGATGCAGAAGCATTATGAACCGGGTGAAGACGCTTCTTTGATTAACTGGACTATTTCTGCCAGATCAAATGAAGAGTGGGTTCTAACTCGTGCCATTAATTTCGGATTGCCAGAGAAGCTTTTTTTTGATTTTAGCGGACTGGAAGGACAGCTTTTTGAAGATTGTCTTTCGATTGTTATGGGCGTGATATACCGGATGAAAAACGCTGGCAGTAGCGCCTTTGTTTGGGGACAGCAAAGGAATAGACAATACGGTTGGTTAACCGTTTCAGATAATTACTCTGATCTGGTGAGGTGGTTGGCAGAAATAGAATCTGCAAAGCAAATTCCGCCGCCAGCTGGTGAGTTTCGCGGCATAAGGTTTGCCGAATTTATGAAAGAGGCTTTATGAGCAGACAGATAATCGGAAGCAGATTTGATTCTTCGGTCTGGCAGAAAGAAGCTTTCAAAGTGACTCCAAGGCTTTTTCGACTTCTGGTGCTGATGTCGACTTTTTCATTCATCGCCGTTTATACAACCGGATATTTGCGTGGTTTGACAAGCTTCCTGTCGGTTCCGCTACTTTTAATGCTTTTTCTTGGCCGCGGCTTGCTTAGAAGGCCCGCTTTTGTGCAAATGTTAAGCTTGGCTGTTATGTTCTATTCGCTTTATTCATATAACAATCAGATTACTGGAGTAGTTGCCCTGGTTGAGTTTACCTGTCTTATCCTGTTTTTGCAGTTGCAGGTTGCAGACAAAGCAAGGACCGTTGCCGGGGCCATCGTTTTGTCTTTAATGCTTGTTCTGGTAGTGGCTGCCATGAATGTTAATTTCCTGTTCCCGTTGAGCCTGTTTCCATACCTGATCATAACTTCTTTAACATTGGGGGAAATTTCCTTTTTATGGCATCAAAGCCTGGCTGGGGATGACGGTTCAAAAAGTTTTTTGAAAACAGGATTCGTCGCAAAGCCATGGAAGTACCTGGTAATAATGATTGCCTATCTAGTGGTCTGGATATCTCTTTTTTATCTGGTTCCACGCTCAGATGCATACGGACTAGCTTCTGAGACCAGTAAACGTCGTTTGACAGGATTTGATGACTCATTGAGGCTTGGTGAAGGAGGATTGCTCGAAGACAATCCAACGGTTGTGATGCGCATTCGCCCAGCCGAGGGAAATATGGTATCGTCTTCTGTTTTCAGAAGGATGCGCTCAAAACTTCTTCGCGGAACAACTTTTCCAAACTATGCGGCTGGAAGATGGTATCGTGCCCAGTCTCGCCGCTACTTCGTCGATTTGCGCAAGACCCATGGCCAGTTTGTCCTGATTGAAAAACTGCCGGCCAAGAAGAAACTTCATCAGATTGAAGTTATCCTCGAAAACACTGATCCGCCAGTTATTTTTGTCCCAGATCAAACTGCAATCGTTGAATTAGATTCCCCATTCATTGCCGTCGAAAATGATTATTCAATGTATTTTCTGGGTAAAACATCGGGAAGGCGGATTTATTTGTGTCGTCTTTTGATCGATCCAATCGAAGTTCTGGATTCTTCGGTCGAGGAGCTGGATTTGCAAGGTCATATGCGAATGTATCTTTCCAAAATCGGTATAGATGCGCGAATTCAAGACCTTGCCGACAAGATTGCCAGTGGATCTAACACGATTAATCAGCGGATCACCGCGACTATTTCATATTTACAAAAGAATTGTACTTATTCTTTGTATGAAGACAAACCGGTAAGCGGAGACCCTACCGCGCATTTCCTTTTTAATTCAAAAGCCGGAAGCTGTGAACATTTTGCTTCGGCTATGACTTTGTTGTTGCGCGCCATGCGAATCCCAGCCCGGCCGGTCAACGGTTATTCAATGGGTGAATGGAATGACATGGGCGGCTTTTTTACAATCAGGCAAAGGCATGCCCACACCTGGGTAGAGGTCTTTTTTCCAAAATCAGGATGGGTTCCTTTCGATCCAAGCCCTCCCGGAGAGATTGACGAGCCTGATACAGAGCTTGAAATACTCTTCGTTTATCTTTGGGAAATCTACGAGGGGCATTGGTTCAACTACGTTTACAATTTTGATCAGAATACCCAGATGATCGGATTTAAAAAAATTTCAAGGGCGGTGGAAGAAAATCTGTCTGCCTTGATCAGAAATTTTAAAAACCATTTAATTGCTGTTTTTTTGCTTTTGATTTTTGCTTTTTTTAGCTATAAACGTTTTCAGCGAAGGCTTAGAGCTGCGTCATGGATGCCGGACTGGTATCAGGACTGGACAGAAACATTGGAAGTAAGAAGAAATGGTTGGGAGACCCCGACTGAATTCCATAACCGATTGTTGAAGTTAGGGGTGTTTGCCTCGGATAAAGAAAATTTGTTGAAGGAATTGGCCAATCTGGTCGATCTAAGCTCTCTTGGATCTCAAAGCCATTTGCAGGTTAAAGAAAAGGCAATGGAGATTTTTGAAAAATTTAAGAATAGGTAGTTTCTCTTGACCGGTTCATTGTTGAACAAGTTAAAAAGCTGGTTGTTGATCTTTTTTTTGAGCCTTTTGCCTGGCGCAATTTTTCTGGTCGACTGGAATCCAGAAGGAGAGAAGGCTTACCGCGATGAAGTCTCGCGACTGGAATGGTTCAACAAATCGGAAGTTAATGCTGAGGTTTTGTTGAAATGCAGTCGTCTGGATTTCTGGCAGGGTTTTTTAGCGAGACGATTTGCCGAAGTTTTGCAAAATCAGATTGCTCGGGGTCATTCGCTTGAAGAAGCGGTTGAAATTGCCTGGAAGGCTTCAAAATCTCTCTTCTTCTCGGAAGTTTCCTTGCAGCTTTTTTGGGGCCAGGCCGATGATTGGAAAATCAGGCATTTTGGTGAAACTGTTGCAAATTCTGAGTATTTGATGAAAAAGCTTTTTACTGAAATGGTAAAAAATGCAAATCAGAAAAGCAACGAACTATACTCATCAACATGGGAGCAAAGGATAAAGCTGCTTTTTGGCCACATGATTTTTCCTGATCAATTTTCTTCTGATTTGCGTAGCCTTCCTTTTTCCAGCTTGATAAAGGGTGAGCCATACGTTGTTGTCTGGGATTTCATCAAAGCTTCGTTTAAGAATGAAATTGCAGGTGGTTTTTTTTTCTATTTTCCTGATCGCTTTGATCGCCAGCAGTTGCCCGTAAAACTTATCATGGCCAATTGGAATATGGTTAACGTTTCAGGTGAGGTTTTTCCTGTCCTTTTACCTTTAAGTTGCGACAACGATGAAATTTTTATTCATCCCGCCATCGATAGAAGTAGTTTCCGCCAGAGTTTGCTAGAGTTCAAAAGAATGCATGTGCAAAGAATTACCAGTCCGGTACCGGATCTTGAAGAAAAAACCAGGTTGCCGGGCGAAAAGATGGGTTCGGCCTTTTTTATTGGTGACAAGCTTGTCAGGCTTTGTCCCCTGGATCCGGTTAGTGGTTATCTGGGAATGCTCGTTGCGGACCAACCTGCGACTTCGACGCCTTTGCGTCAGATAATTGCCGAAGTCTATTTTTCAGTTGCCGGAATTATCTGGCTTTTATTCCTTATGAGAATTTGTATTTTCAGAGAATTGCCATTGGTCGATCTCAAGCTCAGGGTTATGGCGTGGTTTCTCGCTTTCGCCGCATTTCCAGCCGGTTTAACCGTCGGAGCATGGTCTTCATTGATTCAGGATTTTGAGGCTTATCGCATCGATCAGATCCAGAAGGGGTTGGGCGATACTCTTCAGAGTGTCGAGTCTGGTTTTTCACTGGTGGATAATCGTTTTGTAAGTGTTTCTTCGGATTATTTCACCTCTCCAGACTTTTTAGTGCAGTTGCAGACCTTGAACTCTTCGCCGAAAAACTCTGAAAGGCTATTTGATCATCTTTACCGGCATTTTTCGAAGAAAGAGATCAATCTTTCCGGTGCGATAATTGTAGTTAAGGGCGGGTGGTATTTTCAACAGCATCGAAGCCCATCTCTGCAGGGAAAAAATGCGCAGATCGATGCGGTGGCATCTATTCTAGATCAGTTTCTTGCCCGTGCGGACAAACATGGCTATGAAAGACAGCGAATCCCTGAAGATCCTTCTCTGCAGAAATATCGCGTTCCGGTGATTCTAAATGTTAGTGATCTAGACGTTTACGACAATTTTACCGCGCTGAGTAACTGTTTCGAACGCGCAACCGATTTAAGAACCAAACGTCGCGACTTTCTGCAGTATGTAAAAATGGTTGATATCGATGCGAAACCAGCTGCGTTGATAATAATTTTCTGGGAACTTACAGAACAGTTTAAAACCGTTTTTAAAAATATAATGCACAATGAGAGTCTGCTGTTTAAAAGAAAATGGGGGCTTTTTCCAGACCTTGCCTTATATCAGAATCTAAAAACCGGTGTTGAAATAGTTGAGAAAACCGGTAACTCTGATGGATTGGTTGATTTGGCGGCCTTTCCGGTTAATAAGGTAAGTTACTTTTTTGACGGCTTACAGGCAACGGTCATGATGCCTTCTGCCAGATTTGGAGATTTGCGCTACGTTGCCCGGGTAACCACAGCTAATATTAGGCTGGCAGTGGCTAATGAAAAAGGTTTTATCGTTTTCAGCGTTACTTTGCTTCTTTTAATAATCGTTTTAGGAGCTTCATGGGCTTCGATATGGATAAGTGGTCCGTTGCGGCAATTCGTTGAGCGAATGCGTCAGCTCAATAGTGGCAAGATTCCGTCAAACATGTCAATTGTCCGAAATGACGAACTTGGCGTCGCGGCCTCATCTTTGAAAAGTATGACTGAGTGGGTTGTTGAAAGAGAACGATTGGTGAAGTTCATTTCACCCAAAGTGCTGCAGATGATTGCCGGTGGGAACGTTTTTAAAGCCGGGGCAGGAGCCCGTCAGGAAGTAACGGTGCTTGTTTCGGATATTCGTTCATTTACTTCAATCAGCGAAAATTTCCCACCCGAGCAGGTTTTTGCCATGGTAAATACGCATTTGCGACAGATGGCCAAAATTATTCGGGAACATTCAGGTTTGATCGATCGATTTGTTGGCGATGCTGTATGGGCAGTTTTTTTTACCCCTGGTAAAAAAGGGAATGAACAGGCTCTTGCCGCTGCCGTGCAGATGTACAAGACGCATCGGGAAATTGTTGCTGCGCGGCAGGAAAACGGAGATTTTTCTTATCGAATCGGTATTGGACTGTATGCCGGAAAAGTTCTGGCAGGGGTTCTCGGCGACGCTTCGGTTCGCCTGGACTTCTCGGTGGTCGGCGATGCCTTGCACGAGGCAGAACGCCTTGAAAGCCTGGCTAGAGACACCGCCGGAACCGGGATAATCTTCAGCGAAAATTTCAGGGAAATTGCCGAGTCTCTAGGGCTTGAATTTTCTGAATTGCCTGAAAATGGAGTATATGAGGTGAGTCGGCTTGAAAACTAATCTTGATAAAAAAGCCGGATTGACTCAGAGCAGGAACGGTTGGTTGTTTTCCTTTCTTTTGCTTGTTTTGATGATTGCAATTCTTCTGGTTCTTCATCGCTCAGAAAATGTATTGAAAGAGGTGGAAAAGGAACGAGGTGTTTCAGAAGCCAGAGAAAAACTGCAGCTCGACCTCAAGCTACTACAGAAGTCTGCCAGTCCGGAAATGCATTTTGGAAGCTTTATCTATCATCAACTGATTGCCCACTATTCGGATCTAAAAAATGAAAACAATTGGTCGACAAGGCTTGATGGTCTGGTTCGCAGTCCCCTTAATCCTGTTTTGCAGAAGTCTCAATGGTCAATTATGAGCTTTGACGAGCCGTTGGTAGCTTCTGAAAGCCTTTTTGCCGACAAGAGAGTTTCGGTAAGAATTACCCAGGGTGACGATACTGAAAAGTATTCAGAAGAGCTGAAGTTTTTATGTATAAAGGGGATCAAGACTTTTTCAAACCTCTATATTAATCTCGATTATCAAAAAAAGATTGGCCCAAGGCTTCATGCACTCGTTGACAGCCGCGTTGCCAGCGATCAGACCGATTTTATCCGGGCGGCGTTTGCCTGTTTTCAACGGGTTCATCTTCATGGAAAGCCATTCCGACTTGCCTGGTTTCCTCTAAGTGATCATAAATGGGTGCACTCTTTTGAGCGTTTTCGAAAGATTGATATGCAATATTTTGATAGTCGAGATCTAAATGTTGCGCATCTTGGCGGCATCGCACTTTTTCTTTTTTCTGAAGAGGATTTTGTTGATATTTCAATAAAATATTTGAAACCGGTGATTCGGGCTAATCTAGCTAGAACCGGCTGTAGAATCGAATTCTACGAGAAAGATTCTCGTGATGAAAAAGCGCTCGAGACCGGAGATCTGCGTTTAAGTGGAAAGCTTGCGCTTGATCGCGATTATAGAATCGTGGTCAGTCGGAAATCCAGGTATGATCCCAACATAAATCGCTTTGCCAGATCGATAGGTTTTTTCTTAAGAATTGCCTGGTTTGCGGCAGGTTTATTGCTTTGGGGGCACTTTTTCTTAATGCAGCGTCAGATAAGTGCCAATATTAATTCTCAACTGATCGTTTTTACGATCTGGATTCTTTTCCCCGCCTTCTATCTGGGTTATAGCGCGACCGAGCGTTATGTGTTCGAGAAACAGACTTCTACTTTATCTGGATTGAAAAAAAATCTGTCCGACCAGGTCAGAGCTTTTGACAATTCATTGGAGCTATATAAAACCTGGGTTTGCGATGTGATTGAAAGGTCTGTCGACAAACATTTTCAGTCGGCGGAAATCGATTTGTCAGATAAGGCTGGCGGCCAAAAAATGATGCTGGAAGTTAAGAGAGATTTGCTACAGAATGGAGTATTTTCCAAAAATATTTTTCTGGTAGATGGATCTGGCAATATTCATTCAGATCTTTTTGGGGCCAACAAGAAAGAAAAACGCTTTTTTGAAGAATTCTTCAAAGCTTTCTATTTGCCTGTCATCAGTTCTTCGGCGAAAAACGGTCAGGAAAAGAGTAAGAGCGGTAGCCAGCTTTTGGCTGGAGCTCAGGCCGAAGAGCTTGTAGGCATTGCCCGTAGTGTTCTTCTGCCTGAAGAGGTTTCGGCAATGGCCATGAAGACAGTTTCCCTGGATCGTCTCAGCGGAATGGAACAGCAGGCATTCATTTTTCATAAGTATCTCGGAAAGGATAAGAAGGCATTTCTTGCAATTCAGGCAGGAATATATATGCAGTCGATCGAGCGTAGCTGCATGCTCGACTGGATTGAATTTTTCGATCAAGACAAACTTTCCGGAATGATATGGTTTATTACCAGGAAAAAAGCTCCTTCCTGGCTGTTGAGGCCGCCTTTTTGGGCCGCCAACAGCTCCGGCGTCGATGGACAATTAGTGTTCGTAGCTGATTTTCTTGCGCCAGGATTGTTGTTTCTGAATCATCAACTTACGCAGAGTAATGTATCCATGACTACGACCATTGAGATTGGTTCTCAGGAATTTCTGCTGGCAAGTTTTGCGGGGCAGAAAATGAATGAATATCAGATCAGTGCCCTGATTCCTTTGCAGCCTCATAAAAAAATGCTGGCGAGTTTTCGAATGAAACTGCTTTGGGCCATGGCGATTATTTTTCTCATTTCGGCTATTATTGGTGTGAGGCTTGCCCGTAGCTTTATCGAGCCGGTTGGGATTTTTGCCGAAAATGCTTTGCAGGTAATGACCGGTAATTTCAAGGTAAGAATGCCTGAAAAATGGGAAGAGCAGGAGTTTGTTTCATTGGCAACAAATTTTAATCAGGTTGTTGCTAATCTTGATTCCGGAAAAACCTTAAGCAAATTTGTTTCAGATGGCGCGCTTGAAGTTATTCGCGATTCCGGTCGCCTGGAAAAGGATTGTTTTGCCATTGATCAGGTAATCATGTTTGTAAGACTTGATCAATTCTGGGAAAAGACTGAGAATCTTTCTCCAGAACAAGCGGTTTACATTCTGAATCTTTTCTTTGCCATGGTTTGCCGGGAAATCAAAAATGCCGGTGGGGATGTCAGCAAATTCATCGGCGAAAAAGTTCTTGCTGTTTTCAATGCTGATAAAAGCAATTCCTACGAGCTGGCGGCAGTCTGTGCGTTAAGAATTAAGAGGGAAGTGGAGCTTAACCCCGATAAATATCAAAATTGCAGAGTTCGGATTGGTCTTAGCCTGGGAAAGGTGCTTTCAGGGGTGATCGGCGGCGAAGATTCGCTGCTGGAGCAGACGGTGATCGGTGATTCAGTAAACCTGGCGTCTAGATTATGTACCATTTTTTCAGAGCATTCGATTTTGATCAATCGGCTCATGGCACAATTTCTGGCTGAAGGCAGCTCCAAAGTTGAATTAGAGCTTTTGCCCGAACAGGAAATCAAGGGCAAGAAGACTCCGGTAAAAATCTATTCGCTGACAGGGTACACCGCGGGTTGACAATTTTTTACAGTTGTATTATAGTAGAAACCTTCTAATTTAGAGTTCAACCTCAGGAGATAAACCATGAGCTTTACTTATAATCCAAACAAAAGAAAACGCGCCAAGACCCACGGTTTCAGAAAAAGAATGAAAACCGTAGCTGGTAGAAACGTTCTCAAACGTCGAAGAGCACGCGGACGCAAGAGACTCTGCGTTTGATGCTGCGACTTGGGGAATACCCAAAAAAAGGGGCGCTCCACCCTGCGAACCCATTCCGATTTTCAGCGGGTCTTTAATGAAGGCATTCGCTTTTTTCGGGATGGGTTGGGTTTTTGCGTGCGAAAAGTTCGTGGAATCGATTTCCGCTACGGCATATCAATTCCGCGAAGATATGGAAACGCAGTCGAGAGAAATCGACTGCGGCGTCGCCTGCGCGAAATCATTCGAATGGCTGACCCCCCGCTTGCATCGGCAGAGATTGTTTTCAGCTTGCGCAAACCTTGTCGGGATTTGTCTTTCTCAGCGCTGAAAAGCACTTGTGAATGGGCATTTGCCCGGATAGATCGTGCGAGGTTTCTGGAAGGCTGCAATGATGCCGAGTAATCGGTTTGATCCAGATCCTACGGAAAGCACTTCGCGATCTTACGCCGCTTCTTTGGGCTTGATGCTGATAAGGTTCTATCAGAAATTCATCTCCCCACTGCTCGGAGCCAACTGCAGGTTTTCCCCGACATGTTCGCAATATACCTTTGAAGCGATAGAAAAGTATGGCTTTATCAAAGGATGCTGGATGGGATTCTGGAGAATCATGAGATGCAACCCGTTTTCACGAGGCGGCGATGATCCGGTTAAATAAATCAACAAGGTATGCTGATAAAGCCAATGCCGACAGGGAATTGAACAAAATGAATCGTGCTGGTAACCAAACTCTATTTAAAATTTCATCAAGCAGAGCTATCTGCTTTTTTGTTTTTCTGGCGGTATTTTTTGCTGCCGTGCAGGGTTTCGCTCAGATCCCCGATGCTGAAAAATTTACCTGTCAGATCAACGATGTCGACGGTGATGGTTTTCGTGACGCCACTGTCGATACCGATTTATTGCGGGTTGTCATTTCCAGCAAAACTGGAGCGCCCTCAGCATATTTTCTCAAAGGTCAGAATTTTGAAGAAAACATGTATCCGCCCATCCTTATGGATCTGGGTTACAAATTTGATGCAGCGCATCTTCAGCCATTTGTTGCCCAGTTGGCCTCGGGAAGTTTCTCAAATAGCGGTTTTACCGTAGAACTCGAAGAAAACGAAAAAGATCGCATAGTTGTAAGAGTCAACGCCAACCTTGGCGCGGAAGTTCTGAACGATGGCGGAATCGGTCTGGCAATTCGTTATACATTTCTCCGTGGCGTCTATAATTTCTCGGTAGATTACATTGTTAGTAATCTTGCCGAAAAATTGGTAACAGTTGGCAATGAAAGCAACGGTTCTTTTAAACTTTCATTTGGTCCCGGTCTTTTCATGGATCCATTTGGCCCATCGACCATTTTGGGGTTAAAGCCCGGTGCGGTTGAAAGCTTTTCCGATGCTGAGGCACTGAAAAAATCAGACCAGAAGTTCACTGGAATTGGCTTGAAAGACCAGTATTTTGCAGTTTTGCTTGATGCCGGAAGTGAAGTGAAAATTTCTGCCACCGATTTTGAGGTTAAATCTGACGATGAGCGAAAAAAAGTTCAGAGTGGCCACCTGATAAGCTTTTTAGTTCCAGCTTTCAATCTTGGCGCAAAAGAATCCAGATCCTTCAGTTTCAATTTTTACGCCGGTCCGATTTTGCTCGATCAACTGCAAAAAATTAACCGCGGTATGGTTTCTGAATATGGCTTTTTAAGCACCATTCTCCTGCGAGTTCTGCAATTCTTTTATGCCATGTTTCCAAACTATGGTCTTGCAATAATACTGTTGACGCTTGTGGTCAGATTAGTGCTTTATCCACTGACATTGAAACAGACCAAGTCGATGGCTCATATGCAGAAAATTCAGCCAAAGGTTCAAGATTTAAAAGATCGTTTTAAAGACAACCCGCAGAAATTCAATGAAGAAGTTCTTAAACTTTATCAAAAGCATAATGTTAATCCGCTGGGCGGCTGTTTGCCTTTGTTACTTCAGCTGCCAATTCTAATTGCCTTGTATAATACCATTCGTATTGCCGTCGAATTGAGGAAGACGCCTTTCCTTTGGATCGCCGATCTATCCAAAGGTGATCCGTTGCTGATTCTACCAATCGCCATCGCAGCTTTGATGTATTATCAGCAGGGGAAAATGACCGATCCGCAACAACAACAGATGATGGCATTTATGCCGATGTTCATGTTTGTTATTACCTGGTCGCTGCCAGCAGGTCTTTTGGTTTACTGGTTCGCCAGCAGCGTTATCGGATTGTTACAGCAGTTGCAGGCTAACCGCATTGCGGCAGCCATTAAGGAGGAGTGACCCATATATGAACAGGACTATTGAAATTACGGCCAAATCAGAAGATGAAGCTCGACAGATTGCTCAGGGTGAATTGAACGACAACGAAGTGATCCTTGACTCTGAAGTGCTTACAGCTCCAGCTCGCGGTATTTTCGGCTTCGTCGGTAAACAGGAATTCAAAATTCGGTTTACCCTTGGGCAGAAGGCTCAGCCAGTCAAAAAGGCCGAGAATTCAATCGAAGACCGACCTGAAAAGATTAAACGCCGTGAGTTTTCCGAGCCTGACGAAGAACCGCCAGTAAGGGAAAACCGCGAATTCAGAGGATATCGCGAATCCAGAGAGCCTCGCGAGTCCAGAGAACATCGGGGAAGTCGTGATAATCGCCGCTCTGCCCCGAGACAGCGCCGCCAGGTTGAAGAAGAACCAATCGTCGAACGCCCCAAAGATCCCGTCAGCGACGAAATTCGTAATCATGAATTTTATGGACAGATTTTTGAGCTTATCCGTGAAGTTGCTGCCAATGTTGGTGTGGATGAGCTCAATCTCGAAGATTATATGCGTGATGGAGCATGGGTTATCGAAGCTTCGGGTGAAAATGTTTCCCAACTTATCGGCAAGCGCGGCCGAACCCTCGATTCATTGCAATACCTGATGAACATTATTTTGAACCGGGGCAATGACGAAAGAATCAAGCTGGTTCTCGATGCCCAGGGTTATCGGGAAAAACGCTACCGCAATCTAATGTCGCTGGCTTTCCGCATGTATAAAAAAGCCCTTTCTTCGCGCAAGCAGGTCGAACTTGAACCAATGTCGACTCTCGATCGTCGAACTGTTCACATGGCTCTTAAAGATAAAAACGGTATTGAAACCTTTTCGAAAGGTTCTGAGCCTATGCGCCGCGTAGTTATTTCTCCGTTGAAAAAAGGTCGCAATGAGGTTAATGCCGGCTGGCAGCCGATTCTTGACGAGGCCGATGAAGAGCCAATAGAAAGAAATGAAGGCTCTGGTGCAGTGCCGATGTTCATGGAGGAAGATGTCTAAAAAAGGCGTTGACACTATTGTTGCCGCTTCCACACCACCTGGAAGGGCTGCATTGAGTCTGATACGTCTGTCTGGTCCGGAATCATTCAACATTCTGAACAAGGTGTTCAAAAAAGGGGGAAAGAAAACTTTCCCCCTCCCTTATTCAGCATACTATGGTTCTATAATCGATCCTGAAAATGATTCGGTCGTAGACAAGGTCGTATTGACGACTTTTGTTGCGCCAAATTCCTATAGTGGGGAAAACGTCGCCGAGATTTCCTGCCATGGCAATCCCGTTCTGGTAAGCAGAATTATTGCTTTGCTGATCAAGAATGGTGCCCGACCAGCAGAAGCTGGAGAATTCACCCGCAGGGCTTTCATCAATGGCAAGCTCGATCTTTTAGAGGTTGAGGCCGTTGCTCAGTTGCTTTCGGCAGAAACAAGCTCCCAGGCACAGATGGCATTGAATCAGCTCGATGGTTTGCCTTCACAGCGGTTGGGCATTTTTCGTCAACAGATTCTTCATCATCTGGTTCAGCTCGAAGCCAGCTTGAATTTTCCAGAAGATGCCATTGAAGCCATTGACGAGCACCGACTTGCCCGTGATTTAAAAATCATTCATCGCGAAATGCTTATTTTTGCCAACAATGCCAAAAATGGCAGTCTGGTCGCCGGCGGTCTAAAAATAGCCCTGCTCGGGCGTCCCAATAGCGGAAAATCGAGCCTGATGAATTATATGCTCGGCAAAGATCGGGCAATAGTTACAGAAGTTGCCGGAACAACCCGTGATACCCTTGAAGAGGGGTTTTTGATTGGATCAATCCCGGTCAGAATTGTCGATACTGCTGGTTTGCGCAATCCAGGGGACAAGATCGAGGCTATCGGAATTGAAAGAACCCGGCGTGCAATAGACGAAGCGTTCGCTCTTATCGGAGTCTTTGACGGCTCACAGATTGAGACGGTCGAGGACCGACTGGTGCTTTCAGAAATGCAGAGTCGCAATAAACCCTTCATTTGTGTTCGCAATAAGATTGATTTGCCTCAGAAGCTCGATCCGGATTTTTTTGCCGGGAATGCAGGAGTCGGAATTTCGGCGCTTCAAGGAACCGGTTTGGCTGGACTGGTTGATGAGCTGAAAATCCTTATTGATAAAAGCGGTCTGGCCGAACTCGATTCTATGGTTTTGCTGGGTGCCCAGCAACAATTGGCTCTTGAAAAGGCTCTTGCGGCAATTGAAAGATCCATTGAGGGTATTGGTCAGATTTATCAGGACATGTTGGCGATAGAACTCGAAGAAGCCGTTCGCGAACTTGGTCGGGTGAATGGCGAGACTGTAGATGTAAACACTCTTGATCTGATTTTTGAAAGATTCTGTATAGGTAAATGATATGACCAGTAGCAATTCTTTTGAAGTTATTGTCGTTGGTGCCGGTCATGCAGGATGTGAGGCAGCTCTTGCCTCAGCCAGGCTTGGGGCTAAAACCCTTCTTTTGACCATGAATATTTCGACAATAGCTCTGATGCCGTGTAATCCCAGCATCGGAGGGCCTGGAAAAGGACATCTGGTAAGAGAAATAGGGGTGCTTGGCGGTGAAATGGCAGCCTGTATCGATGAAACCTGCGTGCAAATGAAGTGGCTGAATACTTCTAAAGGCCCGGCAGTCCGCTCGCGCAGAGCCCAGGCCGATAAATTCCTTTATCGACAGAGAATGACCGAAACTCTTTTTAAAACTCCGAATTTATTGGTGCGTCAGGCCCAGGTCGTTGAAGTTATAGCTGAAAATGGTTTCATAAAGGGAGTTCGCAGTGAAACCGGTCTTGAATTTGGTTGTGAGAAACTCATTATTACTTCGGGTACTTATCTTAACAGTCGGATAATCCTTGGCCGAAGCAGCTGGGAAAGCGGCCCGCACAACCAGCGTTCGGTAAAAGGACTTTCCGAAAGTCTCGCTTCTCTGGGGATAAACCTGCGGCGGCTTCAGACTGCGACTCCACCCAGAATTCTCAAAAGTTCTATAGATATTGGGAAAATGAAAGAATTGCCAGGAGACAATGATTCAGGTGGTTTCCAATGGGAAAACAGGCTTCGAAACTATGAGAAGCAGATTTCCTGCTGGCTGACTTTTACCGACTCAAGATCTGTCGATGCTGTTAGAAGAAATCTCGATGAAAGTCCACTCAAGCTTGAAAACATCACTAACGTTGGGCCAAAACATTGTCCTTCAATCGATCGAAAAATCATTAACTTTCCTGATCAGATAAAACACCAGATTTTTGTCGAACCTGAAGGATGGGAGTCCAGAGAACTATATCTACAGGGCTTGACGACTGGCATGCCTCCAAAGGCCCAGCAAGAAATCGTTTCCAGCGTTGCCGGTCTTGAAAATGCCGTTATTTTGCGCTATGGCTATGCCATCGAATATGATGCGCTGGCTCCCGGCCAATTCCGTAAAACCCTTGAAAGCAGAGTGATCAAAGGGTTGTATACTGCAGGACAGCTCAATGGAACTTCCGGGTATGAAGAGGCCGCAGCACAGGGGCTTATTGCCGGAATCAACGCTGTTTTATCTTTGCGCGGTAAACCGCCATACTGGCCATCCAGAACGCAAAGTTACATCGGTGTGCTGGTTGATGATCTCTCAACCTGGGAGAAGCCCGAACCATACCGAATAACACCCGGTCACGCCGAGTTCAGGCTGAAACTTCGCGATGACTCAGCAGAACGCCGTCTGATAGAAGATGCCGCCCGCATCGGGCTGGTTGACCAGGAAAGATATCAATCGATCAAAGAGTGGGTAGAACGCATCGAAGGTGAGATAAAGCGCCTTGAACAGCTCAAAATTCAACCAAGTGGCGAGAATCGCGCTCGGCTATTGCAGACCCGTACCGGTGATCTTAAAAAGACTATAAGCGCGGCAGAATTGTTACAGAGACCTTCCTTCAATTATTTTCAGCTCAAGGAATTTTTGGCCGATGGACAACAGTTGAAGCTTTGCGCTGCCGATGAGGTTTTCAATCTTGAAACAGAAATTCGCTATCGAGGTTATGCTGAGCGAGAAGCTGAAAGGATAGAACAAACCGGATTACTCGAAAAAATAACTTTGCCCCTGACTGATAATGACGGTCGCTTGCAGGCTTTGAGTGAGACTGCCAGGCAGGCCATTTTTTCCAACCGATTTGATGATTTGAGTCAGGCGGTAAGAAAAAATTGCCTTTCAAGGGGAGAACTTGCTATTCTTTTGACGGTTCTCGATTTTAAAGAGGAAGTTTCCGGCAAAACTGAGGTGGAGAAATGATGAACAAAAAGCGGCAGGAATTGCTGATAAACAATCTGAAGTCAATTTCTGCTGAAGTGCGCCAACGTTCGCTGCAGCAACTTATGCAGATTCCTACCATCCCCAACGAAGAGAAAAAAAAGTTTGCAGAAAGTCTTCTTCAGGATACTGAAGAAGAAGTTCGTAAATACGCTGCAGCCATATTAAATGAACTAGGTGGCAATATGCCTCAGCCGCAACAAGTCAATCCTGGCTTCCCAGCACCTGGCCAGGGCTTTTCTCTGCCGTCACAGCCTGAGAATCAGCCTGTTTCACCTTCTACTCCGGTAGAGCCGCCTCCGCAGCCCGCGGCTCCTGTGATGCCCGCGGCTCCCTCTGCTCCGGTGGCCCCGCCACAGCCAGCGGCTCCTGTGATGCCTGCGACTCCCTCTGCTCCGGTGGCCCCGCCGCAGCCAGCGGCTCCTGTGATGCCTTCGGCTCCCTCTGCTCCGTTAGCCCCGCCACAGCCAGCGGCTCCTGTGATGCCTTCGGCTCCCTCTGCTCCGGTAGCGCCGCCGCAGCCAGCGGCTCCTGTGATGCCCGCGGCTCCCTCTGCTCCAGTAGCGCCCGAGCCAGCTT